>NZ_AUKC01000004.1 GCF_000424545.1 Butyrivibrio sp. NC3005 | reverse complement strand
ATTTGAGTTTTGGGAGAGGTTCTTCGACAATAGGCAACTTGTCTATTTTAAACTTCTGGTACTTCGGGGAATGTGCATCATCAAAGGCCCATTGCTTTAACGGTATATATTTGCATATAAAGTTAATAAGCCAGCAATTCTGCTGATAAAGTTGGTGGATGATTTGAAGTAAATAAAGTATAATGTTCATGAGCATTGTTTCCTTTTTGGAGTGTTTTCTTGGTCGTTAACATTATACCAAAAGGGAGGTCAATGCTCTTTTTATTTAAACCTCCCGAAAATAAAGGTTTTAGTAACAAAAAGGGGGTGTCAGATTTGACACTACCCATTCCTAAGAGGAGGCTTTTTAATGACGAAAGAACAACTTCATAAATACGTTTCTGAAAGCACCAGAAACGAGAGTAACATTTGCCAGATTTATGCGATTAAAGAAGGGCTGGATGTTTATGACGACTGCTGGCACGGATTTAAGACCTTAAATGCTATGAATGTCAATTCTGTTACCAAAGGAATTATGGCGTTACTTGTGGGAATTGCGTTGGACAAGGGCTTTATCAAAAACGTGGATCAAAAGGTGATAGATTTTTTCCTTGATTACATTGTAAAGCGTGGGGAGAAGACCATATATGAAGTCACAATCAGGCATCTGCTCACTATGACAGCTCCAAAGAAGATCAGTTTGAGTTTTTCATGAATAAGAATCCAAGGAAATATGAATGGTACAGCGACCCTCGGGGCTGCGTTACTGCGGGCTGGGGTTTATGTATGTCAGCGAAAGATATGGCTGTAATCGGCGCTATGGTGTTGAATGATGGCCTGTATAACGGAAATAGAATAATCTCAGAAGAATATCTGAAAGATATGCTCTCTCCCCATCTCAAGCTAGGCGAACGGTTTGGCTTTATGAACTATGGCTACTTATGGTACAAACCCTATGATGATAAAGAGGTATATGCGGCGATTGGTGACAGCGGAAATATCATCTATATAAACAAAGAGAAAAAGTATCTGTTGGAGTGACAGGTACGTTTAAGCCGAGGATATTTGACAGAGTGGATTTTATCGAGCAAAAGGTATTGCCTGCCATTGGCGTAGGATGACAATTTTTGAATTCGAAGTTAAAACTCCGATGCAAGGAATTCAGAAATGGATTTGAGGCCGATCTTTTTTGCAAAATTATTTATTTTTGCTTGACTATGACGTAACGTAATAGTTTATGATGTAATCACACGTGAAGGAGATGATAGCCATGAAGACAGTAAATGAAGTGAGTAAACTGACTGGAGTGAGTATACGCACGCTGCAGTATTACGATAAGATAGGACTTTTAAAGCCGGCGGAGTATACCGAGTCCGGATACAGGCTGTATGACGATGCGGCGCTGGAGAGACTTCAGCAGATTTTACTGTTTCGTGAGCTTGAGTTTCCTCTTAAGGATATCAAGGATATCGTAACCAGATCTGATTTTGACAAGAGATTGGCACTTGACCAGCAGATAGAAATTCTAGAATTAAAGAAGGAACACATCGAAAATCTGATTATTATGTGCCGTGGTTTAAAACTGAGAGGAGTGAGACATTTGGATTTTACAGCATTTGATTCAAGTAAATTAGACGAATACGCCAAGCGCGCAAAAGAACTGTGGGGTAATACTCCGGAATATAAGGAATTCGAAGAGAAGAACAGGAAGAGTTCAAAGAGCGAGGAAGAAAGTATGATGGCCAATTTCATGAAAATCTTTGAAGAGTTTGGATGTATGAAGGATCAGGATCCTGCTTCTGCAGAAGTACAGAATCAGGTAAGGAAGCTGCAGAGTTTTATTACCGAGCATTTTTATAAGTGTTCTAATGAAATTCTTTCCGGACTTGGTAAGATGTATGCCGGTGGCGGAGAATTCACCGAGAACATTAATAAGATGGGTGGAGAAGGAACTGCTGAATTTACTCACCGGGCGATACAGATCTACTGCGGATGATGCATTTCCGGTTTCAACGGCTATGATCCTTGGAGTCGCCGGTGGAAATGGCTTGGCTATAAGATTTTTCGTGATGATGGCAACAGATATTGGATGAAGAAAGATGAGATTCCTGTTGCGGGATAACATATTATGAGCGATATAAAGAAAGGGAAGTTCATTTATAAAAATGAAGACAGCATGAAGAAGATGCATGAGTTCTATGATAAGACTCTTGCATCTAATGAGAGGGCTGCAGAGATCGCGGTTCAGAAAGTTCGTGATTACCGTACGGAAACAAATAGCAGCATCGAGGTGATATTTAATGTTTGAAAGGATATCGACTATGAAATCTACCGGCAATTACTCGGATGAGATAAAGAAACTGAAGAAGGCTATTGAAGAAGCAGATGCTATTGTAATCGGGGCGGGAGCAGGCCATCTGTATCGATGGGGATATCGGTACGGTAATAGACGAATTGAGGAAGTGATTTCATGATCATAAATACGGGGATGCGAACGGACATACCGGCGTTCTACCATGAGTGGCTGATAAACAGAATAAAAGAAGGCTTTGTGCTGGTGCGTAATCCCTACAACCCGTCTCAGGTGACCAGGTACAGCCTGTCCCCAGAGGTTGTGAATCTGATTGCATTCTGTACGAAGAATCCGGCACCGATGTTGCCTCATATGGATACATTAAAGCCATACGGACAATACTGGTTCGTTACTATTACGCCGTATGGGAAAGATATCGAGCCTAATGTTCCGGACAAGCAGAAAGTGATGGAAGACTTTAAGAAGCTTTCTGATATCGTCAGTATAGACAGCGTTGGTTGGCGATATGATCCGATCTTTGTGGATGATAAGCATTCTGTGGATTGGCATATAGATCAATTCGAGCAGATGACCGCAACACTGTCAGGATACACGAAGACCTGTGTGATCAGCTTCATCGATATCTATAAGAAGGTGGAGCGGAACTTCCCGGATGCAAGAGAGGTTTTTAAGAAGGACAGACTGACGATTGGCAAAGCTTTTATTGAGATCGCAAAACAGCATGATATGATCATCAGACCGTGTGCTGAGGGAAATGATCTTGCATCATATGGTGCAGATTGTTCCGGCTGTATGACGGTAAAGACTTTTGAGACTGCTCTCCATGCAAGACTCGATGTTCCTAAACGAAGCAGGAATCAGAGGAACAATAAATGCGCCTGCCTTATGGGGGCAGATATCGGAGCATATGATACTTGTGGACATCTTTGCAGGTACTGCTATGCCAATACGAATGCGGCACTTGTGAAAGAGAACGTAAAGAACCACGATCCTAAGTCGCCGTTCCTGATCGGGAACAGTCAGCCCGGGGATGTGCTACACGGTCTGTTCTTAACATCTAAATATCTGTTACGTTATCAAAGTAAAACGTAATATTGACAACATTATTATAATATAGTTAAATAAAAATTGGACGAAATTTGGTTGGGGAAGGGTTTCTATTATGATAACTGCTATGAGAAACACGGGGTTACTACAACGCGTAGTAGTTGTTTTTATCAGCGTTATAGTCCTTATCTATTCTTTTGAAGGCATCTGGGGTACAAGAGATGTTAGACTTTATTTATATATGGCACCGATTGGCGCTATATTAATGATTACAGGTGTAGTGTTGAAACGTTTGTATCAGAATCTTGATACATGTCTTATTGTCTTATTTTTAGCTCTATCTTGGATTTCAACGATTTTCAGCCTGGGACTTTCTGCAGATTTTTTTACATCGCGCTTTTTTTGCGCCTTTATGATATTTCTAGGGTTGTATTTTATCATTCAGATTGTTCCTGATCCAATAAAAATTTTCAAATATTTTTCAGAAATATATACGTTAGGTATGAGTTTGATGTGTCTGTATGTACTAGCTCATGCAAGTTGTTTCTTGCTGTCCGAAGAGCCATGGGTAGATTTGGCCAAGGGATGTATCAAAAACGGAAGATTATGTGGTCTTAACAATGCCAACAGCATGGGAATAGCCAGTGCTTCCATGATTATAGTGGCTATTTATGGATTGCTTGTTTCAGAGAAAAAGATAAGGTGTTTCTATGTCCTTGCTTCTTTTCTGGGATGGTTTTGTCTGGGACTTACAGGCTGCAGAACAGGTACAATAGGGATTTGTTTTGTAGCCGGTATTTATTCTTTTGTGCTCTTATATAAGAAACTGGATCGTATTAGGATAAGATACAGGTGGGGCAGAATTTTAGCTTTAATGCTGCTGTCTATCACGATAATGGTGGTAGTTCTTAAATCTTTTCTTTTACCAACATATATTTATAGAATAGTCATGATTGCAATTGCCAGGATTACAGGCAGATGCTGGGCGATTCCCGCTATATCAGGTCTTGCAGTTAGAAAAATTGTAGATGATGATGGAACCTTGTCTGACAGAACGCTTATCTGGTCTTCGTGCATCAGGCAGTGTACTAGGACGCTTAGGCGTTTTCTTCTTGGAATCTCGCCTCTTAGCAGGGAAAGTGTCTGTAACATATATAACGGGCGCCATGATATCAAAGCACCTCATGCTCACAATATGTATCTGGAACTTTTTAGAAAACATGGGCTTTTGGGTTTTGCAACATGGATGATGTTGATTGCTAGCTGGTGCATTGCTGGGATTAGAACTCTCTTTTCAAAAAATGAAAGAGAATCGTTGAAGTATCTGTGCATTGGTGCAGCGGCGATTCTTTTGATGGGGATGGCTGAGCCTGTGCCATTTTTTCCTTCTTTGTGGTGTTATTCGGGAATTCCTTTTTTTATGATATGTGGATATTGCATTAGGGTGAGGAGATCATGAGTTTGAAGATGAAGAAAAAGACATATATTGCAGTCTATGGCGCTGTTGCGGTGCTTGTCCTTGGTGCTGCTTTTTTTCAGATATATAGTACGAACAATAACGCTGCGGGGAGTATGGCGACCATGGATGTTGATACTTATAGCAGCGATTTGGTTCAGACGATTGATGGAACAAATGTGGATATGCTTGCACCGGAGTTTTGGATAAGGGACAGAGGAAGTGAGGTTCTCTTTTCGCAAGAGGAGATTGAAGATTACAACAGTAACAATCCATCTTACGTTGAGTATTATAGCAAAGAAGATTCCAGAAATTATAAGCTGTTCATGTACAATCTTCCAGATAGTATCCCAGGCAATGTTGTTAAGGCACTTATGTATTCTGGTATGGATGAGGAAAAAGATTCGAATCTGGACGTGGATATACCGGATACTGTAATTCCCAAGTATGCCATTTGCATAGACAGATCTGTTGCCAAAAAGCTTCCAAGTGATGAGTTCGTGTCTGATGATGAGGATGAGATTTTTTTCAACGATTTGATAAGTGCTGAAGTTATGCCATTTACAGGAGTGGTCGTTTTGGGTGAAAGTAGAGACGGTGAGTGGGTTTATGTTCTTGATGGTTCCTATCTTGGATGGGTGAAAAAAGATACTCTTGCTATATGCACAGACAAAAAGCAGTGGAGTAGTATATGTCAGCCGGAGGATTTTCTTGTTGTAACGGGGAGTGAGATTGTGATGGATGAAACAGCAGTTTCAACTAATTCGTCAGGGAAGATACTGCCTATGGGAACAAGGGTGAAGCTTTCCAAAGGCAATGGAAATATAAACGGCAGGAGTAGCCTTGGCGCATACGTGGTCGAAATCCCATATCGCGGCGAAAATGGATATGTGCAGATGGAACAGACGCTTATACCTGTATCAAAAGATGTTCATGCTGGTTTTATGACTATGACTTCCGAGAGTGTCATAAGGCAGGCTTTTAAGTTTCTGGGACGAGTTTATGGCTACGGTGGATCTCTTTCATCAAATGATTGTTCCGGATTTATACGTCAGGTATATAGCTGCTACGGTTTAGACCTTCCGAGAAATGCGGCAGCAATCGCCCAAAGGTCAGATCTTGGGAGCATAGAGTGCAGTCTAATGACTCCTGATAAGAAAAAGAGCATCATGGCAGATATGACACCAGGGCTACTTGTGTACATGGAGGGACATATCATGATGTACCTTGGTATGGAAAAAGGGGAGCCTTATGTTATAAGTTCTTGTGCAACCTGCATAGAACCTGGGCATGATACGGAAGATATTGTGGATACGTTCTGCGTTTTTGTTTCAGGGCTTAATCTTGTAAGAACAAACGGTAATACATGGCTTGAAGATATAAATTATATACTGTGGAAAAAGTATTGAAATTAATGAAACAGAGCTGTTTCTTCGGAAATTTCTTGAGGTTGAGTTGAAATACTTACTCGACTGAGAGGTCGGAATTTCTCAATTAAGAGAAATTCCCCCTACTCGATTGTAGCGTAAAATTTACAAGAATGTTATAAAGATAGCCTGGCAGATTTACCAGTTTGTTACGTTTGCTTCTAGGAGCTTCGGGCTCAATCCCCTCATAAACATAAATCATTTTTGTCATGGCTCCATTATTCTTTCTACCATTTTCATCTATTTTAATGTCACCAAGTTTTTCTCTAAACTGTAAATGATAGTGATCTTCATCTGCATCAATGTACAGATAATCCACCTGTTTCTTTTTCTCTGGAATTTGAAAACTCTTAGGGAATTGTGTGTTGTGAAGAAGATTCTTTACAGTCTGTTTTGTTATCCCTTCTGGAGTGCTTTCAACACCAGCTTTTCGATAAGATGTTTCGACTGATTCCTCATATATTTTGGCAACTACATCCTCAGTCATAGATTGATTCTCTTCCAGTTCCAGGAATTTATCATTTATCTTATTACGAATCATATGACTTCTTGCTGAGATTTAGGATAATCATCAGCAAGGATTCTGCTTTGCAGGACAAAATTTCTTTCTTATTCTTGCAAGTATTCCTATGATTATTACAGCACCTACTATTGCTAATATAGAATTAGCTTTAATCTGTTTATACTCTGACTCGCTGAGTTCATTCACAGCATTATATATTTCATTCTTTATATCAGACATACTCTCATATATTTCATCCGGAGTTCGATTACATTTTTTGTAAAAATACTGTTCATCACACTCTTCCAAATCCCCTTCGCCTTTCTTATAAATATAATCGAAAGGTTTTTTCTTGAATTTATCTAGTTCGAACAATGAACAACTTACGTAAATATCATCCACAATATGATAATTTATATTGATATATTCCGGTAATAACTCATTATTATAACAAGTTATTTTGTAATCCTCAGTTTCAAAACCATAATAAAACGTCGGATTGATAGGATCATCAACATATTTGGTATATCCTACTTTGGTACCTGTCCATAAATTGCTCTTAGGAAGCAGATACCAGAATTTTTTCTGAGTATTGCTCTCCTTTGTTGAAAGCATCACACTTTTTATCTTCCATATAGGCTTATCTCCACCAGGTGCATCAATCATAAACACAAACCTATACAACACCGACACTGCAATAACCAAAAGTATTGCTGATAGAACATTTAACTTTTTTACTGACATTTTTCCTCCACCTTTCCATACTAATCTCCCAGAATCTTTAAGACTATAACATTAATACTTTGAGATTCCTTTTTTTAATCTCCCGCTTTTCTACCCCAAAAAGCTTATCATTCCACTTAAATAATGCGGAACTTCATGTTTCTCCACAAAAAACACATTACGTCTTTCAAAAATGCTTGTCAAGAGCCTTTTCCCTAATTTGCTAAGTAAAATGTGATAGGAAATCTTTATGAGAAAATGATTAGAAGAGCAGAAGATGATGGCTTCGAAACTCTTATTGAAAAAACGGTTGATGATCTTGAATCTGAGATGTTTTCTATTATCACAGAGGGGTACATTGGATTTGCTCCAGAAAGTCAAAAGCTGGCTGATTATGGAGAGGTGATTCTTGTATTTGGAATTATAGTAGCCATTTCTTACAACAAGGTTTATAGAAAAGATGAGTCAGTAAAGCCTTTCAAAGTATTTGTTGATGCTGCAAATAAAGTTCTTGGCAGAGCAGTTGCTTTTCTTGTTGGTCTTACACCATATGCAGTTACATCACTTATTGCAAGAGCAGTAGGGAGAAGTCAAGTGGCAGATTTATTGCCATTACTTGGTACTTTGGTTTTGGCATATGTTCTTTGCGTTATTCAGCTCTTTGGAGTAGAAAGCATACTTGTAGCAGTTATTGCAAAGCTTAACCCTGTTACATTTATTAAGAAAATAGCACCTGCAGCTGTTGTGGCATTTACTTCACAAAGTAGTGTTGGTACACTTCCGGTTACGGTAAGTAAACTAAAAGATGATATTGGTGTAGATGGGGATGTGGCAGCATTTACAGCCGGTCTTGGTGCAAACCTTGGTATGCCGGGATGTGCAGGTATTTGGCCGGTTCTTCTTGCGGTATTTACAATAAATCAGCAAGGAATCCATTATTCAATCGGTCAGTTTGCTCTTCTTATTGTTTTGACACTTCTTGTATCAATTGGAACAGTTGGTGTACCGGGAACAGCCACTATCACTGCAACAGCACTTTTTGCAGCGTCAGGACTTCCAATAGAGTTTATAGTTTTATTTGCTCCAATTTCATCAATTGTTGACATGGCTAGAACAGCTACAAATGTAGTTGGTGCAGCTACAGCTACAGTGCTTACTGCCCAAACAGAAGGCCTTCTTAACAATGATGTTTACAATAATTTTGTGGTTGAAGAAAAAGAAGAGAAATTAGATAAAAATGAATCAGGATTTATAAGAAAAACGGTTTTGACTTTACTGGTGAGGTGAGATTACAGTGGAAGATGACTGGATTACTTTGAAAAAAATGGCCATTTAATGTTGCGGTAAAAGAATCAATATGATACCATATTTCTATATAAGGGAATGAAGTTCTCCCTAAGTAATTATTACTGAAACCGCTGATTAAAGCTGATGACTTCTGCGATTATAATTACGCAGAAGTTGTCAGTTTTTTTGTGTCTAAAGGAGGGCAAATGTTATTTAGTATTTCATTAATTTTTATTATCGGTATGCTACTGGGCTATTTTTGCAAGAAGCTGAAACTTCCAAGTCTTATAGGACTTCTTATAACGGGAATACTATTAGGACCGTATGTATTTAATCTTATTGACAGCAGTATTCTTGGTATATCAGCCGAACTGCGAAAGATTGCTCTTATTATCATTCTTACAAGAGCTGGATTGGGGCTTGATTTATCTGGATTAAAAAAGATTGGAAGACCGGCGGTTTTAATGTGTTTTGTTCCGGCAACTTTTGAGCTTATTGGAATGCTGATATTGGCACCGGGATTACTGGGATTAACGCGCCTGGAAGCGGCTGTTTTGGGGGCTGTTCTGGCGGCAGTATCGCCTGCAGTCGTAGTGCCTAGAATGGTTAAACTTATGGATGAGGGGTATGGAGCCAAAGAAGGCATTCCTCAGTTGATATTGGCGGGAGCTTCTGTTGATGATGTGTATGTAATAGTGCTGTTTACTACCTTTACAGGAATGATGCAGGGACATGGGGTATCAATTATAAGTTTTGTTAATATACCGGTATCAATTATTTTAGGAGTTGTTATTGGGCTGGCAATAGGAATAATACTGACAGTCTTTTTCCAAAAATTTCATATGCGAGATACGACAAAGGTGCTGATAATACTGTCTGTTTCCTTTGTTTTGGTATCTGCTGAAGATTCTTTGAAAACGCCTATTACATTTTCCTCTCTCATAGCCATTATGTTTATTGGTATCGGTTTACAGAAAAAGAGAGAAAATGTAGCCAAAAGACTTTCAAAAAAATATGAAAAACTTTGGGTTGCCGCTGAAGTACTCTTGTTTGTTCTTGTAGGAGCAGCTATTAATATTAGTTACATTGGAAAAGTTGGAGTAGTAGCTGTTTTGCTTATCATTGGAGCGCTCGTATTCAGAATGCTTGGTGTATTTCTTTGCCTTGTTGGAACAAATATTACAAAGAAAGAGCGATTATTTGTAATGATGGCATATACACCAAAAGCCACTGTTCAGGCTGCAATTGGAGGTATTCCTCTTGCACTTGGATTTGCATGTGGTGATACTGTTCTTACTGTAGCAGTTTTGGCGATAGTTATAACAGCGCCTATAGGAGCATTTGCAATCGATAGAACATATAAGACTTTATTATCGGTATAAAAATATCATAGAATAATTATTATCATTAGATATTTTTGTTTGATTAAGTAGTCACACAGACTTTTTTATTTTGTTTGCCAAAGTCCTGGCCTCGTCATAGTCCAGTTCATTTACCAGGTCGGAAAGCTGCTTAAGTTTTTCATAAAACTCCTTATCGCATTGATAGGTAAGGAGTTTTTTTGTTGCCGTTTCGGCTCTTAATATATCAAAGTCCGCAGCAGATAATTCAACTTCCTCAAGGAGAGAATAAATTTCAGAAGCAGAAAAATGCAAAGCGGGTTCGCTATCTGTATTAATATATGGCATTAGTTCTAATTTTAATTTTCTAAATCTGTCAAGTATATTAGGTGTAAGTTCACGTACCTTACTTAGTGCATCATAGGTTTCAGACTTTCCCAGCATTTCCAATTCCAGAAAGTCCTCCGATAGTTTCTTTTCTCCCATCATTCTGCAGGTGGTTTTTAAGGAATGAACTACAATGGTGAAATTCTTAAGGTCACCATTTTCAAGGTGGCTTTCTACTTCGGCACATTTTTTATCAATAATCAAATAAATATCAGAAAGAAGTTCAGTATCCATATCATTGAATTTTTTCATTGAAATATCATCTCCTTGTTACCATTTTGATTATAGTTATCTAGTGAAAAACACTATATATAATCTATTATAATATATTTAGAGATTTTGACTGTTTATATTCAAAAAAAGCGTGTCTGAGACGAAATATACAAATAGCAAAACGTTTTATGTTGTTCTGTGAGGAGATAAATATTTATGGCCGAGAGGATTATCGTTATTGATGACGATCCTGTTATTTTAAAAGAAGCTTTAAGAAGCCTAAAAGGTGCAGGAATGAAGACTGTTGCACTTAAGTCCGGAGAGCAGCTTCTTGAATATATATCCCAAAATGAGAGTCCAGAGCTTATTCTGTTAGATATTAAAATGCCGGGTATGGATGGCTTTGAAACCCTTATCAGACTTAGAAAAATGGAAAATAAGGGAAATGAAACACCAGTTATCTTTTTGACGGGACAAGAGGATGAGGAGGCAGAGATTCGAGGCCTTTTACTTGGAGCTATGGATTTTATATCAGGAGTTCTTAATCTTCGGGTAAGACATGCAGTAGAGTTGATTAAACTTCAGAAAAATCTTGCCAAAGAGGTTGAAAAGAAGACTAAAGAAAACGAGGAATTATTTCTGCAGGTAGTGGCATCACTTGCAGATGCAATCGATGCTAAGGATGCATATACTAAAGGTCACTCAGGTCGTGTGGCTGCTTACGCCAGAGAAATAGCAAGAAGATGCGGTTATGACGAAGCACAGCTCGATGCTGTCTATATGATGGGATTACTGCACGATGTGGGAAAGATCGGAGTCCCTGACAATATCATTAATAAAACAGGCAGGCTTACCGATGAAGAATTTGCAAAGATCAAGAAGCATCCGGAAATAGGCGGTCGTATTCTTGAGAATATTCAAAAAATGCCTGAACTGGTATGTGGTGCCAAATGGCATCATGAGAGATTTGATGGGAAAGGATATCCTGACGGATTATCAGGGTTTGACATTCCTGAAACTGCACGTATCATAGCTGTGGCAGATGCTTACGATGCTATGACTAGCAACCGCAGCTACAGAAATGTACTTCCACAGGCAAAGGTACGAGCTGAGATTGAGGAAGGAATGGGACGACAGTTTGACCCTCGTTTTGCCGGAATAATGCTTGAAATGATTGATGAAGATAAAGACTACACTATGCGGGACAGACCTGATTAAAGAAGAGGTGCCTAGTGAAAAGAGGATTTACAATTATTGTAAATATAATCATTATTACCTTCATTATCTGCTTTATTGTTGAGCACACATCAAATAAACGGGAAGATAGCAATGATCATGAATTACAGGTATTTCAAAACACTGCAGAGACTGCAGGGCAGATTATTGCCAATTATCTTGAAGATGAACAGCATTTATGTGATATTTGGGCTAGCTACATAAATCACTATGCCCTAGATGAAGGAAAGCCTATGACTATAGAAGAGGCAGTTGACTTTACTCGCAGGGCATCAATTTCTGATAAAGTTGATGCACATATTATTTTTTATGATGATAAATCTTTTGCCGGACTTTCACGGTGTGAAAGTCTCAAAGAAGCAGGGAATTATTCGGTTTCCTATAAGAACTATTCTCTGTTTTCCGATTTTTGCGAAGAAAATCTAAATAATGAAATCAGACAGACGAAGGCTTTTGCAAATCCTCAAAATGGCGTTCTTTCGATGGCATTTTTAAATACTCTAACTTTATGTGAAAAGGATTCGTCTAAAATTAGAAAAGCGCTATTAATGCGTATCATCCCTATTAGTGAACTTAGTAGAAAGCTTGTATATTTAAAGGGTGAGTATGAGGATGTAGATCTTGCTATTATCGATAATGTCGGCAACTATATGGTTCATGGGAGTTTACTGAAAAATTCTAATCTATTCGAGTATTTTAAATCCTATAATAATACAAACTATATGAGTCAAAAGGAATTTGAGGAGAAGGTAATAGGTGAAACAGGACTTGTAGAATTAACAGATTCTAAAGGGAGGGGGTGCGTTGTTGCGCATACTCCGGTAACCTTGGATAAAGACTGGTTTCTTATTAATGCTATTCCCAAGTCAAGCCTTATTTTAGATGTTGTGGACTGGGTCCTTCTAGGCGGTACAATTGGTGCATTGGCTGCTTTGCTCATTTTTAATATGGCTGCGATGATGCTCTTTAACCGCAGGCTTGCAATTACAGCACAAGAGGCCAAAAAGGCAAATGCCGCCAAGTCAAATTTTCTTTCAATGATGTCACATGATATTCGCACACCTATGAATGCTATTACCGGATTCAATGAAATGATTGGTCGTGAAAGCCATGATCCAAATATTCTTAGATATTCTGAAGCTATTAGGATGGCTGAAAATACGCTTCTTGGCCTTATTAATGATATTTTGGATTTCTCCAAGCTGGAGGCTGGTAAGCTAGATATTGTGCCTGTGGAATATGATCTCGTAAATACGTTAAATGATCTTGTAAATATGATTCGTATTAGGACAGATGAGAAAAAGCTTAAGTTAAATGTAAATATATCCCCAGATATTCCCCGAAGGCTTTATGGAGATGAACTTAGAATTAAGCAGTGTATTTTGAATATTCTTTCCAATGCAGTGAAATACACTGATGAAGGATCTGTTACTTTTAATGTTACCTATGAATCTTTGTCAGTTGAAGAGAAAGAGATTTTGCTAAAGGTTAGCATTGCTGATACGGGAAGTGGCATTAAAGAGGAGGATATTCACAAACTCTTTATTGCGTTTAAACGTCTAGAGGAAAGCAAGAATCGGAATATCGAGGGAACAGGGCTTGGGATAAGTATTACGCAAAGCCTTCTAACTATGATGGACTCTAATCTGGAAGTATTCAGTGAATATGGTAAAGGCTCAGAGTTTTCATTTGCTGTTAGGCAGGGCGTTATGAGCAATGAAAAGGTTGGGGACTATCAGGAAGCGTATCTTCTTGAAACTGAATTAAAGAAAGGATATAGACAAAGCTTTATTTCGCCTTCTTCAAGAATTCTGGTAGTGGATGATACTCCGCTTAATATCAGCGTTTTTATAAGTCTTTTGAAAGACACCAGGATGAATATCGATACCGCATCAAGCGGTGCTAAAGCTTTGGAAAAGTGTACAAAGAATGCGTATGATATGATTTTTCTAGACCATATGATGCCGGATATGGATGGCATCGAAACTCTTTACAGGATGAAAGAAATTAAGAACAGCCCAAATAAGGACACACCTGTTATATGTCTTACCGCAAATGCAGTATCAGGTATGCGGGAGATGTTTCTTGCAGAAGGTTTTACTGATTATTTGGCAAAACCTATAGATTATGAGCGCCTTGAAGTGATGCTGTTAAAATATCTGCCGCATGAGAAGGTTGTTGTGGAGTATATAGCCAATGATAGTAGCAGTGATGTTAATGAGTGCATAAATCTTCCTAAGGGTATTGAAAAAGTGACAGGGTTAGATGCAAAGGAAGGCATTTCTCATTGCGAATCTGCAGAATCATATCTTGATACGTTAAAGCTGTATGAAGAGACTGTGAAAGAAAATAGTGCAGAGATTAGAGTTATGTGTAAAGATTTATTGCTCGATGATTTAACTATTAGACTACATTCTTTAAAGAGTACATCCTCTATTATAGGAGCCAAAGAGATAAGCCAACTTGCCAAAGAGCTCGAACGTTCAGGTAAAGATGGGACACTTGCAATTAGAATTGGAGATGTAGAGAAACTTTTAGAAATGTATGAATTATTGGGCAAGGAACTGGCAAAATTTTTTGAACCTCCAAAAATTCTTCTTGTTGATGATGACCCTATTTATCTAAAAATGTTAAGAGGGTGGCTTTCTGATAAATATCAGATTACTGCTGTTAAATCGGGAAAACAGGCTCTTTTGTTTCTGGAAAAGAACAAGGCGGATTTGATACTTTTAGATTATGAGATGAAAGATATGAATGGCTCTAAGGTTCTTGAACATTTGAGAGAAAATCCTGCTACAGAGAATATTCCGGTGGTTTTTTTAACAGGTGAAGATGATGAAGAGACGATTCATAAGTTGATGAAGCAAAATCCTAGAGGATACCTTTTAAAATCAATGGATAAGGAAACGATATTACAGGAGATTGGAAAAATATGAAACAAAAAGTGTGGTGTAATATTTTGGGTGTGATCCTTACTGTCTTTATAATTGTTACTGCATCAGGATGCAGAGATGTAAAAAACGATGATTCTTTTGTGCCAAAGCTTGATAAATCGCAAAGTTGTTCTATAAAGGTATACGGAAGCTATTCGAATTTTGAGGCTTTGGAAAGCGAATTTGACCGCTTCAATGAGTATTACCCAAATGTTGAGTTAAGCTATATTTATCTTGACGGCTATGGTGATTCTATTGGTAATTCATTGCTAAGTCAGGAAGCTCCTGATATTTATTGCACTTTCTATTGGATGTGGGGAAATCCTTCTTGCAGCGATATTTTTGAATCGGCAGCAGATTTGGCAAAAGAGGATACTGGCATTGATTTTTCATGTGTAAGAGAGAGTCTTATAAGGAAGACAGAGGATGGTCAGGTTCTTATGGCACCGGTTCTTGCTACTTCATTTGGAATGCTTGTAAATATAGATTTGTTTGAAAAAGAGGGGATAAATGTTCCTGTTACCTGGAACGATTTTGAAAATATCTGCAAAGAATTAAAGGAAAAAGGCTATTCATCGCCTATGATGGGTTATGTATCATCATCTTCAGGATCTTTTGAATACAATTTCGGATATCCATCTTTGGTGAATGCGATAATAGCAGAACCTTCTATGAGGGATGGTTTCAATGAATTAGATTCTCAATCAGGAAAAGTAATGCGGCCTTGTCTTGAGAAAATAAAAAAACTTGTAGATTCGGGATATATTGATGTTTCAAAGTGTACAAATGAAATATCAGATAATTATGACGCTGCCATCATGCGTTTTTTTGAGGGAGATGTGCCTATGCTGGTATGCTCAGCTGATGTGGCATCAGGTACCAAAAAAAGAGAGAGTCAGTCAGATAAGTTTTTAGCATCGCCATTTGAATACAAATTTTATCCGGTTCCCTTCGATGATAAGGGCGGTTTTGTAATCGATACTGTAGCCATGAACTTTTCTGTGAACAAGAATAGTCCAAATAAGGATATGGCTATGGAGTTTATGCGTTTCTTAATATCCAATAAGGAACTTGGAAACATGGCTTCTGTAAAGCGTCTTATAACTACGTCTAAGGATTTATCTTTGGACAGTATTTATTCTGCTCTTGGTAATACTCCATCAGAGCGCGTTATCTGTAGTACAAAGGCCGGGATAAACGACAATGCTGTTAAGCAGTTCAGATATGCGGCACACCACGTGCTATTAGGTGATATGACGGTAGATGAGGCTATAGAAAAGTTTGGGAAGTTGAAAGAATAAAACCAATAATCGGTTCAGACAATTGTATATGCCTGTAAGTCATAATAATATAACCTAAAAGTGTTATAAATTACAAAAAAGTAGCAGATAAAAGGCACTTAGGAGTAATTGTTTAAGTAGTTGTATAGGTGTAAAGTGAGTACATTAAGGCAATGGAGCTATATTTTAGCTTCATTGCTTTTTCTTTTTTAAAGCAAAATCCAGTCAAAAGGAGGAACTATAGATGAGCAATTTATGGTGGAAAAAGCTGTTTTTTCTTGGAAAAAATTCAAGGCGGCTTTTATTTTTTAGTAAAAACAGGTATGATTATCCATATGCAGCATAGAGATGCTTTTGCATCATTTTATGAAAAATAAAAAGGGGAGTAAAAAATGACTGTTAAAGAATTGTTTGAAAAATACTGTAGTAAGGATGAGTGGGGGTACTGTTGCAATGGTCATACTGTTAACATAACACCAGCTTCAGAAAAGGAAATAAAGGCTTTTAGAGATATGTGTGATAGATTCGGCGTAGAAAGAAGCGTTGTTTCAGAATTAGAGGAGTACTATAGACAGAATAACAACTTTTTTGAGTACTTTAAATGTGATGATTTGTGTTTGTTTGACTGGTGGGAGGGTGATGATCAGAAGTCTATATGGCTTGGATGTGTAGATGATGATAGTTTTATCTATGATGCTCTTACTCATAAATATGCTATAGGGGAAGCTGGCAGCAACTCTATTGGGGAGTATGATACCTTAATGGAAATGCTTGAAGCCTATCTTAAGGAAGGCTACGAAAACGGATGGAACAGTTAAAAAGAAAAATACTATTATCTATTGTAGCGCTAGTATTATTGATATGTTTGGCAATGATTCTTTTATATTACGGTGTTATTCATATCAATAATCCGTCAAAGAAAAAGTATCCGATTAAAGGTGTAGACGTTTCTCATTATCAGGGAGAGATAGACTGGGATAAGCTAAGTAAAGAAGATATAAAGTTTGCCTATATAAAAGCAACAGAAGGTTCACAACATAAAGATGAACAATTTGATGAGAACTGGAGTAAGGCACAGAATACAGATTTACGAATTGGAGCATATCATTTTTTTAGCTTTGATTCTTCTGGAACAGACCAAGCACAGAATTTTTGCAATACAGTAACTGTTGCCTCCAAAATGCTTCCACCTGTTGTAGATGTTGAGCCATATGGACGATACATAAATCTAAGTGATACTGACAAAGAAAAAATGATTGAGGAATTGCAAATCTATTTGCAAAGCGTAGAGTCTTTTTACAAGGTTAAACCCGTTATATATACTACTAATGAGTGGTGGGATGTACTAAAAAATAAGTTTAGTGACTATGACTTGTGGATTAGAGATGTATATGGTAAGCCGGATTCGTCACTTAACTGGACTTTTTGGCAGTATTCTAACAGACATGTGCTGTCAGGGTATTCAGGAACTGAACGATATATTGATATGAATGTATTTTGCGGCGATGAAAAAGAATTTTATGCGTATATTTCTGAAAAATGATAAAGAACTTTGTTAAAAGTTATGTTAGTATTTATGGCTTTATTTTCGTTTTACAAGAACGGAAGAAAGGAAATGGAGGGGAATGTTTTCTTTGTTACTTGCTGTTATTTATCTAATATTTATTAGTTTGGGACTTCCGGATTCTCTTCTTGGTTCGGGGTGGCCTAAGATGCAGATGGTATTTAATGTTCCGTCGTCTTACGCAGGATATGTGTCAATGACAATATCCTTTATGACTATCATTTCAGCACTTTTTAGTCCGAGAATCATTAAACGTTTCCATACAAAGTGGATAGTTATATTTTCTATAATGCTTACAGTGTTTGGTTTGTTAGGATTTTCAATTTCAAGTCAGTATGCAATGCTCTTTTTATTTGCAGTTCCCTATGGACTCGGGGCAGGTGCAATCGATGCATCAGTTAACCATTATGTAGCTAATAATTATTCTGGATCCGTTATGAATTTCCTTCATTGTTTTTATGGAGTGGGTGCTGTTATAAGTCCTTCAATTATGGCTCTTGCACTAAAGTATGCCAGATGGAACGAAGGATACAGGTGGACAGCTTATTTGCAGATAGGAATTTTGCTTGTATGTATTATGGCTTTGCCACTTTGGAAGAAGAATGATGAAGAAATAGATGAAGAAACATCTGATAGCGCAGGTATAAGACAGACTATTAAAGTTCCTGGAGTTGTACTTACACTGATTGGATTTTTTGCTTACTGCGCAGGTGAGGCAACATGCTTTCTTTGGACTCCAAGTTATTTTGCAGGGACCAAGACTGGGCTTAGCGATGAGCTTATAGCTTCGTTTGGTTCGCTTATTTTTGGCGGACTTATGTTGGGAAGATTAATATCAGGGTTTATTTCCAATAAGCTGGGAGACAGACTCCTTATAAGAATCGGTATAATCGTGGAAGTTGCAGGTATAGCTATGGTTTGTGTGAAGACTTATGGCTATCTACTTTCAGCTATAGGTTTCGTAGTCATAGGAACTGGAATGGGACCAATATATCCGGCAATTCAGCACATGGCACCAACAAATTTTGGTAAAAGATATAGTGCGGCAGTTATAGGCTTGCAAATGGCGTCTGCATACGTTGGAAGCACCTTTATGCCAATGGTGTTTGGACATCTTCAGCAGAATATAGGTATTGGAATTATGCCGGTTTATCTTTTGATATTTGCAGCACTTAATATCGGAATGCTCGAACTGACATATAAAACGATAAGAGTCTGAGTCTTGATATTTCTAAATATGACGTTGTACAAAATAAGGCACTTTCAGAAATCAAGAAAATATTACAATGAACCATAGTGAAAAATTATGTAGAGTATCAGTTGTTTGTGCGTTACAGATTGAAGTTTGTAGAGCCTTTGTTGTAATGACGTTCAGGGATAGAGTTTGTGGAGGTTAATTCGAATGGCAATAGAGTACAAAAAGCTTACTGCAACTGAACTGGATATATTTATTAAAATGAGGATAAATCAACTGCGAGAAGAAGGTGCAAAAGAAAATATTGATTTAGTACCAGCGCTGATGGATTATTATAGCAGACATATGGCAGATGGAACCTTTGTCTCATGGTTAGCAATAGATGGAGACAAAATCATAGGAACTAGTGGTATGTCTTTTGTTGAGAAACCACCTTACTTTGGATGTCCAACAGGCAGGATTGGATTATTATCAAGCATGTATACTGATCCTGCATACAGACGTAAAAAAATTGCAAAAAATCTTCTTGATAGAGTTATAAATGAGGCAAAAGCGTATGGGTGTGGAACAGTTCAAATAACCGCATCAGACATGGGTGTGAAGTTATATACAGCTTATGGATTTGTTCACAATGGTAATTTCATGCAATTTAAGCTTTGAATTGTGGTGTTTATTGATATTGCTATGTTTGTGCGTAACAAATTGAAGATTGTAGGGGGATAATAATGAACTATAAGATAATTGATAAAGAGACTTACTATAGAAAAGGTGTGTTTCGGCACTTTTCGGAAGATTGTAAATGTTCAACATCAATAACTTCTAGAATAGATGTTACTGAACTTGTAGCATATTCTAAGAAAAATGGCACAAAGTTTTACATCAATTTTCTTTATATTCTTTCTAAGGTTTTGAATTCACGTGATGATTACAGAATGGGATATCTTTGGCAGACAGATGAACTAATCTGCTATGATGTGATAAATCCTACGCAGTATGTTTTTCATGAAGATACAGAAACATGTACGCCTGTATATACAGCGTATTATGAGGATTATGAGAAGTTTTACACTGCTGCTTTACATGATGTTGAAGAAGCAAAGAAGACTCGTGAATATGGGTTGGACATGGCAAACCATCCAAACTTTTTCGATGCATCTTATATATCATGGCTTTCGTATGATTCTCTTAATATTGAATTGCCGGATGGACATTTATTCTTTGCTCCTATTATCAATTGGGGAAAATACAGAGAAGAAAACAGCAGACTCGTTATGCCTGTAACTGTTCGTTTAAACCACGCGATTGCGGATGGTTATTTAGTCGCCAATGTATTTCGCCTTTTGGAGCAGGAAATCAAGGCTTTTGTTAAGTTGTAGTCGACAAATTTAACTTCGGGCAGAATATTCAGCATTAAGAGAGTATGAACAAATTAATAAACAAAACTTAGAGAAGCATAATTACAAGGACTAGTAAAAAAACAATTTACGATAGTGCAGATATTGCGAGGAAATAATATGATTATTTTAGTGATTCGTCATGGTGAATCTGAAGCTGATATACTCAAGGTTCACGAAGGTAGAGCAGATTTTAGTCTTACGGAAAAAGGCCATAATCAAGCCAGGGCAATGGCTAAATATGTTGCGGAGAATTATCATATTAATCGCATCTATTGCAGTACTCTTAAACGAGCATCGCAGACTGCAGAACACTTATCTAGAGAGACTGGAGCGTCTATTGAGTATGATTCTGATTTGATGGAGTTTAATAATGGGTTATTGGCAGGGCTATCTTATGAAGAGGCGGATAGATTATATCCTCCCATAGAAAATCTTCCAATTGACCAGTCCGTATATAATCAAGAATCAAAGGTTGAATTTCGAAATAGAGCAATTAAATTTTTGGATAAGCTCCTTTCAGAGAATGAGTTAGATGATTGTATCGCACTAGTTACACATGGAGGTATGGTGAACCAACTATATGGAGCTATGATGCATATTCCAATCGGAGAGAAGTTTTTCTTTAGTACATCTGATACAGGTATTCACGTTTGGGAATTAACAGAAAATGGCTGTTATGTAAGAAAAGCAAATTTAGATAATCATGTAAACTAAAATATAGTAAAACGGACTATAGATTGTATCTTTCTTCAGGAAAATTTTTGCCATAATACAAGTATTGAGAAAATTTGAGGAATATAAAAAAAGCCAGTCTCCGACAAAGTGACTGGCTTTTTTGGTGAAGTCTGATATTACATTAAATAAAAAAATAAATGGAAAAGTTAGCCAAAACTAACAATAAGTAGTATTATGAAACATAGTGGTTGTGTTATGAAAAACAAGTACATATGTCATAGAAAGAGGAACTAATAAAATGCAATTTGATGAAATTGGGAACATGTCAGGAAAGACGCTTATGCTACTTCCAGGAACGTGTTGTGACTATCAGACTAACTTTGGAACTGTTATTGATGACTTATCTGAGAAGTACCATCTTATTTGTGTAAACTATGATGGCTTTGATGGAAGTGATGTTATATTTCCAGATATGATTACAGTTACCAAAAAGATTGAAAAGTATATAATCGAGAAACATGATGGAAGGCTTCACGGTGCGATAGGTTCATCTCTTGGTTCAAGTTTTGTAGGTCAGCTTGTTATGCGTAAAAAAGTACACCTTGATCATGCCATTTTTGGAAGCCCTGACCTTGATCAAAGCGGAATAGTTGCAGCAAAGCTTCAATCAATGCTGGTAGTACCACTTCTTACAAGTTTTACCAAAAGCGATAAGAAAAGGAATAAGACTAAGAATAAGTTAAAGAATTTTTTAAAAATGAGTGAAGAGACTGCTGAGAAGTTTATGAACTGTTTCTCTAAGTTTAATCCGGAGTCTATTAAAAATGAGTACTATTCAGATCTTCTTACTCATCTTGAAGATGATATAAGTGTAGAGCATACTAAAGCTCATTTTATCTACGCTAATAAAATGGGTGAGAAGTATTTGAAACGATATAAAAAGTATTTTCATAATCCTGATATAAGGGAATTTAATATGCAGCATGAGCAGTGGCTTTTTGGAGAAAAAGAGTATTCAATACCGGTGCTCAAAGTGATAGATGAATTTATGGAAATGGAAGTGTAGTCTTAGAATATTTAACAATACAATTTAATAATCTATACTTTATTGTTACTTATATTTGATAAATGAGTTTTGCTGGCTTGTAATATTTCATGAGCAGAACTGTATATAAACGTTGGTACTTAGGTTCTGTATTTTAGAACCTTATGTACCATTACGTTTATAATCAAGCGAAAGCGTGTCTGCGACGAAATATACAAACAGCAAAACGGATTACATAAAACAATAAGTATAGGTTCTTGTTTTCATCAGGAAAACAAGTAAATGTACCAAATTAAAATTTGTTGTCAGATATGTTTTGTTCTGAAAAGCAATATTCTTGCTGATGATTATCTTAAATCTTAGCAAGAATACTGCTTTTCAAGATTACTCAATCGTATATTTTATGCCAATCATCGGCAGCTAAACCAGTTACAGAATCTTTTCCATAAAATCTAGCTATTACCCGACTGTTCCATGAATTAGAATCTGGTGTAACTGACATATTTATAATAGGACCATTACGGCCATTAGTTGATGGCAAAACTAGTGTTTTTTCGTCACCACTTAAAAGTTTTTGTTGTAATAATAATTCATTTTTAAAATCCTGAGCATTTCCACTTGTAACAAAATCATAACAAATATATGCTGTAGAATATTTTAAGGGATGTCTACATACAAAAACAGTTATGCAAATAAGTAAAAAGGCAGTTGCTTTTGTAAATGAATTTATATAATATTTTTCTTTGCTCAATATTTTAGTTGATTCCATTAGCCAGCCCATTGTATATATTACAATTGAAAAAATCGAAATTACAAAAGAGAAAAAATATGTATTATCCACGCCTTCACTTACACTTACTCCTGCATATATTTCTGGTGCATATACACATGTGTCCCATAAAAAAACAAATAATATAAATAAAAGCGGATTTTTGAAAAGTTTTTCTCGAGGTGTCTCTTCTGGCTTTTTATATAAAAAAATAAATAAAAGTACCGATGCAAATAATATAGCAATGATAAAATGTTCTTCTTTTAAATAGCGCAATGTATGTGTTACGCATTGTACAAAACTTTGCCAAATCGTATAAATAACAGTAGAAAAAGAAAAACCAAATTTTTCTCCGCCTCTAACTTTATTTCCCGGTGCTAATGCACTGATTACTAAACCAATTAATTCTAGAATCAATGGTACTAATAAAGTACAATCTTTCTTTTGGGCATATCTTCTATGGCTAATACGGCGAAAAAGAAGTATCAAACATATTCCTACTGGTGCTGCTAATGCAGCTGGATAACTCATACCTCCAAGAGCCAACATTAGAAATGATAATATAATTAAGTCTTTTTTATGGGCAGACTTTAAATATTTACTGGCACTTACTAATGAAAGAAGCATCAATGAATACGGGACAGTATAGTGTAAAGCACCATTAAACCAAAAAATACCGAATGGCTTAGATGGAAGCAATTGAATCATACTAGATAGAATAAATATAGTAAGAATAATACCTGTGTTTTTTTCTATACATAGATTTTTTATAAAAAAATGATTACAAAAATGCCATAACGAAGATGACATTATAAATAGCATTATCCAAGGAACCACAACATAAGCTCTATCATTAAAAACTTCCGGATGTAATCCAAATAAAAAACATGATAACCATGTTCCTTGCCAAGTATAGTAAATATCTGCTGTATGCTGTGCTGAGGCTTTTATTGCGGCTATGATACTATGTGAATTCTGAAATGCCAAATGTGCATATGCTCCAAATGCATAATCATCACCTGTTGCAAAATCATATTGAGATACGTATAAAATTGGTATCAATGAAAAAGCAAATAGTAAAAAAATTCCAATCACTAAGATGTTTGTTTTTTTGTTATTTTTTTTAACCATATGACGTTGAAACTTTCACCTTTCTATTAAGTTTTTCAAATTATAAATTTTTAGTGGGAGAATTTTCATATCCTGTAAATTATACCTTACAAGCATATCTTCTTCAATATGGATATTATAGATTGGTTTTGTTTTTTGTATTCCTTGAATAGCATAGATTAGGTATAATATAAATCAGTGATATCTATAAAATGTAGTTGAAGAGGGAAACTATTATTTTTTTAAATTCTTTGGATAATAATTAGATAGAGGGGTGCTCATGAAAACAGAAATAGTAGTAATAATAGATAATAAATCGAATGAAACGCTTTCTGGAGAATGGGGGCTATGCCTTTTAATAAAATATGGTGATAAGAATATTTTAGTGGATGCAGGATCTTCAGATTTATTCTTGAAAAACTTGAAAGAATTGGGAGAAAACATAGAGACGATAGATTTTGCAGTTTTAAGCCATGCACACTATGACCATGCAAATGGAATACCTGCATTTCTTGATAACAATTCAAAAGCTAAATTATATGTAAGGGATACAGTGGATGCTGATTGTTATGTTAAAAGCTTATTTTTCAAAAAATACATCGGAATACCTAAAAGAATGCTCGATGAATATAATGACAGAATCGAAAGGGTTTCTGGTAATTATCAGATAAGTGAAGGCATATATTTAATTCCTCATAGTACAAAGAATCTTTCTAAGATAGGCAAAAACGAAAAAATGTATAGGCATACGAAAAAAGGCTGGATGCCTGATGATTTTTCTCATGAGCAAAGTCTGGTTCTGGAAACTGATAAGGGATTGCTTATTATTAATTCTTGTTCTCACGGTGGTGTGGTTAATATCATAAATGAAGTTAAAAAAGCTCTTCCTGACAAAAAAGTATATGGATATATAGGTGGGTTCCATCTGTTCAATAAAAGTGACGCAGTGATTGAAGAAGTTGCTGATAGTATTAAAGCTAGTGCAATTGATTATGTCTGCACCGGACATTGTACCAAAGAAAGAGCCTTTGCCATATTGAAAGAGAAACTTGGAGATAAGATTGAGCAATTGCAAGTGGGATTACGAATTAATATTTGAAGATTGATCGTTCTCTAAAGCTTAATTTGTCAATTATAGTATTTGAATTTGTGCTTACAATAGTATTTGCATTGTTATATAACAAATCTAAAGATTCTAAATATAAATTACGAAGGGCGATGAGGGTTAGATTATGAAATACTGTATATTCAAAGCTTGATTCAAAGCAGAGAAATAATTGGTGAGCTATAATTAATTGTTTTTTGCGTTTTGTAGTGCAATTATATTGGTATTTAATGGGAGGACTATGAAATGGATATGGTATTGCCTGATAATAACACAGAAAATATTCAGTTAGGTTCTAATGGTAATGAAGCAACTCAAACTGAGTTTGATAAATTCGTATATGGATATATTACTAAGATAGTCAAAAAGTTAGAACCGAAGGATTTTGTACAGGATCATCTTGCTATAGAAATCGAAGTCAATGGATATAATGAAGGAACATTTTACCTTGAGGTTAAAACCGATGATAGCACAGGGAATAAATCTATAGATGTCAAAACATATAATTACAATGATCATGATATTCGTATAGAAGGTGATTATGATGATATAATACAGCTTCTTAAGAAACATAGTGTTATGAATGAAGAAATTCAAAAGGGAAAACTTGTAGTTACTACAAAACTAGATGGAAAAGAAGCTCAAAAACTGATAAATCAATTATCATATAATCTTTCTCCTGGAGATATTTACAGCTTTTTTAAAACTAATCTTTTTACTAATCTAAAGTTTATAATTGTCGTAATTGCTGCAGCATTTCTTGTATGCTCGGTACTTTCACTTTTGATAAGCAGAGATAAAAGCGGTCAATTAACTACAAATACAGTGGCTATATTTTTGGCTATTGGGATGACTCCATTATTAATGCTTAATCAATCGTTATTTAAGAAGTTACCGTATTTTCTTATTAATATGGCTTTTTCTATGATTGCTCTTTTAACGTCATTTCTCTTATTTATGGAGTGTTTTACTCGCTATAATGATACTTATAACAATTATAAGACAGTTTCAGTACGCTTTTATTTATTTATGACGGCTATGCTTTTAATAGCATGTTTAGTCTTTTGTTATTATGTATTGGTAATTTTATATGGGGTATGGGGCTTGATAAGCAAAGCATGTTTCAAACTATTTACGTTCAGAAAAACAGAGGATGGTAAGAATATTGAATTATCAGTTAAGAGTCAGATGCTTATTAAGATAATTGCAGTAATTAGCACAATCTTAGCAGTTGTAGCATATATAACTCCAATAATAGCAGCTATACTAGATTTGTTAAAAAAATAAAGAAGTATAGAGAAAGACAAGACATTTATAGTGATTCACAAATAGTAGAAAGGATGAAGTTATGAATATTGGAGCGTGGATGTGCGGAGTACTTGTAGTACCATTTGCAATAATAGGATTATTGTTTGGAGTATTCAAGGAAAGAGCAACGAAGTTTGTTGCAGGTTTTAATATGTTTTCAGAAAAAGAACAGGCTATGTATGACAGAGCTGCTATTTCAAGGGACATAAGAAATCAGTGTTTTGTATGGTCTGCAGTTATGCTGATAGGAACATTTCTTTCTTATTTTTTTACTGCCTATATGGCAATTCCAACTTTTATTATCTGGTGTTTTCTGTTTTTCAAGGACGTGCATATTGATGCATATAAGGCTTTTGAGAAATACTTAAAGAAATAACAGGAAAGGCAGGAATAATACACTATGAAAATAGCATGGTTTTGCATTCCGGCGCACGGACATACTAATCCGACTCTAGGACTTGTTAAAAATCTTACACAAGCGGGGCATAAAGTCTGGTATTTTTCATTTGAAGAGTTCAGAGAAAAGATTGAAAGTGCAGGTGCAACGTTTATAGGTTGTGATGGATACGATTTTGAGATGGAAGATAAGGATAACGCTGACAGAGTTGGTAAAGACAAGGTATTTGCTACCAAGATGCTCGTATCAGCTACTCTGGCACTAGATGAGATGAGTACTCGTATGATTAAGGAGATTAATCCAGATGTAATAGTGTCAGATTCTGTGGCATTCTGGGGAAAACTTGCGGCAATGAAACATAAAATTCCTTATGTTTCATCGACAACAACGTTTGCATTTAATCGATACTCGGCTAAATATATGCAGGAAAGCTTATGGGATATTTTAAAAATGCTAATGGCACTTCCTGGTATAAATAAGCAGTTGAAACGCCTTCGGGATAAAGGATATCCGGTAAATAGCTTATTAGATATTGTGCAAAATGATAATGATACCAATACCATTGTATATACTTCTAAATATTTCCAACCCTGTGCTGAGACATTTTCTGACAGATATCATTTTATCGGCCCATCTATAAGACCTATTATAAATAATTATAAAAAAATAGCAGATAAGACAGTATACATATCAATGGGTACAGTTAACCAGAATAAAGAATTTTATCGAAACTGTATCAGAGTTCTTGCCAAAACAAACTGGCAAATTATTATTTCTATGGGAACAAATAATGACCGCTTTGATAATCTTCCTGATAATATACAAGTCTATGAATCGGTAGATCAAATGGCTGTTTTATCTATAGCCGATGCTTTTGTAACTCACTGCGGTATGAATTCTGCTTCAGAAGGGTTATATTTTGGTGTGCCTTTAGTGCTATTTCCGCAGACGTCTGAACAGGATGCAGTGGCCAAAAGAACAAAAGAGTTAGGTGCAGGAGTAAGGCTTAATTCAATATCTGAAAATGATATTCTGGATTCTTTAACTGAGATTATATGCAATCCACAGTATAAAGAATGTGCAGATAGAATATCTGAAAGTTTCAAAAAATGCGGCGGAGTTGATGAAGCAAAATCTTTTTTGGAGCAAATAGCAAAAAGGGATTAATACCTGCTTAGATACTTTTCTATGGTATTTTTTATATCATCTAAGGAATCGGTCATTCCTTTGTCAACCCATTTGAAGATTATATTCCGTATGGCTCCGATGTTAAATGAGGTGATGTAGTCGGGGTCAAGGTCTCCTGTTTTATTAACGAAAGGATTCTTGCTAACATCTATAGTGCGAGTACATGCAGGGATTGATTCATTTAGTTTTAGCAGCAGTAGGTGTTGTGGTCAAGTGTTTTTGTAACGATCTGGTCTAAGTAATTGCTACAGGAGATGTTGAAAAAGCCTGTAAATAAGCGGAAGAGTGCTTGTTTAGGTGGATGAAATGCAGATTTTGTATAACAATCAAAAAGATTGTAAGGGAGTGGAAGCAGTTAATATTTACAATAGCATAGGATTCATTGGAGTAAGGGGATAAATCAGCCCATCTTCGGTGAACTACCAAGAGCAGGGATTTGTGATAATCATAATAGCCCTGCTCTTTTTATGTTCTTTTATAGACTTCGTAAAACTATTATTTTCATAAACAGAGTCGATAAATACTGAATTTATAAGCTTTTCTGGCTCTTCTGACCATTTTCTATACGCAGAATAAATCTGAGAGCATATTTACTCCGTCTTCTTTACTCTTCTTGTTGCTATGGACGTAGGTATTTAGCGTGGTAGCTACATTTGCATGTCCGAGGATCTCTGATAAGGTCTTAGGGTCCATTCCCCTCTCTATGCACCGGGATGCAAATGTATGTCTGGTGCTGTGAACACCGACTGGCTTCAGACCGCATTTCTTAAGAATGCTCTTAAAACGGTTCTCCATAGTCTTTGGCTCTATAAATTTCTCTTTATCTCCAGTCAGCAGAAATGTTCCGGGTTTATGGAACCTGCAGAGCACTTCTAATAAATCCTTATTTATAGGTATATCCCGAATTGAGCATTCACTTTTCGGCTTATCAATTGTAACCTTTGTTTTTTTATCTCCTCCGCTTTCATCCGGAAGGCGTTGCATGGTGGCACGGATATGAATCACTCCATCATCCAAGTCTATATTGTTGCAGTTAAGAGCACAGAGTTCACCTATACGGATGCCTGTAAACAGGCAGGTGAGAAATCCTGCTGCTGTCTCATCAGTGTTTGCTTTTAATTCAGCAACAAGTTTCTTCTCCTCTGCTTCGGAAAATACTGCTATTTCTGCCTTTTGGGTTCTAACTACAATACAGTCCGGGTTATATCGTACCTGATAATCCATTTTAAGAGCATGAAGCCGAATCTGCTTCAAAACTGTTAGTACAGACCTTGCTGTGCCTGCACCAACGGGTTTTCTGCTTGGCATTCCTTCTGTCTGAATCATAGATATAAAGGATTCAACTTCCGCTGTGCTGATATCAGAAAATTCATGCTTTCCGAAATACGGGAGAATATAGATGTCCAGCTTTTCCTGATAGCGGCATTTTGTAGAATTTTTCCATTTGTGGATGCTGTCCCTGATCCATGCTTTAGCGACAGATGCAACCGTTCCCGCTTTTGGCTGACCTTCACAGTTCATATCTGCCATCTTGAGCATTTCTTCTTGACGTTTTTTCTTGACTTCCAAGTAACTCCATGCATATACAGACCGGTATTTTGCCCGTCCGTTTGCATAACGGCCAACAATATATCTGGCCTCCCAACGTCCATCCTTTCTTTTGTAGATGTTTTCACCTTTTCTTGCCATATTCTGGTCTCCTTTATTGCTTGCAAATCATACGATTCTACTGACGGAGAATTGACTGATTTTCATATCACCTTGATATTCTCCGACCGCATGAAAAGCCTGATTTACAAATATTTTTAATTTGCACTAAAGAAATCGGGTAATTGTGCCGATGAAGAAATATGAAGTCAATCAACTTTCGCAAATCATTGGTAATTTGTTTGGATAATCAAGGACGTTAGATGGGATTTTTCGGCATATTTACTTGATTTTATGATTATTTGCTTGCGGAGTTGGCAAAAACGTCATATAATGATTTAAGAAACATTTGTGTACGTATTGACGATAGTAAAGAAATAATAGATTTGCGAAAGGCATAGGACAGCTAACGGTATCAGAGGGGATTTATCAAAAAAGACGGTATTTTCTACGAATAATGACAGTCAGATGGCATTAGCTGGAACAGTGATGATATGTGGTATGTGATACAGGCACTTAAAGGGAAAGAAAGCAAAGTTGCAGAGACTGTTGTTCGGGAAGTGGCAGATAAAGGTGAGAATGTTTTTGTATTCGAGTATGAGAAAGAGTACAGGATAAAAGGGGAATGGATAAAGGAGCGAAAGCCCTTTTTTCCGGGATATATCTTCGCAGATGTTGAGAAAAATATAGCTGAAGATTTTGATAGAAGACTGCGGAAGAACAAGCAAAAGCTTATGGAAGTAGATGGTATGATAACTCCCATTCGACCAGAAGAACAGGAATATCTGATGAAACTTGGCGGAGAAGAGCACGTTATTCATCATTCAGAAGGTTTCCGTGTGGACGATTATGTGGTTATCACATCCGGACCATTTATAGGATACAACGGAGAAATCCGAAAAATTGACCGGCATCATCGAAGCGCCGTGATATGTATGACGCTATTAGGTCGTGACATGGAAGTGGAGATAAATCTTGAGATTCTTGAAAGGAAAACGTTTCAAGAACTGGTAGCAGATGACGAAAACGATAGGCTGAATATGGCCAAGATTGTAAGGGATTAAGAAACTTCAGACCGAAATGTCGCTGTGAGCGCATGGAGGGAAGAAGCGGACATAGTGGATCAAGAGGGTGACTGAATGAAGTCATCATGGCGAAGCTATGTTTTAAATCATAGACAATCAGCAAATGATTTATATTGACTGCGATAGTTTGTGTGTTTTTTATGAATTCGAAATTAATGATTTTAGAAGGGAAGGGTCATGTATATACTTGGTATTTCGTGTTTATATCATGATTCAGCAGCGTGTCTTATTCAATATGGTAAGATTATCACAGCTGCGCAGGAAGAGAAATTCACAAGAATAAAGCATGATTCTCATATTCCAGAGAATGCTATGAAATATTGTCTGAAAGAGGCTGGAATTACTGCAGAGGAATTAGAGGCAGTTGCTTACTATGACAATCCGTTGTTGATGACAGACATATTTATGAGTAATTTGGCTTTTCTTGGAGAAGAGTGTGACAGTTTGTTAAATAACTCTTTCGACATGATATTTGCATGGAAACTGTGGATTCATGAAAAACTAAAAAATTCTCTTGGTTCATTGGGAAAATATGGAAAGCTTTTAGTGACAAAACGTCATATTTCCCATGCTGCATCAGCTTTCTATCCATCACCACATATGAAAAAGCTGTATCCTCACGCTAGATGGAGTTGGTGAATGGACCACAACAGCTATTGGTATTGGGCATGGCAACGAAGTAACAATAGTTGAAGAGATTAAGTATCCTCATTCTATCGGAATGTTCTATAGAGTTTTTACCTATTTCTGCGGATTTAGAGTTAATTTTGGCGAATATAAATTCATGGGTCTCGCACTGTATGGGAAACCATTATATTATGACAAGATTAAAGAAAATGTAATTAGCATCAAAGCAGATGGATTTTTTTGCTTAAACTTGTATTATTTCGATTTTTATCGTGGGACTACGATGATAAATGATAAAAAGTTTGAGGAGTTGTTTGATGGTCCAAGGAGACAGGCGGAAAGTAGAATAACCAGGCGTGAAATGGATATCGCTGCTTCTGTTCAGAAGATTACAGAAGAGTTGATTATAGGAATTGCCAAACATGCAAAAGAAAAATATGGTCAGAACATTGACAATTTGGTTTTGGCGGGTGGTGTAGCACTTAACTGTGTTGCTAACGGGAAACTATCAAAAGAAAAGATTTTTGATAATGTGTGGATTCAGCCAGCTTCAGATGATGCTGGAGGTGCATTAGGTTGCGCATTTTATACATATTATGAGTTCTTCAAGAACAAGCGTGTAGTAGAGTTTCCTGACAGCATGGGTGGAAGCCTGTTGGGACCATCTTTTACTGGGGTTGAGATAGAAAAAATTCTTAAGAAATACGATGCAAAGTATGTGAGATTTTAAGATAAGAATGCTTGGGCAGGGAAGATAGCTGAACAACTAAATGGTGAGAAGATAATAGGTCTCATGATGGGAAGACTGGAATTTGGTCCTAGAGCTTTAGGGGACAGAAGCATTATCGCTGATAGCCGTTTAGAAGAGATGCAGTCAAAGCTTAATCTTAAGATTAAGTATCGTGAATCATTTAGACCTTTTGCTCCAATTGTATTAGATGAGCGTAGAGATGACTATTATGATTTGCCATGTGATAGTCCTTAAATGCTTAAAGTGGGAAATGTGCTTAAAGATAGGCGGTTGCCTTTTGATATTGAGGATGAGTTGGAACGTTTTGATAATGACATGCTTAAGTCGGTGTCAGTTCCGAGATCGGATGTTCCTGCAATAACTCATGTAGATTACAGCGCCAGAGTTCAAATTGTGGATAAAAAAAGAAATCCAAATTTATATCTTATCATGGAGAAGTTCAATGAAATGACAGGATGTGGTGTTTTGGTAAACACGTCCTTTAATGTTGAAGGTGAGCCGATAGTGTATACACCAGAAGATGCCTACAAATGCTTCATGAGGACGGATAAGGATGAATTCTTAATACCGAAGTTTATTTACGTTTTTTAATAAACTCACGAATTGCATAGTGGCACTATAGAAGTCGCATTAATAGGGCGTATTTTTCATATATACAAACATATTTTGGAAATTATCATCCCGTATTTCTGATTGTGTATGGGGTTACAAAATCTTATACATTTGTTTAGAGCTCTAAGTGAGTTGAAAAAAGTAAGGGAGCTAGACATAAACAATATTGAGATACATTTTGTAGAAACAAAATCCGCATCTGAAGTGTTTGATAGGCAGATGAGAAGGTATTAATTGAAAGAATATTAATCACTCATGGAAAGCTTACTGGAAGGGAGAGAGAACTATAAGAGGACATTGGTGGAAGAAGGCACATCAATATGTGCTGATGCAACAATTGTATGTGGGGGGACAATATGGAAATACGCAATGATAGCAACTGGGATAGTTATTACGAAGGATGTCCCAGATAATACGATTGGTAGTGGAATGTCAGCGAAATATAAAAGGATTATGACTGAACAGGTCGAGAAAATTTGAAAGAGAGTGCTATATGAGTGCAAGATTTTTTAATACCTTTGGAGATTTGCTAATAAGATGTTGTGTAACTGATGGTAAGTATATATGGTTCACTTCAGATTATGTAAATGCTGTATTTAAGATGGAATTAGAAAATATGGTGATTATATCGGTAAAATTTTTGCCTTTCGGTTCTGCTTTTCAAATGAACACAGTGGGTATGATTGCTTTGGACGGAAATAAAATCACTATGTATTTAAAAAATACTGTGAGGGGACACAGAATAGTTTATTTTGATATAGATAGCGAAACGTTTAGTATTCCTTGCATAGAGTTCCCTGATACTGCATGGGGTGATTCATATGATCAAGATGAAGATTACTTATACATACCAACAGAAAATAGCTGTAAGATAGGTAAAATAAATAAACGTAATTACAGTGTAGAGTACATAGATTTAGAAAGTGAGTGTGGACATTTTTCTACAATAAAAAAAATAGGCAACGATTATGCGTTGGTTGGAGTGAAAAATAATGAATTCATAATATATGAAAGTGATGGTAAGACGAGAAAAGTTAGTATGAATATAGATGGATATAAAGTATCTATACCAGGAAATTTTCAAGCATGTGCAATTGTGTGTGTTTCTGATGAGGTTTTTATAATTCCACAATGGGCAAATTCAATTTTAAGAGTTAATATTCGTACGATGGATATAAAAATACATGGTCAATTGTATAATGACTATGATTTTTTAAGAATGCCCCTATTTACATCAGTACTTGTAAGAGATAATGGGAATATTATGGCTTATATGAATGGATATGGATGTTGGGTTGAGTTTGATTCATCCATGAATATCTTAAAAAAGAAGATGATGACAAATTTTAAGGAAAAATTAGAAGGAGCGATAGGAGATAACATTAGGAAAATCGTACCTCAAAATGACTACATAGTAGAAAGTAATATTGTAAGTTTAAAATTATTTATAAATGCTATTGAAGCATGATTTGATTTGGGAAGATAACAGTAGGCTTAAAACTTGTTTATGAGTATTGAAGGGATTGAAAAATGAAAACAGTATTGTGGGGAGTTAATGATGTTGCCCAGTTCATCAAATTTGACGGTATCTATATGGACATATGCCATGTATATGAAAGAGGGAATATGACTATTGCTCAATATATATATGATAGAGTAATTGATGTATATTTTCAAGAAAAGTGTTAGTAGGAAAGTGCATAGATTATCATTTAGATGTCATCGTCAGATTTGAAAAGCTTGGATTCTCATTTTTTGTGGAAAAGGATAGATGAGTGAAGCAATGCAAGAAATAGACTATAAAAAAAGAATCTTATTCATATGTAATTATTACGCACCTGACTCCACAATAGCGGCTATCCGAACCACAAAGATAGTTAAGTATCTTCGTCAATATGGATATGAAGTGGATTTTCTTACTGTAAAAAATAGCAGTTTGTCATGTGATGAAACGCTCGCTAGGGAAGCAGAAAGTGTAAAAATTACATATACACAAAATTCAACAACATACGTGAAGCTTGAACGGCTTATTAAGAAAGCCTTGGAGCCTGCAAAGCAAAAACGTATGGCTGATCTTTCCAATAGGAATCGAGTAAATCCGAAAACCGGACATGTAGAGTTTTATCCATTTGAAACAGCATACCCAATTGTTGGAAGTGTAGAGTATATCATTAATATATTTAAACAAAAAGATTTGTTTCATGGAATTAAGAATTGGATTAAAAAGGCTGATTCATATGACTATATGATAACTTCATATGGGGATGCCTTTTGCTATTATGCAGGAAGGTATTATCACAAAATACATCCAGAGACAAAATGGATCTTCGATATAAGAGATTCTATATATAGATATAAGTTCACACCTAAATATGTTTGCTTTATTCCCAAAATGATTGAAAAGAAAGTGTGGAAGGAGGCAGACGCAATTGTAGGAGTTTCAAAGGGAATTTGTGGCAGAGTATCATCGAAATATAGAGATAAGGTGCATCTGATAACCAATGGATATGATTTGGCAGATAGATATGAAATTAAGGAAGAGAAGCTGCTTTCAAATAAGTTGGTGCTTACATTTACTGGTTCTATGTATGGAGGTATACAAGATTTAACGCCTTTGTTTAAGGCGTTACGGGAATTAATTGATGCAGGTGAAATAGATATAAACAATATAGAAGCACACTTTGCAGGAACGGCTTCAGCTTCAAAGGTGTTTGAAAGACAGTTGAGTGATTACAACCTTCAAACCATTTTACGTTCTCATGGGAAATTAGATAGATATGACACTCTTAAGCTTCAACAAAAATCTGATTTGCTTCTTTGCCCGGCATATGATTATGAGAATAATAGGGAGGGAATGATTACTGGAAAGTTTTTTGAATATATGTCAGCAAAGCGTCCGATTTTAACGATAGTGACAGGTGATATTAAGAAGAGTGAAATCGCTGAAATAACAAGAAAGTGTAATATAGGTGTAGCCTATGAACAAGCTCATCACGAGAGTGATTATGTGGGATTAAAACAATTTATTATGAACGCATATTTGGAAAAGAACGAAAAAGGTGTGGTGAGTTACAATCCCAATGGGTGTGAAATCAAAAAATATGATTACCGAAATTTAACTAAACATATGATTAAAGTATTTAATGACATTTCTCGGGAGGGAAAATAATATGAAATATGCATTGATAGGATGTGGAAGAATATCTCCAAATCATATAGCAGCGGCACAGGCAAATGAATTGGATTTTGTGGCAATGTGTGACATTGATGAATCCTGTATGGAAGACAAGGCATTAAAGTTTAAACTTGGTAATGAACTTAAGCGATACACAGATTACATTCAATTGCTTGAAACTGAAAAACCAGATCTGGTAGCAATTTGTACGGAGAGTGGAAAACATGCGGCTATCGCACTTGACTGTATAAAAAGAGGGGTAAATTGCATAATAGAAAAACCTATAGCGTTATCTATTAAAGATGCAGACGATATCATAAAAGCTGCCGTAAAAGAGCATGTCAAAGTATGTGCATGCCATCAAAACAGATTCAATAGATCAGTGCAGATTATTCGTGAAGCTATTGATATGAATAGGTTTGGACGTCTTTTCTATGGAACGGCTCATATACGCTGGTGCAGAGATCATGAATATTATGATCGTGCAGCTTGGAGAGGAACCTGGGAGCAGGATGGTGGGGCATTGATGAATCAATGTATCCATAATATTGACTTACTAAGATGGATGATGGGGAGTGATATTGTTGAAGTGGTAGGAATGACAGATCAGCTTAATCATCCATATATTCAAGCAGAGGATTTAGGAATAGCACTTATTAAGTTTAAGAATGGGAGCTACGGAATAGTGGAAGGAACAACTGATGTTTATCCGAAGAATTTGGAAGAAACGCTATACATATTTGGTGAAAAAGGGACAGTGAAAGCCGGCGGACAGTCCGTTAATGTGATTGAAGAGTGGAATTTTTCTGATATGCTTGATGACCCCGCAACAATTAAAGAAAGATTTCATGAGAATCCTCCTTCAGTTTACGGATTTGGACATAAACCATTGTATGCGGATGTTATTCACGCTATAAAGCAGGATAGACAGCCTTATGTTAATGCTGTTGAAGGAAAGAAAGCACTTGAGCTTGTTCTTGGAATCTATAAATCGGCAGCAACGGGAATGCCAGTGAAATTCCCGTTGGAAGAATGCGCAACAACTGATTTCATTGGAAGGTTTGGTAACTGAGAATGGAGTTCAGAGATCTCAAAAGACAATATGAATATTTAAAAAGTGATATTGATAAAAATATACAGAGTGTTATCAACAGCACTTCATTTATTGGCGGTGAAATGGTCAGTCATCTTGAGCATGATTTGGCAGCCTATGTGAATGTAAAGCATTGCATCACTTGTGCTAATGGAACGGATGCACTGCAGCTTGCTTTGATGGCATGGGGGATTAGTGAAGGTGATGCTGTTTTTTTGCCGGATTTTACATTCTTCTCAACAGGGGAGGTTGTATCGGCTGTTGGAGCAACACCGGTATTTGTAGATGTTAGGACAGATACTTTTAATATTGATATCAATTCCCTCGAAGAGCAGATTTTAAATGTTAAAGAGCAAGGAAAACTGAATCCGAGAGTCGTTATTCCTGTCGATTTGTTCGGACAACCTGCTGAGTATGATGAAATCAGAAGGGTTGCTGATAAAGAGGGATTGTTTGTACTTGAAGATGGAGCTCAGGGATTTGGTGGGAGAATAAACGACAAGAAGACATGTTCGTTTGGAGATATATCAACTACCAGTTTCTTCCCGGCAAAGCCTTTAGGATGCTATGGAGATGGCGGAGCGATTTTCACAGATAATGATGAATTGGCAGAGCTGTTACGATCATATAAGGTTCACGGAAAAGGAATAAATAAATACGATAATGTTCGAATTGGAATGAATTCAAGGCTGGATTCTATTCAGGCGGCGGTGCTATTGGCTAAACTTCCCGTGTTTATGGCAGAGGAAGTGGAGAATGCTAATAGTATTGCTTTTAAGTATAGTGAGGAATTAAAAGAGGTAGTGAACACACCAGTAGTGCTTAATCTCTATACATCCAGCTGGGCACAATATACTATTCAGCTGACGAACCAAGAAACAAGAGATGGATTACAGGAATATCTTAGCGAGTGTGGCATCCCATCCATGGTTTATTACCAGAAACCAATGCACAGGCAAGGTGCATTTGAGAAGAATGGATATGAGTGTAATGATGATATGTTCTCAAATACGAAACAATTGTGTGAGACCGTTTTAAGCCTTCCGTTCCATCCTTATATGCAGGATGACGAGATTGATATAGTATGTTGCAATGTTAAAAAGTATTTGAGTAGCGTATAGAGGCATAGATAGAGAATGGAAAACAACATATTTGTACATGAAAGTAGTTATTTGGATGAAAATGTTGAAATTGGAGAAGGTACAAAAATCTGGCATTTCTGTCATATACAGAAAGGGGCTAAAATTGGAAGCAACTGTAATATAGGCCAAAATGTAAACATATCTAATAGAGTAATTGTTGGAAATTGGGTAAAGATACAAAATAATGTCAGTTTATATGACGGTGTAGAGCTCGAAGATTATGTTTTTTGTGGTCCATCGTGTGTTTTTACAAATGATTTAACTCCAAGAGCGAAGTATCCAAAAGGAGAGGATCATTATAAAAAAACTTTGGTTAAAGAAGGAGCGAGTATTGGAGCAAATGCTACCATTGTTTGTGGTCATACGATTGGGAGATATGCTATGGTAGCTGCAGGTGCTGTTGTAACAAAAGATGTTCCAGATTATACATTAGTTGCAGGAGTACCTGCTAAGGAAATAGGATTAGTGTGCGAGTATGGATATAGGATCATAGATGAGGAGAAATGTAATAAGTGTAAACAATATAATAGATGTGTAGAAGCAAAAAAATTCTTTTGTATGTGATAGTATGGATGGTTCATCTATATATAAAATTCAACCACAAATCTACTTTAGGTATAGTTACATTTGAAATATAAAGTGCTTATTTCTTTGAATTAGTGGGTGAGGAAATTATTAAGAATGTATGTATCCATAGTTCTGTCATGGAAAATGACAATATTTGTGAAATAAAGTGAAAAGCTGAAAAGGAATAAAGATGAAGGATTGGATTATATATGGTTTGGGGAAACAGAAAAGAAGTTTAGCAATGTATTTAATTGAAAACTTCGGACATAGGATAAGATTTGCTGTGGATTCAGATCCGTCTAGGTGGGGCAAAATAAATGATAAAATCGAAGTAGTGTCCCCAGATATTTTGTCACAATATATTGACGATGATGGCATTTCTATTCTTATTTCAGTATTTAACTATGTAGATGATATAAAGAACAAACTAGAGATGATTGGATTTCCAGAGAGTAGGATTCATGTAGTTTCTCAAGACTCTTCGATTGTGGAAAGTATAGAATTCGAATTATATATGAGAAATGTTAACTTGGAGAATCCGATACCAAGGATATTAAATCTCGAGTTATCAGGATATTGCAATTGTAAATGCGTGTATTGTCCGTTTCATGGAAAATTAAATCTAAAAAAAGACCATAAAGGTTTTATGAATTGGGAAACCATAGATAGAATAATCGAGTTAATTTGTAAAATTGGTACGATAAAGACTATAGATACAACTGGACCAGGAGAAATATTCTTAAATAAGGAATGGTCAGAAATGCTTTCGAAGATATTGCAAAAGACAAATATTGATGAAGTAATAATATATACAAACGGAATGCTCTTAAACGACGAAAACATTTGTAAAATTACTAATTTGAATGTACCAAAAATTGTAGTGGAAATCTCATTGGACGGAAAGAATTCTGAAGAAAATGATAAATACAGAGTGGGTTCCAAATTTGATGTTGTTAAAAGAAATATAATGAAGGCTATTGAAGCATTTAAAGGACAAAATATAGAGCTAATTATCACAAATTGCTATCCTACAGAAAAAACATACATAGAAGAAAATAATTACGTAATTGATTCAAAATATAATGAGTTACCGGAGTATTTATTGAAAGAATTTAAAGGATGCAAAATAGCTAGTCAAAAAACTTTTTGGTATGGTAAGAAAATTGAATTAGAAGGATGGGAAATAATAGATGTTGAATGGCCTAAATCTAAAAGGTTTTGCTTGAATCTATTTGATAGAATAGCTATCGACTATAATGGATCTCTACTTAAATGTTCATGTGGTGTAGCTGGAATACATGGCATAGCAAGTATATATAAAGATGATATCCTCACTGTGTGGAAAAATAATAAAGAGATGAATAAAGCTAGAGAAAATTTTAGAAATTACAAGTTAGAGGATGATTTTTGTACAGGTTGTCCCGGAAAAGGTAAAGGAAAGTATGGAGTACTAATTAGGAGATAAAATGAAGAGGTGTATTATTTTTGGATGTGGCAATATTGGAAAGGACAATTTGTATTTAAAAATCACAGATACCTTTAACATTATAGCTTATTCAGATAATAATAAAGAGCTTTGGGGAAAGACCGTTCATGGAATAACAATTATTCCACCAAAAGATATTGTACATATTCAGAGAATGAAAGATACGTGCATTATTGTTGCAATAGATGATATTAGGAAAAGTATAGATATTATAGAACAGTTACAGCGAGAAGGAATAAGAGATATATCAGTTTGGAAGGGCGGATATTTGTATGAGTATAATAGAAGGGATGGTTTAAAACCATATGTTGGATATTACTCTCCATATATCTTAAGTACGGATACAATGAATATACTGTATGTGCAAAATGAGGCGTGTATTAGAACTCATAAAATAGCAAAAGGGATGAGTGATTGTGGATATAATGTATATTTGGCATATACATATAATACGCCTATTGAGCGATTTAAGGAGTATGCATCTGTTTATAAAAGAATTATTCCGATACATTCGAGCAATGATTTAATATCTCTAACAAACTCGTGTAATTTTGATTTAATCCATAGTTCGAATGAACCAGATTATCTGTCAGCGGCGTTAAACAAATCTAGTGTGGCGGTTGTGCATGATTGTCATGACTTAAGCAGTCTATATAAATCTATGACTCCTGAAGAATTGGTGATGGAGTATATAGCAAACAAATACTTGGATGGGGTCATATACTCCTCTAATGAAGTTAGAGAAATCGCACTAAAAATGTTCAAAAACGCATATGAAAGGACTTTTGTATTAGAAAATTTAATATCAAAAGAACTGAAGCCAAGTTGCAGGTTTGAAAAACTTAGTAGTAAGGATGGAAAATTACATGCTGTATATGAGGGTGGTGTTGTAAAAAACAAAGATAGCCATAGATTTTTCGAAGAAATATGGCAAAAAATTGCAAAATGTAATGTTAATATTCATTTTTATACTAATTGCGACTTTGAATATTGTAAATATTTAGAAAGCTTAAGTCCTTATATTCATTATGAAGGAAACATGACATCTAAAGATTTGGCTAATGAAATGAGTAGGTATGATGTGGGTTTATCCATATTGAATGTTACATTTGAAAATAAGAAATACTTAGAATCGAGCTTTCCAAATAAGATACAGGAATATATAAATGCAGGATTGCCGGTTGCAGTAGGAAACAACATACAAAGCCAAATCGATTTTGTTAAAAGATATCGTGTAGGTGATCTTATAGATTTTAATGATGATATCCATAGTCAATTGAGCAGGATTAGTAAGATTTGTATCGATGATGACAACTTAGAGAAGAATGGACTTGTTCTTGAAGTGAAAGTGAAGAAACTTGCTGATTTTTATAAGAATTGTATTAATTATAAACGGAATAAAACGAGGTAAGGTGTAAGCTTACAGAAGTTAAGATTGGTGTATTGACATATCCGATAAAACATAGAAAACACATATGATGTCCTGAGCCTATTAAAAGCTAAAGGCTATTCTGATGTAAAAGTATATGCTATCCCTATGACATATCAAAAAAAGAACTATCCTCTTGTAAGTCATCGCCCAGCGATGACTTACAATATCCTGGAAATAACTGATGTTTGTAAAAATTTGGGATATAAATACGAAGAAACAGATATTAATTGTGCGATTGTAGAGATTGATAGAATTTGTCTGATCGCAGGAGCAAATATTATTCCAAATGATTTTGTGCGTGAGCATACAATAATAAATTCACATCCGGGATATATACCGAACTGTAGAGGATTAGATTCGTTTAAGTGGGCTATCGTCGAAGATCAACCAATTGGTGCTACAACCCACATAGTTGGTGAATATGTTGATGCTGGATTGGTGATTGAGAGAAGAAAAATCCCAATATTGAAATATGACACATTTCATTCCGTGGCTCAGCGTGTATATGAGAATGAAATATCAATGTTGGTTGATGCGATTGAAAGATACAAACAACAAGAATGTATAAATATACTTCCAGGCGATTCTATCGTTCATAAAAGAATGCCGAAAGAAATAGAAGTGAATATATTTGATTTATTTCAAAAGTATAAAGATAAGCATCAAGAATAAAATGGTAAAGCTATGATATATAATAATATTTGCGAGCGGATTGGAGATTATTAATGATATTTAAACGAATAATTCTATTTGGTGCTGGTTATTATGGAAGATGTGCATTTCATCAGTTGAGTAATAAGTTTCATATAGCATACTTTGTTGATAATGATGATCGTATAGCCGGGAAATATGTTGAGGGTGTAGAAGTATTATCTTTTGAACAATTTAAGGAAATAAATATAAGCGATTATACAATTATTATTGTTTCAAAGGCATACCACGCAATTGGTTTGCAGCTTGGTTTTGTTGGTGTTAAAAATTATTATGTTATGTTGGAAGGTTTTTTATATCACACAGATGAAAATGTGACGATGATGCCTGTGGAATTGAACGAGATCTGCTTTTTTAAGAAAACGAATGATAGGAAAAGCATTTTATTTGTTCAAAATACACCGTGTATTAGGACCAATAAGATAGCTGAAATGATGAAGCATAAAGGATTTAGTGTATATCTTCTTTATACATTGATGTCACCTGAAGTTCTTTATCCAGAGTATGCTTCAATTTATGATGGCTTATTTTCCTTTTCTACAATGGATGCGATTTTAAGATTTGTAAATGGTTCGGACTTTGACATAATACATTGTTCGAATGAACCAGATATCTTAACAGTGATTCTTCAAAACTCCAATAAGCCAATAATACATGATTGTCATGATCTAAGTAGTGATTATCTTAGTATGTCAATAGAGTCACTTGATTTAGAGTTTATAGCTAATAGTTATAGCGATGGCGTAATTTATACAACAAAATTATTCAGAGATAAGGTTCTAAAAAAATATGATGTGAGTAAAGAGAGGACTTTTGTTCTTGAGAATTATATTGCAGATAACATGATTCCGTGTGAGCGACTACCAAAGATAAGTGAACAAGATGGGTGCATTCATTGTGTATACGAGGGAAGCGTTTCCAACGATCCTAGTAACCTGAGATATTTTAATGAGGTATGGAAAAAAATGGCCGAAAATGGCATTATAATTCATTTTTATTCAACTTCAACAGAAAGTATATGCAGGGAGCTTTCAGATGTACACAAGAATATAATTTATGAAGGAAAGCTCCCAACAAGAGAACTTATAAAGGAGATGACAAAATACGACATAGGATTATGTATTTATAATGTTACAGAAGATAATAGATTTATTATAGATTATGCATCTGTAAATAAGCTACAAGAATATATAGCCGCTGGCATACCGGTTGCTGCTAGCAATGTAGAATCACTGATAAGTGTGTTGACAAAACTTTCAGCAGGTCGTTATGTTGATTTTTCAAAAGATATTTTATCACAATTTAATGAAATCAAGGGCATTAAAGTTGAAGAAATGATTTTAAAGAAAAAAGGATTAACAATGGATAGCCAGGCTGAGGGATTAATAGATTTTTATAATAGCGTAATACAGAATTATAAAGTTTTACGAGGATAATTAGAATGAAAATTCTTATTCTAAAAACATCGGTTGATGCAACCTTTGATAATCTAATTGGTGATTTGTGTAATAAGAATCACAGAATTATATGTTTAGTACCTAGTAGCCATTATGCAAAATATAAAACAAAGTATAGTTATGTGAAGCTTATTGATATAAAAAATGAAGGATTCTATGACTTGCCAATAAGTGTAATGAAAAAATTGAAAAATCAAAAGTTTGATGAAGTATATATTACTCTTTCTGGGGTTGTAGGACACAATTACGGAAATGTGATAAGTATTCTTGAATTATTAAAGTTTAAGAAGGCATTTTTTTACAATTCAAATGGAGATAGAATCGAAATACCAAAGCAGAATTTGCTGTTTGATTTTTTGTGTGGATTTTATATCTGTTTATTAAACAAAATATGCTGATGAGGAAAAAACGTATAAATGTGTGGTATAGCTGGATTTTTTTCTAAGAATAATGTAAATAAGCCAGATAAGGATAAGCTCAAAATAATGACTGATTTACTTGCACATCGTGGACCAGATGCAGAAGGTCAATGGTGTGATGGATTAGTTGGATTAGGGCACAGAAGACTTTCTATTATTGATTTAAATGAACAAAGTAATCAGCCTATGCTTAGTCATGATGGGCGGTTTGTGATTACTTATAATGGGGAAGTTTACAATTATAAAGAGTTGCGAGTAGAACTCGAAGAGCATGGGGCAGTATTTAATACTGAAAGTGATACAGAAGTCATAATAGAGTCCTACCGCTACTGGGGTAGAAACGCATTCAACAAATTGAATGGTATGTGGGCATTTTGTTTATATGATGTCGAAAAGAAAGAATTGGTTTTATGTAGAGATAGATTTGGCATTAAACCTTTATTTTATATAGACCGTGAAGATGTATTTGCATTTTCATCAGAAGCGAAGGCTATTTTAGGACTGTTGCCTGATGAAAAAATACCAAATGAAACATGTATATATAGGTATTTGGCTGGTACACTTAATGAAGATGTAGATGAAAAGAGCTTTTATAAGAATATAAAGATTTTTCCGGCTGCGCATTATATGACGATAGACGCGCAGAATGGGGAAAGTAGTATTAAACCTTATTGGGAAGTTGATGAGAAAAAGTTCAGACATAAATGGATAAAGGGAAAAAACCCTATAAAGACGTTCAAAAAGCTTTTTGAGAACTCTGTTGAATTAAGATTAAGAGCAGATGTTGAGGTTGGTGCATGTCTATCAGGAGGTATTGATTCGAGTGCAATCGTTGGATGCGCTTCTAAGAAGTATGGAAGGAAGATGCATACTTTTTCGTCTATATATGAAGATCCGGATTGTAATGAAGAAAGATACATTACGGATGTTAATAAAAAGTGGAATACTAAGGCTCATTTTATAAAACCTGATGAATACGAGAATGATTTTGTTGAATATGTTAAGAAAATCACATATCATCACGATCAACCCTTTACAGGAGCATCTTTGTTTTCACAATATATGGTCATGAATTCAATATCTGGTAATGTTAAGGTTGTGTTGGATGGACAAGGAGCAGATGAACTTTTTGCCGGATATATTCCGTATTATTCGCATTACATATATGATCTATTGGATAAAGGGACATTGTGTGCAAGGTTAAAGGCAATTAGGCTTTTAACAGTTGTAAACAAATACTGGCACGATATTATTGGAGCGATAAGTACTGATTCAATAGTGAGGTTGGTAGGGATAAAAAACAGCTTTCGTTTTCAAAATAATCAAAGAATTGCTGAGCTTAGAATTAAACGTACATCAAAAATGTTCACAGATTCTTTCATGGGAAGAGTACATGAAGATTATAGTAGAAAAGATATAAAATTATCTTCAAAGCTCAATACTAGATTATGCAATGATGTTATAAATAAGTCAATTCCTGCATTGCTACATAATGAAGATGGAAATTCTATGGCGTTTTCCATAGAGTCAAGGGTTCCATTTTTAGATTATCGTATAGTTGAGTTTGCAATGGCATTGGATGGGAAGTACAAAATTAGAGATTCATGGACAAAATGGATAGTCAGAAAGGCATGTAGGGAGTATCTGCCTAATTCTGTATACAAAAGGAAAAATAAGATGGGATTCCCGGCTCCTTTTTCTAGATGGCTTCGGCAAGGAAAAAGTAAAGAGGAAATAAAAAAAATCATTTATGAGTTTTCTGAGAGAGGTATTGTTCCAAAAGACACGGTATTGAGTATTTATAATTCTCACATGAAGGGGGAAGGCGATTATTCCACTATTTTGTTTAGGATGTTTAATCTTCAACTTTGGCTCGTTATGAATGATATGAAGGAGAATTATTCTAATGCATGAAAAAAAGATAGTTACCGTTGTAGGGGCAAGGCCACAGTTTATAAAGGCAGCAATGGTATCAAAAACCTTAAGAATTCATAATAATGAAATTCTGCTGCATACTGGACAGCATTATGACTATAATATGTCAAAGTTGTTTTTTGAAGAGATGGAAATTCCTGAACCAGATTATAACCTTGGCATTTCAGGTGGTTCTCACGCGCGTATGACGGGTGAAATGATGATTGCCATAGAAGAGGTACTGTTAAAGGAGAAACCAGATGGGGTTCTTGTTTATGGCGACACCAATTCAACGCTTGCAGGTGCGCTTTCCGCTACAAAACTTCATATTCCGGTTTACCATGTAGAAGCCGGAACAAGAACACATTGTAGAACAAATCCTGAGGAAATTAACAGGATATGTACAGATCATATTTCTAGTGTTTTATTTGCCTGTACGGATCTTAACATGAAAGAACTAATTAATGAAGGACTAGAGAAGAGTTCCATTATAAGTGGAGACTTGATGTTTGATGCTTATTGCCATTATTCAGGTTATAAAAGAATAAGTGATTTGCAGTTTCCAAAATTGAGCGGGGGATATACATCAGTTAATGAAGATGAGTATTATTATCTCACATGCCATCGAGAAGAAAATACGAAAGATGATGATTGTCTACTTAATATTTTAAAAGCAATGAATAGTTTGAGTTATAATACGATTTATCCTGTTCATCCGCGAAATAAAGAAAGAGCCGAACGGCTTGTCAGAGAGAATCGATTGGAAAGAATAATACTTATTGAACCCGTAGGATATATAGAAAGTCTTGCTCTGTTAAATGGCTGCAAGGCTGTAGTTACTGATTCTGGAGGACTGCAAAGAGAAGCTTTTTTTGCAGAGAAGAAGTGTGTAACTGTTTTGAATTTTGCTGTGTGGCCAGAAACTCTAGTTGATGGGAGAAATTCATTAGCTAGTCCTGAGAATATAGTTGATAGGCTGTTTGAAAAACAAAAGATCAATAAAGGATACCTACCTTTTGGTGATGGTAAGGCATCAGTGAAAATAGTGGACGAAATTAATAGGTTTGAATTGTAGTTATAATTAGAGCCATATGATTATATGTCGGGCAATCTGAATATTAAGGATCATATTAATTCATGGGTTCATTGTTTTTATGGGGATGGCTTGATGATGTGAGCAGTAAAGTAAAACAGAAGACTGTATAGGAATACAATGATTTATATAAATCATGATGGATAGAGGAATAAAGCGATGTCTTTATATGAGAATATTGTTGGAAAAAAAGAGAAGATTGCAGTTGTGGGGCTCGGATATGTAGGGATGCCTATTGCACATTCTTTTGCAAAAAAAGTGAATGTGATTGGGTTTGATCTTAATCATGAAAAAATTAATCTTTATAAGTCAGGAATTGATCCGACAAATGAAGTTGGGGATGATGAAATCAAAAAGACGGGGATTGATTTTACATTTGATGAAAAGAGGCTTAAGGAAGCTAAGTTTCATATAATTGCTGTGCCAACGCCTGTTAATGCAGATCATACTCCAAATCTGTCACCAGTTATAGGAGCAAGTGAGATTGTCGGTCGTAATCTGAGCAGAGGGTCGATAGTGGTTTATGAATCTACAGTATATCCCGGTGTTACAGAGGATGTGTGCGTACCGATTTTAGAAAAAGAATCCGGCTTAAAGTGTGGCATTGATTTTAAGGTGGGATACTCACCTGAGAGAATAAATCCAGGCGACAAGGAACACAGACTTGAGAATATTAAGAAGATAGTTTCTGGTATGGATGGTGAGTCTACTGAAATCATTAAGAACATCTATGATTTGGTGATTGAGGTTGGTACATATCCCGTTTCGAATATAAAAACAGCAGAGGCAATAAAGGTAGTGGAAAACAGCCAGAGGGATATAAACATTGCTTTTATGAATGAATTGGCGATGGTATTCGATCGCATGGGTATTGATACCAATGAAGTAGTTGATGGAATGAATACAAAATGGAATGCGCTCAGATTCCGTCCTGGCTTGGTCGGTGGTCATTGCATTGGAGTGGATCCCTACTATTTTACATATGAGGCTGAAAAATTGGGATATCACAGCCAAATAATATTAAATGGACGAATCGTTAATGATTCTATGGGAGCTTATGTTGCTGATGCAGCAGTGCAGAAGATGATCGAGGCAGGGCAAGCACCAAGGAAATCCAAGGTGGTTATTTTGGGACTGACATTTAAGGAAAATTGCCCCGATATTAGAAACAGCAAGGTTTATGATATTGTAAAGAGATTTGTTGATTATAAGATCATTCCTGATGTTGTTGACCCTTGGGCGAACAAAGTCGAAGCCATGAGGGAGTATGGTATAAAGCTTAAGGAGCCATCTGAAATCGAGGATGCTGACTGTATAATAGTTGCTGTGGGACATAAAGATTTTAAGGATATCGGATTAAATGGAGTGATGAAAATGTTTAGGAATGACATGTCAGCTGAAAGAGTGCTATTAGATGTGAAGGGGCTTTATAGTGTTCAGGATTTGGAACATAGTGGATTAGTTTGGTGGAGACTGTGATAGACAATAGTCTTTTTTACAACATGATTGGAATAACTGTGATGCTCAGGTTTTGTATTTTTGAAATTATATTTGGAACATATCAATGAAATTGCAGAGATACTTGAAACAAGCCCTAGTTATCTGCCTTGTGGAGTAGATAATTGTGGTGAACCTTTATCAGATGCACAAAAGGCTGCTGATAAAGGAATGTACAAATGCTGGTTGTTGGACAATGGAGTTCTTATATTCTAGACGCATGAAAAGGAAGGAGGAGGGGGGACGAATTGGTTTCAGTAAGAATGAAATCGATAAAAAACCACAGTCTTAGATGAATAATATTTGTACAATATTTAAGAAAATGGCTGACCGAATAAAGGTAAGAAGTAGTAAGATTGTTCTTTTTGGATCTGGAGTTCTCGGTCAGGTGACAATGCCACAGGTTTTGAAGGAATATGGTTTATTAGACCAGGTTAGCTGCTATATAGATAATGATAGTTCTAAGTGGGGAACAAGAATCAATATCTTCGACAGAAAAATACTTATACTTAGTCCAGAGGTTCTGAATAATTATGATAGTAATACGGTTATTCTTCTTAACATTAGTAGATTCTCAAGTGTATTAGAACAACTTGAGTCTATGAAATGTACAAAAGATATGGATTGTTATATTACAGGGATGATGTGCATCCACAACTTTTGTTTAGCACCTTCTGGTGGCAGTCCGGTATTGAGTAATTATCAGATTATTCCGAAGAAACTTCATTATATGTGGTTGGGAAAGAAGGAGATGCCAGAAAATTTAAAGCTTTGCATTGAATCTTGGAGAAAGTACTGCCCTGATTATGAGATAATAGAATGGAATGAAGATAATTATGATTTCAATAAGCATCCATATATGAGAGAGGCTTACTCTGCCGGTGCGTATGGATTTGTTCCGGATTATGCAAGGCTTGATATCCTATTTAATGAAGGTGGGATATATTTAGACACAGATGTTGAGTTGAAGAGGAATATTGATCCACTACTATTTCAGGATGCCTTTTGTGGAGTGGAAAAATGGCAGGTTATTAATTTTGGAGGATGTAGTGGTGCTGTGAAGGGAAACAAAGCTATTAGAAGATTCTTGTATGCACGCGAGAATCTGCATTTCATCGATAAAGATGGAAAGCAAAACAGAAATACATGCGGATTTTATGATACTAAAGTTGCAATAGATATGGGGTATAAGCTTGATGGAACAACGCAGAATGTTCAAGGAATGAATATATATGCATCTGATTATTTCCAACCATATGATTATATGTCGGGAAATATAAACATAACAGATCATACATATTCAGTTCATTGGTTTAATGGAGGATGGCTTGATGAGGAAAGCAGAATGGCGAACCAAAAGACTGCCCAAGAGTACAATGATTTATATAAATCATGCTTGTTAGTGTAATAAAGCGATGTAATTATGTGAGGATTTTGTCAAAAAAAGGAATATACTTTAAATATTTCAAAAAGCATATAAAAAAGTGTACTTTTTACAAGGCGTTTAACGTCTTTTTTTGTACCAAAACGGGAAATAGATGAATACTAAACCAAAAGTATCAGTAATCATAGCCACACACAACAATTCAGAAACCATAAGGGAATGTATAGACATTATCTGGAGCAGGTCATTTTCTGAGATTGAAGTGATTGTAGTAGATGTCAATTCCACCGATGGTACAAAGGATGTTTTATCAGAGATTACAGCAGAGGATCATCAGATTACATACCTTGCAGACAGCATAGTCAGTATGGGACATGCAAGAGCACCATATATTATCTTTGCAGAACCGGAGGGATATTTTTCAAGTGATGCCATCGAATACATGTTTCTTGAACTTGATGATTCTCCCAATGCAGATATGTTCACCTTCGATACGGACTGTTTGGGTTCTGATTCATTTGGAAGGACTTGTGAAGATAAAAGAACTTCCATCTGAGATGCTAACCGCAAGGATTGAATAGGGAATGGCTCATGGATGAAATGTCGCGGGATTTGGCGTCACTTCGACTGCTTCTTGAAATGACAATAGATGAGATGAGCAACCTGCTCGGGGTATCCGGGAATACTTATAAGAATTTGGAATCAGGCAAGAGGGAGAACAGCAGGAATCAGTACATGGCGTTGCTTTTTGTTTTCATTATAACGATAGAACTTCTCCCGTTACGGATACACTTGGGCTGTTTCCGGAGCCTTTGAAGGTCAGAATGAAGAAAGGAACCAACTCGATATATGGCTGATATGGCATTGCAGGAATTAAATACAATAGACCGTGATACTTTGATGGAGCGCATGGCGAAAGATAGGGCAGTGTAATTAATGGCAAGAAAAGGTGAGAACATTTACAAAAGATCAGACGGTCGTTATGAGGCGAGATATATCACTTGCAGAGATGATAGCGGAAAGGCTGTTTATAAGTCTGTCTATGGCCGCAGCAAGGCTGAAGTCAGGGAAAAGGTGGAGAATGCTAGGCGTGAGATTTATGGCGAAGCATCACCTCTAAAAGGCAAGACTTTTAAGCAGGTGGCTGAAGAGTATCTAGAGGATGCCAAAAGCACGATTGCGAGCACTACATATGACAGGTATCTTGATGCGCTTGAACGTGACATTTACCCTGAATATGCCGATACCCCAATGTCTGATGTAACGTCTGCTGAGATAAAAAGATTCCTTAAAGTTGCCACTGAGTCGGCATCCAGGCGTGGGCGCTCACTGACTAAGAGCGGTCTTATGGTGATTAAAGCCGTCATGAGCAATGTGATTAATTACGCCAATGCTGCCGTGGGCTTTGAAAAAGCTGAAATCAACTGGGACAGGACATCATACGAAGAACTTACGGCACAGGAGATAGAGATGCTATGCTTCAAGGCAAAGCATAACCATTGCCCGGAACTGCTTGCGGCGCTGCTTTCGCTGTTTTGTGGTATGAGGACTGGGGAACTATGCGCATTGAAGAGTGAGGACGTAGATTCATTAAGGAATGAGATATATATTCACGAAACGGCACATAGGGTGCGAAATCCCAAAAGAGGTGAAGATGGAGAAAACAGAACAATTATCATCGTTGAGGAAATTCCGAGAAAGAAACAGATCAGAAGGGTATCATATCCTTCGGTATTAAACGACTATATTGACGAGTTCAGGATGCCAGGAAAGCCGCTTATCAGGAACAGCAGTAACGAGCAGACAGATCCAAGGACTCTAGAGAACTGGCTGAAGCGTATCATGAGCGTATTTCGGATGAAAGAGATTGTCTTTGAACGTTTGCGTAAAACCTATATGAAGGGTAAGGCTGATGAGCAGGTGCTTAATTATTTTTTCCTAGGGATACGTCCTGATTCTCCTTATGCCAATCGTGTTGATGTGAAGTGGCTGACGGAAGAATTGAGTAGGGATCTGACATCACTGAGATTATTGATTGGTCTGTCTCTGGAAGAAGCGGCGGATATCCTCGGTGTGTCCGTCGGGATGTATCGGCAGCTGGAGAATGGGAGCAGGATAGCTACATGGGATCAGTATATGTCGATTCTCTTTTTTTATCATTATAATATGCGGACAACAGAGATCGTGTCTAATCTGGGACTGTACCCGGATTCGTTGAAGGAAAAGATCAGGATAGGCGAGGTGTAGATGGCGGCAGATGTTTTGGACGAACTGAAATTACTGGACAGGGAAGCCCTGATGGAGCGGATGGCGGCAGAGCTGCCGGCTATACGTGAGAAGCTGAAAGTATCACAGGAAGCCCTTGCGGAAAAGACCGGTGTTGATGCGGCGAAGATCAAGGCGGCTGAGAGCGGGAAGCGTCCTTTCAAATGGAGCGAGTACATGTCCATCCTCTTTGTAATCTGGAACAATGACATAGGGAAGGGAATGCTGGATGCTAGGGGGCTGTTCCCAGATGTGTTGAAAAAGGCGATGTCCGTGAACAGAAATGCTCATGCACCGGAAAATGAAGTGATGTAATTGTTAATTCTGATAGGCATATTTTAGTCGCTGAGACTGATATGCCTTATTCTGATGTGCTTAAGATTTTGATCCTTTCTGATAAAATCTGCAAGGCAGGCAATGAACTTGTTGGTCTTATGAGAAAGAATTATGGTCAGCTTTTTCGAACAAAGAGGTATCGCAAACTATTATCCCTATATGGTAATACAGGAGATAAAGCTAAACGCAAAATTCGTGCGGATATTGGCACTCAGACAATTGCCTACACTTTCCGAATAACTACAGGGCTTCGCAGTATGACCATACAGCAGATGTTTATATAAAAAAGAAGCTGTCCGACAGATTGTTTAAACTACATGATGGTACTGAAGTACAGAGAGATTGGTATTCATCGTTCTTACTATCGCTTTAAAAATACACATAAAATAAAGATTGTGTAACTTTTTCTCTATGTATTTACCAGCATACTTTTTGATTATATCATTACTAAAAAGATACACAAGTGTGTATTATCTGTAGGAGAAATAATGCTATGAAAGTAATGATTATTAACGGTAGTTCTAGAACAAACGGGATAACAGCAACTGCTCTGCATATGATAGAAAACGTGCTTGTAGAAAGTGGAGCCCATGTTGAGTTTATAGATTTATGTAAGATACAGATGAAACATTGTATAGGGCGTTGCTCTTGTTACAAAACAGGTTTTTGCCACATAGATGATGATGTCGATAAGGTGATTCAAAAAATCTCTAATGCGGATGGTATTGTTTTGGGGTCTCCGACGTATGCTAGTAATGTTTCAGGGTTGGTGAAAGATTTCTGGTCATGCTCTTATCAAAGTTCCTTTTAATGATGTTAATGCAGTAAAAAAATGATGCAAAGAAATAGTCATATTTAATAAGTCGAATAGATATTGCCGATTAATTCGTATACAAGTGAATAGAAACTGCAAATATACCGATAAACAACTTGAGGCGGAATTTAAGATTTGTGAGGTATATTAGCATGGAAAAAAACGTTTTTGACGCATATACAATAAAAAATCAAAGCAAGATTATAACTGTTCCTGCAAATGTTAAGATTTTGGCCGAGGGCGAAGTGAATCTTGACATGTATAAAGTGGTCTCAGGTCATGTGGAAATGTATACCGGATATGGAACAAAATACGAAGTTCTCATAGGAATACTAGGGCCTGGTATGTGTTTTGGTGAGTTTGGGATACTTCTTCATAAGCCTGCTATTTATACGATAATTACATTCGATGAAGTTAGGCTTTTACGAGTGACAGAAGGAGCGCTTGGAAATTTTGTTCAAGAGAATCAGGATTACATCATACATATAATGCGTAATATGGCGAATATGATGATGGCTATGACTCATAACGTTGTCCAGCTTAGTAGTGAAGTGGAGAAGATTAATGATAAGGAAGAGTTAAATGAAGCGGTAAAGAAATCACCAGACATTAAGAAAGAAGAAACGAAACGTGCTGTTAAAAAGCAAGATGAAATGATATCACAGGAGAAACTTCGTGATGAGATAAAGAAGGTATTGAGAGAATATACACGAGGTTATAGATATGACTTTTTCGGTAGATATTTAGAGTGACACAACACAGGTTCTTGATTTTCCAAGTGAAAACAAGAACCTGTGTTTTTATGTAGAAAGGTTATGTGACATTATAAAAATCAAAGAATCGGTGTAGTTTTTAGAGCGTGTGAAAGTTTTTCTGTAAATATCGCGATGAGATTATTATGGTAAACATCTTTGAGTGAGGAGGAGTGGACTATGTTGAAAGACTTTTATGATGATAAGACCGAATCAATAGTAAAACTGGAGCATTTTTATGGAGAACAAAAGCATCTGGTTAATAAGTGCCTGATTATTTTTTCAAAAGTTATCCATGATTATCTCTTGGAAGAATATGAGATCAAGGGGCGTGTTTAATTAACTGATGATATAGAATAGAATGGAAAGGTGAGGGGAAATGAAATGAGTTTTAAGGAGCTTCACGATGCTGAGGCTCCTTTTAGAAGCGGTCGACTTGAAAAATAGATAGCAAAATATGAACATAAGATATGAAAAAATGAGTAGAGTGCTAATTCCTTTTTAACATATAATTAACATACGTCATTTATATATGTCTTCTAACGGCAAAAAGTGGAAAAAACCGTGGGAATCTATATTGTGATTATGGACAAAAAGAGGTAGATATCATGGAAATCGAATATAAAGAAAGCAAAGATAACCCGCTTCATAAAGAATATGGGATATGGAGTAACACGGTTTATATACTAAAGAAAATGTGGCAATATAAGCCCTGTGTTATCTTTTTGGTTATTCTTGGAATTGTATGTAATTCCGTCTTATCGTATTTCTGGGGAATTTTTGGAAAATACGTCATTGATATTATCCAACTTGGATTAAGCAGGCAGGAAGGGATACGGCAGCTTACAAGGCTAATGCTGATAGCAGGAAGTATAAATCTTGCCTTGAATTTTGGAAGAGCTTTGTCTGATAACAGAGTCTGGTACAACCTCATACTCATTCGTATGAATATGCTCACAGAGAGGATTGCGAAGGTATTAACTCTGCGATTTGAACTAGTTGAGAGACCGGATGTACTTGATATTGCTGATCGTGCCATGAGGGCAACTAATTCTGATAACAACGGTGTACAGGGCATGATGCAACTAATGAGGCAGGTTTTAACAAGTGCCTTTACACTTGTTGTCACTTTTGCTGCTATTCTGATTCTTGATTACAGACTGATCATTGCGCTTATCATTCTTGGACTATTACAGTTTCTTTATTACAGAAAAATAGTCAGGGTTGATAAAGAAGAGGTGTGGGATAAGATGTCTCCCGCATCCCGCAAATCAGAATATATGACCAGGATTACTCAGGATTTTGACTTTGCCAAGGATATAAGACTCTTTGGACTTAGCGATTTTTTGTCCGGTAAACAGGAAGAAGTAAATAAAGAAACAATTGAAAAAATGGATCTTCACCGCGATCTGTGGTATAAGCATGCCTTTGTTGTTCAGATAGCTTATGTCATTATAAAGGGGCTTATTTATGCAACTCTTTTTGTGGCTGTGTTTAAAAAGAACCTCTCAATTTCTGATTTTACTATGTTCTTATCGCTGGCAATGGCTTTTTCCTCTGCGCTATTAAATTTCTTGCAGAGATTTGGCGATTATAAAAAAGCTTCTCTCGAGGTTGATGACTTCAGGTCATTTTTATCTCTTGATCTTGATATGGATGAAAGCATGTGTATTCCTATTCCTGAGGCAGATAACTACGAGATTGAATTTAAAAATGTCTCCTACAAGTATTATAAAGCAGACAATTACTCATTAAAGAACCTGAATTTGAAGATAAATGCCGGAGAAAAGCTTGCAGTTGTCGGTCTTAACGGGGCAGGCAAGACCACTATGATAAAGCTCCTTTTAAGATTGTATGAACCGACAGAAGGCAGCATTACTCTTAATGGCATAGACATTAGAAAATTCAAAAGAGAAGATTATTACAAACTGTTTGCACCTGTTTTCCAAAACATTGAAATATTTGCTTTTAATATAGCGGAAAATATTGCTATGCTAAGCGGCGATGACCTTGATAAGGAAAAGGCTTTAAATTGCGCAATAGAAGCAGGGCTGGAAGAAAAGATTGCATCCCTGGTAAAGGGTATCGATACGCCTCTTACAAATATCATGGAAGATGATGGCATTGATATGTCTGGAGGTGAAAGGCAAAAGCTTGCGCTGGCAAGAGCTCTTTATAAGGGCGGCAAATTTGTAGTTCTAGATGAGCCAACCTCAGCACTTGATGCTATAGCAGAGCAGAAGCTTTATGAACGTTTTGATGAAATGATAGGAAAAAAATCAGCGGTATATATATCACATAGACTGGCATCGACCAGGTTCTGTGATAGGATTGCCATGTTTGAAAATGGCTCTCTGGTAGAGCTTGGAACTCATGACGAGCTTATGGAGCAAAATGGAAAATATGCAGAAATGTTTAATGTCCAGGCTCATTATTATCGTGAAGGTGAGGCTGCAGAAAGTGAGGTGGAAAAAGTTGGCTGATAAGAAAAAAGAAACCACACTAAGGAAAATAAATTCTGTTATACGTGTTTTATTTGGTACTGCCGCCAGAAAATATCCGCTTTTCTTTGTATGGGAGAGCATTAAGACTGCTATTTCCATTGCTCAGCCGTTTATTGCCATAATGATCTCGCCCATGATAGTAGATGAGATTGTAGGAGAGCGAGATCTTAAGAAACTGATATTCTACGCAGCAGCTCTTATAATTGGCGAATTTATCGCAGCAATGCTGATTGAAAAAAGTAATGCGGTTCTTGGCAAATATCAGGAAAGACTTTCATGCTATTTTGACGTTCTTTTGGGCAAACAAACTATGGAACTTGATTTCCAGCTTACTGAAGATAAGGAAGCACTTGATCAGCTGCAGAAAGCCAAGACCGGTATGAGCTGGTACTCAGAGGGAGTCTATGGTGTAGCGGAGCAGGTATTTATGTTTGTCGGGAACATCATCAAAATGGCAGGTCTTGTCACTGTTATAATCCTGCACGCGCCTATCCTTCTGTTGATGCTGGCTATATATGCTGTATTTCATTTTGCACTTACAACCAAGATCAACAAATTTGCGGTAACTACATTTAATAAACTTTCCAAGTTTAATAACATGTTTGGATACTTTGCCTGGGAAGTGGTAGATTCCCGATATGGAAAAGATATAAGGCTGTATGATGCCAAAAATCTGATGCTGAGAGCCTGGGAAGGAAATACGAAGAAAACTATAGATATGTGGAAATGGCAAGCTGATAAGGAGCTTCCATACAGCTTTTTACTTGAAATTGCAGTATTTGCAGAGTCAATGTTTACATACTTTTATGTTGCACTTCTTGCGATAAGTGGAGCTTTCGGAATAGGTATATTCACTCAGCTTATTGCAGCAGAGGGTTCTCTTGAAAATACACTGTTTAATCTTGTATGGAATATTACAGAGCTTGTTAAGAGATGCAATTATGCTTATGAATACGTTGTTTTCATGGATTATCCTGCTGCGCTTCCTAAGGGTGATAAGCATATTGAGAAAAAAGATCATGAGATTGAATTTAGACATGTCTCTTTTGCATATCCAAAAACAGACAGGAAAATACTTGATGATATCAGCATAAAAATAAGACCCGGCGAACACCTGTCAATAGTTGGTCTTAACGGTGCAGGAAAAACCACATTTATAAAGCTTTTGTGCAGACTCTATGACCCGACTGAGGGAGAAATCCTTGTGGATGGTGTAAACATCAAGGAATACGATTACAAAGAATATATGCAGCAGATAGCGCCTGTTTTTCAGGATTTCAAGCTCTTTGCTTTTAGCATGGGCGAGAATATTGCATTTGATAAGGCTGGTAACGCAAAAATTTCTAAATATACAGATATTGTTGGCCTGCAAGATCTATTAGGAAAACTTGATAAGGGCTTTGATACTAATATTTTTAAATATTTCGATGAAAAAGGCATAGAGCCTTCAGGTGGAGAACAGCAGAAAATTGCTATTTCAAGAGCACTTTTCAAGGAATCTCCAATCGTTATCCTTGATGAGCCTACAGCTGCGCTTGATCCGCTGGCTGAGTATGAGGTATATAAACAGTTCCATACTCTTGTAGGTGGAAAGACTGCTGTTTATATTTCTCATAGGCTATCAAGTTGCAAATTCTGTGACAAGATTGCAGTATTCTTCGAAGGTCACATAGCAGAATATGGAACACATGATGAGCTTATAAGCATTCCTTCTGGAATTTACGCAGAAATGTTTGAAGCTCAGGCAAAGTACTACATAAAGGAAAGCGCATAAAGTAAATGTTTACGAAAGAGATTGATGCAGGTGATATGTCTGAAAAATCTTGTGGAGCAATAGTTTATACTGTAGAAGATGGGGTGATAAAATATCTTCTTGTATGTATTAAATTCCAGCATCTCTGATGAAAGGTTTGTTAAAAAATGTGTACTGTTACTAAGATTGAAACGATACTTTATGAAGTTGAGGATAAACGCGATTTGCCAGATGAGCTGGAAACTATGGTGTCCAAGTATTGGAAAGAGCAACTAAATAGTTATCCCAAAATGTTCAACGGGCCATTGTATTCAGTAAAAAGCATGGAAAATAAAAATGGAAATATCTGATGATAAACTCTTATGACCTAATAGTTGTTGGATAATCTGACGCTTACCGTCTGTCATCTGAACTTTGTGTACGGGTTTCTTTTATTTTGCCATAATAAAAGGCCTCCTTAAGATTTCTTTTACCTTAGGAGACCTCGTTCGAATAGTGTTATTCCGTTTTTACAGAGATTTTTTCACATACTCAGTTTTTATGTTTGAATGCGTGGTTTAACTCAGTCGGAGAAATCCCCCACCTCTAAGCGTTAGCGTAGGTGGGGGTTATGACAAACTATACTCAGTCGGGGTACAAGCTCCGACTGAGTTAAACGCTCCGCGAGGATGCGCACGGATTCGGACAGGAATTTGTCTGCTGAAGCAGACCCGAATCCGGCGCGCAAGACTCGCGAGCGAGTCTTGACATTATTTCTGAGTTCTTGCTGCAATCATAGTAGCAATTTTAGATACAAACTGAACCATAGGCTGAGTTTGTATCATTATTTTACCAGGACCTGATACAACTGTATTAAACAATCCCTCTCCGCCGAAGAGAATGTTGCCAACTCCCTTAATCATTTGAACATCAATCGAACATGTTGCATCCATCATTACAAGGTAGCCTGTATCGATAGTAAGTCTTTCGCCAGCATTAAGAGTATATTCTACCACTCCACCATCTATTTCGAGAAGAACATCACCTGTACCAGAAAGCTTGTTCATGATAAATCCTTCTCCACCAAATAAACCTGTTCCAATTTTTTTTTGGAAGAAAATTGATAAATCAATGCTTTCATCTTTTGCAAGGAATGATCCTTTTTGAACTACGATAGGATGTTCCGGTGAAAGAGTTATCTTTCTTATTTCTCCAGGAGCATGTGCTCCGATTGCAATTATTCCCCCGCGCTCTGCAACATATCTGTTCATGAAAAGTGATTCACCTGTGAAGGCTCTTCCGAACAGTTTCCCTATTCCGCCACCTGTGTTAGTCTCCATTTTTATACCATCACTCATCCATGCCATTGCACCTGACTCACAGTTTAATGCCTGACCAGCTCCAAGATAGCAAACAGCTACTGGAAAATTTCCACCCTTAAATTCACATTGCATTAGTATACCCTCCTGTTTGTTTGTTTTTGTAAAAAACTATTGCTATTAGTTTTTTAGCGCAAGACAGTAACAATTATTATTGCGTTATTGTAGATCGTTGATAGAAGTGTCTAACTATACTTATATTGTACCAAGAATTTGAAAAAATATGTTGTTTTTTTATTTGTGATAAAATGTATTGACAAAAGTAACTAAATAGCATAAACTTTGGATATATTTTTTCGGATATGGGACATACAACAAGGATGGGGATAAAAATATAGGTTGTTAGAGGAGCATTTGAATTAAGGGGAACCTTTTTCAAATGCTTTTTTGTTGTGGAAAATTGTAACTGTTTTTTATAAATGATTTTGTGATAAAGATTTAGTAGGATTAGTAAGGTAGTAATATGGATAACGAAAAATTAGAAAAATGGGCTCAGAAACTTCTTGATACAAGTAAGCGCAACAATATGATAAATTTTAAAGCTTCCAAAACGTTAGGAGCCGAAGTGGTTTATCCAGATGGCGAAACTTTTTTTAATAAATGTATTAGCAAATCTACGTTTGAAATTTATAATCCATTGGTGGAAGATTTAGATACAGACGATGAAACAGAAATAGTAGCAGGTCTTGTAGAAGATAATACTAATGATGCAGTCAATAATGATAAATTGGGAAAAAATGAATATATTGCTTTGTATTCGCATAAGATTAATCAAGATAATCAGATTTTGGTTTATTCTCAATCACTAAATCCAATTGATACTATTAAAAGAATCCATAAAAAATCCAAGGAGAGTCTTGAAGAAACTGGTAACAATTTTGCACATATGGCATTTGGCTTCATTCATTGGAAAGAGCAAGAAGATTCAACTGTTGTGAATAAAGCTCCATTACTACTTGTTCCGATTACTTTTAAAAATGAATCTGTAGTTGATCCATACTTTATCGAGCTTACTGATGAAGAGGTTATTGTCAATCCGACGTTTAGTTATTATTTAAATGCACAATATGAATTGACGCTTCCAGAGTATGAGGAAGATGAATCGCTTACTTCATATATTGAAAAGGTACAAGAAAAGGTTTCCAAACTTCACTGGCAGGTGACGTCAGAGTGTCAGATTGGTATTTTTGCTTTTACGAAGATAAATATGTATCTTGATTTTATCAATAATGAAAAGAAGATACTAAGAAATGAAAATGTTCGCTTGCTTCTTGGAGAAGCTAGGGATTTTCTAAGTTTTTCATATGATTTTGAAAGAAAATCTGATATAAACGGAATAATAGATTTACATACAGTTGTTGATGCTGATTCGAGTCAGATAGAAGCAATTGAAATGGCTAAATCGGGACAGAGTTTTGTGTTACAAGGTCCTCCTGGAACTGGTAAGTCTCAAACTATAACGAATATAATTGCAGAATGCTTGTATGATGGAAAGAAGGTTCTGTTCGTATCTGAAAAGCTTGTTGCACTTAATGTTGTATATGAGAAGTTGAAACAAGCTGGTTTGGAAGAATTCTGTCTGGAATTACATAGCCATAAATCAAATAAGAAAAAAGTTATAGATAATCTATATAAGACTTTAATTACAGAAAAAAGTAGTGTTTCACCCAAAGCTGAGGAAGAAATATGGGAAAAAGAAAATCTTCAGAAAAGGCTTGATAAATATGCAGAGGAATTACATAAACCTATTCCTGGTATTAATAAATCTATGTATCAGCTTTATGAAGCATATTCAGCTCAGAGAGATGCGCCAGAATTAGATTTTCTATTAGAACACATTGTCGACAAAGATGAAGAGTATTTAAAGAGTGCATCAGAACTTCTTTGTAAGTATGAAGAGTATATACCTACTATTGGGTATGATTATCGAAAAAATGTATGGTATGGATATAATAAACACATGCTTTCTTATGAAGAACAAAGTAAGTTTAAGCAAAAACTTCAAAAGACATTTGAAGATTTAAAAGGCTTGATTGATGAAATCGATGATATTGAATCAAAGTATTGCTTTAATATTACTCATTGGACAGATGTTGAAGAAGTGGTGAGTATATTTAACATTTTTTCTGAGGCTGTTTTTATTAGACCTAGTATGATTATAGTTGATAAGCTGGATTTGTTGCTTAATACACTAAATAATATGGCTAAATTAAGTGAAAGAATTATTCCGTTAAGGGATAGTATTAACGAGGTATTTGAAGAAAGCATCTATAAGCTTGATGGTCAAGATTATTACAATAAAATAATAAGGCTTTATTCTGGATTTTTTTCGCGGTTGTTTAGTGCTGATTATAAAAGAATCATTGCAGATATACGTTTGACATCAAAGACAGGAATGAAATTAGGATATTCTAAGGTGCAGACATATATGAAATCGCTTATGGATTATCAGAATCTTATAGAGCAGTTTGATGAAGAGAAAAATAAGATATCAGATGTCTTAAAGATAAAAGTATTAAATGTTGATACTGACTATACAAAGTTTTGCGAAGAATTAAAAATAGTAAAAGGCTTCTTAGATAAAAAAACTAATTCGGGAAATATTTTGTCAATGTCAGATGAAGAATTTGATTTAGAAAAAACAACTTTTGGCAAACATGCAAATTCCTTAACAAAATCTGTGAATTTAGCTAAGGACAATTTAAATAAATTACAGAATGACTTTGATACTGATTATGTAGCATTTGATTCAATGTCTATTAGAACTTTATTTAGTAAAATACAGCAGTACAGAGATTGTTATGGTACGCTAGGTAATTGGAATAGTTTCAGTGAATTACTTGAGCAGTTAGATGAAAAAGGCCTGCTTAAATATATTATAGTTGCCATTGAAAATGAAGTTGATTCAAAGAAAATTGTTTCTACATATAAGAAACTTTTTTATAATCAATGGATTAATCATATGATTTGTGAAAAGCCTGTAATACGAGCTTTTACACGAATTGAGCAAGACAGAGTAGTTAAACGTTTTAAAGACAAAGATAAGTTACAGTTTGAAATCAGTAAAGCACAGATAAAAGCAGAGCTTTCTTCAAAACGTCCGGATTTTGATATGATAGCAGGCGGAAGTGAGGTTGAAATTCTAAAAAGAGAAGGTCAAAAGAAAAGTAGACAAAAAAACATCCGAAAGCTTCTTGGCGAAGCAGGAAATATTATACAGACCATTAAACCTTGTTTCCTTATGTCGCCTCTTAGTGTTAGTACATTATTAGGAGATAATGACATAGAGTTCGATACAGTTGTATTTGATGAAGCTTCACAGATATTTCCTCAGGATGCTATAGGCGCTATTTATAGAGGAAAACAGATTATTGTTGTGGGAGATTCCAAGCAGATGCCACCATCTGATTTTTTCAAAAACAATGGTGAGACTAACACTGATGAAGAAGATGATAATGATATTTCCAGCTATGAGTCTATTTTAGATATGTGCAAGAGTTTGTTTCCTCAAATACAGTTAAAATGGCATTACCGTAGTAAATATGAACAGTTAATATCGTTTTCTAATAAGTATTTTTACGATAATGCATTAATAACATTTCCTTCATCTAAAATTGATCATGAGGGTATAGGTGTAGATTACTATCATGTGAATGGTTTTTATGATAGAAATAGCAGAACAAATAGAGCAGAAGCTGATTTTATTGTTGATCTTATATATAAGAATATTGAAAAGTATCCCGAAAGAAGCATTGGAGTTGTTGCATTTAATGAAAAACAAATGGATCTGATTGAAAGATTACTTGACAAGAGAAGAAAAGATGATTTTTCTAAGGAATGGTATTTCAAAGATACCGAAAAAGAAGCATTTTTTGTAAAAAATCTTGATGCTGTTCAGGGAGATGAACGAGATACTATTATTTTTAGTGTTGTTTATGGAAGAGATTCTCAAGGAAAGTTATTGTATAATTTTGGACCGTTGAATAAACTTGGAGGTGAACGTAGACTAAATGTTGCAGTAACAAGAGCAAAAGAAAATGTTCAGCTTGTGTCCATTATGAGTGCTAATGATATTGACTTGAAAAGAACAGGAGCATAAGGAACAAGGCTTCTTAGAGAGTATTTGGATTATGCAGAGCATGGTGAGATTGCTCTTGATAGATCAATTTCTGTAAATTCTTTTGATCAATTTGATTCTGAATTTGAGATGGAAGTATGCGATTACTTGCGGGATCATGGCTTTACAGTAGATACTCAGGTTGGCTGTAGCGGATTTAGGATTGATTTAGCTCTTAAGAAAACTGATAGTTCGGAATATGTTCTTGCGATTGAATGTGATGGTGCAACTTATCATTCTTCAAAGAATGCTCGTGATAGAGACAGACTTCGTCAGGAAATTCTAGAAAACATGGGATGGAAATTCTATCGTATCTGGTCTACTGATTGGTTTAGGAATAATCAAATTGAAAAGGAAAACTTGTTAAAGGCTTGTATTCAGGCAATTAATTCTGAGAAAAATGCAAATAATGAATATTGCGAAGATGGAAAAAGTAAAGAGGAAGAGGATAATGTAACTACATTTACTCAAACAATTTTTAAGGAAAAACTTTCTTTTCCAATATATCAAGATGCTGATGTAGATGAACTTTATTATACTCATTCGACCACGCAGAGCTTTGTAAAAGCTATTATGGAAAAAGAAGCGCCTGTATCAGAGGAATATTTGTTAAAACAGATTTGTTTTAAGTATGGTCAAGAAAAGGTTTCAAGCGCATTTAAACGTCAGTTTAATACAGAAATGCGTGGATGTGAACGAATGGGAATAAGAAGGCAAAATGGCTTTTTGTATTTAATAGAGCAAAAAGAATTTGAACTTCGTATACCAGGTCATAAGCGAGATATAAAATACATATCAGCTGAGGAATTGGCAGCAGGTTTAATTACAGTTTTGAAGCAGAATTATTCAGCTGATAGAGACGGGTTATATAAGACAGTTGCAAATCAGCTTGGCTTTTCACGCATGGGTAAAACTATAAGTGCAAAGCTAGATGAAGCTTTGGCATTATTAGATAATATTGTTATTGAAGGTAATACTGTATCTTTAAAATAAAAGTCGCGTAAGCGGCTTTTATTTTTTCGTTGAAAAAAACTCATAGGTGCAATATAATTCTAAATGAGAGTTAGTGCGCGCTAACAAAGATTAGAATATCCTAAGCTGGGATAATATTTTCTATTCAAGTCTATGTTTTTGGCAAATTGTGAAAAAACAAAAACATAAATTACAGATGGAGACAATAACATGGGAGAAAAGAAAAAAAGTGATGTGGCAAGGCTGATGGAATATGCTTCAAGGTATAAGTATTTTACTTATTGTTCATGGATTCTTGCTACGATTAGTGCATTTATTGCGCTTGCGCCATTTTATTTTATATGGCGCATTATCAAAGAAGTAGTCGAAGTAAGAACGGATTTTAGTAAAGCAACGCATATTGTGTCCTATGGATGGTCCGCTGTAGGTATGAGTCTTTTGGCGATGGTTATCTATATTGCAGCACTTATGTGTTCTCATTTGGCAGCATTTAGAGTTCAGGCTAATTTGAGAACAGCTATGATGCAGCATATAATGAAGCTGCCTATGGGATACATTGAAACAGAGGGAAGCGGCAAAATAAGAAAGATAGTTACAGAGTCAAGTGCTGCAACAGAAACTTATCTTGCACATAGTCTTCCTGACAAAGCAGTAAGTTTTGCAACTCCTGTAGGACTTCTTGCGATGCTTTTTATTTTCGATTGGAGAATAGGTCTTATATGCCTTATTCCTGCTGTTATTGCATTTTTGATGATGGGCGGCATGATGGGATCTAAGATGCAGGCTGATATGAAAGAGTACCAGAATGCTCTTGATGAAATGTCTTCTGAGGCGGTTGAATATGTAAGAGGAATTCCGGTAGTAAAGACTTTTGGTCAGTCTGTTTTTTCTTTTAAAAGGTTCAAGAATGCAATAGATAAGTATGAAAAATGGACTATTGCTTATACAATAACAATGAGAATGCCTATGGTAGGTTTTACTACTGCTGCCAATGGTGTGTTTGCAGCTCTTGTTGCCTGTGGATTCTTTTTTACAAAAAACGGTGTTGAGAACGAATTTCTTTACAATATTCTTTTCTACATTATTATTACACCTATTCTGACGGTCACTTTAATGAAAATCGCATATGCAGGCGAAAGTCAGATGCTGGTTAAAGATGCCCTTAACAGAATGGATGTTTTGCTAAATGTTGAGCCACTTAAAGAGGCAAAAAATCCTAAAAAACCTAATAATAGTGGAATAGTTATTGAAAATGCTTCTTTTTCATATGATGAGAAAAAGAAAAATGCGCTCGATGGTGTGTCACTTGAAATAAAGCCTGGAGAACATGTAGCTTTCGTTGGCCCTTCCGGAGGTGGTAAGACAACACTTACATCCCTTATTACGAGATTTTGGGATGTAAAAGAGGGTAGTATCAAAATTGGCGGAGTTGATGTTAAAGATATATCGTCTTCAGAACTTATGAAGACTGTATCTTATGTATTCCAGGATAGTAAGCTATTAAAGATGTCAATACTAGAGAATGTCAGAATGGGTAGACCAGAAGCTACAGATGAAGAAGTTATAAAGGCTTTAAAAGATGCTATGTGCTGGGATATTATCCAGAAACTTCCAAATGGTGCCAATACAATAATAGGAAGCAAAGGGACTTACGTATCAAGTGGTGAAGCACAGAGAATTTCTATTGCAAGAGCGTTCCTCAAAAATGCGCCTATCCTTATTCTGGACGAAGCGACTGCGTTTGCTGATCCTGATAATGAAGCAAAGGTTCAAAAAGCTTTTGAAAACCTGTCAAAAGATAAGACGGTAATCATGATTGCTCATCGTTTATCTACTGTTGTTGATACTGATAAGATATATGTTTTGTGTGATGGAAAGATAGTTGAGTCTGGAAAACATCAGACTCTGCTTACTCAAGACGGAATTTATAGTCATATGTGGAATGAATATCAGAAATCTGTTAATTGGAAAGTAGGTAAAAGTGCATGAAATTAAAAGAAAAATTACAGCATAAATACGCGCTTTCAGAGCAAGGTGCAAAAGATATGTTCAAGGCTTTTGCAGCCTGTACACTGGCAAATTTGGCTCAAATGCTGCCGGTTGGATTGTTATTCATGCTGACAGGTGATTTATTAAATGGAAAAATACCGCATAAGCATACAATACTATACATTGCAGGCACTATCATATGTCTTGCACTTCTTGCGTTTACTGAGTTTTTGCAGTATAACGCAACATTCTTTTCTACATATATTGAAAGCGGTGTAAGAAGACGCTGCCTCGCAGAAAAGCTTCGTAAAATTCCTCTTTCATTTTTTGGAAAAAAAGATCTCGCAGATCTTACAAGTACCATTATGTCAGACTGTGCGACTATTGAAACAGCTTCATCTCACTGGCTTCCTGAACTTGTAGGTGCATTTATTTCTACAACACTTGTAGTGATTAGTCTTTTTTTCTACGATGTTAGAATGGCTCTTGCAGCAGTATGGGTGCTCCCGGTAGCTTTTTTTATAGTTTTTTCATCTAAAAATATTATTCATGCAATTAACAGAAAAGGCAATAAATATAGAATTGCCTGCAGTGATGGTATCCAGGAAGCGCTAGAAACTTTGAGAGATTTAAAGTCTTACAATGCGCAGGATACTTATATGGAGGAACTTAATAAGAAAATCAAGGCAGTTGAGAATCATAGTGTTTCTGCTGAACTTCTAAATGCTGTTTTTGTAAGCAGTGCCCAGATGATTCTTAAATTTGGAATTGGTACTGTTGCAGTAACAGGTTCAACTCTTTTGATGAAAAATGAGATAAATGTTATAACTTTTTTCATGTATCTTCTTGTAGTATCAAGAATGTATGAACCATTACAGATTGCACTTCAGAATTTCTCAGCGCTTATAATTACTGATACTCAGTGCGAGAGAATGGATGAGATTCTTTCACACAGTGAGCAGACAGGAACACAGACTTTGACTAACAATGGATATGATATTGAGTTCAAAAATGTTAAGTTCTCTTATGTGAGCGGTGAAACTGTTCTTAAAGACGTCAGCTTTGTAGCAAAACAGGGCGAGGTTACAGCTTTGATTGGACCTTCTGGTGGTGGTAAGACCACGGTTTCAAGGCTTGCTGCCAGATTTTGGGATATTGATGAAGGGCTTATTACAGTTGGTGGAATGGATATATCCAAAATTGATCCTGAGATGCTTCTGTCCATGTATTCTATTGTTTTCCAGGATGTAACTTTGTTTAATAACTCAGTTCTTGAGAACATCAGAATAGGTAGAAAAGAGGCTACAGATGAGGAAGTAATATCTGCTGCAAAGCTTGCTCACTGTGATGAGTTTATTAATAGACTTCCTGAAGGATATAATACACTTATAGGCGAGAACGGATCAGAACTTTCAGGTGGTGAAAGACAGAGAATATCAATTGCCAGAGCTTTCCTTAAGAATGCTCCAATAATTCTTATGGATGAAGCCACAGCATCTCTTGATGTTGATAACGAATCACTGATTCAGGAAGCAATAAGCGATTTGATAAAAGATAAGACAGTTCTGATAATCGCACATAGAATGCGTACAGTTGATGGTGCTGATAAGATTGTAGTGCTAAAAGACGGCACAGTTGCCGAATCTGACACACCGGCAAAACTAAAAGAGACAGATGGAATATATAAGCATATGATCTCTGTACAGCTTCAATCAGAAAAATGGAAGATTGCTTGAATTCAAGCTGATGATTAGCCATAATCCTGGCGAGAATTCAAATTAAAGAACATCCTTCTTTGTAAAAAAGTATTGATTTATAAAGCAATACAAAACAAGGGGGGATGTTTTTTTGTGTAAGATGTTATAAACTTGTTAGGAGGAGTTAATTCGTAATATTTTATATGTGAGGCTTTCACTGATAAAACATCTGTGTGGATGAAAATTATGAATATCAGTAGAATGTTTTTTAGAAAAACGGGATAATAAGATGAAAAAAAGAGTTTTTTTAGCATTAGTAGCATTGTTTTCTATCAATGCATTAGCGTGCAGTACTCCAAAGGTTGATGTAGGAGTTACAGGACAAACAGTTTTGTCAGTAGAAACAGAAAAATCAGACCAAGTAAAAAAAGCAAAAGATTCAGAACAAGTATCATCGTCAGAACAAACGGTAAAAGAAGATAAAACCGCGCAGTCAGGGGAAACATCAGTATCAAATCAAATGTCTCAAAAAGAAGAAAATACTTCTTCTAAGGATAACGAAAACAGTTCTGATACTAATAATACTGAGAAAAGTTCCGATGTTAATAATAAGCTTACAAATGAGCAAGCTCTTCTTGCTATAAAAAAGTATAATTACAAGAATAATCCAGAACTTGAAAATATGGAAAAATCTGGAGAATACACTATTGAATGGGATGTATCAACTAATGAATCTGGTCAGATAGTTGTTTATTTCAGGTCATACACGGCTGCTCAGATTCGTTATTATATAGATCCTGTTACTGGTGATGCATATGTAACTGAGCTTGTTCCAGGAATAATAGATGAAGAAACGCGTAGCGGTGAAACTCTTAATGTAAGGGATTATTTGTAATGGATATTAATTTAATTGAGAATTTAAATTTCAAACATGTTATTGATCGCGGAACAGGCAGGATTATAGTTAATACTGAAAAAGAACTTATCGTATTTGATGAGCGCAGTAAAACTTTAATGATTGCTTGTGATGATGCTCATGAAGGTTTGGAAGAATTAGATAAAATAGATATGTCAGATATTTTTCTTGTCCTAACTTCAAACTTGAAATTAGGCAATCTTATTTATGATAAATACAAGTTTACAGGGAAAATGAATTGTTATCAGGTAGCATATCTTCAAAAAGGTGTTCCTTTGCTGGATGGTGAATTATCTTTTCGAGAAGCTACACTTGATGATTTTTCTTTTATCATTTCCGAGTATAATCATATAAGCGAGGAAGATATAAAAAAGGCTATTGAAAGAAAGAATATTATTATCGGTTACAAAGATGGTAAGGCTGTGGGGTTTATCGGAGAACACCAAGAAGGTAGTATGGGAATGCTACAGGTTTTATCTGATTATAGAAGGTGTGGTTATGGTCAGGAGCTGGAAAAGGAAATGATTAGACGCACTATATCAAAGGGGTTTATTCCATTTGCTCAGATTGTAGAAGATAATACGGCTTCAATATGCCTTCAGAAAAAACTGGGGTTGTCGAAATCTGATAATCTTATCATGTGGATGTGGAAATAGATTTGTTAACTTATGTAAAAATATAATATTGGCAAATAGAGCGGTGTTTCTTGTGACAGTAGTTGTGGGAGATGCCGTTTTTTACTTTGATTTAATACTTTATTGTGGTATACTAGCAAAGAATTAGTCTATTAAAGTGAAAAGAGAGGAGAAGGAATTATGACAACTGCTCAAATAGGTATCATCATTTCTATTCTGGTATATCTTGCCATGATGCTTATGGTAGGATTTGTTAGTTCAAGAGATACTAACGATGTTAAGGATTTTTATCTTGGAGGAAGAAAACTTGGTCCATTTGTCACAGCTATGAGTGCGGAAGCATCTGACATGAGTTCATATCTATTAATGGGTGTTCCAGGGCTTGCATATCTTACGGGTATTGCTGATGCTGGCTGGACTGCAGTGGGACTTATAGTTGGAACTTATTTAAACTGGCTTTTTGTAGCTAAAAGACTTCGTAACTATACTGAGAAACTTGATGCTATTACAATTCCGGATTTTTTCAAAAAAAGATTTCGTGATGACAGTAATATTATTTTGTGTATAGGGGCTCTTTTTATTTTAGTATTTTTTGTTCCATATACAGCATCGGGTTTTTCAGCTTGTGGAAAGCTTTTTTCATCATTGTTCGGAGTAAATTATCAGCTTGCTATGATTGTTTCTGCTGTGATTATTGTGGGATACACTACTACTGGAGGATTTTTGGCGGCATCTAAGACTGACTTTATTCAATCGATAGTCATGTCTTTTGCACTATTATTTGTACTTGGATATGGAATTTCATCGGCTAAGGGAATGGAAGCGGTGTTTTCCAATACAGATGCACTTCCTGGATTTCTAAATCTTAGTGCAACTTTTGACAATGTTGCAAATTCTGCTGCACCATATGGATTTTTTAGCAAGGTCACTACTTTTTGTTGGGGGCTTGGATATTTTGGAATGCCTCACATTTTGTTGAGATTTATGGCGGTTAGAAAATCAAGTGATTTGAAACTTTCAAGAAGAATAGCATCGGTATGGGTTGTTGTTTCACTTGGAATTGCAGTATTTCTGGGAGTTGTTGGAAGAGCAATGACTCAGGTGGGTGTTTTGAATAGCCTTGTTGACGCAGACAATCCTTCAAGTGCATCCAAGGCTGAAACTCTTATTGTTATTTTGGCTCAGCAGATAAGTGAGAGAGGATTTTTGTTTGCTCTTGTAGCTGGTCTTGTACTTGCAGGAATCCTTGCTTCTACAATGTCGACTGCCGATTCTCAGCTTATTGCAGCATCTTCATCTGTTTCTGAGAATATTATTCAGGAGACATTTGGAATTAAGTTATCTGAAACAGCTGCTATGCTTGTTGCAAGAGCAACTCTTATAGCTGTGGCAATATTTGGTGTTGTGATTGCCTGGGATCCTAATAGCTCTGTATTTGGAATAGTTTCTTTTGCCTGGGCAGGATTTGGAGCTGTATTTGGACCTATCATGATTTTGTCTTTATATTGGAGAAGAGCTAATAAATACGGCGCTATGGCTGGAATGGTATCTGGTGGTGTCATGGTTTTTGTTTGGAAATATCTTGTAAGACCACTTGGTGGTGTATGGAATCTATATGAGCTTGCGCCAGCATTTCTTGTAGCGATTATAGTTATCATCGTGGTAAGTCTTCTTACTAAAGAGCCAGAGAAGGAGATTGTAGATGCGTTTGATCATGTCAAGATGATGTCGTAATGCTTTTTGCTTCTTTAGTTCAAAAACTTCGCAGATTAGGCATTTACTATCGTTTCTTGCACTTTTTTTAAAAATGTGAGATAATTGTGACAATTTCTTGTAATTAAAATGAAATAAAAAGGGGTGGTCTTGATTTGCGAAATAAAAAAAGGCTAGAGATTACTAATACCCAAAAAGGGTGTCGCAGGATTCTTATTGGAGGGATTGCACTTGTACTTATGGCGTTGGCTGCGCGGTATGAAAAGGTAGTAGCAGAACACATAGTTCTAAAAAGTGGAGGCAAGATTAAAAAAACGGTACGCTTTGCACTGGTTTCTGATCTTCATTCCTGCTATTACGGGAAAAATCAGTCTACACTTACAAGATTGATTGATAAAGAAAAAGTTGATGCAATTCTTCTACCTGGAGATATTTTTGATGACAAGTTTAGTGATGACAATTCCAAGATTTTTATTGAGCAGGTTGCATGCAAATATCCTTGTTATTATGTTGCAGGGAATCACGAACTTTGGAGTGGTAGATCAAGGGAAACGAAGAATTACCTTAGGTCAAAGGGGATTGTTGTACTGGAGGGGGATTTTACAACAACGTTTGTAAAAGGCAATACTATTGACATATGCGGCGTTGATGATCCTATGTATATGTCAATGGATGAATGGAGAATGCAACTTGATGCTGCAGATCCTAAGTCTTCTAATTATAAAATTCTTTTATCACATAGGCCGGAGAAGGTTGATATATACAAAGAATATGATTTTGATCTGGTAGTGGCAGGCCATGCACATGGAGGTCAATGGAGAATTCCTTTTACCAAATATGGCGTGCTTGCTCCAGATCAGGGACTTTTTCCGGAATATGTTGATGGATTGTATTTTCTTTCAAATGGTACCAAGATGGTGGTAAGCAGGGGATTATCACGAGAGAGAATGCCATTACCGCGATTTTTCAGTTCACCTGAAATTGTGATAATAGATATAGAGTAACTGTTGTTTTGTATGAAAAAAGTGTTATTGGTGTTATTTCCTGAAATTTGACTGTTTTGGAAATAATACAAAAGTTACAGGGAGAAAAAGAAATGAAGATTAAAAAAGTAGTAATTGTAACATCAATGCTGTTTTCCATGAGTACTCTGTTGTCAGGGTGTTTTATTGGAGATACAACTCTTCCTTCTGAAAAGTCTAGCGAAAGTGCTACGCTGGAAAGTTCTGGAGAAAGTGATGATTTGGTAAAATCTGGCAGAAGTAGTGCCTCTGAAGATGACACCTTGAAAAACGCTAGTGAAAGTGGCATTGCAGATAGTTCTAGGGAAGATGTTAACAACGATGGCGAAAAAAAATCCGAGCAGAATTCTGTTTTCAGTGCAAAAGACTATTTTTTTAGTGACGAAGGAGAGTATTCCTATGACGTTAAAGAACTTATGTTAGAAGATACTGATAATGTTAAAGTAAAGGTCAAGGTTAGTAAAAGAGCAGAATATACTAAAGGAATGGTCTATTCTATCACGATTATCCATGATGAATGCCCTGGAAGTAAAGATGTGGATGGTTCTGACAGATTTAAACTTGGTCTTTTCTATGTAACAGATGAGGAAATTTATTACCTGCAGGATTTAACAGATAAAGTTCCGACTGAAGATGATTTTTTGAAAAATGGAATTAGTGTTTGTTCAAAGGATGATGAACAAAAAACTAAGGATACTTATGAGCTTAGAATAGAACATGATAATGATATCTGCAGATATAGATGTTGGGATACAGCTGTAGAGACCGGATGGTACTGCAGAATGGAATGGACAAGGGGCAAGGGTCTTACGTACTACAGATCAGGATATGGTGCTGGAGGTAATCCAATTGATATTTCAATGGAAGGCGTAGAGGTTAATAGAGACAACTGATTAACAACTAAGATAGAAATAACTAAATAAAGAATTTGTTACCAGTGAAAAATAAGTAAATGAAATATTTGCTGAGTTTTTTCTTTTAAAATGCTAAAGGTGCGAAGATTGTACTAATTTTACAAGCGTTAGATTTTACATCTGACTTTTGAAGACGGTACAAAATCTTCGCACCTTTTTTGATATTTTTTGGATATACAATGGCGGATGCGAAGGAATTCAAACAGAAAGAAACTACTTGATTGATAAAAATAGCATGAAATATGCCAAAAACAAGAAAAAAGAGTACCATTTTCTAGCAGAATAGAGTATAATTTTAGCAGAAAGAATGTAAAAACTATAATAATTGATGAGAGAAAAATATGGAAAAGAAAGCTCAAAGAACATATATTGCAATAGATTTGAAATCTTTCTATGCATCAGTTGAATGTAAGGATAGAGGTTATGATCCTCTTTCTGTGAATCTGGTTGTTGCGGACGGCGAAAGGACTAACAAGACAATATGTCTTGCGGTTTCACCTTCTTTGAAGAAATATAAGATTCCTGGTCGTGCAAGGCTTTTCGAGGTGGAAGCCATGGTTAATAACATTAATAAGGCAAGGAAAATTGCAGCTAAAAATCACGTTTTTACTGGCAAATCTTTCTTTGAAGCTGAGCTTTTACAGGATAATTCGCTAGAACTTGATTATATAGTAGCACCGCCCAGGATGAAGAGATATGAAGAAATTAGTGCGAAAATATACAGTATTTATTTAAGGTATGTTGCACCGGAGGATATTCATGTTTATTCAATAGATGAGGTTTTTATAGATGCAACGGGATATCTTAATACTTATGGTCTTAATGCATTTGATTTCACGAAGAAGCTAATAGGAGAGGTATTCAAAGAAACCGGAATTACAGCAACTGCTGGAATTGCGCCTAATCTGTTTTTGTGTAAGGTGGCGATGGATGTGGTGGCCAAGCATATTCCTGCAGATAAAAATGGTGTAAGAATTGCAGAACTTGATGTTATAAGTTACAGAGAGAAGATGTGGAATCACAGACCGCTTACAGATTTCTGGAGGGTTGGAAGAGGAATAGCAAAAAAGCTTGAAGCAAATGGAATGTACACTATGGGCGATGTAGCAAAAATGGCTCTTATCAATGAGGATTTTTTGTTCAAACTATTTGGTGTAAATGCTGAGTATCTGATAGATCACGCTTTTGGATATGAAAATTCTACTATTGCAGACATTAAGAACTATAGGCCAAGGTCAGAGAGTATCAGCACGGGGCAGGTTCTATCTATGCCTTATGATGTCATAAAGGCTAGAATTATAATACGGGAAATGACAGAACAGCTTATTCTTGATCTTATTGACAAAAATCTTGTGACAAGCCATATAGTTCTTACAATAGGATACGATCACGAAAACCTTGGAAATCCGGAAATAAGGCAAAAATACAAAGGAGAAATTAAGATGGATCCTTATGGAAGGCTTGTTCCAAAGCATTCTACAGGGTGTGTCAATTTAGAAAAGCCAACTTCCTCTATCAGAACAATAGCAGATAAGGTGCTGGAACTCTATGAGAGGATAGTTAATCCTATTTTACTTATAAGACGAATAAATATTGCGGCATCAGAGTTAGAAGATGAAAGAAAGGCTAAAAGTAATAAAGAACATTTTGAACAGCTTACTCTTTTTACAAATGTTGCGCAAGAGGAAGAAAAGAGAGAAAAGGAAAAACTTGCACTAAAGAAAGAACAGGATATGCAGAAAGCAGTTCTTGTAATAAAGAAAAAGTATGGTAAAAATGCTATTTTTAAAGGCACAGATTTATTAGATGGAGCTACCACAATACTTAGAAATGCTCAGATTGGCGGGCATAAGGCATAGGAGGTGCGTATGTATGAGAGAGATAAAACATCCGATATAAAGTACAGAAGTGATGCTGAAACTATGAGGAAATATGGAGATATACTAGACGTCGAGTGGAATGGCGTAAGAAAGCATGCTCATGCGCCTATATCACTTCGCGCAGCGATGTTTGCTCCATTTGCAGCTCTTACAGGATTTGAAGATGAAATATACGAAAAGGCTCGTTTTACCAGCAGGGAACCTATTCTATCTGATAATAGAAAAGAAGAAATAGACTATGAATTGCAAAAATTGTGCAAGGCTTTAACTCAAAATAAAGATACAGACGTTAAGACTTTTGCAGAGTTTACTTTTTTCGTCAAAGATAGAAGAAAAGAAGGCGGAAAATACGTGACGAAAGAAGGTTTTGTTAGTAAAATTGATGTGTATAACCAAATGATTTATATGGAATCAGGTGATTTGATTCCTATTAACAGCATAGTTGATGTTATGTGCAGGGAGAGTGTTAGATGACCTATTTTACCTTCTTTTTTCTAGATAATGAAAAAGACATAATTGTCAGTCTTTACAAAGATTTGGACAGAATGTATTACGAACTTGAAACGCCTAATCATCATTCGGGAAATCTCATTAGAAATCTGGCTAAGATGTGTGATTTACCGCTTGAATTAAATGATGATGACATGCTCGTGATAAGAGGCGAGGTACCATGCTTTATAAATGGTAATAATGAAGAAGTGTATATTTTTAGCTTAAAAGATGTAAAAGTGGCAGATATTTATCCAGACGGAAGTGTGAAGGTATGTGCTTCTATTCCGTCTATCGCCAAGACTCTTATGAGTCAGACAAGAGATTACAAGCTAGGACTGTCCAAGACTATTTTTAATACTTTTGTTCCAAGAAAGGTAAAATTCAGAGCAGATCTTCATACACATATGAATGGCAATATTTCGCCGGATGTTTTGATTGCACTTGGTATTTATCATCAGATTAAATATCCTCTTTATTATGTTAAAAAACTAGATCTCGATATGACAATGTCTCAGTGGGAAAAAGTTCAGAAGAAAAGAGAGAAGGTTGAGAGGCAGTTTATTTCGTCTGATTTGAAAGGAAAGTACCTAGACAGGAAAATTGACGATAATACGTTTGTGAATTTTGCGGATTTGATACTGGGAAATATTAATCATGCAGAAGAGAATATAGTGAAAATCCGGGGATCTCTATGTGTTTTGAAGGATGGTCAGGCTGTTTTTACAAATCTTGAAAAGGTTTATTTGTACAGATATGTTTTTACCAAGGGAAAAGAGAGCGAAGAAAAAATCAATTTTCACAACATTGAGCAGATTCCCGATAAAGATGTAAAGAATGCCCTTTATCAAATGCTTAAAGATAGAGAAAATCCCTATTATTGTAATAATACCATTTTTCAGGATGATTTATTATGGATTGCCAGGGGTTACAAGAAGCAGGGTGTACATTATGCTGAAATAAGTGATACGACTTTGGTGAAAAAATATGAATCAAGTAAGCAGCTTTGTCAGATTCATGAGATTATGCCCAAAATTTATGAAGAAACTGGTGTTATGATAAGATTTTTGGCTGCACTTCGAAGAATTCCTCTTACTATAATCAAAGATGAAGTGACACCAGAGGATTATCTTATGCAGAATCTGCAGGTATTAAATGCAGTTTCTTATGATCCGTATGTTGCAGGCTGCGATTTTGTAGGTGAAGAGATTAACGATATAATCACTTTGAAGCCTGTTTTTAAAGAGATTGTAAAGATAGCAGCAAGAGATCCTTCATTTGTTATAAGAGTACATGCAGGTGAAAATGATAGCCAGAAAGATAATATTTATCACAGTATTATGTGCGTAAAAGATAGTCTTGAACCCGGTCAGAAGATGCCTAAGATGCGTCTTGGTCATGGTTTATATACATATGGACTGAAAACGCAAAAAGGTAAGCGTATTTTCAATGAGATAGTGAAAAATAATATTGTACTTGAATTCCAGATAAGTTCAAATGTTCGGCTTAATAATCTCAGCAATCTTGATAATCATCCTTTGAAAGATTATTTGATGATGGGCGTAAAGTGTGTTCAAGGTACTGATGGCGCCGCTTTATATGGCACAAGTTCTATTGATGAACAGCTTTCTTTGCAGAAAATGCTCGATTTATCTGTTGAAGAGTTGCAGCAGATGAAGGATACAGAGACAGAGATTATCGAAGAGAGTAAAAAAGCATATTCGATGAAAAAGGAACGTTTTTTAGAACTTACGAAGAATAAGGGAATGGAAGCTTTTTTTATCGAGATGATGGAAAAATATCGAAAAGATATCCATTTAAAAATTCAAAGTGCTCGCAAATACGATGTATGCGTCGAACTTGGTAATAAAATTGAACAGCTTCCTTGGGATAAGCTTCCAATCATTATAATGGGTGGTTCTTTTAATTCAGAGAAACGAACTACAAGATTAATGCAGGAAGCTATAAAAGAACTTGATGATTTCGTAGAAACGCTAGATCCTGAAGAGGTATTTTTTGTAATAGGTAACAGATTTACCGGGTATGAGAAATATCTTGTTGATAAGTATGCAGATAGATTTAAGTGTTTCTCTATTGTTCCGGCGCTTATTACCTTACAGGAGAAAAATAATCTAATTAAGTCTAATGTTTCTATTCGTGTGTCGACTGAAGTCGAAAGTTCAGGAATATATAAGAGTTTTAACTATGAAATCTTTGAGAGAAGACCGTCTGTGGTAATTGCTTTTGATGGTAATCTCTCTGGTGCCAATATGATTCAGGAAGCCAAAAATGGTAAAGGTAGAGCAGAGATTTTTGTATGGGGACATTCAAATGCTTTAAGGAAAAAGGCTGATACGTTGGATGGATATGTGAAGATTTTTGATGAGGAAAATCACTTGCTTGAACAAACAAAAATAAACGATAAATGATTATATGTCAAAATATCGGGGAGGAGTAGTTTAGATGAAAGTGTGATAAATGATGAAGTCGTGTAAAAGATTGATTACTATATCATTTTTTATGTTTTTGCTTTTTACTGCATGTGGCAATACCTATTCTTTTGAAGAGTCAAGTGCCAAAATAAAAAACGATGGTGTCAACGAACAGAGTCTGGAAGTATCAGTAAACCCTCAGTGGCAAACTAAACCTTCTAAACTGTTTGTAAAATACTATCCGTACATGGCAAGTCAGATTGATGTGATGGATGTTGCATCAGCTAAAAAATATCTTGCAGAGAAAAAGGTAAAATATGAAATAATAGAAACAAGTCTTATTACTACGATTGATATTCATGATGAAGAAAATGGAAATATACTGACGTTATCTTTTACTAAGTATGGCGATAAGAAACAGGTACTTGAGATTGTTAAATACGGAAATTCAGAAATGAGCATTGATGTAGTTGATTTAAATCATATGAATAATATTCAGTTCAAGGCGAATACATTTTTGGGGGAACAGACAAAAATCATGGATAAAATGTCAGATTTATTAGATTTCTTTTTTGGAGAATAGAACTATAATGATAATAGTTTTTAAATTTCTGTGTTTGTTTTCCGTTTATAAGTAAATAATAATCTGATAATCCGATTGAAAAAGGGGTGAAGAGTATGAAAGAAGATAATACTGATGTATTAAGTCGGGGATTTGTGGAAAATTCTAATACCACCATGAATCCCAATGTTAATATGTATCAGAATCAGGGATTTGCAGGAAATCCTAATGTTAATATAAATCAGAATCAAGGATTTACAGGAAATCCTAATATTAATGGGAATGCAAATTTTGGTTATGACAATAGTTTTAATGGAAATTCGTTTATAAATCCAGAACATCATGATACAGAAAAAGTTCATAAAAAGGAAGCTTGGCTTGGAAGTAACCTTATGGGGATTCTTGCAAGTTTTCTTATAATTGCTGCGTTTATAATGTTTGCAAAAGCGCTTATTCCACATATGGATGAGGCAATTAAGATGTTCATAATGTACATGGTGAGCATCATAATATTTGCAACAGGTTTTGTCTTACACAGAAAATACAATAATATGGCTGTGTTCACTGGAATTGAAGTATGCGGTGCCGGTGCAGTATATGTGTCACTAATAGTATCTAAGACATATTTTCATGCTATAAATGATGTTGTGTTGTATGTACTTTTACTTGCATGGGGAATATCGATTCTGCTTGTAGACAAAAGTTCAAAAATTGCTCTTGGTTATGCAGGAAATGTTGGATTTATTTTATCTATGCTTCTTGCAATGGGGAACGAAGACACTGAAGTACTTATTCCACTTATGATATACATGGTGGTTTTTTCGGGGGTTTATGCATTTATTTGTTATTCTGAAAGAAATCAGATGTATCTGCAAGACATATTTAATATAACTGCATTTTTGATATTTACTTATAAAACAGATTTTATGCGTAATGAAGGTGATTATCCTTTTGTTATGATACTTAATCTTATAATTGCGCTGACATATTTGATATATATTGCGTATAAGGAACTGACCTTTTTGGATAAAAAGTGTGGCGGTGTAAGTGTAGCATGCTTTGCGTATGTCGCTTATGCAATAGCAAATGTGCTTAAATATTATGATGTACCTTCTTTTGTTGGTGTTATTCTCTTTGCCTGTACAGGTGCAGTGTATGTCTATTTGTCTATTGTGGTATTTTCCAAGTCACAAATCAGAAATCTTTTAGAAGCCTCAACAGTTGGTTCGTCATTGGCTTTTTTTGTGGCGTTTATCTACAATATGCATGATATGATGATTGTAAGTACAATTATACTTGGAGCATATATTTTAATAGTCATGGGACTTGGCTGTGTAACTTCTAACAAGTATTTGAAGTATCAAGCATATGATTTTTTGGCTATTAAGGTCTTTTTGTTATTGTTTTCTAACAATCCACAAGTGCATTTTGCACTGGGAACAGCATTTGTAATTTCTGTTGTATTTTTGGTATATGAATATATAACAGATGGAAAAGATGAAGATAAAGGATATTCGTATTTTTTGTCATTAGTTAGTGCGTTTATCCTTTTTTACAAGATTATTGACTATAATAAATTTGATTTGGAACAAAAAGAAATTATATATTTCTTTGAGATTTTGTTTATTCTAGGTATTAATGCTTTTGTCATGGTGCTTAACTATAGAAAAAGAAAAAGCAGTAATATATCGTTTTATTTTTTGGTTCAACTGATAATTAATTCGGTTGGAATAATAGTGTGTCTTGTTAGTATGCATTTTGTTAAGAATGAAATTTTGCATGTATTATACATTTTTTTGACTTTCATGCTCGTAACTGTAAACCTTAAGCATCATCTTGATAATAAAGATGAGCTGTTTTGGGCAGGACTTAAATATGAAATTGTGCTTTTGAGCGCGCTTATAAGTTATGATGCAGAAGGATATATTATCAGCATGTGCTCGCTTATAATAGCGCTTGCATGCATAGTGATAGGACTTATGCAAAAGTTCCGTTCAAAGGGGCTGCGAGTTTTGGGCTTTTTCTTATGTATTGTTTTTATTTTTAAATTGGGATTGTTTGATTATTCAGCAAAAGATACACTTGCAAAAGCGTTTGCAACTCTTATATGTGGTATTATCTGTTTTATAATAAGCGCTGTTTACAGCAGAGTTGAAAAACAATGCAGTAATGACGAGATAGAAACAAATGGAGATAATACAAGAATAAATGGACAGAGATGAATTTGAAAAAAGAAATTTTTTGAAGGCTTTTATACCAGATTATATTGATGGATGGCTCATAATAGGAGTCATCCACCTTCTTAGTCATATGCCTGTGACCAAAACAAAAAGGTTTAATAATCGCTGCATAAATACTAAAGTCATTGAAAAAGCTTACAAACAGGGAAAATATATTGAAAACCAGAATTCGATTGTCTGGGACAATATTAAATATGGAATTTCTACTATGGGTAAGTCGGGATGCGGAGTCATGGCAGTTGCAAATGCATATACCGCACTTGGATATAGTCTTAGTGGTGAAGAATTGTTATATCTTATTTCCGCATTTGAGAAAAAAGGTGTGGTATTACTGGGAAAATGGGGAACGACATTAAAAAGTGTAACGATTTATTTTTCTTCTTCGTTTTACAGAAAACGTTTTTGGAAAGAATATGAGCTTGGTTCTGCATGCAAAAATGATAAAAATCATGAACTGTCAGGATTTGAAGTAAAGACAATAGTAGGCGATAGCTCTAAAAAACTTGATGAGTTAGGTGAGTGGAGTGATGTTGTAGTGGCATCGGTGTTCAATGACAAAATAAATATCTTAAAAGGAATACATACATTTACAGTTGAAAAGAGAAAAAATAAGGCAGGCAAAATATGCTTTGTGGCTCATAATACAGCTCTTTTTCATGATGTAAATAAAAATGGTATTTATGATGAGGGAATAGATTACTTCATTGAAAGTAATGAATATCTTACTTTAAAGGAAGCAATAGATGATTCTACTCATACAAAGAGCAAGTTTCATAGAGCAAAGAATATAATTGCAACTGGAATAAGGCTAAATAATTAGAAACGTAAGCTGTTTTTGCTCTTGCAAATATTATCGTTCGACTTTACAATTAATTGTAAGTGTTTACAATTGGAGGAGAATGAAAAATGCGTGATTTGGATTACTTAAAACTTCTTTCAAAGGAATACCCGAATGTTCGAAAAGCGGGTGCTGAGATTATAAATCTCCGTGCTATCTGCGGACTTCCTAAGGGAACAGAATACTTTTTTTCTGACTTGCATGGAGAAAATCAAAGTTTTGTTCATTTGCTTAGAAGTTCATCTGGTATTATCAGAGCAAAAATAGAAGAGACTTTCGGACAAATGTTGTCAGAGAATGAACAGCTTGAACTTGCTAATCTAATTTATTATCCCGACAGAGTTTTGGCAAAATGGCATAAGGAAAGAAAAGACTGCGCTGATTGGAAAAAAGTTACTATTTTTCGATTGGTTCAGATAGCAAGATGTGTAGGAAGAAAATACACAAGATCTAAAGTTAGAAAGAAAATGCCACAGGATTATGCATATGCGATTGATGAACTTCTTCATTCTGATGGCAAGGATATAGATAAGAGAATATATTACCAGGAAATTGTCAATGCCATAATAGAAATAGATGCAGCAGACTGCTTTATAATGGCGTTATGCCAGCTTATACAAAATCTTACAATCGACAGCCTTCATATTATAGGAGATATATTTGATAGAGGCCCTAGAGCCGATATAATTATGGATGAACTTATGAATTTCCATGATGTTGATATTCAGTGGGGAAATCATGATATAAGCTGGATGGGTGCGGCAGCAGGAAATACCGCGTGTATTGCAAATGTTCTAAGAATTGCGACAAGCTATAATTGCTTTGACGTTCTTGAAGATGGTTATGGTATAAATTTAAGACCACTTAGTATGTTTGCTGCGGAAGTCTATGGTGATGATAACTGCGATTGCTTTAGACCGCATCTTTTGGATGAAAATATTGTTGACTGTGTAAATCCGGATCTTGCTGCGAAGATGTGTAAAGCTATAACGATTATTCAGTTCAAACTTGAAGGTCAGCTTATACAAAACCATAAGGAATATAACCTTAATGAGAGACTTCTTCTTGATAAGATGGATTTGGAAAAAGGTACTGTTAAGATTGGTAAAAAAGTCTATAAACTAAAGGATACCTATTTTCCTACAATTGATATGAAGAATCCATATGAGCTTTCTGATCAGGAAAAAGAGCTTATGCATGCATTAAAGGTTAGCTTTGTGCATTCAACTCTTTTACAGGAGCATGTTCAATTTTTGTATTCTCATGGAGGAATGTACAAGATTTGCAATAACAATCTTCTTTTTCATGGATGTATACCTATGAATGAAGATGGCAGTTTTATGACTGTCCACACAAAAGATGGAGATTTTTCTGGAAGAAAGTTAATGGACTATGTTGAACAAAAATGCATAGATGCATATTTTCTTGATCCACGAGAGCATGAAAAAGAGAAAAAAGAAGCGATGGATTTGATGTGGTATCTTTGGTGTGGTCCTCATTCTCCGCTTTTTGGAAAGGATAGGATTACAACATTTGAGCATTGCTTTGTTGATGATAAAGAGGCTAAAATTGAAAGATACAATGCTTATTATTCTTTTTCAAATGATGAAAAATATGTTGATCAGATTTTGAAAGAGTTTGGACTTCCAGAAAAAGGAACTCACATTATCAACGGACATGTTCCGGTTGAAGTGAAAAATGGCGAAAGTCCTGTCAGGGCGAATGGTAAACTGTATGTAATAGATGGTGGTTTGTCCAAAGCATATCATAAGAAAACAGGTATAGCCGGTTATACACTTATAGGAAATTCACACCATTTAGCTCTAGCAGTTCATAAACCTTTTGTTCCTGGAAGGGAGGTCACACCTGATATTCAGGTAACTGAAGTTTTCGAGAGACGTATTATGGTTCATGATACAGATGTGGGCAAAAAGCTTTTATCACAGATTTCAGATTTAAAAGATTTGCTGGAGGCTTATAAGAAGGGGCTTATAAAAGAGAACAATCTGTACAAATAATAAAGCGAAAGGTTTTGGGTACGGGAATGGATATAGCTGTATTTAGTGATATACATGGTAATCATACTGCACTTCAGGCATGCTTTGACAAATCAGTTTCAAAAGGCATTACCAATTTCCTTTTGCTCGGAGACTATGTGACAGACTGCCCAAATCCGCAAAAGACAATGGAAATGATTTATATGCTGCGTAAATATTTTACAGTGTGGATGATTCGCGGCAATAGAGAAGAATACCTTCTGGATTATAGAAAAAAAGGTGACAATAGCTGGAAAAAGGGATCTGCTAGTGGTTCTTTACTTTATACATACAAAAATCTTACGACAAAAGATTTAAATTTTTTTGATTCAATGCCCAATTATTCTGTATGGAGAAAAGATGGATATCCCTCTTTTGAATATTGTCATGGCTCGCCTTCATCAAGTAGAGAAGTGATGCTTCCAAATGGAAGAAATACAAGAAGGATTGTTACGCATCTAAAAACTTCATTGCTTGTACATGGACATCACCATGAACAATCCTGCTGCAGTTTTAGGGATAAACGTGCAATCAATCCTGGTTCTATAGGTGTACCGTGGTCGTATGGCGGTAGAACACAGTTTTGCATTTTGCATGGAAATAATAAGACATGGGAAGAGGAGTTTTTTCAGCTTGAGTACGACAGGAAAGAGATATTAAAAGAGTTTTCCTCTTCAGGTCTTATGGAGATTGCACCTGCATGGTCAGCGGTTACTATGCATACAATTCGTACAGGAATAGATCTTAATGAAAAGGTACTTCTTAGAGCAACACAGTTGTGTGAACAGGAAATGGGATTTGCTAAATGGCCGGATATTCCTGAAAGATACTGGGCACTTGCTTTGAAAGAATGTAATATTGATTTATCTGGAAAAGATATTCCAAATGTAAAAATAAAAAAAGAATAAACAAACGTTATTAAATGATAAAAAGTCTGCAAAGCGTAGAAAATATCAAGCTTTGCAGACTTTTTTATATATATTTTTCAAAAGCGCATCAAGTAAATGCGAGAAAAACGGAGAATAAAAGAGAATATATGAGAATACTGGTGATTAAACTGCTGTAAACGGGTTTGCAACTTGGAAACTATAAAAGTATTATAGTTCTAGAGGTTAGCACTCAGGGGAATAGAGTGCTAATAATCAAAAAATTAATCCATGAAAAATATATATGCATATAAAGGAGGCTTTATCATGAAATTAACACCACTTGCAGACAGAGTTGTTTTGAAACAGCTTGAGGCAGAGGAAACAACAGCTTCCGGAATCGTTCTTCCGGGCAAGGAGAAAGAGAAGCCACAGCAGGCAGAAGTTATTGCTGTAGGACCTGGCGGAGTTGTAGACGGCAAAGAAGTTAAGATGGAAGTAAAAGTTGGCCAGAAGGTAATCTATAGCAAATATTCAGGAACAGAAGTAAAGCTTGATGATGATACATTCATTATCGTAAAGCAGAATGATATTCTTGCAGTTATTGATTGATTTCTAGCATTAATTCATATACAGGAGGCTATTAAAAATGGCAAAAACAATTAAGTATGGTGATGAAGCTCGTATGGCAATGGTTGCTGGCGTAAACAAGCTAGCTGATACAGTAGGTGTAACAATTGGACCTAAGGGAAGAAACGTAGTTCTTGACAAATCTTATGGTGCTCCTACAATTACAAACGATGGTGTAACTATCGCAAAGGAAATCGAACTTGAAGATGCTTATGAGAACATGGGTGCTCAGCTTGTAAAGGAAGTTGCTACAAAGACAAACGATGTAGCAGGTGATGGTACAACAACAGCTACCGTTCTTGCACAGGCAATGATTAACGAAGGAATGAAGAACCTTGCAGCAGGTGCTAACCCAATCGTACTCAGAAAAGGTATGAAGAAGGCTACAGAAGCTGCAGTTGCATCTATTCAGAAGATGGCTACAAAGGTTAGTGGAAAAGAGCAGATTGAGCGTGTTGCTGCTGTTTCTTCTGCAGACGATGAAGTTGGTAAGATGATTGCTGACGCTATGGAAAAGGTTTCAAATGATGGCGTTATCACGATTGAAGAGTCCAAGACAATGCAGACAGAGCTTGATCTTGTTGAAGGAATGGAATTTGATCGTGGTTATATCTCTGCTTACATGGCAACAGATATGGACAAGATGGAAGCTACAATGGATGAGCCTCTTATTCTTATTACAGATAAGAAGATTTCTAATATTCAGGATATTCTTCCACTTCTTGAGCAGATTGTAAAGACAGGTCAGAAACTTCTCATCATTGCAGAGGATGTAGATGGTGAAGCTCTTACAACTCTTATTGTTAACAAGCTTCGCGGAACATTTAATGTTGTAGCTGTTAAGGCTCCAGGATATGGTGATAGAAGAAAGGATATGCTTCAGGATATCGCTATTCTTACAGGTGGTAAGGTAATCTCTGCTGATCTTGGTCTTGAACTTAAGGATACAACAATGGATGATCTTGGACGTGCTAAGAGCATCAAGGTTACAAAGGAAAAGACAACTATTGTTGATGGTGAAGGTGATAAGGAAGAAATCAAGTCTCGTGTTGCTCAGATTAAGAAGCAGATTGAAGAGACAACATCTGATTTCGATAGAGAAAAGCTTCAGGAGCGTCTCGCTAAGCTTGCTGGTGGTGTTGCAGTTATCAGAGTTGGTGCTGCTACAGAAACAGAGATGAAGGAAGCTAAGTATAGAATGGAAGATGCTCTTAATGCGACAAGAGCAGCTGTTGAAGAAGGTATCATCTTTGGTGGTGGAAGTGCATATATCCATGCATCAAAAGAAGTTAAGAATCTTGCTGATTCTCTTGAAGGTGATGAGAAGACAGGTGCATATATCATTGTTAAGGCTCTTGAGTCTCCACTTCGTCATATTGCTGAGAATGCTGGTCTTGACGGATCTGTTATCGTTAACAAGGTTAAAGAGAGCAATGTAGGTATGGGCTTCAACGCTTATACAGAAGAGTATGTTGATATGGTTAAGGACGGAATCATTGATCCTGCTAAGGTTACAAGATCTGCACTTCAGAATGCAACATCTGTAGCTTCAAGCTTCCTTACAACAGAGGCAGCTGTAGCTACAATCAAGGAGCCAGCTCCAGCAGTTCCAGCTCCTCAGCCAGGAATGGGTTACTAATCTGGAAGTAGATTTTAACTATTCGATAAAGTTTGTCACTGAAGTTGAAAAACGTCGGGCAGACAGAATAATACGTGTTTTTTATCGTAATAGTAGTATTTTTATCGATAAGAACTTAAAAACAAGCAGATGCAGTATTGCACCTGCTTGTTTTTCTTGGTAATATATTGTATATCTGTGCAAAAATTGAGTGAATGTATAATAAAGCTACACAGGTAGAGAATGCAATTGACTGCGGTCTACAGGCAATTAAACAGTCATAAGTATGTTGCTTTTTATAAGCGGCAAAAGAATTATTCGGGGAGAGGGAAAATAAATGAATGCGCTTGAAGTTTTATTGGTACTTCCAATACTTCCGGCTATTGCACTTATGTTTTTAGTGTACAAGCAGGATAGAATTGAGAAAGAACCCAAGGAACTGGTTGTTTATCTTATGTTATTAGGAGCCGTTTCATGTTTGCCGGCTATGGGACTTGAACATATGGCGGATGCGATATTGAAATACCAGAGTGAACATAATGATATTTCAGCAACTGTATATAATATTTATAGTAATTTCCTTGGTGTTGCTTTGATGGAAGAAGGTGTAAAGCATCTTGCAGCAAGACAGATAACATGGAAGCATCCATCTTTTGATTATACTTTTGATGGAGTTGTGTACTGTGTTGCGTCTTCTCTTGGTTTTGCTGCATTAGAAAATATATTATATTTTGCGACAAGTGGAATGAGTCAGAATCTTGCACTTATGAGAGCGCTTACCGCAGTTCCAGGACATTGCATATTTGGCATTTACATGGGACATTTTCTTGGAAAAGCCAAAAGGTGCAAAAGACAAAAAGACACTGTTGGAAAATGGTTTAATATGTTTTTGAGTATGTTTGTACCAGTTATGATTCATGGTTTTTATGATTTTGTAATCAATCAGGTGCAAAGCTCAGGAGATGAAAGTTCACTTTGGTTTGTTTTGTTTTTGGTTTTTATTATTACACTCGATGTTGTTGCAATTATACAGATAAAAGGATTTTCCAAGGCGGATGCTAAGCTTTAATCTGGAAAAATCCGAAATAAAAGAAGTGGTTTATAAAACCGGAAAGAAGAAAAAAATGAAAGATTTAAAAGACTATGTAAGAACAATTCCTAATTTTCCTCAGGAAGGCATTATGTTCCGTGACGTTACTACTGTAATTGGTGATGCTGATGGACTTAAGCTTGCTGTTGATACTATGCAGGATCTTGTGAAAGATTTGGATTTCGACGTAGTTGCAGGAGCTGAATCAAGAGGATTTATTTTTGGAGCTCCAATCGCATATAATCTGCATAAGCCTTTCGTACTTATCAGAAAGAAAGGAAAACTTCCTTCAGAGACAGTATCTGTTGATTATGATCTTGAATATGGTAAGGCTACTCTTGAAATGCACAAGGATGCGCTTAAGAAAGGTCAGAAGGTTCTTATCGTTGATGATCTTATCGCAACAGGCGGAACAACAGAGGCTATGATTCGTCTTGTTGAAGAGTGTGGCGGAGAAGTTGCAGGTGTTCTGGTTCTTATGGAACTTGCAGGACTTGAGGGAAGAAAGAAGATTGCAAATTATCGTCTTGATAGTGCAATCGTTTACGAAGGAAAATAATCGTTGCAGTGACAGTAACACAGTAATAACAGTTCTTATAAAAGGCGCAGTTTATAAAGCTGTGTCTTTTATAAGAGACTGACTAAGCATAAAACACTAGGATAGAGGGATGTATGGAAGATAGGACGTTTGATGATGGAAAAATTGAATCGATAGAGGAATTTCAGAGCCCTGAAAAACTATATGGAGATTTAATTGAGCGCGTCCGCCGTTACCATCCGTCGGACGATATTTCGATGATTGAAAAGGCGTATAATATTGCGCACGAAGCACATAAAGATCAGCTTCGTCGCTCTGGTGAGCCCTATATTATACATCCATTGTGCGTTGCAATCATTTTAGCTGATTTAGAGCTTGATAAAGAGACTATAGAAGCGGGACTTTTACATGATGTTGTTGAAGATACGATTCTAACTAAAGAAGAAATAGAAGAAAGTTTTGGAGCGGACGTAGCTTTGCTTGTTGATGGAGTTACTAAACTTCAGAATTTGCAGCTGCCTGCTGACTATAAAGACAAGACTGCTGAACAGCTTGAAATGCAGGCTGAAAACTTAAGAAAAATGTTTTTGGCTATGGCAAAGGATATCAGAGTAATCTTGATAAAGCTTGCCGATCGTCTACATAATATGCGAACTTTGGAACACATGCCGCCTGTAAAGCAGCATCGTATTGCACAGGAAACGCTAGATATATATTCTCCAATAGCAGGACGTCTTGGTATCAGTAAAATCAAGGTTGAACTCGATGATCTTTCTTTGAAATATCTAAAACCAGATGTTTATGAAGACTTGAAAGAGAAAGTTGCGCAGAAAAAAGGCGAAAGAGAAGCATATGTTGAAGAGATTGCCGAAAGTGTCCGCCTCGCGATTGCCAGAGCTGAAATTGAGGGTGATGTTAATGGCAGAGTAAAGCATTTTTTCAGTATATACAAAAAGATGCGTAATCAGGGAAAAACTCTCGATCAGATATATGATTTATTTGCTGTGCGCATAATTGTGAAGTCCGTAAAGGATTGTTATGCAGCGCTTGGTGTGATTCATGAAATGTATAAGCCAATTCCAGGACGTTTCAAGGATTACATCGCTATGCCAAAAGCAAATATGTATCAATCGCTTCATACTACTTTGATTGGACCAAAAGGAATACCTTTTGAGATTCAGATAAGAACCTATGAAATGCATCGTGCTGCAGAATACGGTATTGCTGCTCATTGGAAGTACAAAGAAGCTTCCGATGGAAAGAAAGTAGAGAATCAGGAAGAAGAAAAACTTGTTTGGTTACGTCAGATTCTGGAATGGCAAAGAGACATGAGTGATAACCAACAGTTTATGAATCTTCTGAAAAGTGATTTGAATTTGTTTTCTGAAGATGTGTATTGTTTCACTCCTCAAGGTGATGTCAAAAATCTTCCAAAGGGTTCTACTCCGATAGATTTTGCTTATGCTATACACTCTGCAATTGGCAATAAGATGATAGGTGCTAAGGTTAATGGCAAACTTGTTCCTATCGAGTATGAAATAAGAAATGGTGATAGAGTTGAGATTTTAACAAGTCAGAATTCTCGTGGACCTTCTAGAGATTGGCTTTCTATTGCAAAATCTACTTCGACTAAGAATAAAATTAATCAATGGTTCAGAGTTCAACTCAAAGAAGAAAATATTCTTCGCGGGAAAGAACTTATTAATGATTTCTGTAAGGCGAAAAACATTGATTTTTCTCAAATTGGAAAAGCTGAGTATGTAGATATTATTGTTCGAAAGTACGGTTTTCATGATTGGGATGCTGTGCTTGCAGCAATAGGCCACGGTGGTCTCAAAGAAGGCGGCGTAGTTAATAAGCTTGTTGAACTATATGAGAAAGACCATAAGAAGAATCTTACAGATGAAGAAGTGCTTGCAGCTGCAAATGAATCAAATGTTCCTGTTCAGATATCTAATACAGGAAATGCAATTGTAGTTAAGGGAATTCATGATGTTGCAGTTAGATTTTCAAGGTGTTGCAATCCTGTTCCTGGTGATGACATTATTGGATTTGTAACTAGAGGAAGAGGTGTCTCAATTCATCGTAAGGACTGCATAAATGTTCAAACAATGATTACAGAAGACCGCTCCAGACTGATTGAAGCCAGATGGGAAACGGATGGAGCAGTCAGTGGGGAAAAGTATACTGCTGATATTAAGATTTTTGCTAATGACAGACAAGGACTTCTTGCCGATGTATCGAGAATTCTTACTGAGAATAATATCAGTATAATTTCTCTGAATACAAGGACTAGCAAGCAAGGACTGGCTACTATGGAAACTTCTTTTCAGGTTTCCAGTAGAGAAGAACTTAAAAATGTTACAGAAAAACTTCGACAGATTGATAGTGTAATTGACATTGAGCGTTCAACTGGCTAAAAAAGGGTATTGAAAATGAATGAGTTAATTAAAATTGGTCTGATTGTACTTGGACCTGTTCAGACTAATTGTTATTATATTTATTCTTTGAAAGAAGAAATAGTAAACGGAAAGAGACCTTGTATCGTAATTGATCCTGCAGATGAAGGAGATTTGATATACGAGCATTTAACTAATCAGGGACTTGAAGTAGGACTTATTTTGTTAACTCATGCTCATTTCGATCACATAGGTGGTGCCGAAAGACTTCGAGAGTTATCAGGTGCACCAATATGGTGTCATGAAGAAGAAAAACTTTTATGTGAAGACACAGATGCAAATTTGTCAGCAGCCTTTGGAAATCCAATAGCTATAAAAGTAGATAAGTATCTTAAAGATGATGAGCTTATAGAAGCTGCAAATCTTAAGTGTTTTTGTATATTTACTCCAGGTCACACAAAGGGAAGTTGTTGCTATTATTTTGAGAGGGAACAGGTTCTTTTTAGTGGTGATACATTGTTTGAAGGCTCTGTTGGAAGAACAGACTTTCCTACAGGAAGTGCAGCAACTTTGTTCCGCTCAGTACATGATAAGCTTGGAAATCTTCCAGGTAATACAAAAGTTTTTCCTGGACATGGATCTGAGACGATTATTAAAGATGAAAAAGAGTACAATCAGTATATGATAAACTGATGTACTCTATAGGTATTTAAAAAATGATATCAGTAACAACAGATATAGAAAAATATTTTTATGACATCCATTCTCTGATTAAAAGTTTTTATCCTGAGGAGGATGTCCTTGTTTTTGTCAAAAATTCAAGAAATGAAAAATCTTCTGAGAATCAGATATCAATAGACATTGAGATGACTTTTGAACAAGGTGAGATTTCAATGACTATTTTTGAAACAGATAATGCTCAGAAAAGAGGTAAGATTAGATGTGATACCATGACATCTGAAGAAAATGGAAGCAGTAATTCGGAACTTGGAAATGAATTAGATACACCTAAAAATGCTCTAAAAAAGCTTATTTATGACATGTTGTCCAAAGAAACTGGTAAAGTTCTTCCATGGGGAACTCTTACGGGAATAAGACCGGTGAAAATCGCGGTTCATTTAATGGATGAAGGCGCTAGTGATGAAGAAGTAGAGAAGTATCTTAAAAATGTATACTATTGTAGTGATGAGAAAATAAAACTAAGTCTTGAAATTGCACACACAGAAAGAGAACTAAAAAAGAACGCCGCCGATGGAAACGGATATAGTCTGTATATAAATATTCCTTTTTGTCCAACCAGATGTGCTTATTGTTCATTTATGTCGTCACCAATTGGACTATGGAAGGGTAAGGTTGATGATTATCTGGAATGCATTCATAAGGAAATAAAAGAGATATCTCCTCTTTTTGCAAATAAAAGATTAGATACAATATATGTTGGCGGTGGAACGCCAACCACACTTTTGCCGGAACAGATTGACAGATTACTGGGATGGGTCGAAGATTATTTTGATTTATCAAGTCTTCGCGAATATACTGTTGAATCTGGTAGACCAGATTCAATTACTATTGAAAAGCTTATGGCAATGAAAAACAGAAAGGTAACGAGAATTTCTGTAAATCCGCAGACTATGCAGCAAAGAACGCTTGACCTTATTGGAAGACATCATACTATAGAACAGACAATATCTTCTTTTAAGATGGCAAGAGAAGCTGGTTTTGATCATATCAACATGGATATCATTTTAGGGCTTCCTGGTGAAAATGTTGAAGATGTAGAGAAAACTATGAGTGAAATTGAGAAGCTTTGTCCGGATGAGCTTACAGTACACTCACTTGCAATAAAAAGAGCATCAAGACTATATGATTATGTGGAGAAAAATGGTTTGGCCGGCATGCAGGCAACAGAGAAAATGATGGATATAGCTACAAAATCTGCAAGAAAAATGGACCTTTCTCCATATTATCTTTATCGTCAGAAGAATATAAGCGGAAATTTTGAAAATACTGGTTTTGGAAAAAAGTATTGTTTATATAATTGTGTAACAATGGAAGAGTGGCAGAGTATTGTGGCACTTGGTTCGGGAGCCGTTTCCAAGAGAGTGTTTGCTGATGGCAGAATTGAACGAAACGGCAACGCTAAAGATGTAAAACTGTATATGGATTTAATAGATGAATCTATTGCAAAGAAAAAAGAATTTTTTGGGGAGGAAAAATGAATACAGCACTTACAATAGCAGGAAGTGATTCTAGCGGCGGAGCAGGCATTCAGGCTGATATTAAGACAATGCTTGCTAATGGCGTATATGCAATGAGTGCTATTACAGCACTTACAGCACAAAATACGATGGGAGTATCAGATATCATGAATGTTACTCCTGACTTTTTGGGAAAAGAAATAGATAGTGTTTTTGAGGATATTTTTCCTGATGCAGTAAAGATAGGAATGGTTTCAGAAAAAGAACTCATTAACGTTATCGCAGAAAAACTTGTTTTCTTTAATGCAAAAAATGTTGTTGTAGATCCTGTGATGGTGGCTACAAGTGGTGCAAGACTTTTGAAAGAAGATGCAATTGATATTCTTGAACGAAGACTTTTTCCACTTGCAGATATTCTGACGCCTAATATTCCGGAGGCTGAAGTTATTGCGAAAATGACTATTGCAAATGAAAAAGATATGGAAATGGCTGCCAGAATTATTTCTGAAAAGTTTAATTGTTGTGTTCTGTGCAAAGGCGGACATTCAATCAATGATGCAAATGATTTGTTGTGTGTGGATGGAAATATGAAATGGTTTGAGGGAAGAAGAATTGATAATCCTAATACTCATGGAACAGGGTGTACTCTTAGTAGTGCAATTGCTTCAAATCTCGCCAAGGGATATGACCTTCAAACATCAGTTTTTCGTGGTAAAGAATATGTTGCCAAGGCGCTTGAAGCTATGCTTGACCTTGGCAAGGGAAGCGGACCTTTAAATCATGCTGTTACGATTGATGAAGTGGTCACTGTTTAGAAAATAATGATTTTTTTCTGATATTCATTTAAGGGTTCTTTTTCTTTGTCCAATAAGTGATAAATATCAGATGCTTTAATATCTAGATGTAGAATGAATTTGTGTTCTTCGTCCAGAATGTGGTTGGCATCTGACATTCTGCTTATTATAGGAGAAAAAGAACTTTTTTTCATAACAGAAAGAACATCACTGGATTCTTTTCGAAATCCAAGTAGTCTAATATACGATGGATAGTTATGTTCTTTTAATGTTTTCATATCTTTCTCGTATATATCTAATAAAATATGCAGTAAACACCTTGAAATTCTTGTATAGGTTAAGTCCTTAGATTTTAATAAAAGTGAAAAACTGTCAATATTTGTAAAATTGGGTAGATTTTTAATTATTTTATCTGCTAAATCTGTATGTACATCAAAAAAGCCTGTAAGAAGATTTCTATCTGAAAGGCAGGTTAATTTATAACGAAGGAGCATCGAAAAATCATTCATTGTCCTGTATTCTTTTTCGCTTACTAGCTGTTTGAAAACTTCAGGCGGCATAGAGTTTTGAAGAAGTAAAAGTGTTTCTTTTGACAAAAAATCTTCAGCTTTTTCACCTTGTCTATGTGAATTTTCCAGTAATTCTCTTATACCTGTGGCGCTTGCAAAAAAACTTGAATTATTATTAATACTATTGTCACTTGTTTTTGGGTCATTAGGCAATGAATCATGGTAGGCTGCGCCAAGCCTTTTAGTGGTAAGAGGCTGTATTTTACTATGAGTTTGTATAAGGCTTTTGCAATATTCGATGCCTAATATATTGTTGGGGCTTATAAGAACGGAAGGTGAAATTTCCAGGTCTTTTACGAGGTCTAATTCATTTGAGACAGATAAAACCTTTCTAAGAGCTATATCTCTTGCAGCAGCAAAATTTTTTCCGGCTTTCATGGCTTTTTGTAATTCTTCAGAAAAAAGGATGTTTTCTGAGGATAAAATATGAGCAATTTGTTGTAATAGCTTAATATTTCCGCATTCGCTGCCGAATAATATAGCGTCAACACAATTAAGTGTGTTGCAGATGGAAATTGCGCCAAATGCAAAGTATTCAGCACTTCCTGTGGCATAGCATACAGGAAGCTCGATTACAACATCTGCGCCAGCTGTAAGTGCCATTTTTGTTCGTACTTCTTTTGGAACGATAGCTGGAGTGCCTCTTTGAGTGAAATCTCCACTCATTATTAGAATGACGCGGTCAGCGCCAAAGCTTTTTTTAGCTTCGTTTATAAGATATGCATGTCCATTATGCAGAGGATTGAGTTCACATATAATAGCAATTGTCTTCATGGTTATTCCTTTGAATTTTGTTAAAAAAATATCTATTCTTGAACTTAATAAATTCTCTGTTATTATAGAAATAGTGCTTGATATTGTAAACTCTTACATTCAGTATTTAAAGCACAATTATTTCTGTAAAAAGTTAGAAAATTATTATTTTTTCTATATTTTTCTATACTAACATAAAAGGAGAAGTCATGAAAGTATTAGTAATTAACTGTGGTAGTTCATCTTTGAAATTTCAGCTGATTGATGCAGAAACAGAGAAACTTTTATTCAAGGGTCTTTGCGAGAGAATCGGTATTGAAGGAAGCTGTATTTCCTTCACTGTAACAGGTCAGGAGAAGATTACCCGTGAAACTCCTATGCCAGAGCATAAGACAGCAGTTAGCCTTGTCCTTAATGCACTGACTGAGACTGGTGTCGTTAAGAGTCTTTCAGAAATTGATGCTGTTGGTCATCGAATTGTTCATGGTGGTGAGAAGTTTACAAAGTCAGTTGTTATTGATGAAAATGTTATAAAAGCAATTGAGGAAGTAAGTGATCTTGCACCTTTGCACAATCCAGCAAATGTAATTGGTATTCGTGCTTGTCAGGATCTTATGCCAGGAACACCTATGGTTGCAGTATTCGATACAGCTTTCCATCAGACAATGCCTCAGGATGCTTATTTATACGGGCTTCCATATGATTATTATGAGAAGTTTAAAATTCGTAGATATGGTTTTCATGGAACAAGCCACTCATTTGTTTCTAAGAAGACTGCAGAGCTTGAGAATAAAGATTATTCACAGCTTAAGACAATTGTTTGCCATCTTGGAAATGGAGCATCTGTATCAGCAGTTCTTAATGGAAAGTGCGTAGACACATCTATGGGTCTTACTCCACTTGAAGGTCTTATTATGGGAACACGCTGCGGTTCAATTGATCCTTCTGTCATCGAGACAATCGAGAAAAAAACTGGAAAAAACACTGCAGAAGTTATGAAAGTTCTTAATAAGGAATCTGGCGTTTATGGCCTTTCTAGAAACTTAAGCTCTGATTTCAGAGATCTTGAGGATGGATATCTTGCAAAAGATGAAAATGCTATTCGTGCAGTTGACAGCTTCTGCTATCAGGTAGTTAAGTATATCGGTGCATATGCACTTGTTATGGGTGGTGTTGATTGTATCGCATTTACTGCAGGTGTTGGTGAGAATAGCGGATTTGTTCGTAAGCTTATTATCGATAAGCTTGGTATGCTTGGAATTACTCTTAATGAAGAGGCTAACAAAGTTCGCGGCGAAGAAAAGCTTATTTCCACACCAGATAGCAAGGTTCATGTATGGGTAGTTCCTACAAACGAAGAACTTGCTATTGCTCGTGATACATATTCTTTACTTGCTAAATGATAATAAAAAAAGTTTTTTCATATCATTGACAAATTAGTAGTTTGTGCGTATAATCATTTAAGTGTGCAAACAATATGTTTGTCATTCGAATGGAAAATTGTTACCGGCGCCTCGCGCAGGTAATCTAATACGACCAGCGTAAGGAGGTGTTATAAATGTCTATTTGCCCAAAGAATAAATCTTCAAAAGGTCACCGCGATCAGAGAAGAGCAAACTGGAAGATGACAGCCCCAGCTCTTGTAAAGTGCAGCCACTGTGGTGCGCTTATGCAGCCTCACAGAGTATGCAAGGCTTGTGGTTTCTACGAGAGCAAGAGTGTAGTTGCTGTTAACCAGTAATTTGCGACTTAGAATTATATGACTTGTATTTCAAGGCTTTCCGATTGCTCGGAGAGCCTTGATTTTTGCGCATTTCCCTAGTAATATGTTAAGGGTGGTTTGTTTTTTATAAACTAATAGAGTGAGAATTCTAAGAACTACTACGGGAGGTGACAGATGACAGAAAAGGTCAGGGTTGCAGTTGATGCAATGGGCGGCGATCTTGCTCCAACTGAGGTTGTCAAGGGAGCTATTGAAGCTGCTAAAGAAAACGACTTGGTTAAGGTTTTTTTAGTTGGTCAGGAAGATAAGATTAACGTTGAACTTGCCAAATATGAATATGATCATGAACGCATAGAAGTAGTTAATGCAACAGAAGTAATCGAGATGGCTGAAGCACCGGTTCTTGCAATTAGGAACAAAAAGGATTCATCGATTGTCAAAGCAATGTACATGGTTAAACATGGCGAGGCAGATGCCTATGTTTCTGCAGGAAGTACAGGAGCCAATCTTGTTGGTGGACAGCTTATTGTAGGTAGAATAAAAGGCGTGGAAAGAGCGCCTCTTGCTCCATTTATTCCTACTGAGAAAGGGGTTTCTCTTCTTATCGATTGCGGAGCAAATGTTGATGCAAGATCTTCTCATCTTGTTCAGTTTGCCAAGATGGGTTCTATTTACTATGAAAGTGTCATGCAAAAGAGAAATCCTACAGTTGCACTTCTTAGTATTGGTGTTGAAGAAGATAAGGGTAATGCTCTTGTAAAAGAAACATATCCTCTTTTAAAGAACTGTCCTGATATTAATTTTATCGGTAATATTGAGGCAAGAGATATTTCCAGTGGAGTAGCTGATGTAATTGTTACAGAAGCTTTTGCGGGAAATATTGCATTGAAAATGTACGAAGGTGTTGCTAAAACAATGTTTAGTACTTTGAAAAAAGGTCTTCTATCATCGACAAGAGCCAAAATCGGTGCACTTTTGATAAAGCCAGCTTTAAAAGAAACACTTAAAGATTTCAATATAGATAAGTATGGTGGAGCACCTATGCTTGGATTGAATGGACTTGTTGTAAAAACTCATGGAAGTTCTAAAGCTGTAGAGATTAAAAATTCAATTTTGCAGTGTGTTGTTTTTAAAGAGCATAATGTCAATGACAAGATTCGAGAAGTTTTAAATCTGCAAGATGCACATGTTAAAGCCTGAAGTCTTTGTCTAAAGGCATTTTATATTTTTATAAATTAATTTTAAGGAGATATTTCTATGGAACTTGAAAAGTTAAAGGAATTAATCGTAGATGTACTTAATGTTGATCCTAACGAGATTAAGGATGATACTAAGTTTATTGATGATCTTGGAGCTGATTCTCTTGACGTTTATCAGATTATTATGGGAATCGAAGATGAGTTTGGTATCAAGCTTCCGGAAGATAAGATTGAGAAGATCACAACAGTTGGAGAAGCTGTAGAACTTATTAAAGAAGTAAACGATTAATATATATATTAACTTCTTGCTGATGATTAGGAGATTGCCAGGGTGTATTTATGAGTGGCAGTTGCTTTTTTCAGCAAGAAGTTTTCAATATGAATGGAGGAACATCATGACAACCGATAAAGAAATTGAAGAATTAGAAGAACGTATCGGGTATCATTTCAAGGATAGATCTTTGATTCGCATGGCTCTTACACATTCTTCTTTCGCAAACGAACAGAAGATGCATATTCAGAAAGATTACGAGAGATTGGAGTTTCTTGGTGATTCTGTGCTTGAAATGGTATCTAGTACATATCTTTACAACACATATTCTGACAAAAAGGAAGGCGAGATGACTAAAATGCGTGCTTCTATGGTTTGTGAGCAGGCATTGGCTTTTTGTGCAAAAGATATTGAGCTTGCAAAATATATCCAACTTGGAAAAGGTGAAGAAGCTACAGGTGGTCGTCACAGAGATTCTATTATATCTGATGTTATGGAGGCTGTAATAGGAGCTATTTATCTTGATGGTGGAATTGAAGCTGCCAAAAAGCATATAGATAAATTTATTCTTAATGATCTTGAAAATCAGCAGATTTTTGTTGATGCAAAATCTAAATTGCAGGAACTTGTTCAGTCTAAAGCAGGTAATACACTTGAATATGAAATTTGTGGCGAAAGCGGCCCTGAACATGATAAAATATTTAAGGCAAGAGTAATAGTAGGCGGAAAATTACTTGGTGAGGGTGAGGGACACACCAAAAAAGCAGCACAGCAGCAGGCTGCATATCAGGCAGTTTTACAGATGACGGGTAAAACAAAAGAAAAATGATTCAGATAATTTGGCTGAACAGTTATTTGTTAGTGCCTGTATTTTTCGCATTCTGCCAATTTAATGAGGGGATTTCTTTTATATGTATCTTAAAAGTATAGAAATTCATGGATTTAAATCTTTTGCAAATCGAATTAAATTTGAATTTCACAATGGAATAACTTGTATTGTAGGGCCTAATGGTTCTGGAAAAAGCAACGTTGCTGATGCTGTGCGCTGGGTTCTTGGCGAACAAAGCGCTCGTCAGCTTCGTGGTGGTTCTATGCAGGATGTTATCTTCTCAGGAACACAGCTTCGTAAGCCATTAGGCTTTGCTTTTGTTGCGATAACACTTGATAATTCTGATCATGCTCTTCCCATAGATTTTGAAGAAGTTACAGTTTCGAGACGTTTGTATAGAAGCGGCGAATCTGAATATATGATAAACAATAGTTCTTGTCGTTTGAAAGATATAAATGAACTGTTTTATGATACCGGTATTGGTAAAGAAGGATACTCTATCATTGGACAGGGTCAGATTGACAGGATTTTGTCTAGTAAACCGGAAGATAGAAGAAATCTTTTTGATGAGGCTGCAGGAATTGTAAAGTTCAAGTTGCGAAAAGAAGCAGCTATTAAGAAACTTGAGGATGAGAAGATTAATCTTACAAGATTAAAAGATATTTTATCAGAACTTGAAAAACAGATTGGTCCTTTGGAAGAACAGTCTGAAAAAGCAAAGATATATTTAAAAGACAAAGAGCGCTTGAAGTTTTTAGATGTTAACATCTTTTTGCTTGATAATGAACGTTTAAAAGGGCTTTTGGATGAGGCTTGCGATAAACTTTCTATTGCTGAAAATGATCTTAACAATACAAGCAATCAATATGACAAGGCACGTATAGATTATGACGAAGCTCAAGAAAAACTCGAAAAGATTGAAAAAGAGATTGAAGAAGCCAGAGATTTGATGGCGAGTTCCAGTATCATGAAGGAGAAGCTCGAAGGACAAATAGGTATTTTAAAAGAGCAGATAAAGTCTTCCGAAAGCAATGCAGAACATTTCAAAGAACGTCAGAAAAGTATCGAAGAGATAATCAGTCAGAAAGAAAATGAAAAGAATAAAGTTTTAAACTCAAAGCAAAGCATTGATGAAGAGGTTTTGGAGTTTGAAAACAATCAGAAAAATGCTGGCGATAAATTGGCAAAAATCCAGGAAAAGTTGAAAAAACTGGAAACAGAAGTTGAAGAAAATAAAAGTCTTATTTTACAGACGTTGAATTCTAGGGCAACGATTAAGTCAAGGCAAAGTTCTTTGAAAACGATGAAAGAACAAATTGGTATCAGAAAAGCTGAACTTACCAGCAGGCTGGTAAGAGCCAGGTCTGATGAAGCTCAAAAAGAAGAGAAACTTACTGCATTAAGAGAGATATTTGACAGGATAAATGAAGAGATAATAACTCTGTCACAGACGCAGAAAACTCAAGAAAAAAGACTTGATGAAATTAGAGAACTTCTTTTAAAAGACGACGAACAGATGCGAAAGGCAAGAGATGGAGCAACAGAGGTTCGTTCTAGGCTTAATGCACTGGCAAACCTTACTGAGCGTTATGAAGGTTATGGTAACGCAGTTAGAAAGGTTATGGAGCAGAAGGAGAAAAGTCCTGGAGTTATAGGTGTTGTCGCTGATATTATTAAAGCTGAGAAAAAGTACGAAACTGCTATTGAAATAGCTCTTGGTGGCAATATTCAGAATATTGTTACCAAAGATGAATCAACAGCTAAAGCTATGATTACATTTCTTAAGAACAATAAGGGCGGACGAGCAACTTTTCTTCCAATAACTTCACTTTCACAAAACTCAGAGTTTAAAAATGCTGGTGCATTGAATGAGAAAGGTGCAATTGGTCTCGCAGATTCGCTTGTTGAAACAAGCGATGAATATAAAGTTGTTGCCAAAAATCTTTTGGGCCGTGTTTTGGTGGTTGACAATATGGATAATGCAACCGATATAGCAAAAAAGTACCATTATTCAATTAGAATGGTTACTTTGGACGGAGAGCTTTTGGTTCCAGGAGGTGCTATCAGTGGTGGTGCTTTCAAGAATAATTCTAATCTTCTTGGACGAAGACGAGAGATGGATGATCTTCAAAAGAATATGCAGGAGTTATCTGCAAAAGCGGCTTTTTTTGAAAAAGAAATAACAATGATTCGTGAAGAAAGAACAAAGCTTCGAATTGATTTGGAGAAAACAAGAAGCAGTCTTCAGGATAAGTTTATTGAACAGAATACCGCACGTATAAATGTAAATCAAGAAGAAGAACGTCAAAAAGAAGAAGCTACTTCTTATGAAAATTTAAAAGCAGAAAATGAAGATATTCAGAACAAGGTTGCAGAGATTGAACTTCAGGAAAAGCAGGCTTGTAATAGCCTTAAAGAGTCTGAATTAACCGAGGAGAATTGTCAGACAAGGATAGAGTCTTTACAGACAGAAATAACAAAATTGCATCTTGAGGAAGAAAGTGCATTAGTCGAAGTTTCCAAGTGGGAACTTGAAAAAACAAAAATAAGCCAGCGACAGGAATTCCAAAAAGAAAATATTGATAGAATAAATGAAGAAATAAATGCTCAGAAAAAAAATCTTGATGAGGTTTTGAATCATATCAAGATGAGTGAAGATGAGTTGGTTGAAAAGAAAAAAGAAATAGAGTCAATAAGAAATACTATGGAGAATTCTCTTGAAGCTTCTTCAACAGCTAAGTCTTTACTGGTAGAAAAGCAGAAAATTCGTGAAGAATTATCCGGAAAACAAAAGAGTTTCTTTGAAGTTAGAGAAAAGCTTGCAGAGCAAAAATCATCACTGGATAAAGAAGTTAATAGACTTTCATCTCAGAAAGAAAAAATAGACAATCAGATAGAGGGACTTATTAACTATATGTGGGAAGAGTATGAAATAACTCTCTCTTCTGCAAGACAGATGCGTGATGATAATATGACAGATGCGTTGGGGATGAAAAAAGAAATTCAAAAGCTCAAGGATAATATCAAAAAACTTGGCGATGTAAATGTTAATGCTATTGAGGAATATAAAAATGTATCTGAGCGTTATACTTTTATGAAAGAACAACACGATGATCTTGTGACTGCCGAAGAACAGCTAAAGGTTATTATTTTGGATTTGGATAACAGCATGCGGGCTCAGTTCAAAGAACAGTTTAGTAAAATAAACGAGCAGTTTGATGTAGTATTCAAGGAAATGTTTGGTGGTGGTCATGGAAGACTTGAACTTGATGAATCAGAGGATATTCTTCAGGCAGGAATTAAGATTATTGCAGAGCCACCAGGGAAGAAACTTCAGAATATGATGCAGATGTCTGGTGGAGAAAAGGCACTTACTGCAATAGCACTTTTGTTTGCAATTCAGAACCTTAAGCCGTCTCCATTTTGTCTTTTGGATGAAATTGAAGCCGCATTGGATGAAAATAATGTAGTTCGATTTGCGAAATATCTTCATAAACTTAGTAGCACGCAGTTTATTGTAATAACTCATCGTCGTGGTACAATGGAAAGTGCAGATAGACTTTATGGTATTACAATGCAGGAAAAAGGTGTTTCTGCACTTGTAAGTGTTAATTTAATTGATAAGGAGCTGACAAATTAGTGGCTGGATTTTTTAAGAAGCTCAGTGAGGGCTTAACAAAAACAAGAGACAATATGGTAAAAGGTCTGGATAACGTTATAAACGGATATTCAGATATCGATGAAGATTTCTATGAAGATCTCGAGGAAACGCTCATAATGGGTGATATGGGTGTTAATGCTACGAGCAGAGTAATGGATAACCTACGGGCAATGGTTAAGGAGCAAAACGTCAGGTCTACTGAAGAGTGTCGTAAACTTCTAATCGAAAGTATTAGAAATGAGATGCATACTGATGAGCATGCATATGATTTTGAGAACAAAAAGACTGTTCTTTTTATCATAGGTGTTAATGGGGTTGGTAAGACCACATCTGTTGGAAAACTTGCTTCTATATTCAAAAACAAAGGCAAAAAAGTTTTGGTTGCAGCTGCAGATACTTATAGAGCAGCAGCAACAGAGCAGCTTGAAGAGTGGGCAAAAAGAGCGGATGTTCCAATTATAAAAGGCAGTATCGGAGCAGATCCTGCAAGTGTTATTTATGATTCTGTCAATGCTGCAAAAGCAAAAGATACAGATATTTTAATAGTGGATACTGCGGGCAGACTTCACAATAAGAAAAATCTTATGGAAGAGCTAAGAAAGATGAATCGTATTCTTGATCAGCAGCTTCCTGAATATGGAAGAGAAAATCTTATTGTACTAGATGCTGCGACTGGTCAGAATGCTATGTCACAGGCAAAAGAATTTGACGATGTTGCAGATCTTACAGGTATTATTCTTACCAAGATGGACGGTACATCAAAAGGTGGTATTGCTGTTGCAATTTGTTCTGAACTGAATATTCCAGTTAAGTTTATAGGAGTAGGTGAACAAATTGATGATTTACAGCGCTTTGATGCAGATGAATTTGTAAAAGCTCTCTTTGACAAAGAAGAGGAAGATCCTATCGATATATTGACGGGAAAGTACTGATGTGATAAAACAGAACGTAAGGTTTTAACACTGTAAAGCATAGTAATGAGAGGTTCATTGAATTATGGCAGAAGAGAAGAAAATGACGTTAGAAAAATTTGAAGAGGCATGTGAACAGGTAAATAAGGTTACGCTTAAAACCAAGCTGGTTTATAGTGACTTTTACAGTAATCAGAGTGGAAATAAGGTATATTTAAAGCCTGAAAATCTTCAGCGTACAGGTGCATACAAGGTTAGAGGTGCATACTATAAAATCAGTACTATGTCTGAAGAAGATCGTAAAAAAGGTCTTATTACAGCTTCAGCTGGTAACCATGCACAGGGTGTAGCTTATGCTGCAAAGCAATATGGCGTTCATGCAACAATTGTAATGCCGACTACCACTCCGCTTATCAAGGTTAACCGTACAAAGGCACTTGGGGCTGAAGTTGTACTTCATGGTGATGTTTATGATGAAGCATGCGAACATGCACTCAAACTTGCCAAAGAAAAAGGATATACTTTTGTTCATCCTTTTAATGATTTGGATGTTGCAACAGGTCAAGGAAGTATTGCTATGGAAATTATAAAAGAACTTCCTACTGTTGATTATATTCTTGTTCCTATAGGAGGAGGCGGACTTGCAAGCGGTGTAAGTACACTGGCAAAGTTGCTAAATCCCAAGATTAAAGTTATAGGTGTTGAGCCAAGTGGAGCAGCTTGTATGAGTGCTTCTATTAAAGAAGGCAAAGTAGTTACACTTCCATCGGTTAATACAATTGCTGATGGTACTGCAGTAAAGACTCCTGGAGATAATATTTTCCCATATATTCAGAAGAATATAGACCAGATAATCAAGGTTGACGATGAGGATCTTGTAGTTGCATTTCTTGATATGGTCGAAAATCACAAAATGGTTGTTGAAAATTCTGGATTGTTGACAGTTGCTGCTTTAAAGCAGCTTCGTTGTAAAGATAAGAAGATTGTATGTGTGCTTTCTGGCGGAAATATGGATGTAATTACAATGTCTTCTGTCGTTCAGCAGGGTCTTATTAAGAGAGACAGAATTTTTACGGTTTCTGTTCTTTTGCCAGATAAGCCTGGTGAACTTGCCAGAGTAGCTGAAATAATAGCTACTATTGGCGGAAATGTTATCAAACTGGATCATAACCAGTTTGTATCTATCAATCGCAATGCTGCTGTAGAGCTGCGAATTACTCTTGAAGCATATGGAACTGAGCACAAAGCTCAGATTATCGATGCTCTTGAGAAAAAAGGATATTGTCCTAAGCTGGTTACAACCCAGATTTAAGTAATATGTTTGGGAAAGCTCTTTAATGTTAACCAGAAAAAAATTAACTAAGCTTTTATATAACTATGCGCTTATTACAGTTGGTGCCCTTCTCTACGGCATTGGCACCGCTGTATTTAGCGATCCGAATAACCTTGCGCCTGGGGGATTTACAGGTATTGCTATTGTTCTAAATCGTATTGTAAATATTGGAACAGGTAAATGGTTTATGATATTGAACATACCTGTTCTTGTAATAGGTACATGGAAATTCGGATTTCACTTTATTGTGTCTACTCTTTACGCAACCGGACTAATTTCGGTTTTTACAGATTTTATTGCTCACAATCTTCAGCAGTATTTTGTTACTGATATGATGCTTGCTGTGGCCTTTGGAGGATTTTTCATGGCAGCAGGAATCGGGCTTATTTTCAGGGCAGGTAGTACAAGCGGAGGTTCTGATATTATTATTAAACTCCTTAGAATACGCTATCCTCATATCAAAACGGGCATGATGCTGTTTATAACGGATTTGATAATAATATTTTTTGCAGGAATAGTAATGAGAGACTCTAATGCAGTTCTTTATTCTGTATTAGTGGTTCTTGTTACAGGATGGGTTTTGGACTTTGTTCTTTATGGTCGTGATGAAGCAAAGCTTTTGTATATTATTTCTGACAGAAATGAACTTATAACGGAGCGATTTTTGAAAGAACTTGATGTCGGTGTGACTAATATCTATGGTCAGGGAGCTTATAGTAGAACTGATAAAAAAGTGATAATGTGTGTAATGAAAAAAAGAATTTCTCCGCTTGCGGAGGAAATTGTTCGTCAGGAAGATCCAGATGCATTTATGATAATAACCAGCGCGTCAGAAATTTTTGGAGAAGGCTACAAGAACTATTTTGAGGATAAGATTTGATGAAAAAAAATAATAAAAATCGTATTCTCCATGTTGCTGTTACCACCCAAAATATTATTTCAGTTATTTTTTTGAGTCTTATTGCTATAATGACACTTACATTCTGCATTATAATTTTGCTTAGAAATGCATCTCTTCGCAAACAGAATGAGGCATATCAGCAACAACTTGGTATGCTTCAGGAGAAGGGATATTATAAAGTAGATCAAGTTGATTTGATGTTGGAGGAGGCCAAAAAGAATGCTTCTAAAGAAGCCAGGCAACAAGTGCTTGGTAATATAAAGTCAAAACTTGAAGCTGGAAACAGTACTGCTAGTGTTTTGAGAAATTTGTTCGAAGGACAGATTTTAGTTCAAAAAGATGGGAGATATTATTTTGTTCCAATTGATTCTTCACTTAAAATGAATAATTTTAAGGAAACTGATTTTACCAAAAATGATAAAGGTATTCTTGAATACCATGGAAATAGTGAAAAGGTGTCAGGAACTCTGGGAATTGATGTTTCGAGATTTCAGGAAGATATTGATTGGGAAAGTGTAGCAAAACAAGGGGTTTCATATGCTTTTATAAGAGTTGGAAATCGTGGAACATCTACAGGAAAACTTGTTGAAGATGAGAAATTTAAGCAGAACGTAGAAGGAGCTTTACAAAATGGGATTTCAGTAGGAGTTTATATTTTTTCTTCTGCAATAAATGAAGCTGAGATAAAAGAAGAAGCAGAACTTGTACTTGATGCTATTGAGCCATATGAGATTAAGTATCCTGTTGTTATTGACGTTGAAAGACCAAACTCTAAAGATTATCGTACTCAGGATTTGAGTAAAGATGATTATACTAAACTTGTAAAAAAATTCTGTAATATTATTTCAAAAGCTGGATATACACCTATGATTTATGGTAATATTGAGACTTTTTCGTTGATACTTGATATGAAAGAACTCGAAGGTATTCAGAAATGGATTGCATATTATAATATGCCTCAGTATTTTCCATATGATTTTACTTATTGGCAGTATAGTTCTAAAGGTACAATTGATGGTGTCAAAGGACAGGTCGATTTGAATATCATGGTGAAATAATAAATCAGATAAAAATTGATTATTAAAGTGTGATTAAGCACCAGACTTATTTGATTATTACGAAAATGGTCTGGTGCTATGTTGTGTAAAGGTATTAGGTAATATTTATGGATTTTAATCCGTCTCTTCCTTATGAGCAGAAAGGTTATCTTAATTGCGATTACAAATTTTTCCACATAAATGAGACAAAAAAAGTGCAGACTGATTGGCATTATCATGATTTTGATAAAATTGTGTTTTTTTTGCAAGGAAAAGCCGCGTATGCAATTGAAGGTCGTAAATATGATCTCAAACCATATGATATTGTTTTGGTTCCCAAAAATAATATTCACAGTGTTGAAGCATTAGATAGTTCAAAATACGAAAGATATATATTGTATTTGAAACCTGAAATATATGACCAAATAGAAGAATTTGGCGGAGGTGATAAAAAAACACACCTTTTAAAAAAGTGTTTTGAAATAGCTGCTTTAAAGAAAACAAATGTTGTTCATTTTGATGCGGCTACTTCGGCTTTTCTTCTTAAATGTTTCCAGGAGCTGGAAGAATGCTTAAACAGTTCCCAAAATTCGTGTAAAGAGCCTTTTGCACAGAGTTTAAAAAGTAAGATTATATTAGCAAGACTATTAATTATGCTTAATGAAGCGTGTGTTTCATGTAAGGATGCTTTTATGGAGAAAGCAAGATATAATCGAAAAGTAATTGATATTATTGATTACATAAGTGCTAATCTTGGAAATGATTTATCAATTGATCAGATAGCAGACAGGTTTTATATAAGTAAGTATCATATGATGCGTGTTTTTAAAAATGAAACAGGATATAGTGTCCATCAGTATATAATGGAAAAAAGAATTCTTCTTGCAAGAGATTTGATTATATCTGGAATGCCAGCAATGACAGCTTCACTTGAATCGGGATTTAGAGATTATTCTTCTTTTTGCAAGGCATTTCAGAAACAAACAGGACATCTTCCATCTGAATATGGAAATGAATGCGCAAACAGTTGTGAAAGAGTTTTTTTAGATAGAAAAGGTAATTATGTATGACTTCTTGCTGAGATTTAGGATAATCATCAGCAAGAATCCTGCTTCGCAGGACAAAATTTGTCTTAACGACAAATTTTGGTCTGGTACGGTTCTTGATTTTCCTGATGAAAACAAGAACCTATAACAATATTTGTAGGGGGTAAAGAAAAAATACTTGACACCAGATTGTAACTCGTGTAATATAACAAACGTGGGTTGAGTTTTCATTGCAACTAGGAAAGGTGCACGAGGTTGAACTAATGGAAAAAGTTGAGAAAATCGTTGCACAAGGACTTTTATATGACTTTTATGGGGAGCTTTTGACTAAGCACCAAAGAGAAGTATATGAAGACTTGGTTTATAATGATATGTCGTTAAGCGAGATTGCTGAAGAGTATGGAATCAGCAAACAGGGTGTACATGATCTTATAAAAAGGTGTACTAAGATTTTGGAAGGCTACGAAGACAAATTGCATATGGTTGCGAGATTTGAAGAAATTCGAAGCCGTACCAATGAGATAAAGCAAATACTGATTCAGCAAGAAGAATCTGATTTTGAGGAAAAAGATAAGATTATTTCTCTTACAGACAGTATTATGGAACAGTTGATTAGATAATAAATTAATTATAGGACAGAATATATGGCATTTGAGAGTTTATCAGATAAACTTCAGAACGTATTTAAAAAACTTCGAGGCAAGGGAAAGCTTACAGAAGATGATGTTAAGCTTGCACTTCGTGAAGTTAAAATGGCACTTCTTGAAGCAGATGTAAGCTTTAAAGTAGTTAAAAAGTTCGTTTCTTCAGTACAGGAAAGAGCAATTGGTGAAGATGTAATGAATGGTCTTAATCCTGGGCAAATGGTTATTAAGATTGTTAATGAAGAAATGATTAAGCTGATGGGTTCAGAGACCACTCAGATTCAGTTTAAACCTGGAAATGAAGTAACCGTTATTATGATGGCAGGTCTTCAAGGTGCTGGTAAGACTACAACAGCAGCAAAGATTGCAGGTAAATTAAAAAAAGCGGGTAAGTTCCCGTTGCTTGTAGCTTGTGACGTTTATCGTCCGGCTGCTATAGAGCAGTTACGTGTAAATGCTCAGAAGATGACTGTTGATTTCTTTGAAGAGGGAACAGAAAAGTCACCTGTTGAAATTGCCAGAGATGGTGTAAATTTTGCTAAGAATAATCACAAAAATGTGGTTATTATAGATACAGCCGGTCGCTTGCAGATTGACGATGCTATGATGAAAGAGCTTGTTCAGATTAAGAAGGAAGTTGATGTATATCAAACTCTTTTGGTAGTTGATGCTATGACCGGTCAGGAAGCAGTAAACGTTGCTTCTGAATTTAATGACAAAGTAGGTGTTGACGGAATCGTTTTATCCAAGATGGATGGCGATACAAGAGGTGGTGCTGCACTTTCTACAAGGCAGGTTACTGGTAAGCCTATTTTGTTCGTCGGCATGGGTGAGAAACTTTCTGATCTGGAACAGTTCTATCCCGATAGAATGGCTAATCGAATTCTTGGAATGGGTGATGTACTTACACTTATTGATAAAGCTGTGGAAGCTAACCAGGAAGTTGATTTAGAACAGAGTCAGGAAATGGCTCAAAGGCTTAAAAAGGGTAAATTTGATTTTGAAATGTACCTTGAGAGTATGAAACAGATGCGAAAGCTTGGTGGTCTTGGAAGTATATTATCAATGCTTCCAGGTATGAATAAGATTAGTGATGACCAGCTTCCAGACGAGAAAGAACTTGCCAGAATGGAAGCAATTGTTTTATCAATGACTGTTGAAGAGCGAAGAAATCCTAAGCTTATGAGTCCTACTAGAAAGAAGCGTATTGCAGATGGTTCAGGTAATGATATTGCAGTTGTAAACAGATTTATCAAAAACTTTGAACAAGCACAAAAGCTTATGAAGCAGATGGGCGGAATGAAAAAAGGCAAACGCGGCGGAATGGGTAATCTCATGAATATGAGCCGAATGTTTGGCGGAAATAATAAGTTCTTTTGATTATAAAGTTGTTAATGTTTGAAACAGCCAAATATGACTGATTTTCATAAAATTTTATATTTTTTAGTTTATCTATGGAGGATATTTTAAAATGGCAGTAAAGATTAGATTAAAGAGAATTGGTAAGAAGAAGACTCCTTTCTACAGAATCGTAGTAAGTGATTCTAAGTTCCCTATCGCTGGAAGATTCATCGATGAAATCGGAACATATGATCCAAACACTAACCCTTCTACAACACGTGTAGATGCTGAAAAGGCACAGAAGTGGCTTGCAAATGGTGCTCAGCCTACAGATACTGTTGCTAAGATCTTCAGACAGGCTGGTGTTCATAAGAACTAATTTGTCAGCATATAGCCACAAGATGACATTTAGTGCATGAGATTGTGGTAATTAGCCGGAGGTGGACATCAGTATGAAAGAATTGGTTGAAGTAATCGCAAAGGCTTTAGTCGATAATCCGGAAGAGGTTGTTGTAACTGAGGAAAACGATGGCCGAAATGTGACGATTGAATTACATGTGGCTGCTTCCGATATGGGAAAAGTAATTGGAAAACAGGGACGAATTGCTAAAGCGATTCGTTCGGTTGTTAAAGCTGCTTCCACACGAGAAGATAAGCATGTTGATGTGGAGATTGTTTAAAAGTACAATCCGCGCAGCTTCCGGGAGCTGATGCATAGACGTTATTATTCATATGAGTAGTAACTTGTATCCCGCAGGGTAAACCTGCGGGATATTTAAGTTTTTAGAGGATAGTGACAAAATATATGAATTTTTATGTAATGACTTTATTTCCTGAAATGATAGATCAGGGTCTTAATAATAGCATAATGGGCAGAGCTATTGATAAAGGCTTAATACAACTTGATGCTGTAAACATTAGAGATTATTCTAACGATTTACGACATAAAAAAGTAGATGATTATACATATGGTGGCGGTGCTGGAATGCTTATGCAGGCACAGCCTATTTATGATTGTTATAAAGCAATTGAAAAAAAGATAGAGGAATCTCATTCTGACAAGAAAAAACCAAGAGTAGTATATGTGACACCTCAAGGGCGTGTTTTCAATCAGCAGATGGCAAGAGATTTTGCAAAGGAAGAGGACCTTGTGTTCCTTTGCGGACATTATGAAGGTGTCGATGAAAGAGTATTAGAAGAAATAGTAACTGATTATGTTTCCATAGGGGATTATGTTTTAACTGGTGGTGAACTTCCTGCTATGGTTATGATAGATTGTATCTCAAGACTTGTTAAAGGAGTTTTGAATAATGATGTCTCATCAGAGACAGAGTCATTTAATGATGGACTTCTTGAATATCCTCAGTATTCAAGACCTGAAGAGTGGATGGGACGAAAAGTTCCGCCGATACTACTTTCGGGAAATCACAAGAAAGTTGATGAATGGAGACTTGAAAAAGCCATCGAAAGGACGAAGGAACGTCGCCCTGATATGTATGAGGAATGGATAAAATTACATCCAGTAAAGCCGCCTAAAAAGCGTAGAAGAAAACATCATGCAGATGAGAATGGAGATAAAAATGGCAATAACTGAGAGATTTCAGGTAGGAGTAATAGCTTCTACACATGGTATTGGTGGAGAACTTAATGTTTTTCCTACAACTGATGATCCACAGCGCTTTAAGAAACTTAAAGAAGTAACAATGGAGAGTGAACGTGGTGAATCGACACAGCTTCATATTGAAAAAGTAAAGTTTTCTAAGAAGTTTGTTATTGTTAAATTTAAAGAATTTGACGATATAAATCAAGTGGAGAGATTTAGAGGTAATAAACTCACTATTCCAAGAGCGGATGCTGTAAAACTTGAGCCTGGCAGATACTTTATACAGGATCTTCTTGGTATGGATATAATTGATGAAGATGGAAATAAGCTTGGTAAACTTGTAAATGTATTGCAAATGGCTGCCAATGATGTTTATGAAATGGAAAGGGCTGATGAAGGAAATAATGTAATGATTCCTGCTATAAAGCAATGCATTTTGGAAACTAATATTGAAGAAAATTACATGAAGATTCATGTTATGAAAGGTCTTATGGACTGAAAAACGCATTATAAATTAGGATTGGAGAGAAAAAATGGTTGATTACACAGAAGGAGCTGGCATCGAATATCACATTCATACAAACGCAGACATGGTCGGTGAGTATGTAATTTTACCTGGAGATCCTGGTAGGTGTGAGAAGATTGCTTCATATTTTACAGATGCAAAAATGGTTGCTAGCAATAGGGAGTTTACAACATATACTGGAATGCTTGAGGGAACAAAAGTTAGTGTGACTTCAACTGGTATTGGAGGTCCATCTGCAGCGATTGCTATGGAAGAACTTGTTCATTGCGGAGCAAAGAATTTCATAAGAGTTGGAACTTGTGGTGGTATGCAGACAAATGTCTTAGGTGGAGATATTATTATTGCCAGTGGTGCTGTTAGAATGGAAGGAACCAGCAAAGAATATGCGCCTATTGAATTTCCGGCAGTTGCTGACTTTAAGATAACTAAAGCATTAGTAGATGCGGCAGAAGCTAAAGAATTTCCGTATCATGTAGGTGTAGTAGAGTGTAAAGATTCTTTTTATGGACAGCATGAGCCTGATAAGAAACCAGTTTTTTATGAATTGGAAAATAAGTGGAAAGCATGGATGAGATGTGGTGTGCTTGGTTCCGAAATGGAATCAGCTGCGTTGTTTACTGTTGCAAGCACACTAAAAGTTCATTGCGGAACAGTTCTTTTAACAGTTGCTAATCAGGAAAGAGCAAAACTTGGTCTTCCAAATCCACAGGTTCATGATACTGGAAAAGCAATTGAAACAGCTGTTGAAGCTATTAAGATAATGATTAGAGAAACACATTGACGATTATAAGACAATATGATATTATTACAATGTTGTCAAAAATCAGACGGTCCTCTGTTGCTAGTCTCTAGTGTTATTAGAGCGAATACATGGCATTATAGAACGTCCAATTATAAGGAGAATTAAAATGAGCACAATTATTGCAGACATCGAGAAAGAGCAGCTTAATGCTAATGCACCTCAGTTCCAGACAGGTGATACAGTTCGTGTATATGGTAAGATCGTAGAAGGCGACCACACACGTGTACAGGTTTTCGAAGGAACTGTTAAGAAGATTCAGGGTGGTTCTAACCGCGCTACATTCACAGTTCGTAAGATTGCTTACGGTGTTGGAGTTGAGAAGACATGGCCTATGCACTCTCCACTCGTTGAGAAGGTTGAAGTAGTACGTAAAGGTAGAGTAAGACGTGCTAAGCTCAACTACCTTGTTGGTTTGACAGGTAAGAAGGCAAAGGTTAAGGAAGCAAGATAATTTATCTCGCATTTTTAAATTTGTCATTATTTTTTCAGTGAAAATGGCAATTACTATAGAACACTTAAATATTGTGTTCTTTTGTAATTGCCATTATTTTTTATAGTGAAGTTTTTGTCGCTGTGTTCCGAAAAACTACGCAAACCGGACAGTTAAAAAGGCTTCGCCTTGGATCAGTTTACAATTTGACGTTTGTTCTCACGAAACTCTAGTCAATAATAAAAAATAACACGCTATTAAAGGAGAGTTAATTATGAGACGTAAGTATAGAAGGCATAGAAAGATGGAATATCATCTTATAGATGATGATAAGAAGAAAATTACTCCAGAAATGGTTAGAGAAGCTTTTTCTTGGATTTTTTATACTATTATAGCTGTTGTAATTGCAGCCATGTTTTCTTTTGCATTTGGTAAAACGGTAAATGTGGTTGGTAATTCTATGGAACCAACTTTAAATAATGGTCAGACAGTTTTAATTAATCGCGTAAATGGTTATTTGAAAGGAACTTCAAGGGGAGATTTGGTTGCATTTCTGCCTAATGGCAATACAAATCTTCATTATTACATAAAAAGAGTTGTGGCTATCCCAGGTGAAACTGTGCAGATAAAAGGCGGAATTCTTTTTGTAAATGGTGTAGAACAGACAAAAGATGCAAAGGAATTTGACAAAATGGAAGATGCTGGAATTGCATCATCACCAATAAAACTTAAGGAAGATGAATATTTTGTCTTGGGAGATAGTCGAAATAGTTCAGAAGATAGTAGAAGTGCTAATGTTGGAGTTGTCAAAGCAAGCATGATTATAGGTAATGCATGGTATGTGTATGGTGGAAATTTTGAGAATAAAGGTTTTATACATAATAATTACCTGACAACTACAAAATGATTTATTGAATGGAGAGAATTATGAATTATCAATGGTATCCTGGTCATATGACAAAAGCTGTTCGAATGATGAAGGAGAACATCAATCTTGTTGATATGATTATTGAAGTTATAGATGCAAGAATTCCAGTTGCAAGTAGAAATCCTGATATTGATGAACTTGGTAAGGGGAAAGCCAGACTTTTAATTTTAAATAAGGCTGATTTATCTGATCCGGTTCAGAATAAGGCATGGACGGATTTTTATAAATCTCAAGGCTATCTTGTTATGGAGATGGATTCACGTACAGGAAAAAACATGAAAGATGTAAAAAAATGCATGACTCTTGCTTGTGCAGATAAGATTGAAAGAGATAGACAAAGGGGAATAAAAAATCGTCCGATTAGAGCTATGGTTGCAGGTATTCCTAATGTTGGAAAATCTACATTTATAAATCATCTTACAGGAAAATCATCTGCTAAAACCGGTAATAAACCTGGGGTTACCAAAGGAAAGCAGTGGATAATGCTAGGATCTTCATTGCAGTTATTAGATACACCGGGGATTTTGTGGCCGAAATTTGAAGATGAAGAAGTTGGTGCTCATCTTGCTATGATTGGTTCTATGAATGATGAAAAGATTGATAGTGGTGAGCTTGCAATTGATCTTCTTCGTACACTTGAAAAAAGCTATGCAGATATAGTCTTTAAGAAGTATAATATTAGTGATACTCAGGTCGAGGAAGAAGTAGAGAGTGAACAGCTTTTAAGTAGTTATGCAGGTATTCTTACATGTATAGCTAAGAATAGAAATCTTGTTTTATCTGGAAATAGAGTTGATTATACAAGAGCTGCTGATTTACTTTTGGATGATTTCCGATCTGGAAGACTTGGACGTATTACATTGGAAAGACCAGTGTAAATTTAATGTAATATAAAACATTCAAAAGGGAGATGACGGAATGAATGAACTACAGGAAAAAGAAATGTTAGAGAACACAAAAGAAGATACAAACAGAGAGAATCCTGTGAAAGAGTTTTTCTCATGGCTTTTATATGTGGCAGGTGTTATTCTTCTTACTTTTTTATTTATAACTTTTGTTGCTCAGAAAACAGAAGTAAGTGGTAGATCAATGCTTAATACCCTGCATGATAGAGATTCTCTTATTGTTTCGAAGATTTCTTATGAACTGGGTACTCCGAATCGTTTTGATATTGTTGTTTTTCCGCATATCAATAAGGCAACAAATGAGAAAACTTTTTTTATAAAAAGAATTATAGGTATGCCTGGTGAAACTGTTCAGATTGACTTTAACGGTAATATTTACATAAATGGTGAAGTTCTTGATGAACATTTTGGAAAAGAAACAATTCAGAATCCAGGAAATGCTATAAATCCTATTGTATTAGGTGAAGATGAGTATTTTGTCTTAGGTGATAATCGTAATGATTCATTAGATTCAAGATTTACTGACGTCGGTAAGATAAAAAGAGATGAACTTGTAGGAAAAGCTGTTTTCAGAATCTACCCTTTTGATACTTTTGGAAAGCTTAAATAATAAGGAATGACCAATTAATGAGTGAATCAATAGCTAATATTAAATCTTTATATAAAAATAAGACAATAGATGAACTTCCTCTTTTTATTGCAGAATTTGAAGCTGACGAAAGGGCTGGAGTTAAACAGATAGTTAATTCTGCTAAAAATAAGCTTCTTGCTCTTGAAAAAGAAAAAAAACGCGTAAAAATTATGCGAGAATATGACAATAAGGTTTGCCCGAGCGGATATTTGTGTGGTATAGATGAGGTTGGGCGTGGTCCTTTAGCTGGACCGGTATGCGCTGGCGCAGTCATTTTACCAAGAGATGAAGAAATATTATATCTCAATGATTCGAAACAATTATCCGAAAAAAAGAGAGAGGAACTATATGACATTATAATGGATAAAGCGATTTCTGTTTCTGTTTGCTTTAGGAGTCCTGAAAGAATTGATGAGATCAATATTTTAGAGGCAGATTATGAAGCAATGGAAGAAGCAGTTTCGAAGCTTACTGTGAAACCAGATATTTTACTTCTTGATGCAGTGCATGTTCCTCAGCTTGAGAGCTACGAGCAGGTTTCTGTTATAAAAGGTGATACTCTTAGTGCATCTATAGCAGCTGCGAGCATAGTAGCCAAGGTGGTTAGAGACAGGTATATGGTCGAAATGGATGCAAAATATCCTGAGTATGGCTTTGCTAGCAATAAAGGATATGGAAGTGCACAACACATTGCAGCATTAAAAAAATATGGCCCATGCGAAATCCATCGTAGATCATTTATAGGTAATTTTATAAAGTGACAGTTCATTTTATAAAAAATAGGTGTGAATATGGCTGGTTCGATTGGAATTTCACAAGATCCGTACCAAAGGCAAGTACAGATTCAAAATAATCGTCAAGTTGAGCAGCAGAGTGTTTCTAATGCAGATAAAGACACTCTGCGCTCTTTTCATGCAGGAGATACTATTAGTGGAAAAGTAGTTTCTATTTCGATGCAGCCGGATGGTCAGAGAACGGCTGAAATTGATATTAGCGGTAGGAATATAAGTGCTCGTTTGGATAATGGGATGCAATTATCGCAAGGTCAAAATATTTCTTTTCAAGTTCGAAGTACTGACTCAGGTACATTAACATTAAATCCATTATATGAAAATACGGCAGCGCTTAATCAAACAGCAGTTAAAGCGCTTAATGAGGCAAATATTTATCCATCTGATGATATGAAGCAGATGGTTACAGAGATGATGCGTAATGGAATTGGCATTGATAAAGACAATCTAACTCAAATGAGCCAGATTGTAAATGACAATCCGGGTAAGAACATCGGAATGTTAGTACAGCTTAAAAATATGGAAATTCCTGTTACGGATGGTAATATTAGTCAATTCCAAAATTATATGAATTATGAGCATCAGTTAGTTGCAGGTGCAAAAGCTATTATGGAGGAACTTCCTCAAGCTTTTGCAGATATGAGTGCTCAAGGTCAGCAAACTAAAGCATTAGATTTGTATGGAGATTTGATGAAGCTCTTTACAGCTGATATAACAGCCAAAGGGCAAGCCCCTTTAAATAGTGTTGTTTCATCCTCAGCAGGCGAAGGTGGTAATCAGAGTGGCCTTTTGAATTTTGACATAACACCACAGGTTCATCATACAAGTCAATCTGAAAATAATAGTTTGCAGCAGTTTATGGAAAGTAGCCAGGATAATTCCGATAATGCAGCTTTAAATAATATGTCTTCTTCTTTTTCAAATGCAATAACAGAAGCTGCAAATGATATGGGAGTAATGCCAGAAACAATTCAAAACTACTCTGGTGTGAATGCGGAAGAAGGTCTCAGAGAACAGATAAATGAAGCTAAACTAGCACAGCAAAATGCTGATGGTCAAAACACTGTTGAAGCAAATGCTATAGAACAACAGCAAAATGTTGAAACAGTTAACAGAGTTATTTCTGGAATAGGGACTGAAAATGTGGTCAAAGTGGATTCGAACATTGATTCTAATGCTACATATAATTCGCTTTCTCCTAATATGCAGGATATTGTGAAAGGATTAAAGGATATTGGGATATCTTCTCGCGATATAAGCAGGTTTTATACTGGAGATATGCAGGCAGAACCAGTAAGACTTATGAAAGAACTACTTAATCTTTATGAACAAAGTGCCCATACTTCTGCACAAATAGATAGAGGATGGAGTCAGCTTTTTTCATCAAAAGGCTTCACAGATCTTTTGAAGGAAACTATAGTTGCGCAGTGGTTATTACAGCCCCAGGATGTATCTGAAAAGAAAAATGTAGAAGATTTATATAGAAGGTTAAACGAGCAGTCTAAGCAGTTAACTTCATTGTTAGAAAATACGGTAGGTGATAAAAGCAGTGCTTTTCAAAGCTCTCAGAATATGTCTCAGAATCTTGATTTTATGAATCAAATGCAGCAGATGGCAAATTATATTCAGCTTCCGCTGAAAATGGCTGGAAACGAGGCACATGGCGATTTGTATGTTTATTCAAACAAGAAACATATGGCATCTTATGATGGAAGCGTGAGTGCATTACTTCATCTGGATATGGCGAATTTAGGACCTACAGATATTTATGTAAAATTGAAAGGACAAAAAGTAACAACGAATTTCTACATGGCTGATGCATCTTGTATAGATTTGATTGAAAAGCACATAAGTATTTTGTCAGAAAGACTTGAAAAACGTGGCTATTCTATGAAATGTGAAGTGTTACAGAGTGGTCAGGATGCATCTTTAGATGCTCCTGTTGATGAAATTCTTAGAAAAAGCGAGCGAATTAGTATAATTTCGCAGACATCATTTGATGCAAGAGCATAAGGATAGGTAGATGATATGTCAGAGTATTATAAGAACAGTAATAATAAAAAAGAAAAGATAAAGACTGCAGTTGCTCTAGGATACGATCCTAATAACGACAATGCACCAAAAGTTATAGCTTCAGGAAAAGGTTATCTTGCAGATAAAATAATAGAAGAGGCTAAAGAGAATAATATTCCTCTTCATTCTGATGGAAAGCTTGCTGATACATTATCAAGGCTTGACATAGGAGAAGCAATTCCACCAGAATTATATGAAGTTGTTGCAGAAATACTTGTTTTTGTTGATGCAATGGATAAAATCAAGGCAAAAGATAAAGGTAATAGTTTTAAATGAATAAACATGAAATTGGCATGCGAGGTGAAGACCTCGCATGCAATTATTTAGAGAAGCATAAATGTATCATTTTAGAGCGTAATTTTCGTTTTAAAGGTGGGGAAATAGATATAATAGCCAAAGATGGTGAGTATTTTGTATTTATTGAAGTAAAATATCGATCGTTATCTGCATTTGGAATGGCAAGCGAAGCTGTAAATTATCCCAAACAAAAAAAGATATGCAGAGGTTGTGATTTTTATAGAATGAAGCGGGGGCTAGGAGATTTCGCACCTATAAGGTTCGATGTTATAGCTCTTGATGTAAATTCTGCGACAGGAAAAACGCAGATACAGTGGATAAAAAATGCATTTGATTATGCAAGATGATATAATTATATAGAATTAAATTACTGTTTAGAAAGGATTTGTTGCCAGGTACAGAAGAAAAGCTGTAATTAGTAACGGGTGTTATTTATGTTAAAAGGTACACATACATTTTTTGCAACTGTTTCAAGAATGAAATATATTGAGAGATGGGCACTTATGAGAAATTCTCGTCCCGAAAATCTTTCAGAACATTCTTGTGAGGTGGCGATGATTGCTCATGTTCTTTGTACAATAGGGAATGTTAGATATGGAAGGAATTTAGATGCAGATAGAGCAGCAATGATAGGTCTTTATCACGATACTACAGAAATAATAACAGGCGATATGCCTACCCCAGTTAAGTATTATAATGAAACCATACAGAGTGCATATAAAGAAGTCGAAAAAATTGCAGAGGAAAAGCTTCTTGAAAGACTTCCAGAGGATTTAAGACCGACTTATGAACAGATTTATCATCCATCTAATTCAGTAGAAGATGATTACCTTCGTCAGTTGGTTAAGGCAGCAGATAAAATATCAGCTTTAATCAAATGCATTGAAGAAGAAAGAAGTGGAAATACAGAGTTCAGAACAGCGAAAGAGACTACTCAAAAATCAATTAATGAATTACAGGCAAAATATCCTGAAGTGCTAGATTTTGTTAATGAATTTTTGCCGTCTTACGGACGTACTCTGGATGAACTTAGCGATTGAGGAACAAGAGATGGATTTTAACAGAAAAACAAATAAGAGGATTCTTGAAGAAAAAACAGAATATCAAATGACTTATCTTTCGTTTCCAATGCTGGATGAGACTAATATTGTTAAAACTGCGTTTAGTACTAGAATGGGAGGAGCATCTAAAGGATGTTTTGGAGAAGCTAATTTTTCATATACTAGAGGAGATATAAAAGAAAACGTAGATGAAAATTATCGAATCATGTCAAAAATTTTCGGATACAAAGGCAGCTTAGATAATTTTGTGACTACTTATCAGACGCATACTGCAAATGTTAGACGTGTAACAGAAGATGACAGAGGAAAAGGTGTATGTAAGTTGCGTGATTATGTAGATGTTGATGGTCTTATAACTAATCTAAAAGATGTTATACTTGTTACTTTTCATGCTGATTGTCCACCTGTTTATTTTGTTGATCCGGTTAATAAAGCAATTGGTTTATCACATTCGGGATGGAAGGGGACTGTTTCAAGGATAGGAGCTAAAACTGTCCTGGCTATGGTTCAGGAATTTGGTACTAATCCTAAAGATTTATTATGTGCAATAGGCCCGTCCATTTGTGCAGATTGTTATGAAGTTAGTGTGGACGTTGCTGATAGATTTATAGAGGAATTTGGGTTAACCTATTCTAATGAAATGCTTTCAGAGGATCAAGTGTGTGATTGTAATAAAATATATCAATGCGAACAAGGTATTTCTTTGGAAAAGGGTGGTAGAAAGCATCAGATTTTATGGAAAAAGTCGGATGGAAAATTTCAATTAAACCTGTGGGCGGCTATTGAAAAAACTTTAATAGAAGCTGGCGTTTCAAAAGAAAATATTTTTACAACAGATATTTGCACAAAGTGCAATTCTGATTTATTGTTTTCTCATAGAGTAATGGGAGATAAACGAGGAAATCTTGCTGCTTTTATTGCTTTAAAATAATTATTGGTATTGTTATACTATAGGTTATTGTTTTCATCAGGAAAACAGGTAACCGTACCAGACCAAAATTTGTCGTTAAGACAAATTTTGTCCTGCGAAGCAGGATTCTTGCTGATGATTATCCTAAAATAAAAAACGTTCTTTAAAACCAATAGGCTTTAAGGAACGTTTTTTGAATTTCGAAAATTAATTATCCTCTTAGTTCTGTAAGTGTATGATCACCTTCATTGTATTTTTTAACAATCTCACGAATCTTAGATGTAGGAGTTAATATATTGACTGTTGAAGAATCGTGGTTAAAGAAATCAATAATAGTAGCAATGAATTTGCTCATGTCAGCTACAAGGTAATAAGGTCTCTTTACAAATTCAGGATTCTGATAAGTAAGGTTAGTAGAAATAATGTAGTCAAATTCTCTTCTGTCATATGCTTCATCAAATTTATCCATTCCATCTGTGAATAAACCAAAAGTACAGGCAATGAATACACGTTTGGCACCCATGGCTTTGAGCTGACGGCTGGTATCAATCATAGAAGCACCAGAGGAAATCATATCATCAACGATAATAACATCTTTTCCCTTGATATCAGAGCCAAGGAACTCATGAGCAACGATAGGATTAGTTCCGTTAACAACATGAGAGTAATCACGTCTTTTATAGAACATACCAGTATCTGCACCAAGTACATTTGCAAAGTATACAGCTCTGTCGAGCGCTCCTTCATCAGGACTTATAACTATAAGATGTTCCTTATCCACAATAAGGTCATCGATGTTGCAAAGAAGTTCCTTCATAAACTGATAGGTTGCCATGAAATTATCAAATCCGGTTAAAGGAGCTGAATTTGAAATTCTCGGATCATGAGCGTCAAAAGTAATGAAATTTGATACACCCATTTCGCTAAGTTCATGAAACATAACAGCGGCATCAAGGGATTCTCTTTGTGTACGACGATGCTGACGTCCTACATAGAGGAAAGGCATGATAACGTTTAATCTTTTTGCCTTACCATTTATTGCGGCAATTACACGCTTTAAGTCCTGGTAGTGATCATCAGGAGATTTATAGTTTATAAAACCATTCATTTTATAAGGACAATTGTAATTGACAACATCCAAAAGAATAAATGCATCTTTTCCACGACAGGTTTCTTTGAACATTGCTTTTCCTTCGCCGCTACCAAAACGTTCAATGCAGACATCTGTTAAATATGAATCTTCGCAGTATCCTTTGAAAGCAGGATCATTAGCAGGAGCTTGATGAAGATTATGACGAAAGTCAACAAGGTGACGATTAACAGCTTTACCAAGATCAGCAGCTGAATCTAAAGCGATAAGTGATAAAGGGGCAACAGGAATTGAAGCCTCAAGTTTGCGGAAATCAGGCATTTTTAATTCTCCAATCATGAAAATGATATTTGTTGTTACATTATAATTTGCATGCAAAACATATGCTTATTATGTTTTATCATTTGATAGGTGGCACGTCAAGATTATTCGTGTTAAAATAACTTTGTATGTGTAATTACTGTTCGAATGTAAAAATAATTATTTTACCTTTGAATGCATATTATAATAAGGATTTTTATGGATAAAAGAAAAGGACATTTAATAAAAGAAATTATACCTGGAAGTATTGCTGAAGAAATTGGTATTGAGCCAATGGACTATCTTCTTGCAATAAATGATCAGGAAATTAAAGATATTTTTGATTATCAATATCTTACTGAAAATGAAGAATGTAATATTTTAATAGAAAAGCCTGATGGTGAACCGTGGCTTTTGGAAGTTGAGAAAGATGAAGATGAAGACCTAGGAATTGTTTTTGATAATGGTCTTATGGATAGTTATCGTTCCTGCCATAACAAGTGCATCTTTTGCTTTATAGATCAGATGCCTAAGGGAATGAGAGAAACATTATATTTTAAAGACGATGATTCTCGGTTGTCTTTTTTACAGGGAAATTATGTGACACTTACCAATATGTCTGATGATGATGTTGATAGAATATTGAAATATCATCTTTCACCTATTAATGTTTCCATTCAGACGACAAATCCTGAACTTCGTAACATGATGCTGAACAATCGGTTTGCAGGCGCTGCTTTGGAGAAATTCAAGAGACTTTGTGATCCTGAGTATGGAATTAAGCTCAATGCACAGATTGTTTTATGTAAAAATGTTAATGACAAAGAAGAACTTCATAGAAGTCTTTCTGATTTGTATAAGTGCAGACCTAATCTGCAGAGTGTTTCAGTTGTACCTGTTGGGTTATCCAAATTTAGAGAGGGACTTTATCCTCTTGAACCTTTTGAAAAAGAGGATGCAAGAGACGTTGTTAAAGAACTAAGTTATTGGCAGGAGAAGAGTTTAAAAGAATATGGTGATCATTTTGTTCACGCAAGTGATGAATGGTTTATGATTGGTGACTTACCAATTCCTGAGGCTTCTATGTATGATGGCTATGGACAGCTTGAAAACGGAGTAGGTATGGTGCGCCTTCTTTTGGATGATTTTCATGAGTCATTGGAACATTTGAAACAAAAAGCTCAAAAAGATAAAAAAATATTTGATTATTTGAATAACTTTGAGTATCATTATTCCATTGCCACTGGAAGACTTATTTATCCATATATTTGCCAAATTATGGAAGAAGCGCAGAATTTCTGCAAAGGACTTAAAGTTGACGTGCATGGTATTGTAAATAATTTTTTTGGAGAACGTATAACTGTAACCGGACTATTGACCGGTCAAGACATTATCGAACAGTTAAAGGGCAAAGACCTTGGGAAAAGTCTGTTTTTGCCTATGAATGTTCTCAGAGCCGGAGAAAATTATTTGCTTGATGATGTAACAGTGCCTCAAATTGAAGAAGCACTGGGCGTTCCAATAGAAATAGTTAGCTGCGAGGGAGATGACCTTGTGGATAAACTATTTAGACTTTCCGAAATTGAATGAAGTAGTACAAGGAGTAATAATGAGTAGAAAGCAGATAGTTGCCGTTGTGGGCAGACCTAATGTGGGAAAATCTTCCCTATTTAATGCGCTTGCAGGAAAGCGTATTTCCATTGTTAAAGACACCCCAGGTGTAACAAGAGATAGAATTTATCAGGATGTTGAATGGCTAGGAAGAACATTTACAGTTATTGATACAGGCGGAATTGAACCAGATTCGAAAGATATTATTCTTTCGCAGATGAGAGAACAGGCTCAGATAGCGATTGATACCGCAGATGTAATTATATTTTTATGTGACTTGAAAACAGGTGTTACAGATGCAGATTCTCAGGTTGCTGATATGCTCAGAAAGAGTGGTAAACCAGTTGTTCTTACTGTAAATAAGGTTGATAACTTTAAACGAGACGAAATGGATATTTATGAATTCTATAACCTCGGAATTGGCGATCCAGTACCGATTTCAGCTGTTAACAGTCAGGGAATAGGTGATCTTCTTGAAGAAGTTGTTAAGTATTTTCCAGATGAAAAAGATGACACAGATGAAGATGATGACTCTATAAAAGTTGCTGTAATTGGAAAACCAAACGTTGGAAAATCCAGTATTATTAATAGATTGATTGGAAAGAACAGACTGATTGTATCAGATATAGCAGGTACAACAAGAGATGCTATTGACACCAAGATTGCATACAATGGACAGGAATACACCTTTATTGATACCGCAGGAATCAGAAGACAGAATAAGATTAAAGAAGAACTTGAACACTTTATGATTGTTAGAACTGTCGGAGCTGTTGAAAGAGCTGATGTGTGTGTAATTGTAATAAATGCCGATGAAGGCGTAACAGAACAGGATGCCAAGATTGCAGGAATAGCACATGAAAACGGTAAAGCTGTAATTGTAGCTGTCAATAAGTGGGACTTGATTGAAAAAGATAATAAGTCAGTGCAGGAGTTCACAAAAAAGGTTAGAAATACACTTTCTTTCATGCCTTATTGTGCTATTATTTTTATTTCCGCAAAGACAGGTCAAAGACTTACAAAGTTGTATGAACTTATCGATGCGGTTTATCAGAACCATTGTCTTAGAGTCGCAACAGGTGTACTTAATGAAGTACTCATGCGTGCTCTTGTTATGCAGCAGCCGCCAACAGATAAGGGACGTATGCTGAAAGTTTTCTATATGACACAGGTTTCTGTAAAACCACCAACCTTTGTTGTATTTGTTAATGAAAAGAAGCTTCTTCATTTTTCTTATCTTAGATACTTGGAGAATCAGCTTAGAGATGCCTTTGGATTTGCAGGTACGCCGATTAGGTTCATCGTAAGAGAGAGAAAAGGCGATAATTCAATAAAAGGCACTAATAAATAATAACAATTATAAAGGCGGAGGAGACAGAAATGATTAGGCTGATATGTATTTTAATCGGCTATTTGTTTGGAATGATTCAGACAGCTTACTTTTATGGGAAAATGAAAGGAATTGATATTCGCAAGTATGGAAGTGGCAATGCAGGGACCACTAATACTCTTAGAGTATTAGGACCAGAGGCTGGATTTATAGTACTTGCTGGAGATATGATAAAATGTGTGATTGCTGTTTGGCTTGTTAGTGCTATTTTTAAAGGAAGTTATGGTAATGAGATTTACCTTCTTAAGATATATACAGCTTTTGGGGCAATTTTAGGACATGATTTTCCTTTTTACATGAACTTTAAAGGTGGAAAGGGAATTGCTGCTACATGCGGTTTTATGATTGCATTCCATTGGACGTTTATTCCAATGTTTTTGATTGTTTTTCTTGTAATTTTTAATTTGACTCATTATGTATCGGTAGGTTCATTATCCTTATATGTAGGATTTGTACTTATGTTGATTTTCGAAGGGCAAAAAGGTTTGTTCGGATTTCATACTATGTCTCAAATTCAATTGTTTGAAACGTATAGCATTGCGATAATTATGACTTTGCTTGCTTTTTGGAAACATCGCAGTAATATTGTTAAACTAATTAACAAAGAAGAGCGTAAAACATATATTTTCAAAAAGAATAAACTTTGATTCAAATGATATGAGGGGGATTATATTTAATGAGTAAAGAAAAAGTGGGCATTATTGGTGCGGGAAGTTGGGGAATGGCACTTGCTTACCTGATGTCTAATAATGGACACGATGTGACAGTATGGTCTAGAACTAAAGAAAATGTTGAAATTCTTTCTAGAGAGCACGAGAACAAAGAAAAACTTCCTGGAGTTATCTTGCCGGATGATGTTAAGTTTACCTTTGATTTGATAGAAGCTATCAAAGATAAGAAAATCATAGTTCTAGTAGTTCCATCTGCTCACGTTAGGAAAACTGTTGAGCAGATGAAGCCATATCTTAAAGATGATCAGATAATAGTGAACTGCGCAAAAGGAATTGAAGAAAGTTCACTTCTTGTAATGAGTCAGGTCATACGAGATGTTCTTGGAAATGATTTCCCTAAGAAGAATATTGCTGTCTTGTCTGGCCCGTCACATGCTGAGGAAGTTGGTAAAGGACTTCCGACGTTAATCGTTATTGGAGCTTTTTCGGAGAGTGTTGCTAGGTTTCTTCAAAATGCTTTTATGAACAAGACATTTAGAGTTTACATCAGTCCTGATATGAAAGGAATAGAAATAGGGGCTGCGTTAAAAAATGTCATAGCTCTTGCATCTGGAATTGCTGATGGACTTGGATATGGTGATAATACAAAAGCAGCTATTATTACGCGAGGAATAGCTGAAATTACAAGGCTTGGACTTGCAGCAGGCGGGCAGCCTGAAACATTTTCTGGTTTGACAGGAATGGGAGATTTGATTGTTACTTGCGCTTCAATGCACAGCCGTAACAGGCGAGCCGGAATACTAATAGGACAAGGAAAGAGTTTAGAAGAAACTCAAAAAGAGGTTCACATGGTCGTAGAAGGAGCTTTTAGCGCTAAAGCTGCTCTTAAATTGGCAAAAGTTTATGATGTTGAAATGCCAATTGTCGAACAGGTTTGTGAAGTGTTATTTTACGGAAAAAAAGCTTCTGAAGCAGTGGAAGAATTAATGCTACGAGATAAAAAAATAGAAAGTCATTTGCTTAAATTTCAGGAATAATGATTCTTTTTCAAATAAATTTATATAAAGTCTTTCTAAATTTCTCGGTTTGTATTACAATAGTCTAATCTGCGATAAAAAGGGTGACCTTGTGAGGAGGGTTTTTATATATAATGATAGAGCATAGAGCTTTTTTATTTGATACGGACTTATTCGATCGGGAGTGCCGTGATTTGATTTTGAATAGCGGTGTAAAGGATGAGCCAGGGACGGTAAAAAAGTTTGTAGAAGACAATTCCAAAAGAATAAAATCTCCATATTGGGGAGACGATATCGATCAGGATTGGGAAGATGAGATGGAAACAAAAGACGTGCAGGAATACGCAGATTTTGCAATGACAGCCTATTACAATCCAAGTGATGATATCGGTCTCGAAGAGCAATGGGATATTGTTCTGGAAGCGCTTAACAGATTAGGTTTTGAACAAGCGCAGGAGGCTGTTTTGGGAAAAACAGTCAGTAAAGATGGATTTACTCTTGATCCTGGCCGATGTGGTTTTGGTATCTTAACTGCAGAGGAAGTGAGCAAGATTTTTTATAAACTTAAAGAACTTGAACCCAAAATTGATAAAGCTGATATTGAAGAAATGGATTTAATGTTGGATGACATGGATGAATCTGATTTGAGTGAGGCTTTTCAAAGGCTATTAGATATATATCGTTCTGCAAAGATTGAGAATAAAGGATTATTGCTGACTTTTTAAAGTAATATCTATAACGAAGTGTTTTGATGAGGTGCTAAGATGGAGATTTTTGAAGAATTAAGTGCAAGAGGACTTCTTGCACAGTTTACTAATGAAGAAAAGATAAAGGAAGTTATTAATAATGGTAAAGCAACTTTCTATATCGGCTTTGATCCTACAGCTGATTCACTTCACGTAGGTCATTTTATGGCACTTTGCCTTATGAAGCGCTTGCAGATGGCTGGCAACAAGCCAATTGCTCTTGTAGGCGGCGGAACTGGAATGATTGGAGATCCTTCAGGACGTTCTGATATGAGAAGTATGCTTACAAACGAGATTATTGATCATAACTGCGAGTGCTTCAAGAAACAGATGAGTAAATTCATCGAATTTGGTGAGAACAAAGCACGTATGGTTAATAATGCAGACTGGCTTCGTGATATGAATTTTATGGAATTCATGAGAGAAGTTGGTGTTCATTTTAATGTTAATAACATGCTTCGTGCAAGAGCTTATGAGAATCGTATGGCTCGTGAAGGTGGTCTGACATTTTTCGAAATGAGCTACATGCTTCTTCAGGGTTATGATTTCTATATGCTTTACAAAAAATATGGTTGTAACATGGAGTTTGGTGGTGATGACCAGTGGTCTAATATGCTTGCTGGTACTGATCTTATTCGTAAAAAGCTTGGAAAAGATGACGCATATGCAATGACAATAACTCTTCTTACAAACTCTGAGGGCAAGAAAATGGGAAAAACAGCCAAAGGAGCAGTATGGCTTGATCCTGATAAAACATCTCCATATGATTTCTATCAGTATTGGAGAAATGTTACGGATGCAGATGTTGATAAGTGCTTAAGAATGCTTACATTTATTCCTCTTGAACAGATTGAAGAGATGGAGAAGTGGGATGAGAGCAGAATTAATGAGCAGAAGGAAATTCTTGCTTATGATTTAACAAAACTTGTTCACGGTGAAGACGAGGCTAAGAAGGCACAGGTTGGTGCGAAGGTTCTCTTTGCAGGTGGTGGAGATGATATTTCTCAGGTTCCAGCAACTCCTCTTAAAGAAGAAGATTTCCGCGATGGCAAGGTTGACATTCTTCAGGTACTTGTCTCATCAGGTCTTGTTCAGACAAGAAGCGATGCTAGAAGAAATGTTCAGCAGGGCGGTGTTACTGTAGGAGATGAGAAAGTAACAGATCCTAAGACCCTTTATGATAAGGATTTTTTTGCTGGTGATGGTGTTATGGTTAAGCGTGGAAAGAAGGCATTTAAGAGAATCACATTTTAATGCTATCGTGTCATATGCTTAAAAGCTGTCATTAACTTCTGTGTTTATGATATAGTTGGTGGTAGATTAAGATAAATGTATAAAAGTTACTGTTTGCCAGTTTTACGGCAGGCGGTAACTTTTTGTTTTGAAAAAACAATTGACAATTTCATAAATGAATTATATAGTAAAAGTAGTTTTGTAAAATACATTTATAAAACTACTTTTGCTTACTAAGCAAATGTTGTTACTTGATGCAGAAGGGGAAAGTAATATGATGGAGCTTCAGAAACCGGTCACGGAGAGACGGCGTCAAACTAGAAACAGTATTTACAAATTCATTTATGACGCGCCGAAGCCGGTTAGTAAACAGGAAATATCAGAAAGTCTCGGATATAGTCTTCCGACAATTCATCAGAATATAACGGAATTATTAGCAGCAGGTCTCATAAGAGTTGGTGTTATAAAAGAATCTACTGGCGGACGTCCTCCTGTTGGATATGAAGCGGTAGGAAGTGTAAGATACGCTATCGGAATTGCTGTTTCAGCTAATTATCTTAGATTCTTGGTTTGTGATGTTAATCAGCAACAGCTCAATTATAAAAGGATACATATTGAAGCAAATCTTGCAGATGAGTTTGCTCGTCAGATACAGCGTGAATTGGATTTGTTTATGAGAGAGAATAAACTTGATTCATCACAGCTATTAGGGGTAGGACTTACAATTCCGGGTATTATTGATCATGAGAAAGATGAGATTATTCTTTCACCTACAATGAATATCCGTAAGATGAGTCTTGGCATTATTCGTAAACTTATCCCTTATCCATTATATTTTGAAAATGATTCACATTCAGCAGGTTACGCAGAATGGATTTGCAGTGAACAAAAGGAAAAAAACCGTAATATGGTTTATCTGCAGCTTGAAAATGGTATCGGAGGAACTGCATTTATTGGGGGACACCAGATTATGGGTAACAATAATAGATGTAGTGAATTCGGACATATGCGAGTAGAACCTGGTGGGCTTTCTTGCAGTTGCGGGCAGAAAGGCTGTCTTGAGGCATATTGTAGTGCTTTTAGATTTACAAGAGATTTAGGAATTCAAATTGAAGAATTTTTTGATGGATTATCTAAGGGAAATATTGAATATGCAAAACTTTGGGATGATGTATTGGAACATTTATCTATTGGGATTTGCAATCTAAGAATGGTTTATGATAGTGATATTGTTCTTGGTGGATTTGTTTCTGAATATTTAGAACCATATCTTCCTAGATTGAGACAAATGGTTGCTGAAAGAAGTCCGTTTGATGATGATGGAAGTTTTATATACATAGGTAAACATCCAAGAAATGCAGCTATGATGGGTGTCGCATGGCACTTTACAAGTGAATTTATAGAAAATGTTTAATAAAACAGGTTGGTTAATGATGTTTCTATATACATTTGCCAGCCTGTTTTTCTATTGTTAAAGCAAAAATATGTAGCACAAAAATATACTTATGACAAGTATATTTATAAAAAAACATTATCTTCATTGAATCTCACAAAAATGAGACTTTATTTCTGTACAAACTATCAAAATTGAACTTTTTATTATAAAAACAATTGACAGTTGCAGTACTAAAGACTATTATAAAGTTGCATTTGAAAAGTAATTTTATAAAAGTATGTTTCAAAACAGTTATTGCTTATAGAAATTGAGTATTGCAATAGACTTTTGGAGGAGAGAAATGTATTACATTGGAGTAGATCTTGGTACATCAGCCGTTAAATTACTGATGATGGATGAGAAGGGTAAGATTGAGAATATTGTTTCTCGTGAGTATCCTTTAGAGTTCCCTCAGCCAGGCTGGTCACAGCAGAAGCCTGAAGATTGGCTTAATGCTGTAATTGATGGAATTAAAGAACTTACAGAGGGCTTTGATCGTTCTAAAGTTGCAGGAATCGGCGCTGGTGGACAGATGCATGGTCTTGTGGTTCTTGATGAAAATGATAACGTACTTCGTCCTGCTATTCTTTGGAATGATGGACGTACACAGGCTGAGACCGATTATCTCAATAATGAAATCGGAAAAAAGAAACTTAGTGAACTTACAGGTAATATCGCATTTGCAGGTTTTACAGCTCCTAAGATTCTTTGGATGAAGAAGAATGAACCTGAACTTTTTGCAAAGATTGCAAAAATCATGCTTCCTAAGGATTATATCAACTATATGCTTAGTGGAGTTTTCTGCACAGATTATTCTGATGCTTCTGGTATGCTTCTTCTTGATGTTAAGAATAAATGTTGGAGCAAAGAAATGCTGGATATTTGTGGCGTTTCTGAGAGCCAGATGCCAAAGCTTTTTGAAAGCTATGAGGTTGTAGGAACACTTAAGGAAGAGATGGCCAAAAAGCTTGGTCTTTCAGCTTCTACAAAGATTGTTGCAGGTGCTGGTGATAATGCAGCAGCAGCAATTGGTACAGGAACAGTTGGAAATGGTGCATGTAACATTTCTCTTGGTACATCCGGTACAATTTTCATTTCCAGCGATTCTTTCAGCGTTGATGAAGGTAATGCAATGCATTCATTCGACCATGCTGATGGTGGATTCCATCTCATGGGATGTATGCTTTCTGCTGCATCTTGCAATAAGTGGTGGATGGATGAAATTCTTAAGACAACAGAATATGCAAAAGAGCAGGCTGATATTGATGAGTCTAAGCTTGGAAAAGGTCATGTTTATTATCTTCCATATCTTATGGGAGAGAGAGCACCTCACAATGATCCTCAGGCAAGAAGCTGCTTTATCGGAATGACAATGGATTCAACAAGAGCAGATATGACTCAGGCAGTTCTTGAAGGGGTAGCTTTTGGTATCCGTGATTCTCTTGAAGCTGCAAAGGCAATGGGAATCGATGTAAAGCGAAGCATGATTTGTGGTGGTGGTGCTAAGAGCCCATTATGGAAGAAGATTTTTGCAAATGTTCTTAACATTGAGCTTGACAGCCCAGAGACAGAACAGGGACCAGGATATGGCGGAGCTATTCTTGCTGCAGTAGCATGTGGAGAGTATGCATCAGTTAAGGATGCATGTGATGCTCTTATCAAGGTTACTTCTACTCAGAAACCTGATCCTGAAATTGCAGCCCTTTATGAGCAGCGTTATCAGGTTTATCGCAGCCTTTATCCAGCACTTAAGGATGCATTCCATAAGATGTAATTTTAATTTTGTATGCACAGTCTATAGATTTTTAAATCTGGACTTTAGCAGAATATATTTGGCAATCTTTTTTAGAGAAGGAGATTATAAGACAATGAATAACATTCCTGAAATGAAAGTTGGTATTGTCGCAGTTAGCCGTGACTGCTTCCCAGCTTCACTTGCACAAAACAGAAGAGAGGCACTTGTTAAAGCTTATACACAGAAGTATGATGCAAAAGATATCTATGAGTGCCCTATTACAATTATCGAGAGCGAAATCGATATGGTAAACGCTCTTGAAGATGTTAAGAAGAATGGTTGTAACGCTCTTTGCGTATACCTTGGAAACTTCGGACCTGAAATTTCTGAGACACTTCTTGCTAAGCACTTTGATGGACCTAAGATGTTCTGTGCAGCAGCAGAAGAGAGCCAGAAGGATCTTATGGACGGACGTGGAGATGCATATTGTGGTATGCTCAACGCTTCTTACAACCTTGCTCTTCGTAACACAAAGGCATATATTCCTGAGTATCCAGTAGGAACAGCTGATGAGTGTGCAGACATGATTCATGACTTCCTTCCTATCGCTCGTGTAGCATATGGTCTTGACAACCTCAAGATTATCAGCTTCGGACCACGTCCAGCAAACTTCCTTGCATGTAATGCTCCTATCAAGCAGCTTTACAACCTTGGAATTGAAATTGAAGAAGAGTCTGAGCTTGATCTTTTCGAAGCATACCAGAAGCACGAGAACGATGAGAGAATCGCTGAAGTAGCTGCTGATATGGCTAAGGAAATGAACTATGCTGATGGCAAGCAGCCTGAAATGCTCAAGAAGCTTGCTCAGTATGAGCTTACACTTCTTGATTGGGTTGAAGAACACAGAGGATATCGTAAGTATGTTGCTCTTACAACAAAGTGCTGGCCTGCATTCCAGGATATGTTCAAGTTTGTTCCATGCTATGTAAACAGCCGTTTAATGCGTAGAGGTATTCCAGTATCTTGTGAAGTAGATATCTATGGAACACTTTCTGAGTACATTGGTCTTTGCATCAGCGGATCTGAGACAACTCTCCTTGATATCAACAACAGCGTACCAGCTGATATGTACAAGGCAAGCATCGAAGGCAAGTTCGATTACAAGCACACAGATACATTCATGGCATTCCACTGTGGAAATACATGTTCTAACCTTCTGTGCAGCCCTCACCTTTCCTTCCAGAGAATTATGGCTCGTACACACCCACAGGATTGGTGCGAAGGAACAATCGAAGGCGATATCAAGCCAGGCGAAATCACATTCTACAGACTTCAGAGCACAGCTGATAACAAGCTTCGTGCATATGCTGCTGAAGGTGAAGTACTTCCTGTTGCTACACAGTCATTTGGTTCAATCGGTGTATTTGCAATTAAGGAAATGGGACGTTTCTATCGCTACTGGTTGATTGAAAAGAACTTCCCTCACCACGGTGCTGTTATGTTCGGTCACTATGGAAAGGCTCTTTACGAAGCACTTAAGTACATCGGTGTTGATGCATCTGAAATTGGATACAATCAGCCAGCTGGTGTTCGTTATGCTAACGAGAATCCATGGGGTGAAATCTAATTTTTAGATAAAATCTCATTGATTGTCACTAGATTAATTAGTGAAAAGGTGAATGACAGATGAAAATTTATAGCGTTTATGATCCTGAATTTAAAGAATTCGGACACGTTATTGATGGATATGAAAAAGAATGTGAAAAGATTGTTGAAGCTTTGAATGAATACACTCCACTTCCTGAAGGAGTAGATTATGTTCCAGAAGAAGCTGCTCTGCAGTCCCTTACAGAAGCAGAAGTTCTTTCTAGAACAATCTTTGGTGGCATTCCGGCTCAGTTTGGATGGTGCAATGGCCACAACACAAAGCTCAACTGCCTCGAGTATCATAGAAGTAGCGAGTTCAATCTTGGAACAGAAGATTTTGTTCTTATTCTTGCAAAACAGAGTGATATGGAAAACTTTAAGCTTGACTCTTCTAAGGCTATGGCTTTCCGTGTACCAAAGGGTGTATTAGTTGAGGTTTATGCTACATCTCTTCATTATGCTCCATGCCATACAGATCCTGATAAGGGCTTCCGTGTATTGGTTGCTCTTCCTAAGGGAACAAATGTTGGTACAACAAAGACTGAGAACAAAACAAGTGAGGATAAGCTTCTTTGGGCTAGCAACAAATGGCTCATTGCTCATCCTGAATCTTCAGAGGCTTCTCAGGGAGCTTTCGTTGGAATTACTGGAGAGAATCTTGATATTGCAAAAGATATCTAATCGGAAATTTTGATGAAAATGTTACTGTCTTGTTTTTATTTTATCTTCGAAATAAAAGCTTGTAGTAACACATTTGTAAAACTTTCACTGATATAAACATTTTTGATTATAGTTTTCTTTTTGGATAATATTAATTTGTACATGGTAAAATACACAGAGAAAAGAAAACATATTTGCATTATAAGCAAATATCAATTATAATCTTTAGATGTTGAGCCCTCGAAGTCTCACGAGTTCGGGGGCTCATTTTTTAGGAAGGTGGAGAAAAAAGTGAAAGTTGGAATAATGTCAATGCAGAGAATAGTCAATTATGGCTCTTTTTTGCAGTCTTACAGTTTAAAGAAGAATCTTGAAAAAATGGGGGCAGAGGTATGCATGGTAGATTATCATGTCGGGAAACCTCTGGTATCTGAGAATAGATCCAAAAAATCAATTATAAAAAAGAAAATTAAAAGTTTAAAGGATAAATACTTGTTTCCGCGCGAAAAAAGTATGGATGTTTATGATAAACATTGGAAAATGGAGTATAAGATCACATGTGATTTTATAAATGAAATACAGCCAATGATTGGTGTTACAAAAGAGAGAAATTACACTCCTGATCTTGATTTACTTATTGTTGGAAGTGATGAAGTTTTTAACTGTCTTCAGACAAATCCAGATGTTGGTTATTCAAAAGAATTATTTGGGTATGGGAATAAGGCAGATAAGATTATTACATATGCAGCTTCTTTTGGTAATACCAAGGAAGAAGGACTCAAGAAGTATGGAATATACGATGAAGTTAAAGATATGATTCTTAAATTCGATGATATTTCTGTTAGAGATGATAATTCTTCATTAATTATCAGTAACATGGGTGTAAATAATATCCATAAAAATGTTGATCCGGTTTTCCTGTATGATTACGAACAAGAAACTGATATAGAAGTTCCATATACTAATTACATTGTTGTTTATTCTTATAGCTGCAGAATTAGTAAAGAAGAAGCAAGGGCGATTAAAAAATTTGCTAAAAAGTATAATAAAAAGGTTATTTGTGTTGAAGGACATCAGAAATATTTTGATGAATATATTGCCATTAATCCTTTTGAGGTACTGGCTTATTTTCGTAAGGCAGATTTTATAGTGACAGATACTTTCCATGGAACGGTATTTTCTATTAAATACAATAAACAGTTCGTTACCTTGATTCGTAAAGGTGTCGAGCAGGTTTATGGAAACAGCGAAAAGCTAGAGGATCTTTTAAAAACATTCAACTTGGGAAATAGAGAGTTGACTAATGTATCTGATTTAGAAGATAAACTCCTTGAAACAATTGATTATGAACCGGTTAATATGAAAATAAGCAGCGAAAAACAGAAAGCTCTAGATTATTTGAGAAATTTTGTAGAGTAATCTCTGTTCTTCTATTTTACTTATTTCATTGTTTTTTACGAAATAAGAATTGTTTTTAGGAGATTTATTAAATGAATTTATGTGATAAAGATAAGTGCACAGGATGCAGGGCATGTCTACAAGCTTGCCCAAGAAATGCTATTACTATGACTCTTACTAGTCAATTTAAGACTATTCCTAAGATTAATAGTGAGATATGTGTTGATTGCGGACTTTGCAATAAAGTGTGTCCTGTACTAAATGAGAGCAGGTTTGAAGAACCTAAACAATGTCTTGCTTCATGGACTTTAGAAAAAGAAGACAAAGAAAAATGTGCGTCAGGTGGTATAGCTACAGGACTTTACAGGAAAGTATTACAGGAAAATGGTGTGATTTATGGCTGCAGGTATGATAAAGATTTAAAGCCTATTATCTGCAGATCAGAAACTGAAGAAGATTTGGAGGCATTTAGATCCTCTAAATATGTTCAGAGTTCAACAGAAAATACTTATGTAGAAGCAAGAAAAGATCTTGAAGAAGGTCGCATGGTGTTATACGTGGGAACTCCATGTCAGATAGATGGACTTAAGCATTTTCTAAGAAAAGAATATGACAATTTGTATCTTGTAGATATTATATGTCATGGAACACCGCCATATAGATATTTACAGGATTATGTCAAAGCTTTAAAAGGCAAGGAAAACATAACATCAGTTTCGTTTAGAGGACAGAATAATTATTTCTTTTCTTTATATAGTGGTGATAAAACAGTATTCATGAGACCAAGTATACATGATTACTATTATCAATCTTTTTTGAGTGGAATTATCAGTCGCGATAATTGTTATTCATGCAGATATGCAAGAAGGCAGCGTGTGTCTGATTTATCAATTGGAGATTTTTGGGGACTTGATAAGTCTACTTTGTCTGTAAAATATGATGGCAGAATTTCTTCAATTTTTGTAAATTCATCAAAAGGGCAGAAGCTTCTTGATATGTCAAAAGAATTTTTACATATGGAAGATAGAGAAATTGAAGAGGCTGTGAAATACAATGAACAGCTAAAAGCACCTATGCCTGTGCATAAGGACAGAAAAGTATTTTTAGACAATCTTGATAAAGGTTTTTACAAAGCACTTTTGAAAACTGATACGGGTAAAAGTATTTCAAAAGAATTATTTAAGATTAAAATAAAAAATATTATGAAAAGCACGGTGATATATAAGATTTTTCGCTGAACGGGTAAAAGATAAGTAAATAGTGGGAGGATAATCTGATGAGTAATTTTGAGAATGAATTAATTACTATTATTGTTCCTGTATATCAGGCTGAAGGATTCGTCGGCAGATGTCTTCAGAGTATTGCAAATCAGGAATATTCTAATTTCAGGGTATTGATGATTGATGATTGTTCTAAAGATAGATCTAAACAGATTTGCCAAAGTTGGGCAGACAAAGATTCACGATTTGAATTAATATCATTGAAAAAAAATGGCGGAATAGCAAATGCGAGAAATATTGGATTAGAGCATGTAAATTATTCTGACAGTTATATTGCATTTGTGGATTCTGATGATTATCTTCATCCGCAGTATTTTTCATACCTTCATAGCTTGTTGAAAGAGTATGATGCGGATTTTTCATGGTGTGGTGTACATAATACTTTCGAAAAGGAAAAACTGGATTTCGAAGAATTGCCTAAAGAAGATAATATATATACGCTTACTGGAAAGCAGCTTCTTCTTCGTGAAGATCTTCGAATTATGTACAGCATGGTATGGGGAAAGCTATTCAAAAGTTTCCTGTGGAAAAATATACGTTTTGATACCAGCTACAAATATTATGAAGATGGAGCTACCACTTTTAAAGCAATTTATAATGCAAGGAAAGTAGTAGTTACATCTAAAAAGCTTTACAATTACTATTATTCAGAGAATTCTAGTACTAGAAGTGAGTACAATTCTAAAAGGATAATGGATGGAATAGGCACGGAGACCGATAAAATAGCCTTTTATAAAGAAAAGGGAGAAGAAGAGCTTATAGAAATGGCTTATGTAGCTTATTTAAATACTCTTCTTAAATCGTACATTAGAGTCAGATTTGAGAAATATGACAAAGAAATGTGCCAAAAAATTAGGTCAATGTACATATCTAATTACAAAAGAGTTTTAAAAAATAATTCTTTGAAATATACGCAGAGATTAAAATATATAATCTATAGATTTTTTCCAAATGCGCAGCATAGATATATTAAGCTTAAACTTAGACTAATTGGATAAATAGCATAGACTAATCATTATCAGATTATTCTATAACGATTTAGCGATAATGTCTGATTTGTTACTGCAAACTTAAGATTATCGTTAGAAAGTATTAGTGAAACTTTTTATAGAGGATATAGCTATGAAGAACAAAGTGACAGTTAGTGTTATTATGCCTGCTTATAATACAGAGGATTATATTGATCAGTGTATAAAAAGTATATTAAATCAAACTTTTACAGATTTTGAATTACTTATAGTAGATGATGGTTCTACTGATAAAACAGGTGAGATTATAGATTATTATGCTGATAATGATAAACGAATTAAAGTGTTTCATCATGTAAATATGGGAATTTCTTTTTCTAGAAACTTTGCAATTGCGAAATCAATAGGAGATTATATTTGTTTTATAGATTCTGATGATTATATAGCGGAAGATTATTTGGAGAATCTTTATAATGCTATAGTAGCAAACAATTGCAAGCTATCTATTTGTGAATATACTAATTTTCAAGATAGTGAAGATTTTGCTTTTTCTGATAATAAAAGAGCTTGTAAGGTCAGAACAGAAGATGACATTTTAAATTTTGGATTAAATCATCTTGAAAAGAATGAATATTCGGTTGTTTGTTGGAATAAAATGTATTCAAAATCTCTTTGGGAAGGCATTTCGTTTCCTGAGGGCAAGATATTTGAAGATACATATGTGTGGTATAAAATCTTTGATAAAGCAGGAAAAGCTGCTATTGTCGATAAAGTTGAATATGCAAGAAGATTAAATAAAGCTTCGATAACACATCAAAAGTATTCATTGAAAGAATGGAATATGTTTGATGCCAAAAGAGAACAGCTTCTGTATTTTGCTGATAAAAAGCAACAACGTTTTATTGAGATATCATACAATTCGATGTTTTATTTATTCTGGTGTAATTATAATAAAATGAAGGAAAACAATCTTTTTGACAAGAAGGTTATTGAAGAAAAGAGAAATCAGTTCAGGGAGTGTTTAAGGTATATAAAGGTTTCTTTAACTTTTCCTTTGAAAGAAATAGTAAAACAGTATTACGTTTGGTATTTAAAACGAATAAAATAGATTTTATTAATTTTGATATATTTATCTTCTGGGAGTAAAGAAGGGGTTGTATTTTTATAATCAATGTGAGAAAGTGAGTTGGGAGTTAGAAAAAATGGGTGAAAAAATTTCAATTGTTGTCTCGATATACAATCAGCATGCATATTTGCATGAATGTATCGATAGTGTTCTAAAACAAACTTATGATAATTTCGAATGCATATTGGTAAATGATGGTTCAACTGATGATAGTCTTGATATATGTAATGAATATGCTAAAAAAGACAGTCGTTTTCAGGTTATAGATAAGGAAAACGGAGGACTGACAAGTACTAGAATTGCTGGATTTGATGCGGCTACGGCCGAGTATATCTGTTTTCTTGATGGAGATGATTTCCTTCATAAAGATTTTTTGAAAAAGAATATGGAGGCTTTATCGAAGGAAAATGCAGATATGTGTACTTGTAGCCATTTCCAGTACAAGGAAGGAACTATTATTACCAATACTTATGACTTTGATTATGCAGTTTACGAAGGGGAAGATATAAAGAATAATCACATTCTTCCAATTATTGGGAAGCTATATTCTGGGAATTATAAGAATCTTCCGGGATATGTTTGGGGCAGAATCTATAAAAAAAGCTGTATAGTTAAAGAGTGCTTTGTTTCTGAACGAAAAACTTATCCTGAAGATGATGTATTTCAGGCTTATTTGTATCCGCAGCTAAAAAGAATAGTATATATTCCGGATAAACTGGTTTTTTATCGCGTTAATGAGGCATCTCTTACTCATACATATAGAAAAAATGTTTGGAATAAGCTAAAGAGTAGACATGAAAAAATAGAAAGAGTATTTCAAAACGATAGTTCTAAAGAAGTTACTCAAAGGCTTCTTGCATCAGCGTTTTACACTATTTACGTAACTTTAACAAATGCATATGAACTTTCTGGATATAATCTGTTTAGAAAAGATGTCAAAGATATGCTTACAGATGAGTTTGCTTTAAAAACGCTCAAAAATCTTCCAGGCAAAATGCTTAGTCCAAGACAGAAAATAATGGTGTTTTTATTAAAACATAAGCAGTACTTTGCACTATATTATTTTAAAAGAGTTATGTTTAAATAATTCTTGTACTTATTTAACTTAATGACATGTATTTTTTTAATGTTCTTTGTCATAATTTTGCATACTGAGGAAAATAGGGTATATCAGAGGGAATAAATGAAAAGATGAATAGTAATAAAATTGAAGAAATAAAAGTTTCTGTAATAGTGCCGGTATACAACGCGGAAAAATACATAAAGAAATGTGTGAATTCGGTTGAATGCCAGACACATACCAATTTAGAAATAATACTCGTTGATGATGGTTCGAAAGATTCAAGCGGTCAGATTTGTGACAATTTTGCACATAATGATGATAGAATCATTGTATTACATCAAGAAAATATGGGACAGTCAGTAGCAAGGAACAATGCAATGAAGATTGCAACAGGAGAGTATTTTGTTTTTGTTGACTCTGATGATGTAATTTCTCCGGTTATGATAGAGAAATTATTAGAATGTGCTATTAAAACAGACAGCGAAATCTGCATGTGTGATTTCATAATGTTTTTTGATGAAGTATATTTTGAGAAAACAAAAGCTAATTCTAAAGAAAAGATATACCAGGGAAAGAAAGCTATAGAGTTTATTCATACTGTACCTGGAGAAAAATATGTTGTATTGTGGGCAAAGATATTCAAGAAAAGTTTATTTGAGAAAATAACATTTCCAGAAGGAAGAATTTGCGAAGATCTTGCTGTTTTGTACAAGCTATATTATAAAGCTAATCGCATTTCTGAGATAGATGAAGCCTTGTACGGATATTATAGGGCAAATGAGTCAAGTTCTACTTTTAATCTTTCAGAAAAGTATTATAAGGATGTTTACCTTGCACTTGATGAAGAAATGGATTTTATGCAGGAAAACTGTCCGGAGTATTATGAATTTGCCGCAAAAACGAACATGTATTGGCATATGGATGAATACAGAAAACTTTTTAGGCAAAAAAAAGAAAAAAAATACAGAAAAGAGTTGTACAAAGAGTATAAAAGACTATATTATATATCTCGTGACTTACCAAAGGAAAAATTTTATAAGTACTTTAGGTTTGCACCAAAAGTATATAGTTTATTAAAAAAGTAATAGGAGTAGGAAGGTTTTAAGTTAGAAATGAATGGTTTGAAAACAAATGCAGCGAGTTATTTTTGCAGAGAAGGTGTGAAGAAAAAATTTGCATTGATGATGGCTGGGGTATTATTGATGGGATTCTTCGTATCTTTTTTGATTGATGTCAATTTAGGAACTGACCCGTGTACATTTATGAATGTTACAATTTCTGAGAGACTACATTTATCTTTTGGAAACTGGCAGGCAATTTTTAATATAGCCCTGCTGCTCGTTGTGATAGCTTTTGATAGAGAACAGATTGGTCCAGGAACAGTTGCCAATATGTTCCTTATTGGATATGTTTCAGATTTTTTTAGAATGATCTGGTCTAGAACTCATTTGAAAGAAGTTTTCTTGACAATGCCTTATAGAGGAATCATATTTACAATAGCTTTGTTGGGATTCGTAGTGGCAGCGTCATTCTATATGAATGCTGATATGGGAGTTTCTCCATATGATGCAGTACCAAATATTTTATATAAAAAGATTTTTAAGAAATTCCCATTTAAATTTGTTCGTATGGGCTTTGACTTTACTATTATCCTCATTGGATGTCTTTTTGGAGGAATACCTAATGTCGGTATTATTGCAATGGCACTTCTTCTTGGACCAACGATATCATTTGTTGGTAACAGAATAAAAAACTGGATATAAGAAGAGGCTTTGATTATATATTTATAAACTATTCTAGCTTTATTTTGCATATAATGCGCTTACAAATACAAAGAAATCAAAAGATACCTCGCTGTTTACGGTGAGGTATTTAATATATAAAGAAAAGAAGTGGATACAATGACAGCAAACGAAGTGAAAAAAATTCAGGCATCAGAAACAGTTTTATTGAGTGCAGTTTTATCTTTTTCAGGTGGCTTTCAAGATGCGTATACCTATAATTTAAGAGATAAAGTCTTTGCAAACGCTCAGACGGGTAATATTGTTCTTATGAGTCAGCATTTGATGATGGGAGAAAACTTTAAGGCAATTCACTATTTGATTCCAATTTTATCCTTTGCAGTTGGTGTTTTCATAGCAGAGCAAATTGGACATAAATACAAACATTGTCAAAAAGTTCACTGGAGACAAATGATTCTTTTAATTGAAATATTAGTATTAGGAATTGTTGGTTTTCTTCCGGAATCCTGTAATACACTTGCTAATATGTTGGTTTCTTTGTCTTGCGCGATGCAGGTTCAGACATTTAGAAAGATAAATGGATTTGCATATGCTAGTACTATGTGTATAGGTAATCTTCGAAGTGGAACAGAGAGTTTTTCAGTCTTTATAAGAGATAAAAATGTAAAAGCTTTGTATAAGGCTTTTCACTATTATGGGATAATTTTTATTTTTGCTATTGGAGCAGGTCTTGGCGCTATATTGTCTATAAACTTGGGATTTAGAGCAATATGGGGGTGTTTAATTTTCCTTATTTTCGGAATTTTTCTTATGAGAAAGTAAATATAAAGACTGTTTTTGTGGTAACATATAAAAAATGGGATGATGTTGTATGACTTCTTGCTGAGATTTAGGATAATCATCAGCAAGAATCCTGCTTTGCAGGACAAAATTTGTCTTAACGACAAATTTTGGTCTGGTACGGTTATTGATTTTCCTGATGAAAACAATAACCTATGAATTCTAGCATTAACAAAATGTGTTTATAATATAGATTGTTAAGTATATAAATATTATCAAAAAGTGTATTGAGAGGTAAAGTATGCCGATATCATCTGATTTGTATGTTGCACAGTTACTTATGAAATTGGCAAATCGAGAAACTGGCGAAATCAGCAAGGTTGATTATAGACCTCAAAAACCAGCTTTTCCTGCCCAAAATATAATAAGAGAACAGTCATTACCAAGGACAAGTCCCGAGCAGCAGGGAGTACAATCTGGTTGGCTTAGGAGTCTTTTTGATACATTAGGAAGTTCAAATGCTTCTCATATGCATAAAATTATGGTGCTTAGACATGGAGTGGTAGTAGGAGAGACAGCCTATGCACCGTATGAAATGGATCAGTGGCATGTCACACATTCAATGTGTAAATCAATAACAGGAATGGCAATCGGCATTTTAGTAAGTGAAGGGAAACTTAACTTGAATGACAAAGTCATAGATATTATGTCGGATAAAAAGACCTTAACATCTATGATTAGGTTGCGTGATTTAACAATTGAACATCTCCTTACAATGCAAAGCGGAGTTTCATTTAACGAAACCGGAGCAATATCTGGAAACGATTGGATAAAAGGATATATGGATTCAGGAACTGATTTTGCGCCAGGAACTCGTTTTGCGTATAATTCTATGAATTCATATATGCTTTCTGCAATTGTATCCAAGATTACAGGTATGAGCTTGTTTGATTTTGTAAATGCCAGAATTTTTGGACCTATGGGTATTACTAGAGTTTGTTGGGAATCCGATCCTAATCGAATTACCAAAGGCGGTTGGGGACTTTTTATGCGAATTGAAGACATGTGTAAACTTGGTCAGATGTATTTGCAAAAAGGTATGTGGAAAGGTAAACAAATAGTACCTGCAAACTGGGTAGAATCATCAATAGCAGGTCACGTTGCAACAGAAGTTGAAGGTGCTACAGAATACGGGTATCATATTTGGGTAGATGATGTTAGAGAAGGCACTTTTGAATTCAATGGAATGCTAGGCCAAAATGTATATGTTTTTCCGGATATTGATATGGTTATTGGAATAAATGCTGGAAGTACAGAAATATTTCAGACTGGAGAAATGACAGAGATAATCTATGACCATATCAGAAAAATTCAGGTTTTTGACGAGTTACCTGAAAATGAAATTGAGCTTACAAAATTAAAAATGACTTGTAAGAGACTTCAGGGAAGAAATCTAACTACTCCTGTCATAAAATATGGAGGATGGTCAAAAACAGTTGGAAGAAGATCTAAAAAAGCCGGCAAAGATTTCGACATAGATCATCAAATTCAGAAAATAATAGGTAAAACTTATGATGTTGGTAAAAGCGGAGTAGGTATTTTTCCACTTTTAATGCAGATTTTTCATAACAATTTTACTGATGGAATAACAAAGATTGGTTTTGTTTCACTAAGTCATCACATTTTTGGTGTACAGTTTTATGAAGGGAATCAGATTTATACAATTCCATGTGGTAGTAATTTCAAGCATAATAAAGCAGATATTAATATGCATGGAGAAATATATCACACTGTTAATAGGGCGAGATTGTCTGTTGATGAATGGGGCAGAATTGTTATAATGATGCGTCTGGTATTCTTGGAAGAAGCAACAGAAAGACATATATATTTGTATGTGGGTAGAAAAAATAAACTTGAAGATGAAGGAATGTCGTTACCACCCGAAAACTATGAAAATTTAACTGTTCAGTTTTCGGAAATGCCAGGAACTGATATTTTGATGTCATCACTTTCTAATGTGACACCAAGTACTGGAATCGAAGGCTTTTTTATGCAGACTATTGAAAAGACAGTAGCAAAAGTTGCTTTGAATCAGACAATGTCAGCAACTATAAGACCTAGAATATATGGTACTTTAATAAAAAATAATTAGAAATACTCTTTGCTTTATTTTTGGGGGTAAGGCAAAAATAAGTGGTAATTAAGTAAGGAATACATAAATTATGAATCTTTTATCAATGAAGGACGTTTCAAAAGCTTATACAGATAAGGTACTTTTGAAAAACGTAGCTTTTGGAATCGATAGCGGAGATAGAATAGGTGTCATCGGAATTAACGGAACCGGAAAATCAACGCTTTTAAAACTAATAGCAGGACTTACAAGTGCTGACGAAGGCGAAATTATTAAAGGAAATTCAGTGGTAGTTTCATATTTGCCTCAGAATCCGGAATTTGACATGGATTATACACTGTATGATTACGTTGTATCAGAAAATGTTAAGTTGAGAAGACCAAGTGATGCTTTTGAAGCAAAAGAACTGACCTATGAGCTAGAAGGAGAAGCTAAGAAGATTCTTACAAAGCTGGGATTTTCTGATATTTATGAAAAAGTATCGCATCTTTCGGGTGGACAGAGAAAAAAAGTTGCACTTTGTGCATGCCTTCTTAGAAACAGCGACATTTTACTTCTTGATGAGCCTACAAACCATTTGGATAATGCTATGAGTGAATGGCTTCAGATTTATCTTGAGAATTATCGTGGAGCACTTGTAATGGTTACTCACGATAGATATTTTCTTGACCTTGTATGCAATAAGATAGTTGAAGTCGATAAAGGTGATTTATACACTTATAACACTAATTATGAAGGGTATCTTGAATTAAAGAAACAGCGTATTGAAATGGCTCTTTCAACTCAAGATAAGCATGCAAATATTCTTAGAAAAGAAATTGCATGGATGCAGAGAGGTGCAAGAGCAAGATCCACTAAACAAAAAGCTCATATTCAGAGATATGAAGCATTGCGTGATGAGGAAAAGATAAAGCTTGATGGTCAGGTAGAAATAAAGGCTCTTTCTTCAAGATTAGGCAAAAAAACTATCGAACTTAAAAATATATCTAAATCCTATGGCGATAGAACTCTAATAGATGATTTTACATTTACTTTTACAAGAGATGACAGAGTAGGAATTCTTGGGCCTAACGGCTGTGGAAAGACTACACTTATGAAAATGATAGTAGGCAGTCTTTCTCCAGATTTAGGACATGTGGAAGTTGGCGAAACAGTTAAAATAGGATATTATGCTCAGGAATGGACGACCATGAAAGATGATCAGAGAGTAATTGACTATGTCAAAGATACTGCTGAGTATATTAAAACAGACGATGGATATATAACAGCTTCAGCAATGTGTGAAAAATTTCTTTTCGAAGGAAGCATGCAGTATCAGCCAATAGGTAAGCTTTCTGGAGGAGAAAAAAGAAGACTGTATTTGTGTAAAGTCTTAATGGAAGCTCCTAATGTTCTTATCCTTGATGAGCCTACTAATGATCTTGATATTTCAACACTTCAGATTCTAGAAGATTATTTAGATAGCTTTGATGGAATTGTAATTGCAGTTTCACATGACAGATATTTTTTAGACAGAACCAGTAGAAGAATGCTTACGTTCGATGGATATGGCAAGATTCATTTGTATAATGGTACATATACAGAGTTTTTTGAGGAACATAAAGAAGGTGTAGATGGAAGCCTATGCTGGAATTATTCTGATGAGAGTAGTTCTAAAAAAGAGAATGAGGCCGAAATAGAGAAAACCAAAAATAAGAAGCGTCTAGATGGTAAGAGATATGAAGGACAAGGAACTCATAAGCTTAGGTTTACATATAGCGAGCAGAAAGAATATGACACAATAGAAGATGATATTGCTGCTCTTGAGGAAAAAATTAAAGAATATGATGATCTTATTATGAAAAATGCGTCAGACTTTGTAAAGTTAAATGAACTAACAAAGAAGAAAGAAGAAACAGAAAAAAAGCTTGAAGAAAAAATGGATAGATACGTTTATCTTGAAGAAAAAGCTGAGGAAATAGCAAATCAATAAAGGAGAAATACTATGGTAGAGAATGTAATATTAGATAAAATAAGTAAATGTGTTAATTCAATCAGAAAAAGGACTTCTTTTGTACCAGATGTTGCACTTATTCTTGGCTCTGGACTTGGTGACTATGCAAGTAACATCAAAATCGAGTGCGAAATTCCATATTCTGAAATTGAAGGAATGCCAACTTCTACAGTGCAGGGACATGATGGAAGATTCATATTTGGAACAGTAGGCGATACAAAAGTTGTCTGCATGAAGGGAAGAGTACATTTTTATGAAGGATATTCTATTTCTGATGTTGTCATGCCGACAAGAATTATGGCAAAACTAGGTGCAAAGATTCTCTTTCTGACAAATGCAGCTGGCGGAGTGAATTATAATTTTAAAGCTGGTGATTTGATGCTTATTACAGATCACATTTCATGTTTTGCACCTAATCCGCTCATAGGACCAAATATTGATGAATTTGGTGTTAGGTTTCCGGATATGAGTCATGTATATGACGTACATCTTCAGGATATTCTTAGAAAAGTAGCAGTTGAAAACAAGATTCCGCTTAAAGAAGGAGTTTACTGTCAGCTTACTGGTCCAAGTTATGAGACTCCTGCAGAAATCAGAATGCTCAGAACTCTTGGAACAGACAGTGTCGGTATGAGTACAGTAGTAGAGGCAATTGCAGCAAATCATATGGGAATGAAGATTTGCGGAGTATCTTGCATTTGTAATCTTGCAGCCGGAATGAATGCGCAGCCTTTGTCTCATAAGGAAGTTCAGGAGGCAGCAGATATGGCAGCACCTCGTTTTACAAAACTTGTGACAGAATTTTTAAAAGCTATCGATAAGGAAGGATTGACATGCAAGTCTATTTAATGGTTATTGGAATTGTAGTTCTTTTTCTTTTTATAGCATTTTTGCTTGGGATAAGAAATGAAATAGTTGCAGAACGTGAATTTATTGCTGATAATCGAAAAAACATGGGCAAGGCACCAAATTTGAAACTTTCAAAGGCGCGCCTTGCCGCTATTCCAAGGTATTCAATTACTCACCGTGATGACAACACAATAGATGACATTACATGGAATGATCTTGGACTTGATGCAGTTTATGAAAGAATAAACTATTGCAAATCTGGAGCAGGACAGGAATATCTTTACCATAGATTAAGAACTCCAAAGCAAAGTGATGATTTTGTGAGCGAGGAAAAACATATAGAGCATTTTTCAAAAAATCAGAAGTTGAGTGAAAAGTGCATGCTTATCCTCGCTAAAATGGGGAATTCTGGAAAGTATTCACTTTATGAATACCTTGACAGGCTTGACGAATTAAAAAATACAAGTAATAAATCACATATTTTACTTGATGTATTGCTTTTGTTGTCAGTTATTGGTACATTTTTTTATTTTGGGGTTTTCTTTGTACTTTCAATTGCGCTTCTTTTTGTGAATATTGTTAGATATTTTGCTTATAAAGGAGAAATAGAGCCATATCTTGAAACATTCAGATATGTTATTAGAATTTCAGACTGTGCATCTATGATATCCAAAATTGACGATGAAGTTCTTAGACAGGAAACGCAGACCTTAAAGGAAGATGCTGAGAAAATGGCATCTTTTAAACGCGGAAGTTTTATTATAATGTCTCCTACAAGACTCTCGTCAAGTGGTGATCCTATTAATGTACTGCTGAATTATGTATGTATGATTACACATCTTGATTTAATCAAGTTCAATCAGATGTATGCTCAGCTCAAAAATAATAAAGACATAATTGACAGAATGATAACAACCATGGGGCATATTGATATGGAATTATCTATTATGATGTATAGAGCATCATTAAATGATAATTATTGTCTTCCTGTTTTTGACAATAGCTCAGAAAAATATAATGCTGAAAATCTGTATCATCCGAATATGAATAATCCTGTGCTTAATTCTATTCACACCGATAGAAGCGTTCTTCTTACAGGATCAAATGCATCAGGAAAGTCAACTTTCTTAAAAACAATTGCTATATCAGCTGTTATGGCTCAGTCTATTCACACCGTACTTGGGACAAGCTATAATGCACCAATGTATAGAGTTTATTCTTCCATGGCACTTAGAGATGATTTAGTTTCAGGAGATAGTTATTATATTGTTGAAATCAAGTCATTAAAGAGAATACTAGATAGTGCTCAAAGAGATGGAAACAAGATTCTATGCCTTATAGACGAAGTTCTTAGAGGTACTAATACAGTTGAAAGAATTGCAGCTTCAACACAGATATTAAGATTTTTAAAACATGATAAGATTCAATGTTTTGCAGCAACTCATGATATAGAACTTACAGAACTGCTCAAAGAAGATTATGAGAATTATCATTTCGAAGGAACAGTAACAGGTAACGATGTTAAATTTGATTATACTTTGAAAAAAGGACCTGCTACAAATCGAAATGCGATAAAACTTTTAAGTATGATAGGTTATGACAGCGGAATTGTAGATGCGGCACAGGCTATGGCTGACAATTTTGACAAAACAGGTTCATGGAAGTAAAGTCTACTGCTTAGTAAAACAGAAAATGGTAAAATAGTAGTTGACATTAAGTCCGAAATCGTACTAATATAATTGTACGGTTTCGGACTTTTATTAATGTGAGGTGTTTATGGAAGTAAAATTAAAAGAACTTAACATGATAATGGAAGGCACAGATGCGTTGTATCATGAAGCGGCTAGACGACTTGGCTTATCTGATGCCCAAATGTGCATTTTGTATATTTTATTTGAAAGAGGAGAAGGATATGCACAGAAAGATTTTTGTTCTCTAACTGGAATAGGGAAGACTACAATCAATACAGCTGTAAAGAATATGGAAAAAGATGGCTATCTTATATTTAAAGCTATAAATGGTAGAAGTACAGGAGTATATCTGACGGATAAAGGTAGAGAATTAATGAATAACACTGTTGCACGGCTTATTGAAATCGAAAATCAGATTTTTGATAGCTGGACAGAAGAAGAAAGACAATTGATTATAAAGTTAAATAGAGACTTTATGAATAAACTGGATTTTTTAGTGAAAAAACTATAGATTTCATTTTTTAGAGATGTTTTGTTTAGACGAGATTTTTGGTAAGGATGATATGAGTAGAAAAGATATAATTCAATTATCGGATCATTTCGATTATAAAAGACTTTTAAGGTATTGTTTACCAACAATATTTATGATGGTACTAACATCAGTTTATGGTGTAGTTGATGGCTTGTTTGTTTCAAATTTTGTGGGTAAAAATGCATTTGCAGCTATAAATATGGTAATGCCTTCTCTTATGATATTGGGAGGATTTGGAACAATGTTTGGAACAGGAGGAACAGCCCTTGTTGCCAAGACATTAGGAGAAGATAAAAAAGAACTTGCGAACAAATATTTCTCAATGATGGTTGAAGTTGCAATAATAATTGGTGGAGTTCTAACCATTGTTGGTTTTGGGTTGATGCCAGAGATTATAAAAATACTTGGAGCATCAAATGTGATTTTTGATGACGCAGTAATGTACGGAAGATGTGTAATAGTGTTTATGGTAGCTTTCGAACTTCAGTATATTTTCCAAAGCTTTCTTGTAGCAGCTGAAAAACCAAAACTAGGGCTTATAATTACAGTTGCAGCAGGTGCTATAAACATGGCATTAGATGCTCTGTTTATAGCAGTTTTTAAATGGGGAGTAGTTGGAGCGGCTCTTGCTACAGGAACGAGTCAATTTATTGGTGGAGTAATCCCGCTTATTTTTTTCATGAACCCAAATAAAAGTTTGCTAAGATTTACCTTAACACCAATTGATTGTAGTGCGGTGAGTAAAGCTGCGTTTAATGGCGTATCAGAACTTATGACAAGTGTGGCTTCTTCTGTTGTCAGTATGGTGTATAACAGGATTCTCATTTATTATGCAGGAGAGAATGGTGTTGCAGCATACGGAGTAATAATGTATGTTCAATTTATTTTTATTGGAATTTTATTTGGATACTCACTTGGAACATCACCAATAGTAAGTTTTCACTTTGGTGCAGGTAACAAAAAAGAACTCGCAAATGTATTCAAAAAAAGCTTTATAATAGAGTATATTGGCGGAGTTTTAATGTTTTTACTGGCACAACTTCTTGCAAGACCAATATCTATGATATTTGTTGGATATGATGCAGATCTTCTAAATATGACAATTGGAGCGTTCAGACTATTTTTGTTTGCTTTTCTTTTTGCAGGAGGCAATATATTTGCTTCTGCAGTGTTTACAGCGCTTAATAATGGACCTGTTTCTGCTGTAATATCTGGACTTAGAAGTCTTGTATTTGAACTATTGTCAGTAATATTTCTTCCCAAAATATTCGGAATAAATGGGATTTGGTGTGCAGTTGCAGTTGCTGAAATAGCAGCATTTTTGGTTTCATGGACATTTTTAATTGCCAAAAATAAAAAATACGGATATTTTGAAAAAAATATTTGAATATAGCCTGCTAAAGCGTTGAATTTTAAAAAATAATGTGATAGAATTTTCTTTGTTGACAGAGTTATTCTGATAATTCACATTATTTTTGCAGATGTAGTTCATCGGTAGAACACTAGCTTCCCAAGCTGGTGAGGCGGGTTCGATTCCCGTCATCTGCTTATATTAGGAAATGTAGCAATTATGCGGTTTTATGTTGTAAGTCGCATATTTGCTACATTTTTTGTTGTTATACATTATAAACGATTTTCGCTATATGAAAGCGTTATGCAAAATGAAATGCAAAACATTCATTCTTCTTTTTGCTTATTCTTCTCTACCAAATTATCAGCAAAATATTTATTTGCTTTATCAGTATATTAAGCAGATTTTGATTTCAATTGATTAACATATATTTTCTGTAAAACGTTTGATGCTAGAAGAACCCGACTTGTTCCCGAAAAATTTGAAAATAAACGAAAAGAAGGATGTTGTTTGGAACAAAAAGAAGCTTAACAATGCTCTTACAAGTGCTATTGTGCAAGGCAAGACTTTGAAAGAACTTGCAGATTCGTTTCAGCATGTAACCGATATGAACAGAAACAGTGCCATAAGAAACGCACGAACAGCAATGACAGGTGCACAGAATGGCGGCAGACAGAAAACTTTTAATGATGCGGCTAGCATGGGAATAGAACTGCAAAAGGAATGGATAACAGCAGGTGATGCAAGGGTAAGAGATTCACATGCGGCACTTGATGGAGTAACAGTTGGAAACGAAGAAACATTTCCTAATGGCTTGCGCTTCCCTGCTGATCCTAACGGCTCACCATCAGAAGTTTATAATTGCAGATGCACAATGCAGGCTTATATGCCGAAATATAACCAGAAGAGGACAGAAAACACAGTAGAATCATATAGAGAATGGCTTGAAGAAAAAGAAGCAAGTGTAGACAACATGGGAATGGCTAAAAACTTTTCTTCTGGTTCTTTAAAAGTTAAAGGTTATAAGCTAAAAGGCTTTGATAATGTTTATGTTCAGCATTATTCTAAAGATACAATAGAAACAGTTAATATGATTGAAAAATTCAAGAAAAATATTCCATTGTTAAAAGAAGTAGATAATGTTGTGATTTTAAGAAATTCTTCATTTGTAGCCGCATATGACCATGGGGATAATAGTTTATATGTTAATAGCAAACTTAGTGATGCAAAATACATCAAACAAGAAGTTAATAATGGTTATTATGCCGCAAAAAATGCAGAAGAAACGTTAAAACATGAAATGTATCATAAACAACATTGGGATAAAATTTTTTCACTTTCTGTATCATCTGGGAAAGACAGTGATATAATTAAGCAAGAGTTAGAAAACGATTTACGGAAATATGTAAAAGAACAACAAGTGTATGAAAGAAAGTATATTCAAAAAAATATTAGCAAAAATGCGCAAAAAGCATTTAATAGAAATGAAAATTTGAATGAACTTATTGCAGATGTTATGGTGCTAGATGATAAAAAAGCAATAGATGATATCAGATTGATTGAATTAGTAAAGGAAGTGATAACATGACAATAGCACTTACCAAAGAAGAAGTAAAAAAACTTGATGAAATTGAGGAAAAGTGGGTTTATTATGATGAAAAAGGGCGGCATCTGAAAACAAATATTCCAAGAGATTTAAAAGAACTTGATGAAAGAGTGACTAAGCTATATTCAATGTTTGATTAAGAAGGGGAAAATGAAAGATTTTAAAGATATGGCAAAGCTATTGTCTGCAATTAAAGCACTATAAGGAGCATAAACAATGGAGTTTGATTTCAAGGATAACAGTGAAGAAGTAAAAAGAGCCTTGGAAGAACAAGTAAAGAAAGCCTTAACAGAGTGCGTATTGTTTGCACAACGTGAAGCGGCTTTAAATCTTGGAAAAACACCAAGGCGAATTTATACAGGTCCACTTCGTAATAGTATCGCCACTAAGGTTGATATGAACGAAGGATGCGTGTATATTGTTTCTAACATGGAATATGCACCTTATGTTGAGTTTGGAACGGGTATATATGCTAATGGTGGCAGGAAAACACCATGGGTATTTAAAGACAGTAAAGGCGAATGGCATAAAACTTCTGGTATGCAACCTTCGCATTTTCTTAAAAAGGCAATCGAAGAAAACAAATCAACATACAACCAAATCATTAGGGATAATTTAAAAGGCTAAAATTTATGTTCTAACATATAGGTAAGAGTATCTAAGAAATTAGATGCTCTTATTTTTTATGCAAAAGTTTGTCTAAGTGAGCCTTAAAAGCATGTTTAAATGTTAAACAGAGATTCAAAGAACCGAATTTCGGAGAAACACAGAATCGAATGTGTAAAGAAAATCACACCGAAGAAAAGGAGATTCAAAGAAAATGGCATTAACAAGAAGCATGCTAAACGGAATGGGTCTGACAGCAGACCAGATTTCAGCAATCATTGAAGCACACACTGAAACAGTGGAAGGTTTAAAAGCATCTGTAAAAGAAGCAGAGAAAAAGGCAGAAGGCTATGATGCGTTAGTAGCCGAAAAAGGAAAGCTTGAAAAGAAGTATGAAGCGCTTAAAGAAGCTAGCGGTTCTGATGATTGGAAAGCTAAGTATGAGAAAGAAAAGGCTGATTTCAAAGCTTACAAGGATGAACAGGCAAACAAGAAAGCCATGGATGATAAGAAGGCTGTTTATACCGAACTTTTGAAAGATGCAGGTATCAGTGAAAAAAGGATTGATTCAATCCTTAGAGTAACAGATTTCACTAACATGGAGTTAGGTGAAGATGGCAAATTGAAAGATATTTTTGCGTGACATTGATAAAGGCGAAATAGAAGCATTAGTAGGTTATAAGGAGTATCTTAAAATGTATCACAGAACAAAAGATGAATTTATAGGCTTAACAACATCAAATGGTATCGAAATCAAAGATGTTTCAATACATCTTACAACAAGAATTTTCGGGCATATGTGGCATGAAAATAATCCCAAAGTGCTAAGAGGTGTTACAATAGAGAAGATAAAAGAAACATTAATAAATAAATATACAAAAATAGGCACAGAAAAAAAGAACAAATACGGACCAACACAGTCTTTTCGTTTTGGCAGTGTAGAAACAAGAATAAACGTTGATACAAGAAAGGTTGTACAGGCAAATCCAAATGATAAAAATTCAAGAAAAAGATAGAATTAACTTAAAGAAAATCATCTCTAATTTTGAACATTATCTTAAAGATGATGATTTTTGGGGATTGATTGATGAGTTAGACGATAGGTATGATGAAGAAGCTATGAGCAATAATGATGAACCAACAGATTTCGCTTATATCATTGAAAGAACAAGGGATAACATATACTATGATAATGTTGAAGATTATGTTGAATGACATTAGGAGCAACCATGGATTTCGATATAACAGCGAAGAAGTTAAAAGAGCCTTGTAAGAACAAGCAAAGAAAGCTTTAACAGAGTGCGGATTGTTTTCACAACGTGAAGCGGCTTTAAATTTTTGGAAAACACCTTGGGTATTTAAAGACAGTAAAGGCGAATGGCATAAAACTTCTGGTATGCAACCTTCGCATTTCCTTAAAAAAGCGATTGAAAAAACAAATCAACATACAACCAAATCATTAGGGATAATTTAAAAGGCTAAAATTTATGTTCTAACATATAGGTAAGAGTATCTGAGAAATTAGATGCTCTTATTTTTATGACTTCTTGCTGAGATTTAGGATAATCACCAGCAAGAATACTGCTTTGTAGGACAAAATTTCTCTTGGCGACAAATTTTGGTCTGGTACGGTTATTGATTTTCCTGATGAAAACAATAACCTATGCAAATTTGTCAAAAAGTTTCAATTGGCCAAAAGAAGGAAAACACATTATCAATATAATCGTTAACGGCATTAAAATGAGGAAAAGCATCATCAAAAAATGCTATAATGTAGAAGAATTGCGTCAATATATTTGGATATAAAACAAACAACATGGGAGAACTAAAGAAATGAAGAAAAAAAGTATTAATCTATTAGGATTATTTACTGGCTGCATGCTTATTGCCGGTTGCAGCCAAACAGGGATAGATAAAGGAAATGTTGGAGAATCTGGATTTGGAAGTATTGCAACAATTGCAGATACTGGAGCTGAGAATTCTTCAAGTTCAAAAACAGTAATATCAGGAGATAATTCTAACACTCAGAATAGCATTCAGACATCAGAAAGTGGGAATTTGCAATCATCAGATGGGAGCGTCGATTCGTCTGATGATGAAGATACAGAAAACCGTCAAAGTACAACGGCTGGAAGTGAATTTAAAATTGATTTTGAACATGATTATTCTGAGGAAATAAAAGCTGATGTAGAGGCAGTTGTATCCTCTGCATCTAATCTTACAGAAGAATTTACTCTTGTTGATAAGCTTGTTAGTGATAAATATGGACGTATGATTAACTCTGCAGTGACCCAGTTTGAATATAATGTCGCAGCTGGTTGGGAGCATCATGTATGGGATTGCGAACTAAATAATCTTTGGGGGAGATTTACTAAGCTGGCAGATCAGCAGACAAAGGAAAGAGTGCTTGCAGATGAGAAAAGCTGGATAGCCATGCAGGATGAAATTTTTTTGGAATATTTAGGAACACGAGAAGAAAATGGAAGCATTTATCCTCAGGAAAGGCAAGAACTTCTTGAAAATATTGCTAAAACAAGATGCTATATTATTGCAAATGAAATCGCTAAGATAAAGGGTGAGTCATTTACTATGAAGCCTGTAATGTCAGATAATGCAGGAATATTTATTGACAATCAGGGAACCGGAAGTGTATATAGTTCTCTTTTATTAAGACTTGATTGGGAATTTAAGAATGAAGCAGTAATTTCTATTTACAGAACAGGGACTATAAGTGGTTCATATAAAGATAATGGTAATGGTGAAATCCAATTCACAGCTAAGGATTCAAGTATAGAAGGTATTATTAGGATAAACGGCTTTGATGGCGCTTCATTTGAAGTTACAGCAAGTAATGGTAATTCAAGTTTTAATGTTGGAGATAAGTTTCAGTTTCCATTTGTATATTTGAGATAAACTGAATTTTTGCCTAACTTGTTAATGATGGAATTTCGTTGTACAATATTATTTATTGAGAATTCTTTTTAATATTTCAGAAAGTACTACTTTTTAATCGGGCATTATATAAGTGATAAAATTCAAATTTTATTTACTATTAAACTACACTAATTTTAGGGGTTAAAATATGGCAGATATAAAAGAAATACTTGAAGAAGCTAAGGTAAAGAATGCATCAGATGTTCATATCACAGTCGGAATACCGCCTAAAATGCGTATAAACGGTCAGTTGATTTCAATGGAAAAATATGGAAAAATGCTTCCGCCAGATACGCTTGAACTTGCTGAAAAGATTATGAACGAACAGCAAAAAGAGTTTTTAGATAAAAATGGTCAACTTGATCTTGCATTTTCAATAGCTGGAATTGGAAGATTTAGGTTGAATGTTTTCAAGCAAAGAGGATCTATAGCGCTTGCTTTTCGTTTGGTAGCAACAACTGTTCCAGATGCAATTGAGCTTGGAATTCCTCAGTCTGTTATTGATTTATATCAAAGAAAAAGAGGTCTTGTTTTAGTAACAGGTCCAACAGGTTCTGGTAAATCTACAACACTTGCAGCAATTATTGATAAGATTAATAAGAATCGAGAATCACATGTTATAACATTGGAAGATCCAATCGAATACTTGTATCACCATGATAAATCAATAGTTAACCAAAGAGAAATCGGTATTGATTCAAGTTCGTATTCAGATGCGTTAAGATCTGCATTAAGAGAAGATCCAGATGTAATCTTGGTTGGAGAAATGCGTGACCTGGAAACAATTTCTACAGCTATAACAGCTGCTGAGACAGGTCATCTGGTTTTATCAACACTTCATACAATAGGAGCTGCCAGTACAGTTGATAGAATAATTGATGTTTTTCCACCGCATCAGCAGCAACAGATTAAGGTCCAACTAGCGAATGTATTAGAATCAGTAATATCGCAGCAGCTTATACCAACTCTTGATGGCAGGTCGAGAGTTGCTGCTTTTGAAGTCTTGCATGTAAACAGCGCAGTCAGAAATATGATACGTGAGGGGAAGACTCATCAGCTTATTACAATAATGCAGACTAATCGCAAACAGGGCATGATAACAATGGACGAAGCAATAATAAATCTGTATCAGGCTGGTAGGATAAGTAAAGAAATTGCATCGACGTTTGCGCAGGATCCAGACACAATGCGTGTCAAATTAGGGGTATTTTAATTATTATCTTCTGAAAAAATTAGTGAGTAGATAGTAATGTATAATGGGAGATGGGCTATATGGAAAGTAGGGTAGAGAGTTTTAGGTTTGATCATACGAATCCTAAAATTATTATGAGTAGTAATATTGCGGCATTTGAAAAAATAATCGGGATAAGTATGGAACTACTTGGACTGGCAATAACTATCATAGAATGTTTGTTTTCTCACAAAAATAAAAGTCTTACAAATATGTTTTCAATGACTCTTTTTATTGTATTTCTGTTCATCATGGGTGGATGGATGATTTATATGTCATATAAAAGAATACAGAACATAATTAAGTTTCGAGATTATGTTGCTATTCTTCAAAATGATGAAAGTGGCTCTATCAAAAGACTTAGTAGTCTTAAAAATGAATCATATTCTGATACATTGAGTAATCTACGATATTTTGTGGATATAGGTTTTTTCCATAATGTTGTAATAGACGAAAGCAGTGCAACTATTCAGTTTCCAGAGCGTATTCGCAAGTATTCCTCTAATGGGTATGTTACAGTTACATGTAATGGTTGCAAAGCAACAAAACTTCTTCCTAAAGGAACTGTTGTTAGATGTGAATTTTGCGGAAATATACTTTGTACAAAGGAAGAGAATTAAGAAGTCATGACTTCTTGTCACTTATAATCAGAAACTCGCATTTACTGCGAGTTTCGTGAGAACAAAAGTCAAGTGGCAAACTGGTCCAAGGCGAAGCCTTTTCAAATGGCCAGTTTGCGTAGTTTTTGGAAAACAGTGACAAAAATCTATAGGTTTTTGTTATTTTAACTAATTAGATGAGTTCTGATGGCTTGTAATATTTCATGAGCAGAACTGTTTATAAACGTTGGTTCTTATGCGCTGTTTTTTTAGCGCATTACGAACCATTACGTTTATAATCAAGCGAAAGCGTGTCTGCGACGAAATATACAAACATCAGAACAGATTATATAAAACAAAAAAGTATGACTTCTTGCTGAGATTTAGGATAATCATCAGCAAGAATCCTGCTTTGCAGGACAAAATTTGTCTTAACGACAAATTTTGGTCTGGTACGGTTATTGATTTTCCTGATGAAAACAATAACCTATAATTTTCTGTTAATTTTTAATCCAGCGTGATGAAATAGTTTGATCCGCTGGATTTTATAATCCCTTTTAATTCCATCATAGTGAGGTTCTGCATGACTATTTCAGGAGATATTGCATCACCTTTTCTATTCAAATCTGCAATTATATCTGCGCTGTTTTTTGGATTTATATCCAGAACAGAGAAGATTTTTTTCTCGTGTTCATTTAGAGGAATCTTCGGAAGTGATATTTCTTTACTACTGTTTTGTAAAGAGTTACATGATGCTTTAGCTGTGTTTGTGCAATATGAAAATTCATTGATAATATCTTCAGGCGAAAGAGCAATTCCAGATCCCTGTTTAATAAGATAGTTGCATCCATCACTTAATCTATCAGTTATTCGACCAGGAACAGCGAATACTTCTCTTCCTTGCTCAAGAGCCATATCAACAGTAATTAAAGTGCCGGATTTTTTCCTTGCTTCAATGACTAGTACAATGTCTGACAAAGCACTGATAATTCTGTTCCTTGGAGGAAAAAGTCTAGAAGAAGGCGGGGTTCCAGGAGGATATTCTGAAATAAGTCCACCAACATTACTATCTTTTTCTGCGAGTTTATTATAAATTTCTATGTTTTCAGAGGGATAACATATATCAACACCGCTCCCAAGAACAGCAAATGTTTTCCCACCTGCATTTAATGCTGCTTTTTGACTAATGCCATCAATTCCAAGAGCCATACCGCTTATAATCTGGATGCCTGCTCTTGCAAGTTTCAACCCAAATTCTCTTGCTTCAAATCTTCCATACTCTGAGCACATTCTGGCACCAATTATTGCAACACTTGGTGCATTGGGATCAGGAAGACTTCCTTTTACGAATATTGCACAAGGCATGTCAGGAATATTTTTTAATTTATTTGGGAATTCTTTGTCAAGATATGTAATCATTTTAATTCCCTGCTGTTCCATATGCTCATAGCTTTTTAAAGGATCGAAGTTTTTTCGGAAAGAAAGAAATTTTTCAGCCTGTTTTGGTTTGAAAAGCTTTTTTACAGATTCTTCATCCATATTCCAGACTGTTGAAGGATTAGCATAACGTTCCATAAGATGAAACATTGCTTTTTTTCCTATACCCGGAGTAGAGAACAAAGCATAAAAATCTATTTTTTCTTTTATTTCATTAATCATTTTCTTAAACTTTCTTTATTTACATTGAAAATAGCATCATTCATGCGATAGCAAGCCGCTTCAGTTATATGGTGAGATAGAATCTTTTCTGAATTATCAAGATCAGCGATTGTTCGTGATAGTTTGATAAGTCTATGATAAGATCTTGCTGAGAGGTCAAAAGTTTTGTAGATTTGTTCTAAAAGATTTTGCTCATTTGAACCAAGTATGCAAAATTTTCTAATATCAGAGGGACTCATTTCGCTATTGAATTTTATAGAGGAGTCCTTAAATCTTTCTTCTTGTATTTTTCTTGCTTTAAGAACCCTGTCTCTTATTTGAGAGCTGGATTCATTGACAGTTCCGCTTCCTGCAAGGTCGCTATAATCTATGCGGGGAGCTTCAACGCAGATGTCTATTCTATCTAGAATTGGACCGGAAATGTGACTCATGTAATTTCTTATTTCTTTTTCAGAGCATCTGCATTTGCCTCTATCAGGATAATATCCGCATGGACATGGATTCATTGCGCCAAGAAGCATCAGATTGGCTGGATAAGTAAAAGTTCCGCCTAGTCTGGCAATATTAACTTCATGATCTTCTAGAGGTTGTCTCAATAAATCGAGAGTAGTTCTGTTGAATTCAGCAAGTTCATCAAGAAATAAAACACCTCTGTGAGCTAAAGATATGACACCAGGCTGTGGAATTTTGCCGCCACCAGTCAGTGCAGAAGGAGTAATTGAATGGTGAGGTGCTTTGAAAGGACGTTTCGTAATAAGGGGCTGCTTAGGTTTCATTAATCCTGCAACAGAATAGATAGTTGAAACTTCAAGACTTTCCTCTTTTGTCAAAGGAGGCATGATAGTTGGAAAACGTTTTGCAATCATGCTTTTGCCTGTACCTGGAGGTCCTACCATAAGTACGTGATGAAAACCAGCTGCAGCTATCTCCATGGCTCTTTTTAACGCAGACTGACCATTAATATCTTTAAAATCCAGATTGTCTTCCTCAGTGTTTTGTTCAAAAAGATTTGAAATATCAATGAGAGTAGGAGAGATAATACTATTTTTTTCAGAATCATCAGCTTTAAGGTAATTGATACATTCGATAAGATTTTTTACACCAATAATATCAATTTGAGAGCTTAGAACAGCACCTTCATAGACATTTTCGATAGGTAGGATACAACGTTTTATTCCATGATCAACTGCCATCTGAACGATTGGAAGAACGCCTCTTACGCCCTTAACATCCCCGTTAAGTGCCAATTGACCGATAATAAGTGTATTTTCAATGCATCTTTGAGGAATTTTGCCACTTGAAACCAGTATTCCGATTGCAACAGGCAAATCAATAGTAACACCTTCTTTATGAATGTCAGCTGGAGACAGATTTATGGTGATATGCGAAGGTGGGAGACAGATTTCACAGTTTTTCAAAGCAACTTTTACTCTTTCAGAAGCTTCTCTTACTTCAGCTCCCGGTAGACCAACCATAGTAAAAGATGGCAGACCATTTGAAACATCGACTTCGACTTGCATTAGATAACTGTGGATGCCGTGAATAGCACCAGAAGTTACAGTACTGAACATATAGATGGATTCCCTTCCGTTTAGATATTTAAATCTATGTTTTGTAAAGTCAGAAAAAACATAGAGCATCGATTACTATATCAGAAAAGTTAATTTTGTGCAACAATCTTCTGTGCGCAACTTTGCGCAATAAATTGTTGATATTACTTAAAGATAAATCATTTAAGCACAAAAAAGTTTGGTTACATTACAGAATTGATTTAGGGAAATAAGAATCTTATATTATAACTAGAACAACCGATTGCACAAGTAGCATTCATGAAAATGTTACTACAGCTTACTATAGCCAAAATAGACTATAAAACGATGGCGTAATAAGAATTATATGACTTCTTGCTGAGATTTATGATTATTATCAGCAAGAATCCTGCTTCGCAGGACAAAATTTGTCTTAACGACGAATTTTGGTCTGGTACGGTTCTTGATTTCCCTGATGAAAACAAGAACCTATAGTTTTTTGTCACTACGTTCCAAAAACTACGCAAACTGGCCATTTAAAAAGGCTTCGCCTTGGACCAGTTTGCCGCTTGACTTTTGTTCTCAC
>NZ_AUKC01000003.1 GCF_000424545.1 Butyrivibrio sp. NC3005 | reverse complement strand
TCTGCTAACGCACAGGACGGTATTTCTGTAGTACAGACAGCTGAAGGTGCTTTGAACGAAGTTACAGATATGCTTCAGAGAATGAATGAGCTTGCAGTTAAGGCTTCAAACGATACTTTGACAACAAAGGATCGTGAGTACATTACTCAGGAAGTTAATGCACTTCAGTCCGAAATTAACCGTACAGCTTCTACAACAGAATTCAACAACCAGCATCTTTTGAACGGTTCCTTCGCAAACAAGAACCTTCAGGTTGGTTCCGAGAACGTTGCAGATTCTAACATTAAGATTACAATCAAGAAGATGGATTCTTCTAGCATTGGTATAGCTGATTCTTCTATGGTTAAGACATCTAGCAAAGCTAGAACAGCTATCGACAAGATTAAGACAGCTCTCGAGTCTGTATCTACACAGAGATCAGCTCTTGGTGCTATCCAGAATCGTCTTGAGCACACAATTAAGAACCTTGACAACGTAGCAGAGAATACTCAGTCTGCTGAATCACTTATCCGTGATACAGATATGGCAGCTGAGATGGTTAAGTATTCAAACAACAACATCCTTGCACAGGCTGGTCAGTCTATGCTGGCACAGGCTAATCAGAGCAAGCAGGGTGTTCTTTCCTTACTTGGCTAATCTCTAATTAGGCAAAGCATAAAAGCTGTAGCTCGAAATATTGCAATTCATTGCAACTACCAAGGAGAGCACTGGTCTTTGACCAGTGCTCTTTTTTTTGATAAAATATAAATGTACATTCGAATATGGTAACATAAATCTGTCTGTTGTCAGTGAGGAAATGCTATGAAAAGAGTGCTTCTATTTCATTATCCACAGCAGTGTTATGATACGATTAATATTTTTTCAGAACTATTATCAAAAGAGTTCCATAAGTTAGGGATAGAAACCTATAAAATCAATCTAATGCAAACGGATAATGCCATAAACCATGACCTCGCCATGGCTTTAAAAAATGATATAGAAGCTGTATTTGCATTTAATACAAGCGGACAGCAGAATTTTACGATTAATAATTCTAATATTTTTGATAGTTTTGAAATTCCATTTTTTGATTATCTTTTAGATTCACCAATAGAGCGATACTGCAAACAAAAAATAACTTCCCACAATTTTTATTCAATATGTCCAGATAGAAATCATGTGAAATTTTTGGATGAACATTATAAAGAAGTAAAAAAATCTTTTTTTCTTCCACTTCCAGGTATTGAATCTGAGAAGGAATATGTCGAAAATAATATAAACAGCTTTTTGAAAAGACCTTATAGACTATCAGCTACCATGAGTTATACAGATAGGAGTGTTCTGGAAGAAAAAATAGGTCTTATGGAAGATTTTCAGCAAAGACTTGTTTTTGACCAGATTGATATGATGCTCGAAGACAGAACACTAAGTAACAGTGAAGTTCAGAGCCTAGTACTTGAAAAGTATGGAATGAAAAAAGAAGATGTCAATGAAAGTATGCGAAGGCAGATAGATCAGCTTACTACAACCGCCAATATTTATGTAAGGGGGTATTACAGAGAGGAAATAGTAAGATATTTGATTGCCGGTAACATAAGTATAGATATTTTCGGCTCTGGCTGGGACAAACTTGACATATCCGATTTTGGAAAAGTAAGAATACATAATCCTGTTACATATTTTGAAACAGCAGATATCTGTAGAAAATCTCAGATGACGCTTAATGTTATGCCAAGGTTTATGGATGGCATGCATGACAGAATACCGACATCAATGCTTTCAGGAAGCGTATGTGTGACGGATAAGAGCAAATATTTAGAGGAAATTGTAAGAACAAAGAATAGTGAAAATAGATTTCTTCTTTATGATATATCAAAGCCAGATAGTGTTATACGAGTACTAAGTAATGTTTCTGATGATGAATTATATAAAACCAGCATCAATGCCAGGGAATATGCTATAAAGAATATGACCTGGGAATACTATGCAGATAAAATAATTGATATCATGGAGAGTACAAAATGAGTCGTGTAGCAGAACCTTTCGAGTATGATGCTTTAATAATCGTTACGCCCGGGGATTTTTTGCGGGTAGCTATGCATTATAATAGGCTTTCAGAATGTCTTCCGGTTAGAAACATATATTTTGTAGGATCAGATGAAGTCGGAAGGCTTTTATTTGAAGAAAAAAGGTTCAAAAGATTAAACGAAAAAGCTTCCAAAAAAATTCAGTTTATTAATGAAAACAGCATTCTAAGCTTCGATGATGTGGCAGGTGTCGTTGAAGCAAAGATGCAGGATGTTCTACTCGGTCAAAGTGTTCCTCGTGGAATAGTCGGATGGTATTATCAGCAGTTTTTGAAATTTAATTATGCACGATATATGAAATCAGACGATGATTACTATTTTGTATGGGATGGAGATACGATTCCATGCAAAACTTTTACCATGTTTGATGAAGAAAACGTGCCTTATTTTGACTTGAAAAATGAATACCATGAAGAATATTTTAATACACTTGAGAAAATACTCCCTGGAATGAAGAAGGTAAGGAAAGAATCATTTATTGCTGAACATATGATCTTTTCAAAAGAACTTGTGCTTAAAATGCTTGATGATATTGAAAAAAACAAAGAAATTCAAGGTGATTTTTTCTGGGAAAAGATTATTAACTGCCTTAATAGTCCTCTTCTTCAGAGTAACAGTTTTAGCGAATTTGAAACTTATGGAACTTATGTTTTTACCAAATATCCTGAAAAATGCAGGTTAAGAGACTGGCATTCTTTTAGATATGGAGCAAGTTTTTTTGATGTAAATACAATATGCGACAGAGATTTTGATTGGCTCTCCAAAGATTTTTATGCTATATCCTTTGAAAAAAATCAGACAGTACGATTTGATCAGAAAAACCTTTTTGATAATCCAAAGTATCAGTCAAAACTCTCTGCAAAAGTAATGCTCCAGATTGCCCAAGAGGAGTTTACCCAAGGATACAAAGAGGTGTGGGGAGATGAAGAAGAAATTGCCGAGCTTTCTAAATACAAAAGACCTTCAGGAAATCTCAAGAATGTCATCCCTAAACAGGATTTTATGACAGAAGATGAGTATTTGTATTATTGGTCTCTTGGAAATGTGCTTAAGAATACCAATGTAAATCAGGCATATTTATGCTATGAGAATGCCAGATTTTTGTGCCCGTTTGCAGATATGCAGAAAGAACTTGAAAGCTGCATGGAACAGGCAAGGCAAGACAAAGACTTTTTGGTACGAAACGTCAGCATAGTAATAGTGTCTTATAATGCACAGTACCTACTTGAAAAATGTCTTGAAAGCATTTGGAAAAGATGTGACTTAAAATCTACAAAAATAATCGTGGTAGACAATGATTCACATGATGAAACGAGAGAATTTTTGAAATACTGCCCATACGATATTGATTTGTATCTTTCAGATAAAAATCTGGGATTTTCTGGTGGATGCAATATAGGAATTAAGCTTGCATCAAAAGATGATGATATTTTCTTTCTTAATAATGATACCAGAATGTGCCACAACTCTTTGTTCTGGCTAAGAATGGGACTTTATGAAAGAGATGATATTGGAGCAACAGGTGGTATTTCTAATTACGATAGAAGAAAAGAAATGGGGAAACTGCAACTTTCATCCCCGGAAGACTACGTAGAGTATGGCAATAAAAATAATATCTTCATGAAGAATCCGTATGAAGAGCTAATTGCGTTAAGTGGATTTGCACTGCTTGTTAAGCGAAATGTTCTAGATGAAGTTGGAGGATTTGACGAAGCATTTAATCCAGGATATTTCGAAGATGATGACCTTGGAATCAGAATAAAAAGAGCTGGATATAGACTTATTGCCTGTTACAACTCATTTATTTACCATGCAGGCTCTCAGAGTTTTATAAAGGTTGAGAATCTAAATGAAATTGGAGTAGAACATAAAAAACTCTTTATGGAAAAATGGGGAATAGATAATATAATATACCATTTGACAGATAAAGAAGCTGATTTTGTAGATAAATTAAAAGAATTAAAAAAGGAGAATTTAAATCTTAAGGTACTCGAAATAGGTTGCGGCTGCGGAGTATTTATGGGATATCTGCAAATGCTGTTTCCTAAAATTGAAATAATAGGAATAGAAGAAGACGAAAAGGCAGTTGAATATAAGATAAGCTCAGCTGGCATTATCCTATTAGACTGGACCAAAGAAAAACTTCCGTTTTTGGAAAAATACTTTGATTACATTATTATCTGCGATAGATTTGAAAAAGGAATTGATAAAAAAATGGCAGAAAAAATTCTTGGAAAATACCTAAAGTCTGATGGAGAGTTAATTTTCTAATGTATCACATAAAGCAAACAGTAAAACGGACTATATAAAAAAGAAGCCATAAATTTTCTGCCAAACTTGGAGAGTACAAACCTTGATAAACTGGGATGCTATACCAAAACCTAAAGTCTGTGAAAGTTTTCTAAAAGCAGAAGAAATAAAAGGTTTTTTCGTAGAAGAGAAAATGAAAAGATCATGGGCTTCAATGATACTTGTTTTGTGGTATGTGACAAAAGTCTGTGAAATATACAATATCCCGTATTTTGCCGATTATGGAACGCTTCTTGGAACAATACGTCATGGCGGCTTTATTCCTTGGGATGATGATATAGATATAGCCGTGAAAAGGAAAGACTATATGCGGCTTATGCCGATTTTGCAGAAGGAACTTCCGAAGGAATGTGTAGTATATAGCTTTTATACGCAAGAAAGCTATGATGTCCCGAAGGCTTTTGTCACCAACAGGAAGTATATTGATTTTGGAAACAGCAGTAAAGAAGCACAGATAACCAAAAAATTTTATAACTGCCCATACGTTGTAGGAGTTGATATATTTCCGTTTGATGAAGTCCCAAGAGATGATAAAGAAAAAGAGCTTTTACTTGCAGTCTATGGAGGAATATATGATGCGGCATTCAGGTTTAATGAACTAAAAGAAAGAGGCGAATTAGAGGACTACATTCACAGAATAAATGATACAACAGGGACAAAGCTCACTATAGATGAAAATAATCTTCAGACAAAGCTTTGGAGATTATCAGATAAAGTTGCGATGATGTATGACGAAAGCGAATGTGATTCCTATGTATGGCTTCCCGATGTTGCCGCATCAGGAGACTTTTCAATATCCAGGAAAAAAGAATGGTTAGATGATTTTTTAAAGCTTCCGTTTGAATATATAGATTTACAGGTTCCGATAGGTTATAACGAAATACTGAAAAAAAATTATGGACAGGATTATCTCTCACCAAGACAGGCTAAAGCTGGACATGATTATCCATTTTATGCAGTGCAGGATGAGAAAATCAGAACATGGAGGCAACTGTGAATTTTGAATTAACTGCATCAATGATGTGCGCAGATTTCGGACATTTGGAAGATGAAGTGCATAGACTAGAAGAAGCGGGAATAGATTCTTTCCACATAGATATAATGGATGGACGATATGTTCACAATTATGCCATGTCATTAAATGATATGGCATTTATAGCCAATGCCACCAAAAAGCCTTTGGATGTACATCTTATGGTGCAGCATCCTAGTAATACGATAGGCCTTTTCCTCAAAAAATTAAGAAAAGGAGATACTGTGTATATTCATCCAGAAGCCGAGTATCATCCGTCTGCCACAATTCAGGAAGTTATAAATGCAGGAATGATACCTGGAATAGCCATAAATCCTGGAACCAGTGTAGAGTCAGTTTTAGAACTTTTAAGAATCGTTGATAAAGTTCTTGTCATGAGCGTAAATCCCGGAAATGCAGGCCAAATGTTCTTGCCTTATGTTGGAGATAAAATAACAGTTTTATTGTCGCTTATGGATAGAATGAAATTTGATATCTACTGGGATGGAGCCTGCAGCGAAGATAAAATAAGAACCTATGCTCCAAGAGGAGTAAAAGGCTTTGTCCTTGGAACAACGCTTTTGTTCGGAAAAGAGCAAAGCTATAAGGAAATCATAGATGATATTAGAAATATGCGTTTTTGAAGCATTGGAAAATCCAAGGAGTAATTTAAGTGCAAAATGATATCTTTAATTTCAATAAAGCTCAAATTGATATTTGTTCGCAAATGCTAAAGGTATTAGCAAAAAATCAGTATGAATTATATAATGCCTTTTGCAGTAATGATTATAAGAAAGAATATAGCTGCATTGATGAGTCATTAATTATAGCCAAAAAACTGAAAGAATCTATAAAATCAGAATATGCAAAAAGTTTTTCTGATAAACTTGCTGAGTATACAGATGTTTTAAAAAAGATTCAAAAAAGTGCCCGAAAATTTGAAAACGACTGTAAAAATGGCTTAGATAAAGACTTTGAGAAACAATTTGAAGACCTTTTAAACAAAATGTATGAACTACAGGATAGTCTTTACGGGTGGGAAGTATTTCTTGGAAAGATTGAAGGAGAACTTTTATTTGATAAAAGAGAAGTTTTGCTGCAGGCAATAGATATCATGCATGACCTTAGGTGCACAAAAGTGTTGGATATTGGCGCTGCTTTTGATAAGGCGAAGATAATAGGAAGGCACATCCCAGTTGATAAATACTTCGACGATTTAGTTATAGATTCTCTTTTTTTGCAAAAAGAAAATGAAAACATTAGCTTACCTGATAACAGATTCGTTGCAAAACTTGTAAAAAGTAACATTTATAACAATATATTTTGGGGACAAGAAGCTTTTTTTTCCTATAGTCCAAAGAATAGTAAAGAAAAAAACACTTATGATGTGTCTTTGCTTTTATATAAGGATTTTAACGAAGAAAGTCTTTCAGGATTGTCAAAAGACTTGGAAGAATATAAAGATATTTCTAGATATGTCCTAATAGAGTTTGTAACAGATACAATTACTGATAAGATTAGAGAAGAATTATCTGATTACGGAAGGTTTATTATTATAGGCAAAAACTATAAAGGCTTGCTGATTCTTTTAGATAGAGAAGTAAACAATTACAAGGGTAAAGTTCGTATATATACAGTATGTCATAAAGCATTCAATAAGCCGTCTTACCCTATGTATCTTCCGATTCATGCGGGAAGAAAAGGCAAAAAAGATTTAGGATATATAGGAGATGATAAAGGGGATAATATTTCTGAATATAACCCTTATATTAACGAGTGCACTGCAATTTATAATATTTGGAAAAATGTAAAAGATTTTGAATATATAGGCATAAATCATTACCGGAGATATTTTAGCGTAAGGACAATGAATAGAGTCTCTGATTGGTTTTTGCTAGAAAAAGATATATTAGATTATTTTGAAGATTACGATATTATATTAAAAGATGTAGACTATAGCTATCCTGAAACAATCGAAGAACATCTTATAAAAACTTTTAAAAATACTCATACAGTTTATGTAGGGCTCCAAATAGCCAGAAATATTTTATCAGAAAAATATCCTGAAAGACTTGAAAACTTTGATAGAGTAATGAAGGGACATACATTGTATTTGTGTAACCTTTTCGTTATGCCTTTTAAACTCTTTGATGATTACTGCGATTTCCTGTTTCCTTTTATCATCGAACTGACAGACAGAATAGATGAAGAGTTAAACGGCATTTACCAAAATGATTATGATAAGAGAATTGCAGGTTTTATTGCAGAGAGAATGTTTACAGTATGGCTCCTTGATAAGGATTTAAGAGTAAAAGAACTTCCAGTTATAAGCGGAGGGAATTAATCTTAACAGTATATGGCACATCCGGATCGAAGATAGCACCTTCGTGAAGGGTTGTGCCTTTTCTTATAGTTAAATAATCGCCATAAGTACTTGATAAAATTTCTTGATAGAAAGCAGGAACCGGCACGACCATTTTTTCAAAAGGAACATGAATAATCGAATCAAACCAGCTTTTTTTTCGTCCAATACTAAAGTTGTTAGAAGAAAATACCCACGGAAGGAAGCTGATAGTATCAGTGCATCCATAATTAGAAGCGGCAAACTGCTCATAATATTGAAAAGAGGCTAGAGAACCACTTTCTTTTAGCGTATTAATAATATCAAGTGGCAGAATACACCTGCCGCTTTCAAGTTTATGTGCAAAAGCTGTTTCGTTACTTCCAAGCATATACAGTTCAAGTTCTGTCTCGTATACAGCTAAAGATTTAGCATCATCATTTGAAGGAACGCTGTCAAGCGGGAAAATATCTATAAAAATCCCTTGATTAAGCGTATCGTCAGGATAACAGATACAGGAAGTTTCGCTGTTTCGGAGCTTACTAAAAAGCCATTTTCCATCATTGTAGATGTTTTGAAGAAAAAAAGGATAGGATAGATGTCTTGGTGCAACTTTTTGAAAAATCTGATAATCAGGTCTGGGCATAGAAATGTCAATATCATCATCCCATGGTACAAATCCGCTATGCCTTATTGCACCAAGGAGCGTACCAAAATCCAGCCAGTACTTTAAATTGTACTGGCTGCATATTTTTTCAACTAATGTGAGCATTTCAAGCTCAACATTCCATATTCTTTTCCTTTTGGAAGTCACTGTGAAATCATTTCTGACTTCATCTTCAAAAAGATTTTCAATATATTCCATAACGTCGTTCGAATATGTTAGTATCTCTGAAGAAATCTATAACATCAGAGTATTTTTGAAGGTTGCGCATAACTTCAATTTCTGTAAGGCTCTGATTATCCAGATTGGTATAACCGTTTTTATCAAGCTCAAAGTACTCCATGATGTGATCCAAGTCAACGGAATCGTTTAAAAAGCTTATCCAGAAACTTTTCTGAGAAGTGAATGTAAGGTTATCATCTATTGCAAATGACTGAAGAAACTGCATAACTTTGTCATATTGGCTGCTATCGGTAAAGTCTATTTTGCATAGACCATACTCATCATCATTTTTGCTGAATCTTGTTCTGTATCTGCAGATAGTTATACCTGTTTCATCGTAGAAAGTACGGTAATGACGCATCTTTCCGTCCTGATATATTATAGCCTCGGTGTATTCTATTAAACTTACTTCTTTACTATTCTTTACCATGTTGTGTTTCCTTTCAGTTAAAAAAGAGCGAATACATTAGTGTTTACAGACTGGAAAAAAGCACATATTATTCGCGGATTCGTTACTTTTTACAGACGCAGCCAGGAAAATTGTAACGATTAATATTGTCGAAATGTATATCGGATAAAAAACAACTTCTCGTAACAATGATGACGAAAATATGATAATATATAAATAGTATGAAAGTTATTCCCGTTTTTGGAACAAAGTAACAAAAATGTCATTCGATTCAAACGTAAGAGGAACAAATCATGGATAATCTTACAGTTTTTAGAAAAATGCTAGAGGAAGATTTTAGTGCAGGTGATTTTGAAAAATTATGGAATGATGTCAGCCAAGGTCTGCAGGAATACAGAAACAGTAAGGAAGTAAGTAGTATCTATATATTAAGTCTTCTCGAACGAAAAAACTTTGAAGAAGAAAAAAACCATGGAATTCTAGGCATGGTAAAGGATTTAAATACTGCAATAAAAATACTTGATGAAATCAAATACAATATCGAACGCGCAGAATTTCTCGATGATTTTGATGCGTCAACACTTATAAGCTTCATGAAGGAAAATGAGATTTCTATGATAGAGATGTCTACTGCAATCAGCATTTTTGCAGTATTTCCTGATAGGGTATTTGATAGAATCGAAGGAAAAGATGAAGAGATTCTTTTTAATTATCCAGATAATAATTTAATAGAAAAGAAAAGAGAAGGCAGCAAAGTGTGCTTTATCATCTGTACTGACAACAACTTGGAATATGCAAGAATTATGGAATGGATTCAGCATTTATATGTTCCTCATAATATCGAAATTGACTCTATTCAGGTTACAGGCGTAGAGAAACTATCAAAAGGGTATAATGAAGCGCTTGAAGCAGTTGATGCAGAGTACAAGATTTATTTAAGAGAAGGAGTTAGGATTCTAAATCCGTATTTTTTGTACAGAGTAATAGATGCGTTTGAAGAAAATGAAGACATTGCTATGGTGGGAATACTTGGAAGCAGACACATTCCTGCAAATGGCATCATGGAAGATATAGACTGTCAGGGACTTCTTGCAGTTACAAGTCAGAATGAAACAGTTATCTGCGGTGAAGCTCTAAATAGCATATGCGACGTTTCATTTGTAAGTAACGTGCTTGTTGCTACTAAAGGTGATATAAAGTGGAATACCGGGGATTTTGATGATGAGTACTGCTGCAGTATCCATGCTATGGATTTAAGAAGAGAAGGTAAAAGAGTTGTAGTACTTCCTCAGGAAGCACCATGGATATTATATGATCTTGGGACTGATTTTTTCTATCATGAAGATGAGAAGAGAATAGCATTTCTTGATGATTATATTTTTGAAAAAAATAAAAAACACATGCTTCTTTGTCTTGGAGCAAGTTCTCTTGTAGAGATGGAGAATAACGGGATAGATAAATTACTGTCCAATTTAAGCATAATTGATGAGAATAAGAATAAAATCCAGCTGTTTATTACTTTTTTTCCGGAAGATAAGAGTCAGTGGATGCATGTAAATATTAATGCGTTCAGGAAGATAGAAGAAATACTTAAGTTTAGAAACGTCATAGAAGGAAAAATAGATAAAGAGTTTCTGGAAAGACTTGATGCCTACTATGGAGATGCTTCGCCTTATGTACTGAAAATGACAGATTTAAAGAAACCGGTCATGATTAGGTCAGCAGAAATAATATAAAAGAGGTGCATAATGAAAAAAAGCCTGTTAAGTGTTGACGATAGCTTTTTTAGAGATGAAGAAATAGATGGCTTTTTAGTTCCGGAAAAGATGAAAAGATTTTGGATGTGCGGACTAGAAGTTTTAGAACGCTTTAACATAATCTGCAGAGAACTTGGTATATCTTACTTTGCATGCTGGGGAACACTTCTTGGAGCGATAAGGCATGGAAATTATATCCCTTGGGATGATGATATTGATATTATTATGAAAAGAAGGGATTATAACATCCTTGTAGATTTTTATAATAAAAACGGATTTATGGACGATATGGTACTTCTTAACAGGCTAGTTGTGGGCAATTATGAGAATCTTACGGCAAGAGTAATAAATGCAACTTCCTATTCTACGCAGGCAGACAGACTTATGATGTATCATGGATGTCCTTATGTTAACGGTCTTGATATTGATGTATTGGACAAGAAAAATCCTAATAAAGATGACGATGATCTTCAGATGACACTTATTGATAAAGTCTTGGAGGCAGCAGTTGTTTTTAAGGCTTATGAAGAAGAAAGTGTTGATGAAAATGGAAAGACTGTAGAAGAAAAAGATGTTAAAGAAATGATTGAACTAGTTGAACAGACCTGCGGAATTACAGTCAATAGAAACGAATCTTTGTATGTTCAGATGAGCAGACTAGAAAATCAGCTGGCACAGATTTACGAAGATATAGACACAGATACACTTCATATCGTGTCTATCAGGTCTGCTCTTGACAGAAATGCAGCACAGTTTAAGAGTTCACTATTTGATGATAATATTTGGGTTCCTTTTGGCCCTACCAAAATTTCAGTTCCAATTGGATATCAGGAGATACTTACAAGGCAGTATGGAAGCGACTATCTGACACCACATAATAGAAAGGGTGCTCATGATTATCCTTTGTACAAAAAACAGGATGAAGAACTAGATAAACTTGGAGTTGCACATGGCTAAGCAGCTAAGCTTTTTTGAAGATGAAGTTAGAGATGGATTCTATATTCCAACAGCAGTGAAACAGGCATGGAATGCGGGACTGGATATTCTTGAAGAAATTGATAGAATATGCCGTAAACATGGTATAGAGTATTTTGCGGCCTGGGGAACATTAATAGCAGCAATTAGGCATGGAGGCTTTATTCCCTGGGATGACGATATAGATATATGCATGAAAAGGCAGGACTATGAAAAGTTTAAAATAATCTGCAGAAGTGAATTAAAAGATGGCTTTGCCACATTCGATTATTCTAATCAGGATGATCATTGGTATTACATAACAAGAGTAGTAAATACACAGCATATGAATTTTTCACTAGAACATCTTAATGAATATTACAATTTTCCTTATATAGCGTGTGTCGACGTGTTCCTTCTTGATTACCTTTACAAAGATAGTGATAAAGAAAAAAAAAGAGACGAAGAAATAAAATACATAATAGCACTTGCCGATTCAATATATGGCGAGGAAATTTCAGAAATAGCTCAGGAGAAACTGATTTCTGATTTAGAGAAAAAGTATCAGATAGAATTTGAAAACTTTTTTCAATTAGATAAAAGACAAAAAGCAGTTTTTTTGTATTCATTTGCCGAAAAACAAATGGCAAGAGTTAAAGAAAAAGATTCTGAAAAACTAGGGTACATATTCCCGTGGGTTTTAAAAGGTTCACAGGGAATAGATAAAACATTCTATGAAAAATCAATAAGAGTTCCTTACGAAATGACCACTATCCCGGTCCCCATAGCCTATCAAAGCGTGCTTGAAAGCTGCTATGGAAACTATCTTGCAGTTCAGAAAGCATGGGGAGGACATGGATATCCTTTTTTTGAAGGACAAAGAAAGGAACTTCAGAAAATAGCTGATTTCAAACTGCCTGAATTTACATTTGACAAAAAACTTTTACCTTCAAGAAAAAAAGAAGGCATAAACAGTCTTGAAGAATTAAAAAGATATAAAAAAACAAGTAAAGAAACCTCGATTATCAGAAAAGCGCTTTTCGTAATAACCTATAAAAAAAGTGTAGAATCTATCAGCAAGTGGATAGAACTTCTAAAGAAAAATAAAATTGAGATTAGTATATTCTTTGCTCCAACCTATAGAAAAGATGCACTAGGAAATATTTTGACAGATAAGAATAATACAATTGACTGGTCTTTGGATGAAAAAAGTTTTTTTACTAAAAAAGCAAACATAATAGAGTATAAAAAAGCTATCGAAGATGATTTTTTCTATGACTATATTTTTATTCAGAATCCCTACGATGGTGAAAATAGTGTTCTATCCATACCAGAAAGTTTCTATAGCAAAAATCTATATGAAAAATGTAAGAAACTAATCTATATACAACCATTTGAAATTGAAGATTTCGGAGAAAACGACCTGAAAAACTGCTATAACATGAAGCATTACGTAACAGCACCGGCAGTACTAAAGGCAGATGAAGTGTATGTCAATACGGAAAAATTAAGAGAAATGTACGTAAAAAAGCTAACAGAATTTGCCGGTAGGGAATATAAGGGACAGTTTGAAGAAAAAGTTATATCAATAGATATGTGTTGAAATATACAAACAGCAAAACGTACTATATCTAAACTATAAAAGGCATTTTTGAGGAATCCCTATGAAGAGAGTTGCAATAATCTTATCAGGTGGCACTGGTACAAGGCTTGGTCTTGATATTCCAAAGCAATATGTAAGGGCTCTAGGTAATCCGATTATTTACTATTGCCTAAAGACCATACTTAGCCATGCCATGATATCAGAGGTTTATGTTGTGGCAGATTGTATGTGGCATGATTTTATCACTAAAGAGCAGCAAAAGATTATAAATCAGCTTGAAAAAGAAGATGAAGAAGCATATAGAATCTGTAAGGATAAGAAACTTTCTTTTTCTATGCCAGGCAAGACAAGGCAACTATCTATAGTAAATGCACTTGAAGATATGGAAAATTTTATGGATAAGGATGATGAAATTCTAATTCATGATGCAGCAAGGCCGCTTGTCACAGGTCAAATGATAAGTGACTTGTTTAACAGCATGGATAACAGTGATGGGGCAATTCCTGTTCTTCCTATGAAGGATACAGTGTATTTGAGCAAAGATGGCAAGAGCATATCTTCGCTTTTAAATAGAGATGAAGTTGTTGCGGGGCAGGCTCCGGAAGCTTTTGTATTTGGCAAATACCTTAAGGCTTGCAGAAAGCTTCTTCCAGATAAGATATTAACTGTAAATGGTTCGACAGAAGTAGCGATAATGTCAGGCATGAATATTTCTGCGATAAAAGGTGATGAGAATAATTATAAGATTACTACAAAGGCAGATTTAGAGAGATTTCTAACAGGGAGAGTACACTAGTGAAAGCATACGTCTTACATGAAATAAACGATATCAGATTAGAAGAAGTTGATATGCCTGTGGCATCGAAAGAAGAAGTAATTGTTAAAGTTGAAAATGTTGGAATCTGCGGTTCGGACATTCCCAGAATATATACGACAGGTGCGCATGTTAAGCCTCTTATTCCAGGGCATGAATTTGCAGGAACAGTTTACAAATGTAGTGATGAAAACAGAAATCTTCTAGGAAAAAAAGTCGGAGTATTCCCGCTTATTCCATGTAAAGAATGCCCTGATTGCAAGAGTAAAAATTTTGAGACATGTCAGAATTACAATTATCTTGGCTCAAGATGTAATGGAGGTTTTGCAGAATATGTAAAAGTTCCTGTCTGGAATCTGATTGAACTGCCAGAAAATGTGACTTTTGAGCAGGCTGCTTGCATGGAACCAATGAGCGTAGCGGTTCATGCAATAAGGAGAATAACCGATATAAATAATAGTGATTTTGAAAAGAGAATATGCGTAGAAGGACTTGGCACAATAGGACTTTTTGTGTGCATGTTTCTTAAGTACTTCGGATTTAAAAATGTATATGCCATTTGTAATAAAGAGTATCAAAAAGAGCAGTTTTTGAAGCTTTTTCAAAGAAAGGAAAGATGTCTTGTAAGAAAGAAAGGAAATATTTCTAAAGATAACACAAAAGACATTACAGATAATGATGGTAATACATATGAATCCATAAAAGAAGTGAAAGAATTTGAAGAGGGATTTGATTTTTTCTTTGAATGCGTTGGAAGAAATGAAACTCTTAATGATGCCATAACTATGTCAAAATCTCTTGGGAAAATAGTAGTAGTAGGAAATCCTTATTCTGATATGGAATTGCCCAAAGATATTTATTGGAGAATACTTAGAAAACAACTAACAGTCACAGGAACATGGAATTCTTCTTTTACCAAGGAAGAAAACGATGACTGGCATGTTGTTCTAAAAGCGCTGGAAAGCGGAAAAATAGAGCCGCAGCAGTTTATCTCTCACAGATTTAAATTAGAGGATTTAGAAACAGGGCTTTTGATAATGCGTGATAAGAGAAGTGATTATACAAAGATAATGATAGGGTGACGCGCAGTTACTATCAAACTACAGGAAGGCTTTTATATACAAAAAGGAAAAATATATGAGGATTCTTTTTTATCGTTATCACAGCATATGCGAAACAGATATTCAGAAAGCATTTGATCAGCTTGGAATAGAAGTTAAAACTCTTTGGAATGACCAAATCTGCGAAGATAGTGAAAAAATATCTGATTTTCTAATGAAAAATGAAGTAAATGCCGTGTTTTCGGTGAATTTTTTTCCTTTTTTGTCTGATGTATGTAATGTCTTCGGTCTCATATATGTAAGCCTTGTGGTAGATTCTCCGGTCCTTGAATTGTACAGTAAATCCGTATCTAACAAGGTCAACAGATTTTTTATCTTTGACAGGAAACTATCTGAGGAAATATCGCATTTTAACGATAAAGTATGGCACTATCCGCTTTCAGGAGGATTTTATAAAGAAAGGCTTTTTAATCAAAAAAACGCATATGAACTTAAAAAGTATAGACACGACATAGCCTTTGTAGGATCTCTTTATACTGAAAAAGATCCATTTATGGAGCTTACATTTACAGATGATTATATAAAAGGATATCTTGAAGGCATAATGGCTATACAGGAGTTTGCCTATGGAGCATGGATTATAGACGATGCTGTTTCAGATGAAATAGTGGAAAAAACTGCTTCTGGAAGTAAGAAGTTTTATTATGGCAAAGAAGGCGATTATCTTACAAAAAGAGTGGTATTAACTCAGCTTTGTATGGGAAATCATGTTACAGCTATGGAGAGGCAGGATACTTTTGAATACTTATCGAAGCGTTTTAACGTAAGTCTTTATACAGGAAGTAATACCTCAAAACTTCCAAAGGTTCATGCAATGGGACTTGCTAATTCTACTGAAGAAATGCCACTTATTTTCAAAGAATCTAAGATTAATATAAATACAACATCTAAAGCTATAAGGACAGGACTTCCGCAGAGAATATTCGATATTATGAGCTGTCAAGGATTTGTTCTTAGCAATTATCAGGAAGAGATTCCGGAGTTTTTCGAAATAGGACAGGAAATAGAAGTTTACACATGCCTTGAAGAATTGGCTGATAAATGCAGTTTTTATCTTGAACATGAAAAGGAAAGAAAAGAAATTGCTCAAAATGGATATAAGAAAGTTAAAGATAAGTATTCTTATATAAAAAAGATTCCTGAAATGTTCGTTACTGCTTTTGAGAGGTAGTTTATGAAAGTTTTTTTCATGGAATGGAATAGCTTTTGTAATGAAGATATATTAGATGCTTTTGAAAAATTAAGTGAATCGGACAGACCTATTGAAGTGTTCCGCTATAAGTTTGAGCCAAGGGAAAGTGCTGACAATCCGGAGTTTGAAGAAAATCTGGAAAAGGCTATAGTTAACGAACAGCCATCATTTGTCTTTTCCATGAATTATTACCCTGAGGTGTCGAAAGTATGCCAGAAAACAGGTATAAAATATGCATCCTGGCTATATGATAATCCTCAAGTTAAACTCTATTCCTATACGCTGATTAATTCATGTAATTATGTATTTGTCTTTGACTCTCAAATGTATAGGGAGTTTTCTGGTCAGGGAATAAAGACTGTTTATTATCTGCCGCTTGCAGCTTCGTCAAGACGCCTTGATAGCATAGTTATCCCTGATAAAGAAAGAAAAAAGTGGGAAAGTGATGTTTCTTTTTGTGGAAGTATGTACAATGAGGGACACAATTTCTGGGATAGGATTAGCGATAAAGTATCGAGCTATACAAAAGGCTATATAGAAGGTCTTATGAAAGCCCAGATGCAGGTAGAAGGTGCAAATTTTGTTCAGGAGTCTTTGAATAAATATGTAATAGACGATATGGTAAATGCACTATCTCTTACACCGAATTTCGACGGAGTTGAAACTTATGAATATCTTTATGGGCAGTATGTTGTAAACCGCAAGATTACAGCAATTGAGCGGTATGAAATATTAGAGATGCTTGGAAGAAAATATAATGTAACTTTATATACCAAGGATAAAAAATTCAAAATTCCAAAAGTGGATAATAGAGGAGAAGTTGATTATTATCTTGAAATGCCTAAGGCGTTCAAGTGCTCGAAGATAAATCTGAATATATCTTTGCGCAGCATAAAAAGCGGAATACCTTTAAGAGCATTTGACATCATGGCATGTAATGGATTTTTAATATCCAATTATCAGGCTGACTTTTTTGATTTTTTTGAAGCTGGAGAAGATTTTGTTTACTACGAAAGTAGAGAAGACCTTGATGAAAAGATAGGTTATTATCTAAGTAACCCTGAAGAAAGAATAAGAATAGCTCAAAATGCGCATGATAAAGTAGCTAAATATCATACGTTTGAAAACAGGTTGGAACAGATATTTAACTCAGTCGGAGAAATCCCCCACCTCTAAGCGTTAGCGTAGGTGGGGGTTATGACAAACTATACTCAGTCGGGGTACAAGCTCCGACTGAGTTAAACGCTCCGCGAGGATGCGCACGGATTCGGACAGGAATTTGTCTGCTGAAGCAGACCCGAATCCGGCGCGCAAGACTCGCGAGCGAGTCTTGACTATGGTGGGAGAAGGATAGTTGCTTGTTTTGTGATTTTAAAATAAAGTCAGTTTGTTTTGGAAAATTAAAGTGTTTTGAATCAAACATAGTGATAAAGGATTAAAGTAATTAAAAAGAAAGGCGATTTTATGAACATAGTTACGTCTTTAAATAGAAAATATATTGATTATACAATAGTTATGCTGACATCCCTTTGCGTTAATAATAAGACTCATGTAGATGCCTATCTTCTAGAGTGCGAGCTTACCACAGAGGATATAGACAGCATGAAATCTTCTATGGATAAGTTCGATATTACGATTCATGACCTCAAAGTGGACAGGAAAAAGTTTGATGACAGACTTCCTAGAGATGAATGGTGGACTATTGAAGCTTATTTTCGCTTGATGCTTTTTGATTTGTTGCCTGTTAGCGTTGAAAGAGTACTTTACCTTGATGTTGATATAATAGTCAACAAATCTATAAATGATATGTATAACCTTCCGTTTATGGATTATGAAATGTATGGATGTGTTAATAGCTGCGGCCTTGATACAGAGCTTGACCATAGCCCTAAAGTTGTTAGCATGATGCAGGAAGCTTTTAGTAGTGGTTATAAATATATTAATTCTGGAGTTCTTCTCCTAAATGTTGCAAGACTTAGAGAAAAGTACAACTTCGATTATTACTGCAAAGTAATGAAAGAATGGGACTTTCAGATGGAAGCTCCCGATCAGGATATTATTAATTATGTCCATTGGAAAAAAATCGGATATATGGAATGGGCTTTCTATGATATATTCGCAGGAATGGCTCATACTCACGGAATAACCAAAGAAGAAATAGAGAAAAACTGTTCCATTATCCATTACGCTGGAGATAAACCGTGGAAGTTTGCGTATTTTAGATGTTCAAATGAAGAAATCTGGTGGAAATATGCCAAAATGACAGACAGATATGTAAAACTTTCAGAAGAGTTTATTATAAGTACACTTGAAGATGAAACCATAAAGACAACTTTTGAAGCTTTGAAAAATGAGAATAACTCCTTAAGAGAAAAACTTACAGAGTTTAGCAGCAAAATGGAGGCATTGGAGAAGAGTCTTTGCAAAGTTTAGAATATAGCATAGGTTCTTGTTTTCATCAGGAAAATCAAGAACCGTACCAGACCAAAATTTGTCGTCAAGACAAATTTTGTCCTGCGAAGCAGGATTCTTGCTGATGATTATCCTAAATCTCAGCAAGAAGCCATAGGTTTTGGTTTTCATCAGGAAAACCCAAAACCGTACCAGACCAAAATTTGTCGTCAAGACAAATTTTGTCCTGCGAAGCAGGATTCTTGCTGATGATTATCCTAAATCTCAGCAAGAAGTCATTACTTCTTGCTGAGATTTAGGCGTGAAAGGATCACCATGAAGACTATCAGTATAATCATTCCTTTTTGCGATTTAGATATAGATATAGAGAGGACTGCAAATAGTATCAAAAATCAACAGATTGATTTGGATAACTTGGAGATACTGATTGTAAGTTCATTAAAGGAGACTGAGAATACTAGTTTAAGTCGTTTTTTCTCAGGAATAAAATGTGATTTTACGATAAAAAATATCGAAAAAGCTTCGAGCGAAATACTTTTAAATACAGGTATAGACGATTGTCATGGAGAGTACATTCTTTTTCTAAAGGCAGGGGATGAAATTCATCCGGCTCTTTTAATGAATGTTGCCTCCATCATAGAAAACAGCGATGCTGATTTGATTTCTTTTCATAGGACGATTGCACATAGGGATTTTACGAGGTTTGGCGATGATCCATTTACCATAGAGGATTTTTCGTTTATTGGCATAGAAGATGACATGACAAGGCGAGAGTATCTTTGTAGTGACTATTTTGATGAATGTTATCTTTGTCATGTATATAGAAAGAGTCTGATAAGCAGTATAGGACTTTATTTTTCCAAAACATACTGTGATATTGACTATGTGTTTGCATATATTCTTTTGTTTTTTACAAAGAGTATCTATTACACTTTTGACCATGGATATTGCTCTTTTGAATATAAAAATACATATAGGAAAGCGATTGCTGATACCAAAAACTGCAGATTTGAAGAGTTAAAGAAAAGAATATCGGACAGACTAAATCTTCAGACTAACCTGTATCAGATGTTATGCGGAATCCCGGAAATAGCAGGAGAGTATAAAGATATTATTGAAGCTCATTTTGTGAAAGAATGCTATGTTCAAAATATGAAACTTTTGCGAGCTTTTGGTGATGGTATTGATAAGATACTTCTTTTTGATATTTTAAAATATATTGTGTTAAATATAGTACCTCATTGGATTTCGAATGATATTATTTATTCTTTTAACAGAGATGAATTAGAACTTTTAACTTTGATGAATGCTGATATTTCGTCTGACAGGGAACTTGGTGACGCTCTTACAGCTAAAAGAAAGGTTACGGTAATAACAGCCACTTATAATAGGGCAAGTTACCTGAAAAAGTCGATAGAGTGCATTCTGGGGCAGACTTATCAAAACTTTGAATACATTATTGTAGATGATGGCTCCACAGACAATACACAGGAAGTTGTAAATGGATTTGACGACGATAGAATAAAGCTAATATCTAACAAGAATAATAAAGGCGTCTCACATGCTAGAAATATCGGGCTGACAAATGCCAAAGGAGATTACATAGTCTTTCAGGATGATGACGATTTTTGCAGACTTGATAAGATTGAAAAACAGCTAAATTATATCTTGGGACTTCCGGATAATTATAAATTTACGTATTGTGAGTGCATACTTCACGAAGAATATGAAGCGTTGGCCAAAGAAAACAAAAACAATTCTGTGATTACAACTTCGTCAGTCATTCCAAAAAGAGAAATGACTGATGTCAGAAAAAACGGATATATATTGCCAGCACTTCTTCCTAAAAATTTTATATGTTCAACTGCGATTTTTTTCAAAAAAGAATGCTTTGAAAAAGCAGGCGTTTTTAATGAAAGTTTAATAGCATATGAAGACTGGGAAATTACACTTCGCATGTCGAAGCTATTCGACGCGGCATTTCTTAAAGAACCTTTGTATGACTATTATAGAAGGAAGAACGGCTTAATAAACAATAAAGATATAGAACATAGAAATAAAATATTAGAGGCTTTAATCTGGATAGATAAACGCTATGAACAGGATCGTAAAAAGTACGGAATAGAGTCGAATATCAAGGTGGTTTAATAAAATTTTCTGATGCTATGTATAACAAGGTGATTTAATAAAATTTTCTGATGCTATGTATAACAAGGTGATTTAATAGAATTTTCTGATGCTATGTATATCAAGGTGATTTAATAAAATCTCCTGATGTTATGTATAACAAGGTAATTTAAGAAAAAATCCTGATGTTTCGTACTACAACTCTACGGAGGAAATTATGTTTTTAAGATTGGGAATGGAAAAGGATGATTATCGAAGAAAAAATGAAGATAATTTAATTATTTTTTCCTGTGGTAAATCGTCGTATTCACAGAATATTGAATTTCAATCATCATATCAATTAGATCCTAAGTATGATTATAATTTTTTCCAAGTAGGAAGATTTACTTCTATTGGGAGTAATTGCAAATTTCTTGTGGATATAAACCACGATTATAACTCAGTTTATCAGGGAGTTATTTATCTTTACGGAACAGAGGATGAAAACGTCCCATTTAGAAAAAGAGTTGGTCAAAAAGAAGAAGCCATGCAGCATCAGGGAATGATTATGATAGGCAGCGATGTGTGGATTGGCGATGGTGTCACGATTATAAGTGATGTCACCATAGGCGATGGTGCAGTAATCGCAGCTGGTAGCGTTGTAGTATCTGATGTTTTGCCGTATACAATCTATGGCGGAAATCCTGCAAGATTCATAAAATATAGATTTCCAGAAGATATAGCTGAAAAGATGCTAGGTATCAGATGGTGGGCATTTGATGATGATACTCTTAAGAATATTGAAAATGACATGAAAGGCGACGTTACTGCGTTTGTAGAAAAATACGAAAAAAACATTAACTATTATCCAAAAAATCCTGAGATTATAAATTCTGCTTTGGGCGGAACAAAACCTATTTTCGTGACTTTTTTGGATACCTCTGATACCAGACCTGTATATTTTAATATTATTGACTCTTTTTGCAGGCAGTATCCTTCAAAAGAAGCAGAACTTATTATTGCTTATTATTTGAACAGCGAAAACGACTGCAGGATTATAGAAAATTTAATAAAATATTGCGGAACTCTCCCAGATGGGCCTGCTTTAAGCTTTTTGGCTATAAACGAAGATGAAGATGAAGCAGTAATAAGTCAGGCAGATGTACTGATATGTAATAGAAATATAAAGAATATAGATAGATTCAGCTTTGCTCTTAAGTACAAAGTTAAATGTATTTCTGGGTGTAATAAACCGATTTTCAGTAAAAAGGTATTGAAAAAGATAGGGAGTAATTAACGAAAGAACAAAAATCTATAGTTTTTGTCTTTATGTAGTCCGTTTTGATGTTTGTATATTTCGTCGCAGACGCGCTTTCGCTTGATTATAAACGTAATGGCACATAAGGTTCTAAAATACAGAACCTAAGTGCCAACGTTTATAAACAGTTCTGCTCATGAAATATTACAAGCCATCAAAACTCATCTATATCTATGACTTCTTGCTGAGATTTAGGATAATCATCAGCAAGAATCCTGCTTCGCAGGACAAAATTTGTCTTAACGACAAATTTTGGTCTGGTACGGTTCTTGATTTTCCTGATGAAAACAATAACCTATAGATTTTTGTCACTACGTTCCAAAAACCACGCAAACTGGCCATTTGAAAAGGCTTCGCCTTGAACCAGTTTGCCACTTGACTTTTGTTCTCACGAAACTCGCAGTAAATGCGAGTTTCTGAATATAAGTGACAAGAAGTCATGACTTTTTGTCAGGAATTAAAACTGAACCTGTCAAACGTAAAGCTTTCTTCTTTGTTTTCAGAAACAAATTCAAAGTATACTGCATGTTTTCCTATAATTCCTGATGTGAGTTTTCCTGTAACTTCTTTACTTGTTCCATCAAAGTCTAGTATAGATACAATTCGTCCTCTATAAGAATCTATGCGTACTTTAACTTGGACTTTTTTAGCCTCTTCGAGAATCACAGTAACGCTTTCTGGAGTATTAAGGCCGAACTGTAGATAACGAAAACCAATTGTTGTTCCATCTGTAATATCTACTATAGGAGTTGATATATCTTCTTTTTTGTCATATTCTGGTCTTACATAAGCTCTTTTTTTGCTGCCAAATATGTGACAGGCGTAACCTGCAGATATCCATGAATATGCATCTATTCCATTTATCTGAGGCCCTTGAGAAGTCATTTCAACAGGCTTTGAAGATATAGGTTCACCATTTATAAAGGTAACATCTCCGATATAGAGCTTTCCATCTGCTCCCATTGCCACTTCTATAGGCTCCATCATTGCTTGTCTGGAATATTCATTAAGTCCGGTCTGTCTGTGGTAAAAAATATACCATTTCCCATTAACTTCCATAATAGAACCATGATTATTGCCCCACTGGTAAGTCATTGTTCCGCATCCATCCGCATCCTTAAGTATTTCTCCACCATTAAAGCTGATATCTCCGCCATCATGGAATGGTCCAAACGGAGAATCGCTAAAACGATATGAAAGAAAACCGTTATTAGGCTCGTATATTCCTAATTCTGGAATCGGCTTTTCATAACGTTTGGAATAAATATAGACATATTTGCCCATTACTTTTCTAGGACTTGATGCTTCAAAAAAGGCATCTATCAAAGAGATATGACCATCATCAACAGGGTTCCACGGACATGTAGAATGACCAAGCGGATTCTCTACTAATGTACCTTCTTTTATAGTAGCCATATCATCTTCGAGTTCTGCTATATAACATGGAGCTGCGCATCCGCCCCAGTAAGCATATACTTTGCCATCATCATCTACGAGTATGCCTGGATCGAATCCAAGCTTTGTTTCTACAGGATTTTCAAAAGGCCCCCAGGGAGTTTTGGAACTTGCCACAACTACAAGACTTCCGCAACGCTCAGCTGCATACAGGTAGTAAGTATCATTCTTTTTGACAACATCCGGAGCATACAGAACAGAATCATACTGTGTTTCGTATGCTACTCCATGACAAGTCCAGTCAGTTAAATCATTAATAGGCGCAGACCATACTACATAGTTGCGACCACAATATTTATCCTTCTCTATGTCATGTGAACCATAGACATATACCCTTTTTTCGTTGTTGTATTCGAATACTCTTGGCTCTCCATCCGGCACATGTTCCCATAATGGCATGTACGGATTCGCCCCTTTAATATAACTTTTCAAGGTAAACCTCCCATTTTTGATATTAGTAAAATAATTTGATATAGATACAAACAAATTTATAATACAGAAAACATGGTAAAACCTCAAGAATATCTATGATATTTATTCACAAAAGTAAGCATTCATGCGATAATTACAGTGAAGGGAGTAATATGGGCAACAGTTTACTAGACATAATAGAAATGATTGCTAAAAACGATGAGTATGCAGTAAGATATGATGCAAGTATGAAAGAAGTTTTAGCAAATAAACAGATTCTGGCAAGAATCTTGAAGTATACGCTTGAAGAGTTTTCTGAGATAGACATAGAAACAATTATTAACAACATGGATGAACCAGAAATTTCAAGCATACGAATGGAACCAGGGCTTACAAATACTGGCAAAGTAAAGAAGACGTCAGAAGAAGATAACGTGCTTGGAGAAGGAAAGATATATTATGATATCAGATTTTCAGCATATATTGGAAAGCAGCCGATAAAGATTCTAATAAATATCGAGGCACAGAAAAGCACGGATAAACATAAGCTTGGTTATCAACTTGATAATAGAATATTGTATTATCTAGGAAGAATGATATCCGCGCAAAAGGAAGTTGAATTTGTAAATTCGGACTATGATAATCTAAAGGCAGTAAGAAGTATCTGGATATGTATGGATACAGCAGATGATGAAGATTCAATCAACCGCATACATTTTGTACAGGATACGATATATGGAAAAGAAATGAAACTTGCAAATTTAGATAAGGTGCAGGGAGTAATAATACGCTTAAGGAAAAACAGCAACCTAAAAGAATCAGAGAACAAATTGATCGCAATGCTTGAAGATTTGATAATGAGGGATGATTCCTTTTCCATAAAGAAAAAAAAACTTTCAGAATACGGAATTGTAGTAGATTTAGAAACAGAAAGGAGACTGAACACAATGTGCAATTTAAGTGAAGCTTTGATAGAACGTAGTTTAGAGCAAGGTCTAGAGCAAGGCAGAGAGCAAGGCAGAGAGATTGGACTTAAGCAAGGCCAAGAGATTGGATTGGAGCAGGGCAAGAATGTTATTAATTCTTTGAATCTGTTGTTAATCAATCAAAATAGATTTGAAGATTTGAAAAGAGCGGTTTCAGATAAGGAATATCAGTCAAAGCTAATAAAAGAATTGTTGGAGAATGATACAGAAAACAATAGTAAACAATGATTTGGATTTTTGATTAAACGGATATATAGAGTAAGGCGTGAACTTTTGTTTTGGCATTTTTTATATTGCCTAAATGTAAGTTTCACGCCTTTTATCATATGCTTATAAGCGCGATGTAACAATCACTGAATAAAAAATCATTTAATTCTCCAATTTATCTATAAGTTCAAGAATCTCTTTTGCTCTTTGTTTCCAAGTGTGTTTTTGGATAGCTTTTTTATAGCCATTTACTGCAAGTTCATAATCGTTTGAATGCTTTTTTATAAGGCGGACAGCTTCATCAATATTATCGAGCGGAAAAAGAAGAATGTCCTTTTCATTCTTGAAATTTTCGCGAAGATATCCTGTCTCATCACTTATTACGATGCTCTCAGAAAGCATTGTATCCAGAATCCTTTCGGTGATACTGTCTTTATGCCATCCCATTATATTGAGACTCATCTTGGAATCGGCATATATCTTTGAAATGTCGGCAGCAGATAATTCCTCGTGGATATGCAGATTAGGATTATCTGCAAATGGAGCCTTGTTCCATGAATCTCCAAAAACGTCAATGGAAATATCATTTTGTAAAAGTGTATCTATTATATTTTCACGAAAAAGCCTTGCAACGCATCTGTCTGCAAGTGGACGAAGCTTGGCCAGTGTTTCAAGATAGAGTTTACCTGTGACTTCAGCGCCTATGTCTAGAAGAACTTTGTTAAAAGCATCCTCTGTAGATAAAGTGCAGTTGGAAATAAGACAATCTACGTATTTGTGAACAATTTCAAGAGTGTTTTCATCACAGCCATTGAATTTTTCTAATGGAATCTTCCAATCGATGTATGTTCCTACAAAAGATAAGTTGTATTTTCTTTCTGAAAATGGAATGATTCTTTCAGGTGCAATACCACCAGGAGGTAAAAAATAAGCATCAAAATCAGTATAGTACTTGTGAATAAAGTCAACATAGTTCCTATCAAGTGTTAATATATGATAATTAGATGGAATACAGTCAAACATACCATAAAAGGTAATAGGATGATCTACCCAGAAATTAAGAATAGGACCATCAACATAGTCAAATAGTGGAGTTGTAGTATTAGGAAAAAAGCTATAAAAAAAGCGTTCTTCAAACGCAATTATAGCCTTGTATTTTTTGCCAAGATAAGGAAAAAGCTCATCCTTTTCAATATCAGTATAAATAACATCTTCACCAAGTGATAATAAAGCTTTATAAAGCTGATTACTGAAAGATCGAAAAATACCATAGCAAAGCCTGGCATCCCCAGCGAATAATAGTATCGGAAGCTTATCTGCCATAAAAACTTCTCCTAGATTATAATTGCTAATACAAAAAATGAAAATGGTCGCATGTTCTTAAAGAGTATTTCGGTTTACGAATGGAGTGATTTTAGGTTGAATCGCAATGCTTGAAGATTTGATAACATTGGCGGCTAACTCGTGACTTTAGTCATGAGTTAGGGGAAATCATTGAGTGGCTGATGATTATGCTGTATAATCAGTTTTGTTGAATTTCACAAAAAAGTCAGGGAAAAATATGTATAGTAAAGAAAATAAAAAACAAATGATAAAAGGCTTTATGCCATATTGTATCTTAATAGTCGTTGCAATAGTATTAGCATGGAGAGCTAAGTATGGCTTCATCTGGTCAGATGAGCCGTTTTATTTTTCTACTGCCAATAGATTTGTTCAGGGAGATAGGCCAATAATAGATGAATGGTATACTGCTCAGGTGTATTCGATTCTGCTTGTTCCTTTGTTAAAGATATGGAAAAAAGTTTCAGGTGGGGAGTTTGATGGAATATTTATATTTTTTCGATATTTGTATGTGGCAAGTCAGATGCTTATAGCCTTTTTTACTTATAAAGTTTTGAGTAAAAAAGGCTATAAAACTGCAATTTTGGCTGCAATACTATTCATGATCTCATGTAGAGGAAATATAATAACTATTTCATATTATTCTGTAAGCCTTGGAAGTCTTTTACTGTCATTTTTGATGCTGCTTTCTGATTTGGAAAGCGTTTCCACTAGCAAAATCAGAAAATGTATTAAATCTTTTATAGTTGGAATATTGTGGGGAATAGCTATTGTATGCAACCCATATCTTTTGGCGCTATTATTTTCTATGTATCTTTTTCTTATATGGAAAGTAAATAGTAATAAGGTAAATTGTGATCGAGAAAATCGTGATAAAGAAAATCATAATACTTTAAAGACTAAACTTACAAATCTTTTTACAAAAATTTCAAATGCATTAGGTACAATCTGCGATTCGCAGAAAAACTATGATATAAATACTAGAATGATCTTTATGGGTACATTTTTTGTGGGAGTATCTGTTTTGATTTATGTGTTCAAAAGTGCTGATATCAATTCTTTTAGTCAAAGTCTTGAGTACATAACACAAGATTCATCATATTATGGAAATGGTTTGGTGAAATTCTTTGGAGCGTTTTTGTATATAGCAAATCACTTTAAATTTACGATTGCATTTTGGGGATTATCGTTTTTGTATATAATAAGTAGGACAATATTGAAGAAGAAAATTGATGATAAAACGAAAAATGCATTGCAATGTGTCAATATTTGCGTTTTGCTTATAAATACATTCTATCCATTAAGAAATATTTATACATTAGGTGCTAATGCTGTAGCCTTGACTTTGTTTGGAGGAATTGTATACCTTCTTACTCCAAATAGAAATAAAACGATATTTAATCTGTTTTATCTTACAGGGATAGTGGCTTTAGTTTTGATGTGCGCATCATCGGATACACATTTTAGTGCTACCACAAATGGATGTGTAATAGCAGGAATCGGAACTTTATTGCTGTTCGAAGATTTTTGGAAACAGACAAGGTATAAATGCAATTATGCTGCTGCATTAGTAATAATAGTATCGTTAATAATCACATTTGGTGAACGTTTGAGCTTTGTATATAGAGATGATAGTCTGGGAAAACTTGATACAACAATAGAAAGTGGTTGTGCCAAGGGAATAGTAACTACTGCAGAGAAAGCAAAGTGTTATGAAGCTGTTAGTAATACTATAAAATCTATCACTAAAAAGGATGCTAATTTCTATATAATGGGATTTTGCCCTTGGGGATATCTTAATTCCGATATGAAGTGTGCTGCATATACAACATGGAGAATAATGCCGGATATGCAGGATGATTTGGGAGATGCTTATTGGAAGAACTATCCGCAAAAAAACCAGATATAATACTTAGATTAAGTGCTCCTTTCTCAGAATTTGATCAGCTGGAAAGAAGAAATGTAACAAAGACTCAAATAGATGAGTATGAAGCTTACTGGAATAAGACCAAAATGGCAAAAGAATTAGATGATGGAGATTATCTTAAAGAATCAGTAGATTGCGGAGTGGTATATAGGCGTAGTAAGGCTAATTGAGGGTGATGAATAGAAATATAATATTTTTTTGGAAATATGGTACATAAGCAGTTGTTTTGACTTATGTACCATGTTTTATTATCTGAGTAAGAAATCGACAAGAGTGTCAAGCTTTTTATTTACATCAAACGAAGATTCGAAAAAATTTTTCCCGTTTTCTCCAATTCTTTTTACAGTTTCTGGTTCAGAGCAAAGCTTTTCTATAGTAGTGATGTATTCATCAGGAGACGAGCAGAAAAAGTAGTCTATTTTATCTCTAGCATCAATTCCTTCAATACCAATTTCATTGGTTAGAACCGGAATTCCGGCAGACATAGCCTCTAAAACCTTGGCCTTGATTCCTGCGCCTAAGACAAGTGGAGCAACCATGCACATGCAGCCTGATAGGTATGGAGAAATATCCTCTACGAATCCTCGAATGTGAACATTTGATGGCAAGTTTTTATACAGCATCTGAGGTGGCCTTGCACCAACAACTTCAAGAGTAATGTCAGGTGAAAGCTTTGGCATAACATTTTGGATAAACCATAATACGCTTTCGTAGTTTTCGGGTCTGTTCATTGCACCGTAGAAGAGGAGCGAATTATTGTCAGGCTTTCGAACGACATCAGAGTGACTGTCGATGTATAAGGCAGCAGTAAATACTTTTTCAGGAGGTATTCCATCAGATAAAAGAAGTTTTCTGTCTTTTTCGTTTAGAGTCACAGTTAAATCTGCATTTGAAATTGCATTAAGTTCATCTTTTTTCAAATTATGATAGAAGCGCTTCCAATGGCTAGAACTAGAATGCTTTTTGGCAGCATCGTATTTACGCTTGTAACTTAAATATGTGACATCTTCCTCAACTATCAAGTATTTAGAGTCAGGGAACATTTTCTTTAATTCAGGAAGTAAAAGAGCCATTGCTGTCCAATGCAAGATAATAATGTCAGGACTAGAGTTTTGGGCTTTTTTATATTTTTTTATGCGCTTTATAAGCTGATGGTGTTCGTAGCATAATAGTAAATGATAGTATTTGGTATATGGATTTATCAGCGAAAAGGCACTTACAAACCTTCTTAAAAAAGAATCTATTCTAGAGTTGTCTCTATAATATATATCAGTTGAAATGCCATTATCTGACAGAGTAACCTTCTTTTTTTCCTGAATGTATCCAAGTCCAATGAAATGGATATTGAATTTACCAGAATCATTTATGTATTTCATGTAATAGTTTAAGTTTTTGCCTCCGGCATGTGAAATGTTCGAGTATGGAACATGCGGCGCCAGCCATAGTATTTGATGCATATATTCATCTCCGTGCGAAATTTTTATGATAAAAGATTTATTTTAACCTGAATTTAGTCAAAATGAGTCTGTCAATACACTAGCGATATTATAACATAAATGGTAGAATTAGAAAGTTGGTGAAGGAAAAATGCTGTTCTTTTGGTTCTTGTTTTTGTGTTTATACGAGTGAACGGTAACGCTTATTAGTAATCGAATGAGATATTCGGAAGCATTTAAGCCTATGATTATGTGATGTAAAATTACAGTTAATTGATACATGCAAGGGGTAAAAAATGGATTACTTGTCAATTGAATTTATGGGAGTGGTTTTAATTACACTCTTACTTTATTACTTACTTCCAATTAAGCAGCGCTGGGGAGTTTTATTAATATCAAGCGTATTCTTTTATTGGAATGCATTAAACAAAAATAGCATTCTTTTTTTTGTACATCTAATAATGGTTATCTATGCTTATGGAATGGGGATACTTATAGATAAAGTAAAATTGAAGAAAATACTTTTGGCTTGCATTATTGTTTGTTTATTACCATTATTATTAAAAAAATACGTTTCTTTCGGAAATAGTGCTTTTGATAATTTGGTTTTTCCGATAGGACTTTCTTTTTATTCATTACAGATGGTATCATATATGGCTGATATTTCTAGACAAAGGATTAAGCCTGAAAAGAATTTTTTTAAATTGTATCTTTATTTTACTTTTTTTCCAATTATAATTCAGGGACCAATATCAAGATATGATCAATTATCAGTGGAACTATTTAATAATCATCATTTTGAATATAAACGTTTTATCAAGGCAATATATTTAGTTATCTGGGCATTCTTTTTGAAATATATGATTGCAGATAAAGCAGGAATATTTGTGGATGAAGTATTTGGGAATTATTATACATACAGAGGACTGTATGTATGGGTGGCCGGAATTTTGTTCAGTATACAGCTGTATACTGATTTTTTGGCATGTGTAGCATTATCAATTGCTGTAGCAGAGATGTTTGGAATAAGATTGTTTAGAAACTTTAATTATCCATATCTATCAGTATCGGTAAAAGATTTTTGGCAAAGATGGCATAGATCTTTGAGTTTATGGCTTAGAGATTATGTATATATTCCGCTAGGTGGTAACAGAAAAGGAAAAATTCGAAAGGCAATTAATCTTATTGCAACGTTTACGATTAGTGGTATGTGGCATGGAGATGGATTTCATTATATATTATGGGGATGGATGCATGCCTTTTATCAACTAGGCGATGTACTTGGATTTGATATTAATTCTAAGACTGACAAATTTTTTAAATTGAAGAAAGATACATTAACTTGGCGCACATGGCATAGGATTATTACTTTTTTTGAAGTAATGCTGGCTTGGATTGTATTTAGGGCAGATAGTACACTTATAAGTCTAAAAATGATCAAAAGCATGTTTTTGTATTTTAACCCATGGATAATGTTTGATGATTCATTATTGAAATTGGGATTGGATGGAAAAGATTGGAATGTACTCTTATGTTCCATTGGAGTATTGATAGGTGCGAATGCTATTCGCCAAAAGTATGATATTAGAGAATGGTTATATGATCAGAATTTTGTAATAAGATATGTGATAATAACATTATTAATAATTGGAATTATAATTTTTGGAACGTATGGAGTGATGTATAATGCGGAATCATTTATTTACGGAAACTTTTAATAAGAGAAGAAGGAGGATAATAATAGATTTTTTTTATGTTCTATTGGTTTTTATTGCGATTATAAATATTAATGATATTCTACAGAAAAAAAATCTGTATTGCAATTCCTTATATCCAGTTACAACTTCGTTTGAAGGATTTTATGACGTCCCCGAAAATGAAGTAGATGTACTATTTTTTGGTAGTAGTGTTGTTGTTAATGGAATCATACCTCAATTATTGTATGATGATTATAAATTGAAAACATATGTTTTAGGAAGTCAACAGCAGTCAATTATAACATCGTATTATTGGATGCGTGAAGCTTTAAAAAGTCAGAAACCCAAGGCTATTGTTTTAGAAACAAGATATCTATATGAAGATACGGGAGAGGAATTTTATAGACTTGCTACAGATCCAATGAGATTGTCAATCAATAAGTTTGAATATGTTAGGAAAATATGTGAAAAAGAAAAGGAACAGTCTTTTGTAGGTTATTTTTTGAAAAATATTAGATATTCAGGTAGATGGAAGGATTTGCGGGCGGAGGATTTTAGATCTGAAGTTATTAAAGATACTTCTCTTTTGGGATTTGGACCATTTCCATATATAGAAACAACTGAATTTGAGCCATTTGTGTCGAAAAATAAATATGATAGAACAGAGATTTCTTTGGATAAACTTGAATATTTGAATAAGATATCAGAATTATGTAAAGAGAATGGAATTAAACTTATATTGTATACTACACCAAGAGATATGACTGATGGTATTCATAATGAACTCGAAGAATATGCAAACAATCATAATGCATTTTATTGGGACTTGAACGAAAAGAAGTATTTCAATCAGTTGGGGGTACAGGAAGGCGAGACTGTAATAAATCATTGCAATCCTCAAGGAGCAATGAGGTTATCAAAACTGATTGGGAAAATGATTGATGAAAATATTAATATAAAGAAGAGTAAATCAGCTTATTGGGATGACAAAGACATTGCATATAAACAGCTGCTGAATGATTTGAAACTAATAAATATAACAGATTTTGACGAGTATCTTAGAGCGCTGGATTCATGGGACTATTCAGTATTCATGTCAATCAATGACGAGGGAACAAGAGCATTATCAGTGGAAGATATGGAATTAATGCAAAAGATAGGGGTTCAAACGAATTTGATGAACTGCTTTAGAAAGAGTTATTGTTTTGTAAAGGGAAATACTGGAGTTTTTGAAGAGGCATCAGATCAAGCAATTTCAAAGTCTATTAGCTTTAATGATAGAGGTAAAATTGTAAAAATAAAGAGTGCAGGCTTTATTGCAGGTGGAACAACAGCAAATATCATTATTAATGACGAGGATTATTCGGTTAATTCTCGTGGCATTAATATTGTTGTATATGATAATAAGTTAGGACGATTTGTCGATTCTGTTTGTTTTGACACCTTTGAATCAAGAACAGCTATTCGCAAAGAGATAAAGTGGTAGAGGTGTAATAATATAATGAATAAACTATTTGAAATTATTTGTTCTAGAGTAATAAAGTTAATGTGTTTTTTAATAATAGGAGTAGTTTTTGTAGTTAACTTGTTCTGGGGAATTGATTTATTGGTTAAGAAGCACACTGAAAAGTTGATTTTTACAAAAAGAAATGCCATTGAATATCTTTTAGGAGTGATAATAGTTGCTATCGCCGTTTTATTGATATCTGAGTTCATTAGGCATTTGACGCGTAAAAATAAAAAGTTAGCTAATATTGTTGTGTTTTTTTCTGCAACAATCGTTTTTATCGAATCTGTGATATGGATGAAAAATGCAATGTTCTATCCAATAGCAGATCCATCGGCGGTATGGCAGGCAGCGACTCATATTGCTAAAGGAGAATTGGATAGTATTGATTATTTTTACTTTCAATTATGCCCACATCAAAGAGGCATGGTATTGATTATGCTTCCATTTGCATTTATTGGTAGAAATCATGTTAGAGGATGGATAGCGTATAAACTATTTAATTGCGTTTTGACTTTTGGTATTACTATGGTTGTGGCGCGAATATCTTTTGCTTTAAGAAAAAAAGAAGAAGACAAGTGTATGGGCGCAGTAATATGTATACTTTTTTTGCCTATTGCTATGTATGCTTCATATGTTTATGGCACTATCTGCAGTCTCTTTTTTCTTTTGACTGCGTTTTATTTTGGAATCTTTGTATTTTTGTCAAATCGTAAGTTTAGATATGCATTACTATCATTGTTTTGTATGTTTTTTTCAAATATATCATATTCTGGAGCAGCAATTGGAATAGTGGCAATAATTATTATTTTGTCTGTGCATTTGTTTTCTGATAAACAAGATGACAAAATTGCAAAGAAAAAGGAATTAATACTTATTGTTTTAAGTATTTTTGTTATGCTGTTTTCTGGAAGAATAGCTGGAAAAACGTTTGAAATAGTAACAGACTCTGAAACTAATCCGAACAGTATACCTATTAGTTGCTATCTTATGATGGGGTTAAACTCAGAAACTGAAATAGGTCCTGGTGGTTACGATGGTTCACACTTGCTTTGTTTATATGCTCATGAATGTGATAAGAAAAAAGCTGATAAAATTGGCATAGAAAAATCAAAAGAAGCTATAAAGAATTATATTCATAATCCCAAAAAGGCTGTGGGATTTTTCGGAAAAAAGATTATTTGGCAATGGGCAGATCCGACATTTGGAGCAGTGAGTCACTCCGTGTATATTAATGGTGTTGATGAAGTCCAGGTATCACCAAGATTTGTTGATTTTATTGCGGGAAATACTATGAAAATGATTTTGAGAATGTTAGGAGGGGTATGCGGAACTATATATTTACTCAATCTCATCTTTATAAGTGGCAAACTGATTAAAGAAAAAGAATACCATATAGGATATTTGGTATTAGGGATATTTTTTATAGGGGGATTTGTTTTCCAATTATTTTGGGAATCTAAATCAAGATATTGTTTTCCGTATATGGTTGCAATTATTCCATATGCATCAGTACAAGTAAACATGTTAAGAGGATGGATAAAAAAATGCTGTTACGCAGACAAAAAGAGAAAATTATAGTTGGATTTATACTTGCTTGTTTAGTATTTGGAATTGGATTGTATAAATATAATGTTCCAGGCCTGTATTTTGATTCTGCTATTATTGAATATTTGGCTTCGATAATCGTTTTTCCGGCAAACAGAAATATGCATATTACAATGCAATATAGCTTTTTACCTCTTTTAGGAAGCATTTATCATGGAACGTTAGCTATTTATCTTCAGATGCTTTTGCTTTTAATTACCAGAGGTGGAAGTTTATTTTTGATTAGATTTTCGCATCTGATATATATTTGGATTATATGTTTTTTTATCTACTTAATATTAAAAAAAACAACCAACATGACTATAGCAATAGTAATTAGCATTTTGGCTGCAAGTAATACTAATATTATTTTAGTATCACGTTCTCAGGTAGATATAATGCTTCCTGGAGTTATGTGTGTCATCATCGCATTATACATTTGGAAGAGCAGCAACGTAGAAAAGGTTGAAAAGTGGTGGAAAATAGGATTACTAAGCGGATTGGCTTTTTATGATTACTTTTCTTTTTTGTTTTTGGTCCCCATGTGGATAATTATCGTTGCTAGAGAGGATATCAAAATTAGAAATAAAGTTAATAAGATAAAATTTCTAGGAACAGAAAAGTACGTATTTGGTTTTACACTAGGCATTTTACCATATGTATGGGGATTTTCTGACAGTGTTTTGCATTACATATTTTCCGAGACTATGTGTAAGATTGTGCTATTATTGTTGATTGTCATATCTGTTATTTTTACGCTGATCCCATTGATAGTGAAGAAAGAGAAAATAGCATTTATTCGTAAAATTTACTTTTTATTAATAGTTATAGTTGGATGTGCTTGCTTGATAGGAAGTATCTTTGGTTTTGCTTATATTAAAAGTGCTATTAACAGATTTTCGTATATTAACGTATTGGGAAATAAGGTTACACTATTTCAAAAAATGACAACTTTCTGGCGATTGGTTTATATAGCATCATCAGGAATATGGACTTCGTATAATATTCTTGATCATAAAGGAATGGAAGAAATGTGGTTAGGTAAGGGTACTATAATTATCACAATTACATTTCTGACATTGTTAATAATTGATAAAATCATCAAATTTGGTAAGCAACATTTTAATGCCAAGGTTGTAACGATTAATAATGTGGAATTTTTTGAAATTTTTGGATTCTATATTTGCTACTATGTGTTTTCGTTAAAAATGATTTCAAGAATGACTCCTCAGCATGTAGAGGTATTTGAATGGCTGAATTTTTTACTTATAGGATTTGGTTTAAACGGGATTGTAAAAATATTATCTGTTTTAAAAGAAAACCAAAAAGTCTATAAGGCGACTATTGTTACTGTTGGTATCGCTTTATTCATTGTAAATATACAAGGAACACGGAAATTTACTAAAAGACTTGAGGAAATGGGTGGTGGACATGGTTATTTTTCAACAACAATGACAGAAGAAGCAATGGACTCAAAAAATACAGGTTATAAGTATATTTTCGCAGATTCGGGTTTTTTACCAACATTTATATACTTATCAAATAATAATATAGAGTATGAGATTGCTTATAGAAATACCGGATTGTTTGATGTTAATGAAGTAAGCAAATCACTAGTGGATGACTGGTTATCCAAAGGTAATAAAATATGCCTATTAAGTTGGGATAAAAAAAATATTGAGAAAATAGTTGAAAAGTTTGGTAAATACAACACTTCGACTATTGAGGAATGTTGCTCAAAGGATGGAGCAGTTGCATATTATAAGTGTTTTATTATAGGAAAATTTTAGCGTTGAGGTATCTTATACAACCAAATACGAATAGATTAGAATGCTTATCTAAACAAAAGTGAGGAAAAATGAAAAGTCAATTGAAGAATGTAGAAATAACCAGATTAGTTGGAATAATGTTGCTATGGACTATATTCAATATTGTTATTGTTCCAACAATCTGCATGTTTTTTGGACTTTCTATAAACAGATTTTCTTTGGTAATTGTTTTTATTTGTGAAGTCATTGAAGCAATAATAGCTCAAAAAAACATGCACTTGGATTTAAAAAAGCTAATAATAAGTGGAGCTTGGGTACTGTTTATCTTTACAGTTTCTGTATCACTATCAACATGTGTTTTTGATATGTCATGGGATGGAAACTCTTATCATAAAACTTGTACAGGTTTATTAAAATATGGTTGGAACCCGATATATGAGACTTTTGAAGAAGCCAACAATCGTTTAGGTTTTTTGATTGGAAAGGCAGATAAATGGCCAATTTTTTATACTCATTATCCAAAAGCTACTTGGATTTTTGGAGCTGTTGTTTATGCATTTACAGGAAATATAGAGAGTGGAAAATGCTACACAATGCTTGCAATGATAGCAGCAGTATTATTGGTATATGATTTTGTTAAAAAATATCTGAATAAGTCTTTTTTGAGTTTGATTTTTGCAGTATTATCTGTATGTAATCCAATCACTTTAGCTCAAGCGCAATCATATTATAATGATGCATTTATGTACTGCATGATTATTGTTGTAGTTTTGAATTTAGTTAAAATAATAGAGTCTAAGTCCTCCAATAATATTTCATGGATTATGGTAGGAGTAAGTGTCGCACTAATGATAAACTCTAAGTTTTCAGGAGTGATATTTGCTGCTATTTATTGTTGTGGTTTTTTGGCTGCTGACATATTCATAAATCATTTAGATTTGAGAAAAATTGTTGGAATTTTAGAAAAATATATCTGTGTTGGGATTTTGACATTTGGAATAGTGGGATCAACGACATATTGGCATAATACTTTTGTGCATCGTAATCCTTTTTACTCCATTACAGGTACTGATGGAATATCAGATGGAGTACTTCATACAAATGTTACACAATGGTTTGGATCATTGCCACATCCATTGCAGACTCTTTTTTCTCTTTTTTCTAAGTGTCAGAATACTATTGAAGTTGAACCTGTTTTGAAGGTTCCATTTACATTTAGTTTAGCAGAGATATCACAAAGTGCGTCATTTGTTGATACGCGAGTAGCTGGTTGGGGAATAATGTTCAGTGGTATATTCTTAGTGTCATTATTATACCTAGTATTTATGGTATATAAAAACAGAAACAATAGAATATATATAATAATAGGAATTTTGTCTCTTTTGACTTTGATTCAGATTGTAGTTGTTCCTGGATTGTCTGCGGCTAGATATTATCTTCATTTGTACTTTATTCCGATGGGAGCATTATTTTCTTGGATGTTTCAGTATGTAAACATGCAAGGGGTCAGAAAAAGAGATAGAATTATAAGTTTTATAGTTATTGGTTTGTTGGTGATAAACTGTGCTGGAACATTGTATGCAGATGTATGGAGATATAAAAAATCTAGTCAGGCATATTCTGAATTAAGCAATATGGAAAAAATGTCTGATTCAAGGAAAGTTAAAATTTGTTTACAAGCACCTGGAGGTTTTCATGGTTATATTTTTAATGTATTAGATACTGGAATAAAAGACTATGAAATTGTTAATGAGCCTGATTCAGAAGCAAAACTTATTTTAGCAGAGAGTACATGTGGATTATATTATTGGTATGAATAATCTTGTTTTTTACGGTATAATTATCATTATTTGAGAAAAACGATAGGAATGGAAATGTTTAGTAAAATACGTAAGTCCAAAGCATGGTATAAACTAGGTCTGATATATCTGGATCTAGGTTACATGCTTCTTAATACCTTTATCAATCATATACCGGCATGGTGGATTAGAAGACTTCTATATAAACTGTCCGGGCTAAAGATGGGCAGGAAATGCCGTATTGGATATGGGACAATCATAGTTCGTCCCCATAATATTACTCTAGGTGAAGGTTGCATTATCAATGAGTTTTGCTATCTTGACGGGCGAGGCGGAATAATAATAGAAGATAATTCATCTATATCCGTTTTTTCAAGGATCATATCTGCAAGTCACGATTTGCAGTCAGAAGATTTTGCATATCAGGATCACCAGATTAAAATACATGATCATGTTTTTCTTGGAGCAGGTGCAACTGTTCTGGAAGGTTCAGAACTTGATTCTGGCTGTGTAGTAGGAGCAGGTGCAGTTGCAAAAGGACATCTAGAGGCAAATACAATTTATTATGGAAATCCGCTTATTAAAGGGAAAAAGAGAGAAATATCCAATACATATGAATTGTATCATGAAGCTTTTTTTCGCTAAAATAGAAAGTTGAATAGATGAAAGTATTATTGATTGATGGTGGTGTTGAAGGCCATTTTGAAGTATATAGAAATACAATAATAGAAAACATATCGGCTGAATATATGTTGGTGCTGCCTGTAGAAGATGCAACAAAATACAATACTGCTGATAATGTCAAGAAGATTGGTATTCCGGAATTTTCTTACCAGACTTTATCCTTTGAAAATTATTTAATTGCGTTAAAGAAACTAAAGCATATTGTAAGAGAAGAAAAGCCTGATTTAATTCATTTTCTTGCAGGTGATTATCTAAATCTGTATGCCGGTTTCGGAATGCAATTTTTGAAAAGGTATAGGGTAATTGCCACATATCATCACGTAACGATGGATTATGATAGAAAGTGGTATAAACTGTTTATGCGCCTGTCAATGCTAAGAGTGTCCAGAATGCTGGATACAATAGTCGTACATTCTGATTATTTATGCTCTTTGCTTGGTAGTCAAGGAATAAAAAATGGTAAAGTAGTACATTATCCATCTTTTCTAAAAGCTGATGAAAGCGCCAAAAAAGATAGCGTATGTCCTCCGGAACTAAATGATTTTAATAAAAATACAAAGGTAATATTAGCTCTAGGGGCGACAAGACGTGATAAAGGTTTAGACATTTTGCTTAAAGCACTACAAAGTGTAAATTGCCCATTTCATCTTATTATTGCTGGAAAAGAGCAGGATATAGCCACAGATGAAATTATGGCGCTTAGCAGTAATTTTTCTAGGCAAATAACTATGATAATGCGATATATCTCAGATTCAGAGATGAGGTATTTAATACAGCATTGTGATATTGTGGCAGTTCCGTATAGACGTGAATTTAATGGTGCAAGCGGACCTATGATAGATGGAGTTGCATATGGTAAATGGATAATAGGACCTGATTGTGGAGAAATTGGGAATACGATAAGTAAATACCATTTGGGAGAAGTGTTTCAGGCAGAAAACGTGCAGGATCTTTCAAAGAAAATGCAGAAACTTCTGCTGAAAGATTATGAATATGATGATATGGCAAAAGCATATGTGGAAAAATTGAGTAGACAGCGATTTGTTAAGGGATATATGATGATTTATTTTTGTTAGAACAATATTGCGATATGTGATAAAATTGTTTTTGTTTATACAGATATTGTAATTATAATGTTTGGATTATAGTGTTAAAGTTAATATGCTAGATATAATAAATACTGATTATATTTTTTGATGGGAGCCACTTTGGATAAAAATGTTTATTGTACCTTATTTGATAGTAATTACTTAGATAAGGGATTGGTATTAATTAAATCATTAGAAAAAAACGCCAAAAAGTTTCGGTTGTATGTTTTGGCCATGGATGATAGATGTGAAAAAGTTCTTAAAGACATTGACTTTGAAAACGTAATAGTGGTTTCACTGTGTGATTTTGAAGATGAGGTTATGTTAAAGGTAAAGTCAAATCGATCAAGAGCAGAATATAACTGGACTTGTTCAGCTTGCTTTTTGGACTATGTATTTACTGTTTATAATGAAGGATATTGTACATATATTGATGCTGATATGTATTTTTATTGTGATCCTATTGTTTTAATTAATGAAATGATAGCAAACAATAAAAGTGTACAGATTATAGAACACAGATTTTCCAATAGTTTTTATGGCTACTATAGCGAGAAAAATTCGGGAAAATATTGTGTGGAGTTTAATACTTTCTGCAATGATACATTTGGAAGGAAGGTATTGAAAGAATGGAAGAAACAAGTACTTAATTCTTGCAAAGCTGCAGATAATGGAAAAACGTTTGGAGATCAAATGTATTTAAATGAATGGTTGGAGAAATATGATTGTGTTCATGTACTTGAACATCCCGGTGCAGGACTAGCTTTATGGAACCTAGATCGCTATAAATTGATATCAAAAAATGATGATGATATTCAGATAAAGATGGATGATAAAGTTAGTACAAATGTTGTTTTTTACCATTACCATAACATTTGTTATTTAAATGAAAAAACGGTGGATATAGGTGTTGCAGCGTCTCATTGGAGAGTGGATCATAAGCTTGTTAAAGCACTATATAATGAATATCTTTTAAAGCTGAATCATGAAAAAGAGTTTGTTTTAAAAGAATACGGATTTTATCCTATGATTATCAAACATCCAGCATTATCAGAAGAGATTGAACCTGTAAATCTAAGTTTGAAAGATAAAATATATAATTATTCTGTGGATTTGGATAGAAGAATAAAGAAATATTTAAATGGAAAAAAAGATATAATTCATATTGGATAAATAAATATAGTACTATGGTTTGATTGCAATAAGTATTTATATTTATCAATGATATATGGAGTTTTTACCATGAATAAAGTTGGAAATATAAAAAAGAATAAAATTTTTGAAAAAGATGATATTTGCGCTCCAGTTTGTTTGTTTACCTACAAACGGATTGATTCATTAAAAAAAGTAGTTGATAATCTAAAGAAATGTTCTCTATCTGAGAAAACTAGGCTTTATATATTTTCTGATGGAGCAAGAGATGAATCTGATTTAGCCGAAGTGGAAGCAACAAGATCATTTATTCATAGCATTGATGGATTTAAAGACATTATTATTATTGAAAGGGATAATAATATAGGCTTAGCAGAGAATATTATGGGTGGCGTTACTAATGTTATCAATAAGCATAAAAAGGTAATTGTGCTTGAAGATGATATAGTGCCAAACAAGTTTTTTCTAGAATATATGAATGAAGCCTTGATACGGTATGCTGATCAGCAGAAAGTGATGGAGATATGTGGATGTTCGCTTCCTACTGATAAAGATAAGGCATTTTTACCTCAAACATTTTTATTACCTTGGGGAGGATGCTGGGGATGGGCTACTTGGTTTGATAGATGGCAGTATTTTGAAAGAAATCCTCAGAAATTTGTTTCACAGATGACTGATGAAGATATTTATAAGCTTGATCGAAATGGAACTGATCTTATTTGGCAGCAAGTATTGGATAATGCCAGTGGAAAAAAGAAAACTTGGGCGGTTTTTTGGGAATTGGCAATATATCTACACAATGGACTAGTACTATATCCTAATGTAGATATGTGTAAAAATATTGGCTTTGATGGAACGGGAGAGAATTGTCCTATAGATATTCGTTTTCCAAAGAAAAAGTTAAAAGATCAGCAAATTACAGAATTTGCCAATGAAATAAAAGAAAACAAAGAAGCTATGGAACTAGTAATGAAGTATTCAAAAAAAATAAACAGGCCTCTTTCATTTTGGCAAAAAAGTTATTATATTCTGTTCATAGAAAATAAAAAAACAGTATTTAGAAATGTTGTAAAGAAGCTATTTGATATAGAACTGTAGTTTTTATGCTAGTTTATCGTAAATGTAGCAATAATATATAAAGTGTGTTAATATACTTTGTAGATTTGCTAATAGAATACTAATTAGGAACCAAAGGATGAATAAAGATATTAAGGTAAGTATTATTGTTCCAGTGTATAATGTTAGGAACTATGTAGGAGAATGTTTGGATAGTCTTGAAAAACAGACTTTTAAGGAATTTGAAGTATTGATTGTGAATGATGGTTCTACAGACAATTCTGACGACATAGTAAAAGAGTATTGTGATAAAAATGATAATTTTATTCTTATAAATCGTAAAAATGGAGGGCTTTCAGCAGCAAGAAATACTGGATTGGAGCATGCTAAAGGTAAGTATGTTTATTTTCTTGACAGCGATGATTTTCTAAAAAAAGATGCAATAGAAAGACTATACAGAAAATCTGAAGAAGAAAATTTAGACCAGTTACGTTTTGTTGCATATTCATTTGAAGATGGAACTAGTGATTATCAGTGGACTAGAGAAGCAGGTGGATATAAATATAATGGTTGTTACCCGGATGTCATGAAGGGAACAGATTTTTATCGCAAAGCGTTGGATAACAATGATTATTTTCCAAGTTGTTGTTTGATATTTATCAAAAGAAGTGTTATTGAAGACAACAACTTGCGTTTTTATGAAGGAATAATACACGAAGATAATTTATTTAATTTCGAGCTTACATCTGTTTGTCAACGTGTGGCACTTTTGCATGAACCGCTGTATTACAGAAGAGTAAGATCAAATTCAATTACAACAAATAATAATTTGCTTCCAAAGAATAAAGCAATGTGCATAAGTATAGAAGAAACAGATAGATTTATAGAGTGTCATCAAGAGATAAAAGATATGTATGGAATTTGGCAGCTCTCTTTTTTTGTGAGCATGATGATTCATCATTGGAAGCAAATGAACAAGGCTGATCAAGAATCTAAGGAGTCAAAAGAATATTTTGAAAGAATAAGGCCTATATTAAAAAAATATAGAATAGGGGGAATATCTTTAAAGCTGTTTTATACTAATTACCATTTATATGAATTCTATAATGTTGTAATTGGTATGTTTTATAAGATTATACATAGAAAAAATGGACAATAAGAGAGTATCTATAGTACTCCCAGTATATAATGGTGCGGAGCATGTTTCTTGTACATTTCAGAAATTGCAAAGAAGGTTGGAGCGTACGATGCCAATCTTTTTTGGCGGAAGATTATGACTATTGGATGCGAATTTATAGATATGGTAAAGTGATACATATTACTGACAATTTATATTTATATAGAAGACGCATAAGGGGCAGTATATCACAAAAAATAGGAAGTACATTTTTTAATACATTGTAGATTGAAAGGAACAAGTTAGTAATACATGGAGCAATATACTACACATATTAAAGCCAAAACAGGGTGGTTTGATATTGATTTAAAAGAACTTTTTAGATATAAAGATCTTATTTGGCTTTTCTTTAAAAGAAATTATACGACGATTTATAAGCAGACAATACTTGGTCCGTTATGGTTAATATTCAAACCATTAATTTCTGTACTACTATATGCATTTGTCTTTGGAAACTTAGCTGGTTTGTCAACAAGCGGTGTTCCGCAGTTTGTATTTTACCTTTGCAGTAATGCACTATGGACATTTTTTGCTACAAGCCTTACACAGACATCTAGTACATTTACTGCAAATGCTGCAATAATGGGTAAAGTATACTTTCCTAGACTAGTAATGCCGATTTCATCTGTACTTACCGGCATGTTGGATTTAGGAATACAATTGGCAATGCTGGTAATTGCAATTGCATATTATAGTTTTAATGGATATAATTTTGGACTTGGATGGTCACTTTTATTGGTGCCTGTTCTTATATTTCAGGCTGGATTATTTGGACTTGGATGTGGAATTATCATAGCTTCTCTTACTACCAAGTATAGAGATTTGGTAGTTCTTGTAGGTTTCGGTGTTCAGCTTTGGATGTATGCAACACCTGTAGTGTATACAACCGAGATAATTCCTCGGAAATACTTATCAGTATACATGCTTAATGCCATGACTCCGATAATAGAGTGCTTTAGAAGTGTACTTCTAGGTACTAAAACACTTGCATGGCATTATTGGGGACTAAGTTGGATAGTAACTCTTATTGTTTTAACTTTAGGAGTACTTTTATTTAGTAAGATTGAAAAAACATTTATGGATACGGTATAAGAAATGTCAGATACAGCAATAAAGATAGAAAATTTAAGAAAACAGTATAAGCTTGGTGCAATAGGTGGTCAGACTCTAAATGCCGAGCTTCAGTCATGGTGGGCAAGAGTTAGAGGAAAAGAAGACCCAAATATGAAGATTGGACAGAGTGCAGAACACTTTGGAGAGTCATTTTGGGCTCTTGATGGTATCAATCTTGAGATAAAAAAGGGCGAGGCTGTAGGTATTATAGGCGGAAATGGCGCAGGTAAATCTACACTTCTCAAAATTCTTTCCAGAGTTACAGCTCCTACAGAAGGCGATATTTGGATTGATGGACGAATTGCTTCAATGCTTGAAGTTGGTACAGGATTCCATGGGGAACTTACAGGTAGAGAAAACATATATATGAATGGCGCTATCCTAGGAATGACCAGAAAAGAAGTTGATGAAAAGATTGAATCTATCATCGACTTTTCGGAGTGCAGACAGTTCATAGATACACCTGTAAAACGATACTCTTCAGGTATGTATGTCAAGCTTGCCTTTGCCGTGGCATCACACCTTGATGCGGAAATCATGGTCATGGATGAAGTGCTTGCTGTTGGTGATATGAAGTTCCAAAAGAAATGTCTTGGAAAGATGGGCGATGAGGCCAAAGGTGGAAAGACAGTATTATATGTAAGTCATAATATGGCCACTATAAGAAATTTATGTACTAGATGTATTGTCCTTGAAAAAGGAAAAATGATTTTTGATGGTGATGTTGAGAAGGCTATAGACATATATATGAATAGTCATTCATCTGATTTAAAAACAGAGTATGATTTGAGTACATTTAAGCGTGTGTCCGCTGACTTGGGAAGAAAGGCTAGATTTAAGTCAATATCAATTTTAGATAGAGGGATGGCAAGATTTCGTACCGATGAAAAAATGTTATTGGATTTTAAATGGACAGCCCATGAAAATATTGACAATGTGCTAATAGATTTATCTTTAAAATACGCAGATGGAAGTGCAGTTGGATATACAGATTGTCGGACAATGCTCAAAGATTATTCGGCTGGAGATTACGAGACAAAGTTAGAGTATGATATTTCAAACTTAGCTGAAGGGATTTATATTGCCTATTTTCATTTATCTGAAATTAATGAGAGCAATGAGCTTAGGGATCTTGACCAAGCAGATCAGATTTTCTTCGAAATTGTGAATGATTCTATGGAAAAGACTAATTGGCAGAGACAGTATTGGGGCTCCGTAAGGTTGCCGCAATTGAGGGAGGTATAGCCACATGAAAATTCTATATTTTAATAATTGCTGGTTCACAAATGTTGGTGAAGCCTTTATTGATATAGGAGGAATGGAATTAACTAAAAGAATATTTGGTGACGACTGCCATATGGCATGCCTATCTGCGATGACTAATTATTATGTAAACAATGCCCCTATTGGTAAGAGAAGAATACTAAGTAAGGATGTGCCTACCAAGCCTATTATATTTAAGATGTCTGATTATCTAAATGCTGATTATGTTGTTATTCCTGGTATGGTTGGAACGCAAGAATTCTTGAATGCACCTTCAAGAAAAATGATTGACAAATTAGCTGAAAAGGGCTGTAGACCAGTATTTCTAGGTTTGGGGGGGAGAAGTATAACCATGATGAAATAAAGGCCCTAAGGGCATATTTTAAGCAAATAAAGCCGGCGTTAATCATAAGTAGAGATGATGATGTGTATAAACAATATAAGGATGTTGCCCCATGTGTAAAAGGAGTAGACTGTGCATTTTGGACAGTGGATGTTTTTGATCCTAGAGGATTTGCAGATAGTGATTATGACGTTGTTACTTTTAATCGTTCTGAAGAGCCTGAAATATTTAAGGATGCAAACAATGTAGTCCGCCCTTGGCATATGCAATATCAATATAGAAAAGAATATAGTAATGAAACTATATTGATATCTGATACACCATACGACTATTTGACAGTATATGCGAATGCTCGAACTGTATATACAGATTTGGTACACGCAACAATAGTCTCGTTAATGTATGGAACACCGGTTAAATATTGGGAAAATGGGAAAAGATATAAATGCTTTTATGCATTGGAAAATCTCGAAAAAACAAATGACATATTAAAAGTTTCAGAAGAATCTCTCTATATACAAAAAAATAGAATAGTTGATGAGGCTAAAAATATTATAAGGATTAAGTGATGAGAAAGATTGGAATATTAACTTTTTGGGGTGTGCCAAATTATGGAGCATTTGCACAAGCGTATGCCCTGAATAAATTGTTGAAAAATAATTACAACAAATATGAAGTAAAGCATTTAGCATATCTTCATCAGAGGCATCAGGATTTATATTTTAAGAAAAATAGACCAAGAGTTTCATCTGTAAAATGTCTGGTATCACCATATTTTTACAAAGAGTGCTTGAAATATTGTGTTAATCCAAAAAGAAGCTATCCAGGATTTGAACAAGATTGGAATTCTATCGATCATATAGAGTTAAGTGATGAAAAAACTTTAGAAAACAGTTATTTCGATGTTATAGTAACCGGAAGCGATGCAATATGGGAGTACTCTATTCCTGAGTTTGGCGACGATATTCATTTGATTGGAAATAAACTTAATTGCAATAAATTGGTTTCTTATGCAGCAAGTTTCGGGGATATGAATCCTGATGATACATTTAAACCGTTTATAAAAAATGGATTGGATTCCTATGACGATATTTCTGTAAGAGATGAAAACTCAAAAACTATTGTGATGTCACTTCTAGGCAAAGATTGCGCAAAACTTGTGTTAGATCCAACGCTTGTATATGACTTTAAGTCAGATAAGGATATCCCTAAAAGTAAATATGAGAATTATATTCTTGTTTATGGAAATGATTTTCCAAAAGAGTTAATAGATAGTGTTGTTGGATATGCTAAGGATAAAGGGCTTACTGTTATTGGGGCAGGAATAGCGCCGGACTGGTGTGATATTAGGCTTACAGATATTGGCCCAAAAGCATGGATAGGGATGTTTAGAGACGCAGAGTTCGTGGTGACATGCACATTTCATGGATTGATGTTTAGTATCAATTTTGAGAAGAAGATAGTCTTTAATCAGGTTGCATACGTAAAGAATAGATCAACAACTTTATTACAAGAATTAGGATTATATGATTTGTATAAAAGCGGAACGAATTTGGACTCAGCGTTGAATTTTGACTGGAACTATGAAGAGATTAATAAGAGATTATTTGAAATGCGTAAAGAGTCGCTTGCTTTTATAAGAGGTATAGGCGGTAATGAATAACGTATGTGCCAATTGGGATGAAAAGTGTTCTGGTTGCGGAATATGCGAAAGTGCATGTCCAACAGGTGCGATTTCGATACATTTAAAGAATGGTTTCTTTAGACCTAAAGTAGATGAAACTTGTGTTGAGTGTGGAAAGTGTTTAAGAATTTGCCCTGGAAATCTCAATAATGACGTAATAAGCTATCAAAGTTTTAAATATAGGATTTACGGGCATTCTAATAGCACGGTTGTGAGAAAAGAGGCTGCTTCAGGTGCAATAACAACCGAATTATTGAAATACATGCTAGATAATGATGTTGTAGATTACGTTATTACAGCTGGAATATATCAAAATGACAAAGATTTGGGATATAGCTTAATTGATAAGAAGAATTCTTCTCTGCTATATAATCATTCTGGAAGTAACTATTGTCCTGCAAATATTGGAAGATCTATCAAGGAAATAAAACAAAATGAGGGAAGATATGTGATAGTATGTTTGCCTTGTCTTTCCAGAGGAATTAGTAAACTTCTGAAAGAAGATCAGGTGCTGAATAGTAGAATTAAATACGTGATTACTTTGATGTGTAATCATGTACCAAGCTATGAGGCAACAGATTATCTTCTTGAAAAATATAAAATTAAAAATCCTAAAATGATTAAGTATAGAGGAAATGGATGGTTTGGAAATTTCAGGGCCTATGATGACATAGAGAATGGAACTGAAATTTTTTCAGTTCCATTCTCTGAATACTTTAGTACAAAGTATTCAGAGTATTTTTGGCAAAAAGCATGTGTGAATTGCATTGATCATTTTGGGATTAATTCAGATGCATGTATGGGTGATGCAGATTTTGTTAAATATCATAGTGACAGTGAGAATGATGGCGAAACAATGGTGTTTTCAAATAATCAGGAAATAATCACTATGATTGAGGCAATGGAAAGCAAGGGGTTAATAAGTGTGTTTAGAGATATTGAAGCGTCTGATTTGGAATGGATATATGGTCCTCTTGCAAAGGAAAATCGGGCTTGTGAATTGAATACAAGAAGCGGTGCAAGAAAAATATTGCATGAAGAAATGATAGAGAGAAGAATCAGACAATTTAAAACTTTTTTATGCCTGCCTAAGAGACTACTGATGAGAATGATAAGGAGTAGATAAACAAATGAATGCCAACAAGGTAGAAAATTTTAGAAAAGCAATAAAGTGGATTGAAAATCAAACTATTAACGGAAACGGTATCACCGTAACTTCTAAAGAGCCTTATATCTATCCAGAGGTGACAGGATACTATATTCCTTCACTTCTTCAGTGGGGAGAACGTGACTTAGCAATAGCATATGCAAAGTATTTATGTTCAATACAGAAGGATGATGGTTCATGGTACGATAGTAGAGATGTAGCCCCATATGTTTTTGATTCAGCACAGATTTTAAAAGGTCTTGTAGCTATAAGAGATATTTTACCGGCTGTTGATGAGCATATTATTAAGGGCTGTGATTGGATTCTTTCTAATATGCAGACAGATGGTCGACTTACCACACCAAGTAAAGATGCATGGGGGAATAACGAGGACTTTTGCTCAGAACTTATCCATATCTATTGTTTGTCACCTATTAGAGAAGCAGGAAATATTTTTAATAAGCCGGAATATTTGGAAGCAGTAGATAAGATTCTTGAATATTACAAGACAAATAAGCTTGATAGAATCAAGAATTTTAGCTTATTGTCTCATTTTTATGCATACGTTATGGAAGGGTTATATGACCTTGGAGAAGTAGAGCTCTGTCGTGAATCGATGAATAGACTTGAGCAGTATCGTACATCAAAGGGTGCTATACCAGGTCTTAATGATGTTCCGTGGGTATGCTCAACAGGATGTTTTCAGTTAGCTATTGTATGGTACAAGCTTGGGGAATTAGAAAAAGGTAATTCATTATTTTACTATGCGCTTGAATTACAAAATGAGTCTGGTGGATGGTATGGAAGTTATCCTGCACCAGGCTTTATAGCTAAGTTTTATAGAGGACGAAAGAAACCATATTATTTTCCTGAAGCGGAAATAAGTTGGGCTGTAAAGTACTTCTTAGATGCATTGGCATTAAAAGAGAAGCTCGAGTTTGAGAAACAAGCATCATCTTTCATGGATAACATTGATAAAAATGATGGAAGGTACGTGCTTGTAAATGAAACAATTGAGTCCGCAGCAGTACAAAATAATAAACTACAAGTTTGCGATATAGGCTGTGGCAAGGGAAGATATCTTAAAAGACTTGCAGAAGATTGTCCTAATAATGATTATTATGCATCTGATATATCAGAGCATGTGATGTCTGCTGTTAATGTTGTAAAGGAAAAGCGCCTCGGAAGTATGACCAACATTTCCTATGAGGACAATAGATTTGATATTGTGTATGCCTGTGAGAGTTTTGAACATGCTATCAGTTTAAAGGCAGCTTTCAAGGAAATGTATAGAATTACAAAGTCTGGTGGAAAGATATTAATCATTGATAAACCGCTGGAAAAATTGGGGCAGTTAGAGATATATGAGTGGGAACAGTGGATTTCAGATGAAGATATGGAGTCCTTTGCAGCAGAATGTGGTGGAACTATAGAGATTGTAAAATCTGTTCCTTATGAAAACAAGGATGACGGATTATTCAGAGCTTGGATAATCACAAAAGGATAAATAGAACAAGTATGAAAGTTTTTGTAGTGTTTGGAACAAGACCAGAGGCAATAAAGATGTGCCCTCTGGTTTTGAAATTAAAAGAAGAAAGAAATATAGAGTGTGTAGTTTGTCTTACAGGTCAGCATAAAGAGATGCTTAAGCAGGTTATGGATGCTTTTGATGTTCAGGAAGATTATAACTTGGAAATCATGAAGGATAGACAGACTCTTACGACTATTACAACATCTATACTTGAAAAGATTGAGCCCGTGTTACAGAAGGAAAAGCCTGATGTGGTTTTAGTACATGGTGATACTACTACATCTTATGCCGCAGCTTTGGCTGCGTTTTATCAGCAGATTCCAGTTGGACATGTTGAAGCGGGGCTGCGAACAGGCAATATCTATTCTCCATTCCCAGAGGAAATGAATAGGCTTCTGACTGACAGAATAAGCACTATGTTTTTTGCTCCGACAGAGGATAATAAGAAGAATCTGTCAAGTGAAGGAATAAATAATAATGTCTTTGTTACAGGCAACACAGTAATAGATGCGTTCCAATATACAGTCAAATCGGATTACAAGTTTTCAGATGAAGCTTTGAATACGTTGGACTTTAGCTCGAGTAGGGTTATAACACTGACTGCCCATAGAAGAGAAAATCTTGGACAGCCATTAAGAAATATTTGCAATGCTGTAAAAAAAATTGCAGTGGAGTATGCGGATGTTACTTTTGTATATCCAGTACATTTGAATCCGGCAGTTAGAGATGTTGTATTTGATGTGCTTGGCAATGTTTCTAATATAAAGCTTATTGATCCTGTTGATGTTTTGGACATGCATAATCTGTTAGCACGCAGCTTTATGATTATGACAGATTCTGGAGGACTTCAGGAGGAAGCTCCACACTTTGGGAAGCCTGTTCTTGTACTAAGAACAGAGACAGAACGACCTGAGGCTGTAGAAGCTGGAACTGTCAAGGTTGTTGGTGTTGAAGAAAATGATATTTACGAATCAGCTAAGAAACTCTTAGATGATTCTGATGCATATGAAAATATGGCGCATGCGATAAATCCGTATGGTGATGGACGTGCAAGTGAGAGAATAGTGGAGGCGCTTTTAAGTAGATGATTTCTAATAAGCAAATAGTTAATGAATGTAGAAAATTAGCATATACAAATTCTGCGTCTCTTGATAAAGATGTCTATGAAGCTACTTCTTTTGAATTAAGAGATATGTGGGGAAAATATGGCACAGCAAAAGTATTAGCAGCACTTTCTATCACATGGTCTTTCGATAAAGCCGTATCTTTTTTCTCTAGAATACAAACTGCAGTTCGGGGGGGGCAGAGGCCTAGAACTATAGCAACAATCTACCATAGAGGTTATAACGGTGGCGTAGAGCGTGTAAACGCCGAGCTTATGACTCTGTGGGTAGAGATGGGCTATAATGTAGTTTTCTTTACAGGGGAAGAAGAGAATCCCTTGGATTATCCTTATCCTGATTCTGTGAAAAGGATTGTTATATCTGGAAGCAATATGTTTGAACGGTTAGAACAGCTTCAAACATATTGTCTATCTGAGCAAGTTGATCTGCTCGTATATCATGATTGGACAAATCAAAACTTCATATGGGAATGCATGCTCATGAAAATGATGAAGATAGCTGTTGTGCTATATTGCCATGGGCATTTTTCGTGGTGCTTTGGTAGTGGAAAGATGGCACTCTATCAGCCAGAAGCGTTTAAACTGGCTGACATTGTTGTGTCGTTGTCTGACACAAATGCTAGATTCTATCAGCTATGTGGATGCAATTCTTATGCAGTTCATAACCCTGTTCCGGCAGATCTTAAATCTAGTACACCAGGCAAAGATAGGCTTAGAAAGCACATTTTGCTCATAGGTCGAATCTCAAACGAGAAATATCCTATGGAAGCAATGCAGATATTTAAGGCAGTTCATGCAAAAATGCCTGATGCGGTACTTGATATTGTCGGAGATGGAGATGAAGCTTTGATAGGTGAGATGAAGGCTTATGCATCTGACAACAATCTATCAGCATCTATTGTATTTCATGGCAAGAAGTCTGTGGATGAGATTACGGAGTTCTATCAATCTTGTGGAGTAATGCTATTTACCTCGAAAATGGAAGGCTATCCAATGGTGGTTCTGGAAGCTAAAGCATATGGCATACCGCTTGTAATGTATGACATGCCGTTTCTATCACTTACAAAGGATGGCCTTGGCGTGCTAACAGCACAAGCTGGGGATGTTGCTGGTATGGCAGAGAACCTCGTAAGAGTTTTGTCTGACGCTGGGCTATATACTCAGCTGGAGAAGGATGCAAGGAGGAGTTTTGACAATCTCTTAGCTATAGATTATAGAAAGGTATGGGAAGATATCATAGCTATCGTGTGCGAGGGGAAAACCATAGAAGATAGGGCATATTATAAGGCTAAGGATATGAATGATACTGACAGAAATATTATGCCTGTTCTTATAGAGAAAATGAAGTTGGGGTATGACAATACTTTAAATAATAGTTTCGACTATAAAGTGGGACAACGGGTTTTAGGGGCTCCTAGATATGCAAAGAAAGTATTAAAAGCGGTGAAAGGATTCTTATCATGACAAAGATAGAAAAGATGGATTTGCCACTGCTTTCGGTGGTTGTGCCGGTTTATGGTGTTGAAGAATATTTAAGAGAATGCATCGATAGCATAATAAATCAGGTATATAAAAACTTGGAAATAATACTTGTTGATGATGGCTCGAAGGGACAAGAGGGCATAATTTGCGATGAATATGCTGCTATAGACAGTAGAGTGAAAGTTATACATAAGCAAAATGCTGGACTAATTGCGGCCAGAAAAACGGGTATTAAAGAGGCTACAGCTGAGTATATTGCATTTGTTGACGGTGACGATTTCATTTCTGCTGATTATTATTCAAAAATGATGGAAATAGTTGTTGCAGAGAAACCTGATCTAGTGGCAGTTAGTTTTACACAGTATTACTCAAAAGATAAGTGCGAAATAATACAACAGCACATGGAATCAGGGATATACTCAGGAGAAAATCTATGCGGTCTTTTTGAAAATGTTAATTGTAAGAACGAGAGGTGGTATGATTTCTCTGTTTTTCCATCTACCTGTATGAAAATATATAAGACAAGTAAACTTAAAGAACATGCACTTAGTATTCCTGAAAACATAAGAATTGGTGAAGACTCCGCATTTTCTTATCCCTATATATTATCTTGTCAAAAGGTTGTTGTGGATAATAGTATTACAGGATACTATTACCGAGTTGTTGAGACATCTATGGTCAGAAATAGAGACAAAAAACAAGCATTGGAAATAGATGAATTATACAATTTTTTAAAACCATTCTATGAAAAAACTAATAACGAAAAAATATGCCGTCAATTGGATATTTATCGGATATATCTTTTGAATGTAATCCTGGAATGGATGATGAGAGACGTAAAGTTCGGCGAAGTTCACAGCCGGAGTAAGGATATCAAAGATATGGCATTAGCAACAGGGGTATTTGAGGATGTAAATCTAGATGGCTTTTTGTTGCCTCAGCCTTTAGGAAAGAGTTTGTTATTTATTTCTGGGCATAATTGGTCAATGCTAGAGGCAGAATGGATTAACACATTAGTAAAAACAAAAATAAATGTATTACTGAGAAAGGTTTTGAGACATTGATGAAGAAAGTTAGTATAGTGCTTCCTGTATATAATGGGGAAGGTAGCATTGATGACGCAATTAAAAGTGTTGTAAATCAGACTTATAATAATATTGAGCTTATTATTGTCAATGACTGCTCCACCGATAATACAAAGTCAATAATGGAAAACTGGGCTAGAAGAGATAATCGTATTAGAGTTGTAAATAATGGGACTAACCAGAAATTGCCACGGTCGTTAAATAATGGTTTTGCAATGGCTACTGGTGAATATTTAACATGGACATCTGACGATAATAAATATCATCCAGATGCCATAGAAACTATGGTTAAATATCTTGATGATAACCCTCAGGTTGATTTTGTATATACTGATTTTTCTATAGTAAACATGGATGGAAGTCTAAGAGAAGAGATGAAGAAGCCTGAGCCAGATGAAATGGTATATATAAATCCAGTTGGGGCATGTTTTCTGTACAAGAAGGAATTGGCTGATAGGATAGGGGTATATGATCCAGATATGTTCTTAGCAGAAGATTATGAATACTGGATTCGCGCCTATTTGGACGGAAATATGGTCCACCTTAAAAAAAATTTGTATGACTATGGTTGGCATGACAAGAGCCTGACTGCTACAAGGAGAAATGAAATAAGATTACAAACCTACAGGGCAAAGGCTGCACATGAAGAGGAATTGATTGCTTACTGCAATAATCAGAATGATAGAAATACCTTTTATTGGGAGCAATTAAGTCTTATAGATGATAAAAAAATGTATAATAGTGTGAGAAGAGGCTATTATTTAAAGGACAAAGGATTTAAGAGCAAAGATTTAATGAGGCGTTTTAAGAGTTCTTTTTATAGAATTATAACTGCGCCTAAATCAATAGTAGAAAAAGGGTATCATAAGATTTTTATAGAAAGCAGCTTGCAGAAATAATAGAGGATTATGATTCGGATTTGTTTTTGGCAGAAGACTATGAATACTGAATAAAGGCATACTTGAATGGTGAGTTGCACCATATTCCTAAGGTACTGTATAACTATGGTAAACCTAAAAGTCTGCGCCTAGGATAGTTAGCATTAATATGAGAAACTCTAAAAAGACGAAAAAACTAGTAGTTTTTTAGAGAAGGCTAACTAAAGTGTACCCCATGTCAAGTACAAATTAAGCTATAGGTATATATATATTTACAGCACATATTATATATATCAAACATTCCCAAGAGGATACACTCCTGTGGTAATGTAATTGTAATATTCATTTGGAGATAACTTTGCTAACTGCCACTGATATCTTTCGTTGTTATAGTAGTCCATCCAATCATCTATGATTGCTTTCACTTCTCTATATTTTTGACATTCCGACAGATCTATCTCATCTTTCATGTGCCCAAAGAAACTTTCCTGTGGAGCATTATCCCAACAATTGGCCTTCCTAGACATCGATTGCCTAAGCCCCTTGTCTTTAACCAGCTTGGTAAAACTAATACTTGTATAATGACAGCCTTGGTCCGAATTATGCCGAATTCGGGATAATTCGGATCAAGGTAGTCAGTTTACATCGAAAGATTTTACCGAGTTTTGTGAGCACCTTGGAATATCTCAAAGCATGAGCAAAGCGGGCTATCCTTATGATAACGCACCGATGGAGCGGTATTTCAATACATTAAAAAATGACCTAATCAACCATCACTACTATCATGCGGAAGAAGAACTCTACAACGCCGTAGAAGACTATGCGTACGTTGAATACAACCATTCTCGCCCGCATTCTTATAACAATTATAAAACGCCTTTTGAGGCGCGCTACGAGGTTCTATAGCCTTGTGGCGGCTATTAGGCTACGCCGTTACAAAAAAGCTTGACCACAACATATTATGCTAACGAGAAAGGTCTACAACAGTATATGGAAACTGGGATATAATATATGTATTAAGTAAGAGAGAACATGCAACAAGATATTCTTATCAGTTCCCGATTGGTCAGGTTATGCCTATTATAATGGATGAGTACTTTGAGGCGCTTTATGAGGAAATGCCCAAGATAATAGTAATTGACCCTGGATATACTGATGATTTTATTATTAGGTTCTTAGATGAAAACAATTATCTGCTAGTATGGCGTGTAGATGATGAGAATATTTATAGTGCTGGCATTTATATGCAATAGATCGGCAAACTTAATAACAAGGCGATTGGTGCCAGAGTGTCGTATCTTTATTCCAGAGGATATGGATTGTTGTAGTATGGCTGTGATTAATAGCCTTTCGGAATTGAAGGGTATTTTCTTAACTGTTTAGGACCTAGACGATCACATTTGGAGAGAAACTGTCAAAAGAAGAGATCTTTGCTGGCTTGGACGAATGCTTGGTTGAAATACAGCAGTTTGAGGCGGATCTTAAGGAGAAGCTGGGGTAAGCTTGGCCAACATAGAATAGACACTACTACGTAAAGGAGAGATGAGTTTATGTCATTAGATTTGGTAAAGGAGATTTTTAGCGCATTGCCTGATTGTAAGGAATGGCATGCACATTTACTCAGCTTTGCTCATTCAAAACGTCATGGTACGACATATAATTGTAGAAGAATTGAATTAGAACCTTCTGAAAGACTGAGTGTTCTAATTCAAGACATTTCATCCGGCTATACTGGCGAAGAGAAGAATAATTTGAATAAGTATGTGGATGTTCGTGAGTACGACGGTACTTGCAATTCCACAACAATTTATAGGATCAGTGAAGATAATCCCGATATAGAAATTGATTTGGATGCACTCCTCCAAGGAATAGCAGATTCCGACACGGAAGCAGATCCGCTCAGTTTGAAAGCTCAGGCATATGTCCTTTGCGGGAACATGAGGTGCAACGGTGAAGAACATCAGATTAAATTGATATCGATGAATACACCGATAACAACGTTAAAGAATCGGTTTTGGCATGATAAAGGCAAGTTTTGGGAAATTCCTGATAAGGTTTTAAACCTTCGTACTTCCATGAATGTCATCATATATGACCGGACAGTTTATTTCTTGGACATGTCTGGAGAAACACTGTTCAATATGGAACGCGCCTATAAACTTAAGTGCAGTGAAGCTATTGATGAGATAGAAGAGATGAAAATTATTTCTGATCCAGATATGTTTCGTAGCACTGCTTCTTCAGGACAAAATCCAAGACGTTTTGCAGCTTTCAGTAAATCAAAGCTACAGCTTTTAACAAAAAAGAAAAATCGAGAGAAAGCTGCAAAATACTTCAAGATTCCGTTGACGGAAGATAAGCGGTTTGACACATCACAGAAGGTTGATGCCGAAAATCTTGTAAAGGTTCTTTGCGGTAAAGCTATGTGGGATGTCCTGGAAGAAGTTCCGGTGGAGGTTGACGAATCGAAAGACTAGGTAAGCAGAAGGAGATAGGAAATGTCGGTTTTTATTTCTTTTAGCATGTACTTCCTGTCGTTTTTGCCGTTGTGGATTACCGTTATATTCGTTGATATCAAGAGTCTGGTGGATGGTGGCGACGACAAATGGATGGAGATAATCGGTATCACAGGAATCCTTTTGGGACTACTGATTTCAGCGATTATACTCTTTGGAAAATTTTTTGTATCAGATGATGAGAAGTACACGCTGACAATACAAGATGCGAAAGAAAGCAAGATCTAGTAGATTTAGTCAAGAAAGTCAGTTTTTAGTCAAGGAATTAGTCAAAGAAAAACGGTTATGAAGTCAAGAAGGATTCTAGAAAGCTTGTATTTCTGGGATCCTTCTTGACTAAAATAGGATACGGGATTTTAAAATTTAGTTAAAGCGTAAGCGTCAAATAATCCGCCCACCTGTAAAATAAACGCCGCAGTTTATTTGCGGCGTGGTTTACGGCAGTTATCAGGTAATGTCTTGGACTATGGTATAAATGATCCAGACATGCCGTATCTATATTTCCATTCTCGTCACGGAGCTTTGGTAGCTCTGTAAGGAGGTGATCTACGTAATAATAGGAGCTCAGATTATTTAATCTGGCAGTGCTTCATCATATGTGAGCCCACACTCCTTACACCTGTTTAAGATTTCGCCAACGGTTGTTTTGGAACATTCAACTGCCGCTGCTATGTCGCGAAGGTTAAGCTCCATTTCCCGCAGACGAAGGATTTCAGTGATTTTCATTGGTTCAAGACACCTCATTTCATACCCTCCTTAGAATGTAATTAATTACATTCTAAGAAGATCATTATGAGATGTCATTTGTCCGGATGATTCAGATATGGCTTCCGAAATGATGCTGGCTAAAGATTTAAACGAGAATGGAAGCATTATTTCTAAAACATGGTATTATTCTACAGAATTGAGAGTATTTTGCCAGCAATGGTTTCTTAGAATAGGATTATTGTTTTATCCTGACAATTGGCATAGAGCTAGGATTATTGGTGGATTACTGATGATAATGGTAACTGTTCTGATCAGTTACATTTTTCTTATAATGGCAGGATGTAGAAGAGAATACGCTGCATTTGGAGCTGGTATTATGGCTTGGCCATTTGGAAGAGAGTACTATTTCTATGCTATTTGGGGGCTATATTACTTATCTCATATTATATTGGCAATGATACTGATTTCATTGTTTATATCCTGTTATAAGAAAATAGAAACAAAAGGAACTTTTAAGCTCCAAATAATGTTGTGTCTTTTAGTATCTTTTTTGTGTGGATTGAACGGAATTCGCTTGATTTATTCAGTATTTGTCCCACTAGTTCTTACGTGCTTGATATTGGTCTTTTTTGATAAAGAGAAAAAATCCTTAAAAAAGCTGTATCTCTCAATGTTGATGCTGATTTTGGGCGGAGCTGGGATGATATTTAATGAAATGGTATTAACTAAGAATTATCATTTTTGTACATTTGATTTTATTTCTTGCTATTCTGAATTTCCAAGATCTATAGAAGACTTATTGAGAGATTATTTTTGTTATTTTGGTTATCAACCAGGAGCTAACATTTTTAATTTTATTGGAATTGCTTCTGTTGTGGGCATCCTTTTTGGAATTATTGTTTTCTTCTGCTCTATTCGTCTTCTTTTGTATTTAAAAAACTCGATTCTGATAAACAGACGTTGGTGGCATATTACCATTCTGCGCTTTGGGTTCATTTATTGATGTTTTATTTTCTGGATTACTACTGTCCACAGTTTTTTTGACTCTAATACCATTTGCTATTTCGATGGTGGTAATAGAGATCGAAAGCGAAGAATGGAATTATGTTGCAATAAAAAAGATAATTGTAGCTGTTATTGCAGCGGCTGTCTGCATTTGCTCAAAGGCATCTGTAGAGGGAGAACAAACACAACCCAAGTATGCTTGGCACTCCTCCTATTCACAAAAACAGGCGGTTGAATACCTGCTTGAAAATGAGTATTATCAGGGTTTTGGCTCCTTTTGGCAGTGCAATGTTTTAACAGAGCTATCTAATGGCCAGATAGAAATGTGGGATATAGGATGGAGCTTGGATGGAAAGAATAATTTAGAAATACTTGAATGGCTTCAGCTTTTAGAACATGCAGAGAGCTTACCTATTGGCAAAACATTTATTTTTTATAATAAAGTTGATGATCGTGGTTTTGATACGTGTCCATTACTCAAAAACGGAAAAATGGTTTTTGAAAATGGGTACTATTACATTTTTGTATATGATTCTGTTGAAGAAATGTTGGAAGGGGTGGAGTAGCAAGAATCTAGGTGCCAGGCGCAATAATTTGAATTATAATTTCAGTGAAGAGGTAAATTCCACCTACGCTCCATTTGCATGACTTTTGGAACAAAGTGACAAGAAGTTATATATTCTTGTGACTTCGATTCAGAAATCCGCATTTTCTGCGGATTTCGTGAGAATATGATTCAAGTGGCAAACAAGCCCACGACGAAGTCGTCTTAAAATGGCTTGTTTGCTTAGTTTTTGGAACGAAGTGACAAAAAACTATGCATTTGTGATAGTTGCGGGGAATTTGTGCTAAGCGTATACTAAACACATACGCATAAATAATAATACTAATTCACTTAAATACGCTAGTTTGATTGCATAGGCGTTAGTTGATCAGATATTCTGGAGAACCCGTGCAAGAAACTTGAGGATTAGTAGTAAAGTGTTTTGTTTTGCATATTAGGGGAAATGAACTATGAGCAAAGAAATATCAACCTCAATTTATTCGTTTAAAGATTTAATTGAAAATAATTGCATATATATTGATAAGACGAAATATCTGTACGATATAGTCACGGCTGCCAAGGGGCAGTTTTTCTGCGCTCGCCCCAGAAGATTTGGTAAGAGTCTTACTATATCTACCATAGAGGCTATATTTAGAGGTCAAAAAGAATTATTCAAAGATTGCTATATATATAAAGAAACCAATTATAACTGGGAAGAGTACCCGATTATTCATTTGGATTTTGGAAGAGCAAATCTGACAAGAATAGATTTATTATCTTCCTGGCTTGTTCAGACACTTAACAATATTGCTGAAAGCTATGGGGTTAGAGTTCAAAACGAAGACCCAGCCCTTCTTTTTGGCGAACTCATAGAGGGCTTGTATCGCAAGAATTCTGTGGGAGTTGTAGTTCTTATTGATGAATATGACAAGCCAATAATGGAGCATTTGGAAAATGAGGATGAAGCTGAAGTCTTTCGTACCTTCATGGAAACATTCTACCAAATGATCAAGGGATATGAGCAATATGAGCGTTTTGTATTTATGACCGGAGTTATTAAGTTTGCTAAACTGTCTATTTTTAGTAAGCTTAATAGCCTGACGGACATCAGTATGGATAAAAAGTACGCTTGTATGTTTGGATATACTGCAGATGAAATTGAAATGTACTTTGGCGAATATATAGATGAATTGGTAAAAAAAAGGATATATGATGAAAATCGAATTTTGCTAGATCGAAAAGGTATTCTTGAGGCCTTGAAAAGATGGTACGATGGCTTTAGATTCTTTCCCAGGGAGGAAAGCGTTTATAATCCTGTTTCTATAGGTTCTTTTTTTAGGAGTGAAGGTATTTTTTCAAATTACTGGTTTGAAACTGGAACACCAAAAGTATTAACCAAGACCATGCAGTTAATACATATTACACTTGATGATGTCAGAAATCCTATTATTTCAAGAGATACATTTAGCGTATTTGATATTACTGAGTTTGCATTTTCCGTAGAAGGTATCAGAGATAATATATCCAGAAAACAAATTGGTAAACAGAAATTTATGCAGCTGCTATACCAGACAGGATATATGACAATTGGTGATGTTCCGGAGGATGGATTAAGTGATTCGTATTATCCAATGCATTTTCCTAATAAAGAAGTTAGAGATTCTTTTCAAAAGAGTATAGTGTCTCTATTTGTAGATGAGGATCTTGCTGACTTTTCAGCCACAGTCGATTTTATTAAGCGTGCTGCTAGAGAAGGAAATAGCAACGATATTAGAAAATATATGGAAAATGTCTTTGCTAATATTCCATATTCTATTCAGATTGCAGAAGAGAAATACTATCAGTCTATTATGTATACGGTCTTCTTTTTGTGTGGAATGGATATTGATGTAGAAGAGGCAACTAATATAGGCAGAATAGATGCAGTAATGGAAGCTGGTAAGCATCTTTACATTTTTGAGTTTAAGTTCGAGAAAACTGTTGAGGAAGCGCTTGAACAGATTGAAAAGAAAGAGTATGTAAATAAATATCTTGTTAATGCGGAAGAGAAAGGTCAGATCATTCATAAGATTGGTGTTGAGTTTTCTTATAATAGGGATAAGCGTAATATTGTTGAATGGAAAGAAGCATAGGAATTATCAGAACTGGGTAATGGTTTATAGAATTTTATATGGCTTTTATTTAAATCTCAAAGAGGAATTGGACATGGATACTGAATCTGTTGGAAAATCAGATTACGTAGCAAAAACAGGGGGAAAATAGGTATAAATTCCTTCGTTTTGATAACTGGTTATTTCATGTGTGAGCACAATATCACAGCTAAGAAGTTTGCTAAGTTAGTCTTTGAATGGCTTTTTTATAAGTATGTATTCATGGCTATATTCTTTATTGCTGGATATCAGAAATATACGTTGCTATCCTTTATTAAAGCGCTTATTCCCATAACTGAGATTGATAAAAATTTTACTGCTTGCTTTTTGGTTTTCTATTTACTAATTCCTTTTTTAAATATTTTAATTAGGAATATATCAAAACGTCAGCATTTTTTACTAACTGAAACTTCGCAGTTATAAAACCGCGATTGAACTTTGAAAATTCAATAGAAATTGGCAATTAAGTACCAATCTTGCCGCCTGAAGATGGCGCTGCATGGAAGGTGTAAGTGCGGAAACAAACTTGTCTATCATTGAAGATATTTTTTCTTCATTGAGGTCAAATTCTTCAATCATCATATTCGAGAAAATTTCCATGATGATGTTGAAAGCATAGGCAAATGTGACGTCGGCAACTTCATCCATAAATAAGCAAATAGCTCACCTAAAGTCCTCGGATCTTCTGATTCACGGTTTTCTACTGCAAGCATCATATGTTGGCAGCAAGAAGTGTAGTAAAACGAATCCAATTTATGCTGATACTCTTCATGAAACGATAGTATGTATCTTTGGCAAAAGATAATTCGTTATTACCAAGAATCATATCCATATACATTGATTTGTTCCTAAACATCAAAGCAAATGCATAACTCATTATCTGGAGCGGTGTATGCGCCTTTTGATTTCTTGGCATTTGATGCTTTAAGAACAGTTGATAAATGAAAACGTTCAAAAAAGTACCTAATAGATCTTGGCAGAGAGTACTTGCGGATTATACTATTGGTTTGAAAAGTGATATGTGGAATACAGTCAAGCTTTTTGCCTAGAGATTGTATTAAGTGATTAATAATATCAAGATTTATGATTGAATGGGTTAAAATGTACTTGCGGAGGTATGCATAAACAATGGGATTGTACTTGGATTCTAGAGATTCATATGTACTTTACAAAAAAATCAGGAATAGTAAATGGTTTGTTGATAAAACAAATCTTATATGTGAAGTAAGCGACAGGATAGGGACTACTGAAAACTATATATGTATTACCAGACCCCGTAGATTTGGAAAAACAGCAGCGGCAAATATGTTGTCTGCTTTCTTTTGCTGTGCATTTGATTCTCATGAGCTGTTTTCACAGTGTAACGTGGAAAATAGTCTTGTTTATAAAAAATACTTAAATAAGCATCATGTCATTAGTATTGACTTTAGTAAAATGGATGATATGTGCGATAGTTATGATTGTTATATTGAAACTATTAAGAGTATACTGATTGATGATTTGATAAGAGAATTTAGTGGTGTGGAATGCAGAAAAGGAAGCACAGTAACAGAATATCTCCGAAAAATATTTGATGAAACAGGGACTCAGTTTATATTTATTCTTGACGAATGGGATGCAGTCTTCCATATGAATTTTATAACTGAACGTGATCGTGAGCGATATTTACTGTTTTTGAAAAATTTGCTTAAGGATCAGGCATACGTAGAACTGGCATATATGACGGGGATATTGCCTATTGCCAAATACTCTAGTGGTTCAGAATTGAACATGTTTTTAGAATACACTATGGCAAGTGAAGAAAAATTCAGCAAGTTTTTTGGCTTTTCTCAGTATGAAGTGGAGAAATTGTTCAAATCATTTTTAACTACTGTGAGAAATCCAAGATTGACATTAGAAGAGCTGGGAGATTGGTATGATGGTTATCATACGTTTTTAGGGGATAGAGTATATAACCCTAGATCTGTAATAGCTGCGCTTACAAACAATAATTTAGGAAATTACTGGACAAGTTCAGGTCCTTATGATGAAATTTTTTATTATATAAAGAACAATGTTGATGGTGTAAAAGATGATTTGGCATTAATGATATCGGGAGAAAAGGTTAGATGTGAAGCAAAGGAGTATGCAGCTACATCAATGAACCTTAAGACGAGAGATGAAATATTATCAGCAATGGTTGTGTATGGCTTTCTAAGTTTTTCAAAAGGATATGTGATGATTCCTAACAGAGAGCTGATGGGACAATTTGCTGATATGCTTTGCAAGGAAGAAAGCCTGGGTTATGTGCATAGATTATCAAAGGAATCAGAGAAAGTTGTATCAGCAACATTAAATTGTGAAGGGAATATTATAGCAGATGTTTTAGAGGAAATTCATGATTCTGAAACCCCGATTTTACAATATAATAATGAATCGGATTTATCTGCTGTAGTAAATTTGGCATATTTATCTGCAAGAGATAGATTCGATGTGCATAGAGAAGATAAAAGTGGAAAAGGATTCGTTGATTTTATTTTTTATCCTAAATATGATGAAAGAGTCGGAATAGTATTAGAACTCAAGTTGGACTCGACAGCTAACGAAGCTATAGATCAGATTAAGAGAAAAAAATATATTCAGAGATTTAAAGGCCTTGTTGCGGAAGAATGAAAAGTAGATTTTGTAATAATAGTAGGGATAAGTTATGATAAAAAGCTAAAGAAACATACCTGTATAATAGAAAAAGTTGTACTTAAATAATGTGAATGATATTGTCACCATTCCATTCAATAGGGTTAGGAGGAGGCAATAATACTGTTCTATATTGTCACCAAATGATTTCGCTGTTTACAGCGCTTATTTGTTGGTGTTATATTGTTTTTGTTGCTAGGAAAAATAAGATAATAAAAGTATAAGTGGTTGTTGAAGACATTATGAAGACTTTGCTTGATAAATTCGAAAAGAAAAACATTTTTATAAAGTATTCAATACTGTTTTTTATTTGCGGAGGAATAATCTTTTCTCCGCAGATTATTTTGCACAGAAGTTTTGTATCGTTTAATGACAATTTTAATCAGTTCTATCCTGTTTTGTGTAAGCTTGCAAAGATATATAGGAATTTAATTCCCGATATTTTGCATGGACACTTTTCGACTTATGATACTACACTTGGATTTGGTGATGATATCATAGGTGTTTTGGGTTTTTACGGACTTGGAGATATTTTTACTTTGCCATCAGTCTTTTTTCCTGAGAAGTATATGAGTTATTGCTTTTCATTAATGGTGGTTGTAAGGTTGTATTTATGCGGACTTAATTTCATCATTTATGCAAGATTCAAGAAGTTCGATGATATTAAGGCTATTATTGGCGGACTTTTATATGCATTTAGTTTTTCCACTATAATAATAGGGCTTTCAGCATTTACTTTTGTTTCAAGTCCTGTATACTTCCCATTGATTATACTCGGAATAGATAAAATCTTAGAGAAGAAGGCATCTTTGAAAGATAACATATATTTTATATGCGTGATTTTTCTACAGTCTATGTGCGGGTTCTATTTTTTGTACATGGACATTTTGGCATGTCTTTTTTATCTTATCTTATCTTTATTTTTCATGATTAAGGATAGAGAAAGTGAAGCAGTTAAGGCAAGTGATATTTTAAAAAGACTGTTTAATATTGCAGCATCTGCGACTGTCGGCGTAGCTATGTCGGCGTTTTTACTTCTTCCTCAGGTTATTTACTATTTTCAAACTCAAAGAGGACAGTCCACGAATGTGTCTTTTTTTAATAGTTATTTTGTCTACGAATGGAAGCATTTAAAAGAAGTGTTGTCTAATATTATGCTACCTACAAGGGGACTGTATGAATATGGACTAGTGCTTACAATAATGATGTTTTTTATTTGCATTTGTTGTATTAGCAATATTTACTATATTTGTAGTGGCAAATGTAACAGGAAATATTCAGGAAAAAACTTGGGACAATATATAGAAGGAGATTTAGAGGATTATTCAGAAGAACATCAAGAAGAGCAATTGAAAAATCATTTAAGAAGAGGTACTAAGAATTCTTTATTATGTCTTGTTTCAGTTATAGGATATTTTTTTCCAGCAGTATGCACGATAATGAATGGATTTTCTCATCCTGAGATTAGATGGATTTATATTGGAATTTTCTTTTTAATATTTGCATCTTTGGATTATCTTGATGATTTTATAAGTCATATGTCTAAAAGAAGGCTTTGGTGTTACTTTATAACTTATGCAGTTTTAATATTTGGAATTGGTATTTCGGATACTACTGCATCACAGAAGCTTGTCAGGGTTGCTATATACTCTGCATTGTGGGCTGTGGGTTATAAGATTTTAAAAATTATTACTAATCAAAATGAAGTGATAGACAGAAAAGAAGATTGTAAAAAAGAAGTTTGCAAAAAAGAAGATTATAAAAAAGTCGGCAAATTGCGTAGCAAAGAGGCTAGTAATATAAGTATTTTTAAATTTCAAAGGATGCTACTTTCCTTAATGCTGGTAAATATGATATTGACTATGTTTCTTGAAAATGCGCCGATTAAAATAGGTGGTTCTGGTGCTGCTTCTGACTTTATTGCATTAAACTTTGTTGATTGCAGGATTAAAGATTCGAAATTATCTGAATTTGCAGGTAATAGCAGGGAAAATGAGTTTAACAGGATTGATGTAAATGATACTTCGCTAGATGCACCGCTTCAACTTGGTATTAACAGCACATATATGTATTATAGTTTGTGCAACGGGCAGATTTTTAACTTTTTCGAGAAAATGAGAGTTTCACCGGCAATTATCCAGACTTTTTGTCTGCAAGGACTTGATTCGAGGAAGATTCTAGAGTCTTTATTTAGTGTATCTTCGTATGCCAAGAATACAGATTCAGAGGGAAAAGAAATGGAAATAGTAAAAAATGACCATTTTCTTCCTCTTGGCATTATGTATGATGAGGCTATAGGCGAGGATCAAGTAGAAGAGCTTGATTATATTTCTAAGATGAATCTTCTTACTAAAGCGGTTATTGTGGACAATAGAATAACTCCTAATAATGAGTATAGTGTTAAAGAGTGCTATGACAATTCATCTGGTAACACTTATAAAGCAATTAGTGGAGATAGTAGTTTTAATACTAAAGACTATGTCAAAGTTCAGGAACAAATTCCGTTTAAGATGGAGTTTGAAGATGTTAAAACTGATGATAAAACGCTTTCTGGTAAGAAGGGCGCTAAGATTAAGCTTGTTTTTGATAGTACAGATTCTCGTATGAAGGATGTTGATAACTATGGATGTGAGTTGTATTTGAAGATAAAAAATCTGACATCTCATCCGGAGTTTGCTAATAATATCCAATTAGCTGATAGATCGATTAGAATCTGGGATCCAAAGATTGAGTGGTTCTATCATGGAAATTATGACTATTTAATAAATGTGTCATCTTGTATTCAAAATGGATGCGTTGAACTGACATTTCAGGATGATGCTGTTTATAATTATGATGGTTTTGAATTAATTCTTAATAAGATGGTTGATTATGAGGATAACTACAAAAAGTTATTAGAAAACTCAAATATTATCACGGATAGAGAACATGAAGATAACAGTTTTATCTTTAGAACAGATGAAATAAGTGATGCAAAATGGATGTTTGTTAGCTTCCCGTATAGCGATGGTTGGTCATGTGAGATTGATGGTCAAAAGACTGATATAAAAAAGGCGGACTATGGCTTTATGGCTGTGAAGGTTCCTAAAGGAAAGCATGAAATAGCATTTACATACAATACTGTAGGCCTTTTGGCTGGTGGAGTAATAAGTGTTATTGGATTGGCCTTTTTTATAATACTTATTGTAAGAGCTATTGTGACTATTAAAATGGAGAAAAAATAATGAATTTGGTATCTTCAAAAAGGATGGTTCTTCCAGATGTTCTTAAAGGAATTGGAATTATATTAGTAGTAATGGGGCATAATATACAGTTTGGATCTGGACGAGAGTATCTAGCAGATGATAGGCTGTTTTTTGGTAACTTTTTATTCAAACTTATTTATACATTTCATATGCCTTTGTTCATGCTCATAAGTGGTTATTTCTTTTCTATGTCAGCAAAAAGGCACACTATAAGAGAAATATGCAGGTCGAGATTTTACAAAATCTTTGTTCCTATGGCTATGTGGAATCTGGTGCATTTTTTGGTGACGATTATACGAGGTTTAAAGTGGGCTGAATACCCGTATCCTCTTCATTGCATTAGGGTGTATTTTGAAACGTTTGTGAAAAACTGGTGGTTTTTGTGGGCACTTCTTATATACAGTGTATTAATGATTCCTGTATTAAAGATAAAGAATAGCCTTTGTAAGGCTGTGTATTTACTATGCATATTTGCTTTAATGCATGTTACACCTGATTCATACAGTTTTAATTGTTATAAATATTGCAGCATTTATTTTGTGACGGGATTTTACTGGCACCATTTTAATCTGCAAGATACCAGGATTATTTCATGTTTTAGAAAGAACGAGATTATAACTTTGATTCTTTTTTCGGGGATATTTGTGTTAATGTTTCCATTTATGACTAGAGATACCTATGCGTATACAACTGGTGTAACTTTGCTGAGTAAAGATGTCTGTACTCAAATCTATAATAATACGTTTAGGTGGATTATTGGATATGTCGGATGCATTTGTTTTATTCTCTTTGTAAAGATTATTATTAGTGGAAAAGAAAATAGCAAAGTGGTGTTAGAACTTTCCAAAATAGGAAGAAATACGATAGGAATATACATTATAAGTGGATTGTTCGAGAATTATTGCATGCCAAAGCTGACATCTAAACTTTTCTTTAATCCAGTTATCTTGCTGTTAGAAACTGTTTTGTTAATGCTGTTTTGTGGGATTGTTATTAAAGGTATAAGGAAGAACGAAAAAGCTTCAAAGCTTTTGTTAGGGGATTAAAGGAGAGGAAAATGAAGAAAAATAAGGCAATACAGGGGATTAGAGTAATTGCTTTTTTTATGGTGTTTTTTTACCATTGTTTTTTTAAAAAAACAAATTTTTTTGAGTACGGTGGAGCAATTGGCGTTACTATATTTTTTCTGTTATCAGGTTTTTGTATGACTTATAATCACTATAATGAGAAAATAGAAATAAGTCCCACGAATTGTTTTTTTTATGCATTTAACAAGATAAAAAAGCTATATCTTTTATATTTTATCGTGTTGTGTGCAGCGGTATTTCCATATATTTTGGAAATACTACACTCAGATAGTGCCAATACTATAAAAACTTTGATTATAGATTTTATTGCAGAGGCTTTACTGGTGCAGTCATTTGTTCCAGAGACATTAAGAATTCCGCCTATTGTACCATCTTTTTGGTATATGAGCGCATTGTTTTTTATTTACATGCTTTTTCCGGTAATACAAATGATGTTGTATAAGAAGAATAAGAAAAAATTACAAGCTAATATTCTATTTTCTTTTATAATAATGATGTTGCTGGGAGTAGGAGTGGCTTATGTAAATTATGATATAGGAAAGTGGTTTACCTATTACAATCCTTTTTATCGTATATTTGAATTTTTTATTGGATGTAATCTTGGGTGTTTGTATCATTTGAAGTTTTTGAATCAAAAAATGCCAGGAGAGATTTCCAAAAAATCAGCCAATAAGAAGATATTATCAGTTTCAGATAACAAGTCAATTTTAGCAATTGATAAAAACGCTTCTGATAAAAAAGGTGGATTAACTATAAAGAGCTCAGCGTTACTATATACTATTTGTGAAATCGCTATAGTTTTATTGATGCTGATAACTAATATTGTTGTTACTAAGTGCAATTGCGAGGCTTTTTTGAAAACAATGCCAAATGGTATTTCTATTATATTTGGCATGGAAGCATGTATTTTTATATGGATTTTTGCAAAAGAAGAGGGAAGTCTTTCAAAGGTTCTAACTATGCCTGCTGTTCAGTATCTTGCGTTGCTTAGTGGAATACTGTATTTAGTTCATGGAACAGTGCTTAGATATTCAGAGATTGTGGTGTGGCATACTATTGGCGAAGAGTACGTATATACTGTAGTAAAGGCAGCACTTGGACTTATGCTAACTTTAATATTGGCAATTATGTGGAGAAGGTTAAGTAGCTGTTTGGTGAAAAAAGAGGATGCATATGACTACAAGAGCGTTACCGATTGGAATAGAAAGCTTTGAAAAAATAATAAGAGAAAATTATTACTATGTTGATAAAACGGGCCTGATTGCAGACTTATTGATGAATAGGGCCGAAGTTACGCTGTTTACCAGGCCAAGGCGATTTGGTAAATCGCTTAATATGAGCATGCTTAAAGCTTTTTTTGGCATAGGAACAGATAATTCTTTGTTTGATGGGCTTAGGATATCAGAAGAAAAAGATATGTGTGATGAATATCTTGGTAAGTATCCAGTCATATCTATTACCTTGAAAGATGTTTCGGGCATTGACATTAATGAAGCTAAATCTCAAATAAAGACAATCATCGGAAAAGAAGCTCTTAAGTATATAGGTGTATTACAGGACGATAAATTAACGAATGAAGAAAAATCTATCTTTCAAGCAATTGTCGAGGTGAAAAATGGCGAATTTGCAATGGATGATATGGTTCTAAGAAACAGTTTGATGAATCTGACTCATATATTAGAAAAACACTATGAGAAAAAAGTTGTTCTGTTAATAGATGAATATGATGTTCCACTTGATAAAGCTCACCTTGGAAAGTATTATGATGAGATGTCAGCACTTATAAGAGATTTATTAAGCGCTGTCCTAAAAAGTAATGATAGTTTGAAACTATCAGTCCTTACAGGGTGTTTAAGAATTGCCAAAGAGAGCATTTTTACTGGATTAAATAATCTTAGAGTTCAGTCTATATCAGATGTTGGTTTTAGTGAATGGTTTGGTTTCTCAGATAAAGAAGTTGAAAAGCTTTTAGATAATTACGGATTTAAAGAAAAGTGTAATCTTGTAAAAGAATGGTATGACGGATATAGATTTGGAAAGGCTAATGTATATTGTCCATGGGATGTTATAAACTATGTGCAGACGTTGAGAGCAGATAAAGATGCAGCTCCGGAATTGTATTGGTCCAACACAAGCGGCAATGACCTTCTCTATGATATGATTGCAGGAGCAAATGATCAGACCAAGCATGAGATAGAAATGTTGCTATCAGGAGAATCAGTAAAAAAAGAGATTCATTCAGAACTTACCTATAGGGATATAAGTGATTCAATTGATAATATCTGGAGCGTTCTATACATGACTGGATATCTGACAATGAGATCCAGAAATGAATATGGAGAATATGAACTAGTTATTCCAAATAGGGAGATATATTCACTTGTAAAGAGCAATATCTATCAGTATTTGAAAAAAGATGCTATTAATAATTCTCAAAAAGCCGCATGCCTTTTTGATGCAATAATAGAGGGCAGGTTAGAGAAAATAGAAAAGATTTTTGGTGACTATCTAATCAGTCATATCAGTATTCGTGATACTAATGTTAAAAAAGAAATGAAAGAGAATTTCTATCACGGATATTTGTTGGGAATACTAAGTGCCGTTTCTAATGCAGTTGTTTCAAATAGAGAATCCGGAGAGGGATTTGCTGATATTATTATAAAATCAGCAGAGAAGAGAGTAGGCGTGGTATTAGAAATAAAATATGCTGAGGATGAGAGATTAGAAGCTTATTGTGATGATGCTCTAAAACAAATTAACGATAAAGACTATGTCAGGTCACTGATTGATGACGGAATGGATATAATCAGGAAATATGGCATAGCTTGCTATAAGAAAAGATGCAAAGTTAAGATGCTATAGCAAGTAGTGATTTATTTAAGTGTACAAAGTATTAGAGAAACGCAATATATACAACATAGTAAACTTATATGGGGCGCTACTCTTATAAAAGCGCCCTATATAAGCTTATATGCTGCAGACACATATTGTCCATATTGTAGTCTTTTCGGACTTTTTGAGAAATCAGCTCTGGATTATAGGAAGAAAAATTAGTTATCACATCATTGATTTTGACTGCTAAATCATCTGCGTTACCTGGCTCGAACAAAAGTCCATATTCAGGATGACATTTCATAATTTCAGCAGGTCCTTCCAAGTTGGATGCAACTACTACAAGTCCTGTTGCAAGAGCTTCTACAAGTGCGATTCCGAATCCTTCATATCTTGATGGAAGCACGAAAAGGTCAGCTGTAGAGAGAAGTTCTGGGATATTATCAACATTTCCGGCAAAAGAAATATTTTTTTCTAAATCTGCTTCTTTGATGTATTCAAGGATTTTGTGATAGCTTTCTTCTTGATTCCTAGCAACAGCCCCAGCAAATGTGATATGAAGTAATGGATATTTTTTAACAAGCTTTTTGGCAGCATTTACCAGCAAATCCTGCCCTTTTTTCTCCGGCATAAATCTTGCTACGTTTACGATTTCAATAGGGGTATTTTTATTAAATTTTTTTTCTTTTCTAGGAACGTATTGAAATTTATCAATATCAATTGCATTGTGAATGGTAACAACTTTGTCTGAATCAATACCTTGCGACAAAATCTCATTTCTTACCGAGTCCGATATAGCTATAGTCATATCAAGCAAAAGGTGCGCCAAGAAAATTTTTTTCTTCGAATATGTTCTGGTATAGTTTCCATTATCGTGGACTGTGTTGAGAATAGCAGTCTTATGTGAAAAAGCTTTAACGATAAAAGAGAAGATGACGCAGTTTATTCCCTGACAATGGAGAACCTGAATTTTATTTCTTTTTACTATTTTAGCTAGCTTTAACATATATGGGAAAAGCTTTTTTTCACCCATCTGGCGGTGCAGGAATATGATATGGACCTTTGGAGAGAGTAGTCCTAATAAGTCTTTATTAAAGTCATCATTAATAACAATAAGGAAAATGTTGTGACCATTTGCCGACATGTTGTTGCTCATATCTATTAGTAATCGTTCTATTCCACCAATGTTGAAAGAAAATATTAAAAATGCTATGTTCATCTGGGCTGCCTTTCTATTTTGCAAAGTTAAATATTGTTGTATTTGCTGAAATAAGAGTTTATTCTTTGCAGGAATCCCTCTTCATATGACAAGGTTTATTTGGACTCTGTGCATAATCATTAAATACATAAATCATATCATATTTTGCATAGGATTGATGCTATAATATGTAGTGCGGAATTAATTATGCTGTATTTTGGAGTGAATAACATGGGAATATATATAAATCCAGGAAATGAGAATTTTGAATCGATAGTAAACGGAATATATGTTGATAAGACAGGACTGATTGATATAGTAAATCAGTCTATTAATACTCCGGATAAGCTTATTTGTATAAGTAGGCCGAGACGATTTGGAAAATCATATACAGCCAAAATGCTATGCGCTTATTATGATAAAACGTGTAATTCATATGAGCTGTTTCAAGGAAAAGAGATATCCAAAAAAGAAAGTTTCGAGAAATATCTAAATAAGTTTAATGTAATTTATCTGGATATTACAGGCTTTGTTTCGAAAAACGCATCGGTGGAAAGCGTTGTTAAAAATATACGTGAATCAATAACAAAAGAATTAAACGATAATTTTCCTGAGGTTTCCGGCGGCTCGTTGGGAGAATTATTAGTTAAAATTCGAGAAAAATATGATAGTAAATTCTTTTTTATAATTGATGAATGGGATGCTTTTTTTAGAGAATATAAAGAAAATTCATCTGTTCAGGAAGAATATATTAATTTCTTAAGGGAAATTTTCAAGAATGGAAATGTCACAGATAGAGTAGTAGCTGGAGCATTTATGACAGGAATTCTACCTATCAAAAAATACGGGCATCAATCTGCAATTTCTGATTTTCGTGAGTACACAATGATTCAACCATCTATTTTTGCAGAATATGTTGGATTTACAACAAAAGATATTAATAAACTGGCTCAAAATTATAGTGTTGATTTTGATAAATTAAAGAAATGGTATGATGGATATAATTTTCAAAGTGTTGGGGATATATATAATCCAAATTCTGTTTGTCAGGCGGTTAGAACAGGCGTGTATGACTCATATTGGTCAAAAACAGAAACGTATAGGGCTTTGTTAGAATATATACGTTTGGACAAAAATAATCTTCAGGCAGATTTGGTTCAGATGATTGGTGGAAATGAAATGGTGGTTGATACATCAACTTTTCAAAATGATATGACATCAATTGATAGTCGTGACGATGTCTTATCTTTGTTAATACATCTGGGATATTTGGCTTATGACTTTGAAAAGCAAACTGTCAGAATACCTAATGAGGAAGTTCGAAGGGAATTATTTAATGAAGATACTAATAATACGTAACATTCCAAATTTTATGGATGTTTGCCATAATACATATAATATTCAGGAGGTTGGTCTGGCGAAGGCGTTATCCAGAATGGGACATGAATGTGATATTGTATTCTGGACTGATGGAGAGGAGCGGGAAGTCAGGCTTGATAACGGCCAGGGAGCGTTTATAACAGTTTTTTATAAAAAAGGTAAAACAATTCTAAAAAATTGTATTTATTCTTTTGAAGAGTCGTTTCTGAAAAGCTATGATATATTGCAACCTTGTGAATATAATCAAGTTCAATCTGTTATTTTGGCAAAAAAATATCCGGAAAAAACAGTGGTGTACCATGGCCCATATTTTGATGAGTTTAACAAAAGATACAATCTGATGTGCAAATTGTTGGACCCGATCATTATTCCTACATATAAAAAAATGCATACAAAATTTATGGCTAAGAGTAATCTGGCGAAAGATTTTTTGGTAAGTAAGGGTATATCGCCTGATAATATTGCAATGGTAGGCGTAGGAATGGATTCTGAAATGCTAAGTAGTTCTAAAAAGCATAGCGAATCAGATATACTGGGTAATTTGGCCGAATGCGAAATGTGTAACAGTGCATTTTTTGACAAAATAAGTCAGCAGAAGAGTGGGAAAAAGCTTCTATACATCGGAAGAATGGAAGAGAGGCGAAATGTTTTGTTTTTATTGGATGTTTTTTCAGAATACAGGAAATATGCTAAAGATGCGGTGCTGTATATGATAGGAACCGGAGACGACGAATACTGTAACAGGGTTCGGAATAAGATTTCGGAGTTGGGAATCGGTAATAGTCTGGTTTGGGAACAGAAAATGGAACAGAAGTATCTTTCTAATATATATAAGCTCACGGATGCATTCCTTCTTCCAACCAGATATGAGATATTTGGGATGGTTCTGCTCGAAGCTATGTACTACGGCAACATTGTGTTTACCACTCAAAATGGCGGTTCTAATGTTTTAATAGATAATGATGAAAACGGTGTGATAATAACAGATAAAGATGCGAATGTTTGGGCTGGACGAATGCATGAAGTGTTAGAAAACAAGCACTTGGTAGCAACAATGGCGCAAAAAGCTTCGCTAACAATTAGAGCTGGGTATACATGGGATGAACGTGCAAGATTGTTCGTGGAAGCGTATGAAGGCGTTGGGAAAGAAAAGTGTTTTTTTTAATGATGCATCATCAATAGACGCCCAGATTTTTAGGTCGTTGTTAAAATTTTGATATCATAATAAGCAGGCATGTGATTTAGTTATTTGGTTATATGGATAAGATTGGAAAAAGCTTCTATACATTGGAAGAATGGAAGAGAGGCGAAATGTTCTGTTTCTATTGGATGTTTTTTAGAATACAGGAAATATTCTACTTGTTGCAATAAATTATGATAAAGATAATAAAAATAGAAGCAAGAATTTTAAGTACCATAGCTGCAAAATCAATAGAGCTTGAAAGTGACAAAATGAGTAGATATAGGAGGGAAGATGCAACGTATTAAAATAAAAGATTTTATAAAAAAGAACTTGAAAAACATTTTGGCTACAATGTTTCTGATAGCAGGATTAATATATGATATGTATTTGTACATATCTCCAGGTAAATGGTTTGTAGATTCAGATATGGCTTCTGAGATGATGCTGGCTAAAAAACTTAATGATGAAGGCGGGATTCTTTCAAAGACATGGTATTATTCTACAGAATTGAGAGTTTTTTGCCAGCAATGGTTTTTGAGAATCGGTATATATGTGTATCCGGGTAACTGGCATAGAGCTAGGCTTATCGGAGGATTCTTGATGATTCTTGTAGCAGTATTATCTGCTTATTTTTTCTTTAAGATGGCAGGATGTAGCAAAGAAGGCGCCATGTTTGGGGCGGGTATAATGGCTTGGCCATTTGGAAGAGAGTACTATTTTTATGCTATTTGGGGATTGTACTATTTGTCGCATATTATTCTGGCAGTGATTTTAGTTTTAATGTTTTTATGGTGTTTAAAGAACTTTGATGCTAAGGATAGAAAATTAAAAGTTCTTTTATGCCTCATAGCTTCTTTTTTATGCGGATTGAATGGAATACGTTTAGTATATTCAACATTTATTCCTTTGGTATTGGCTTGTTTGATAGTTGTTTTTTTAGATAAAAAGAAAGAATCCTTGAATAAATGGTGTATATCAGCTGCGATGATGATTTTTGGTATATTAGGCTGGGGATATAATGGATTTGTACTTGTAAATAACTATCATTTTAATACTTTTGATAACATTGCTTGGAAAAAAGAGTTTTCCATAAAATTGGAAGATTTGGTAAGGGATTATTTTTGCTATTACGGGTATCAGTCAGGAGCAAAGCTTTTTAGCTTTTTGGGAATTGCATCTTGTTTTGGGATTTTATTAGCTGTTCTTGTTTTTGCATGCTCGATTCGACTTTTGTTTATATATAAAAAACTTGACTATGTTCAGCAATTATTAGTGATGTTCTATCATTCTGCACTTTTTGTGCATTTGATGATGTTTTACTTTATAGATCATTATTGTTCTCAATATTTTTTGACGCTTATACCGTTTGCTGTTTTGATGGTGATAATAGAATTTGAGACAGAAAATTGGAACTATAGAGTAACGAAGGATATATTAGCTGTAATAGTTGTGCTTTGTGTTCTTGTTTCTTCAAGAGCATCCGCTTTAGGAGAACAAACACAACCCAAATATGCTATTCATTCACAATATGCTCAACAACAGGCAGTTGAATATTTACTTGATAATGGATATACACAAGGCTTTGGCTCCTTTTGGCAGACTAATGTCCTGACTGAATTATCAAATGGTCAAATTGAAATGTGGAATATAGGATGGAGACTTAACGGCAAGGATAATATAGATATATTGGAATGGCTTCAGTCCACAGATCATGCTAAGACTCTTCCAAAAGGAAAGACATTTATTTTCTACAATAGAGTTGATGACTGGGGGTTTGATCAATGTCCACTTCTGAAAAATGGAAAAAAAGTCTTTGAGAACGGATATTATTCTATTTTTGTTTATGATTCTGCGGATGAAATAGTTAAAGGACTCAAATGATAACAAAAAATACGTTTTATGTAGATAAATTATGTAGATGATTTATATCTCGTTATGCATTATAATAGTGGTGTTTGCGTTTTTTGATGTTTGGGATTTTGATATATTTACATACTTTAGTTAGGTCAAAAGAGTATTCTTACGAATATAATGAAAATGAGGATTTCTGAATTGAAGTTACAAGAATACTAGCCAAATATATGCTTTGGCTAGTATTACCATATAATATAGTAGAAAGGAAAAGCTTTTTAAGCTTTTGATTTTTGTGATGAAGTTTTCGATAATAATACCAGTAAAAGAGATAAATGATTATATACGTACAGCTATGCCGCATTACAAGGCAATGGAATATCAGGATTATGAGATTCTTATATTCCCTGATGAACCAACAGATGAAACATTTCCAGAGATGGGAGATAAGGTTAGAATTATTCCAAGTGGAAAAACAGGCCCTGCAGAAAAGAGAGATATGGCGCTTGAATATGCAACGGGAGATATCATTGCTTTTATAGATGATGACGCATATCCATCAGCCAAGTGGCTTACTAAGGCAGCAGAATATCTGCAGAATTCTGAGTATGGCGCAGTTGGTGGTCCGGCAGTTACTGCCCCAGAAGATGATATTTGGCAGCAGGCATCTGGCAAGACCTATGAATCAAAGATGTGCAGTGGAGGATACACATACCGCTATCTTCCTGAGAAACAAAGAGAAGTCGATGATCTTCCAAGCGTAAATCTTATAGTTCGCGCAGAACTGTTTAAACAAATCGGTGGATATGATTCTAACTTCTATCCAGGCGAAGATACCAAGCTTTGTCTTGATATAGTTAATAGCGGATTTAAGATATTATATGATCCGGAGATACTCGTATATCATCATAGAAGAAGAATGTTTAAACAGCATTTAAAACAGGCAACAAATTATGCAAAGCATCGCGGATATTTTGCAAAAGTGCTTCCGCAAACTTCTAGAAAGTTTACATATTTTGTGCCGAGTCTGTTTGTATTGGGACTTATTTTAGGACCTATTCTTGGAGCTTTTTTGCCTTTTGTATGGTACATATATGGTGGAGTATTGTTGCTTTATTTTGTTCTTCTTGCATGTAGTATTCATAATGCAGGATCGTTTGCGGTATGGGGATTAACAATGCTGGGAATATTCTGTACTCACGTAGGATATGGTGTAAAGTTTGTTAGAGGATTGTTGTCAAAAGAGCTATTAAGGTAAAAATATGGGCGTATATATAAATCCGGGAAATGCTGATTTTGCTGAAATACTAAAGTTAGAATATATTGATAAGACAGATTTAATAGATATTATCAATGGCGTAGTCGAGACTAGAAAAAAACTTGTTTGCGTAAGTCGTCCTAGAAGATTTGGTAAGTCGTTTGCTGCACATATGCTATGTGCTTATTATGACTGTACGTGCAATTCTGAAAGTCTTTTTTCTGGATTAGATATAAGTAAGACTGCAAATTTCAAAAAATATCTGAATATGTACAATGTTGTATACTTGGATATTACAAGTTTTATATCCGATTTAAAAGGAAACGGAAAAAAGATTGCAGATATCACCAATACAATAAAAGAAACTATTCTAGAAGAAATGTTAAGTTACCTTCCGGATGTTGATAGGAATAAAAATTTTGCACAAATCTTATTGGAGTTTGTAGAGCACACGGGGCGAAAGATTGTTTTCATTATTGATGAGTGGGATGCAATTATTCGCGAATTCAGGAGTGATGAAGCTGAGCAGGATGCATATTTGAACTTTTTGAGAGGCATTTTCAAAAACGGAAATATTACATCAAAGGTAGTTGCAGCAGCATATATGACAGGAATATTACCTATAAAAAAGGATGGTACAGAGTCTGCTATATCGGATTTTGATGAGTATACAGTGTTAAATCCGGACAAATTTGCAATGTTTACTGGTTTTACAGAAAATGAAGTGGAATTGTTATGCAAGAAACATGACATGGATTTGAAACAGATAAAAAAATGGTATGATGGATATCATTTTGAAAACTCTGTATCTATATACAATCCTTATTCGGTAATGAATGCTATTGAAAAGAAAAGGTATGGTTCATATTGGAGAAGAACTACAGCAACAGAATCTCTTTTGGCATATATAAATATGGATTATAAGGGACTTCAAGAAGATGTTGCCAGACTGATAGCAGGTGAAAGTCTTAATGTTGATGTGAGCACATTTAATAATGATGTAGAGAATTTTGGTAATAAAGATGATGTTTTAACGTTATTAATTCACTTGGGATATCTTACGTATGATATTGACAATCAAGTAGTAAGGATTCCAAATGAAGAGGTTAAAACGGAGTTTGTGAGTCTGTTTAAAAACCGCGATAATTCCAGAATGTCGAAGTTGATAAAGAAATCAGAAAAAATACTGGAAGCTACATTGAAGTTAGATAGTCAATATGTTGCTAAGAGGATTGATGAAATAAGAGAATCTGAGTATGCTCCTACTTTTTATAATAATGAACAAGCGTTAAGATATGTAATTAAATTTGCATATATTACATGTATAGAACAGTATTTGAAAGTTGAAGAATTGCCTTCTGGGAGAGGAATTGCAGATGTAGTATTTATTCCTAGAATGCCATCTAATCGTCCGGCACTGGTAGTTGAACTAAAATGGAACAAATCATCAGAAGCTGCAATAAATCAGATAAAAGATAATAAATACCCGAGTATATTTGATGATTATATCGGTGAAGTAATCTTAGTAGGAATAAACTATGATGAAAAAACTAAATGTCATGACTGTAGCATTGAAAAAATTACTATGCATATATAAATAATTTTGAAAAAATACCAGCTAATGTGTTATCATAGAAATGTTGCTGTTATTACAGTTTGAAATTGGCAATAAGTGTATAAGAGTTTATTGTCAGAATACGTTACTATCACTTGATGTAATCAGGTAAACAGTAGTATTAAGAGGTTTTATCGAATGAAAATATCAATTGCATATCCACCACTTGAGAATGTGAAGGGAACACCTCTTCTTGGTCAGAACAGACAGTTTCAGTGGTTTAATTCACCAACATATATTTATCCTATGGTTCCTGCTTACTGCGCTACTTTGCTAAAGAGCAAAGGTTTTGAAGTTCGCTGGGATGATGGAATCGCAGAAGAGAAGACCTATAAGCAGTTTGTAGAGGAAGTTTTGTCAGATGATATCGATGTTATGATGATCGAGACAAAGGCACCTGTTGTCAAACTTCATTGGGAAATCGTGAAAGAGTTTAAGAAGTTGAAACCTTCCATGATAATAGTAATGGTAGGAGATCATGTAACTGCATTTCCGGAAGAAACAATGAATGAATGCCCTGTCGATTATATTCTTACAGGTGGTAATTATGATTTTCTAATGGACAACCTGTGCGAGAATCTTAGGGATAATAACGGAATACTGGATGCAGAGAAGCTTGACTATGGCATTTGGTATAGAGAAAAGGCTGAAGATGGAACTGTAGTAGTAAAGAATACAGGTGCATTTAGATTAAATCAAGATCTGAATTCACTTCCTATGATAGACAGAGATCTTACTAAGTGGAAGTTATATAGTGAGAAAAACGGAAACTATAGCAAGATTCCTGGAACATATACAATGGCAGCAAGAGACTGTTGGCATCACGAGTGTACTTTTTGTAGCTGGACTACATTGTATCCTCAGTACAGCATGCGCTCTCCAGAGAAACTTCTTGATGAAATCGGAGTTTTAATAGAGAAGTATGGCGTAAAAGAGATTATGGATGATTCAGGAGCGTTCCCTATTGGCGAATGGCTTCATACTTTCTGCAAAGGTATGATTGAGCGCGGTTATAACAAGAAGGTTATCATGGATTGTAACATGAGACTGTGCGCACTCTCATTAGAAGAGTACAAGCTCATGAAGGAAGCTGGATTTAGATTTGTTCTCTTTGGTCTTGAAAGTGCTAACCAGTCTACGCTTGATAGAATCGTCAAGAAAGAAAAAATCGAAAACATGGTAGAGAGTCTTCAAAATGCAAAGAAAGCTGGACTTTCACCGCATATTACACTTATGTTCGGATACCCATGGGAAGATGAAGCCCAGGTTCAGAACACAGTAAAACTTGGCAGAAAGATTCTGATAAAGGGCTGGGCACATACGCTTCAGGCAACAGTTCTTATCCCATATCCTGGAACTCCTCTTTATAGAGAGTGTAAAGAAAATGGATGGCTGCTCACAGAAGATTATGCAGAGTTCGATCAGAGAATGCCGGTTATGAAGACACCTATGGGGTCTGAGAAAATACTCGAAGCTGTTCAGTCTGTATATAAAGTTGCATTTAATCCGGAATTCTTATGGAGAAGACTAACTGGCATTAGGAGTTTTTCTGATGTTAAGTTTTATGCAAGAGCAGCTAAACAGGTAATGGGACATTTGTTGGATTTTAGTAAGAAATAATATTATAGTTACTTTTAATTAGGGCTACTTGATTGTTGTTAGGATAGTGCAATAGTATTGCGTCTAAGAATTAGTAGTATAAGTGATTTATTAATTAAGTAACGGAAAAGGAAAATATGGAAGAGAAAAAAGTGCTGTCAGTTACAATAGTAACACCAACGTTTAATAGTATGAGAACTCTGGATAATTATATGGAGGCAATTGTTTGCCAGACTTATCCACATGAAAAAATAGATATTGTTATAGCCGATGGTGGTTCTACAGATGGCACTTTAGAACGTCTTGAAGATTATAAGAAAAAATATGATATTGAAATAAGTGTATTTCATAATAAGCTTCGTACTGCAGAAGCTGGAAAAGCAGTAGGAGTTAGAAAAGCAAAGGGAGATGTGGTTCTTTTGCTTGATTCTGACAATATCATTCCCAAAAAAGATTGGATGGAGAGAATGATGGCTCCATTTGAAGATGAGGAAATAATTGCTTCTGAGCCAATCAAATATACCTACCGTAAAAAAGATAGCGTAATAAACAGATATTGTGCTTTGATAGGAATGAATGATCCGCTTTGCATGTTTACTGGTAATTATGATCGTTATTGTTGCCTTACAGGAAAATGGACAGAAGTTGAAAGAGAAGAAAAAGATATGGGAGATTACCTTTCAATCAAGTTCCGCGAAGATATGATTCCTACAATCGGCGCAAATGGATTTTTTATGCGTACAAAGGAACTTATTGAGAACTTTGAAGGTGATTATCTATTCGATATAGATGTATTATGGGAACTGTTCAAGAAAAATCCTGAACTTCGAGTAGCTAAAGTTAAAACCGGAATAGTTCATTTGTTCTGTCCGGATTTAGCAACATTTAAAAGAAAACAGAATAGAAGAATACAAGATTTTCTGTTCTTTTCTGATAGCAAAGGTCGTAAGTATCCTTGGAGTAAGGTTGGAAAGGGTAAAATTGTTAAGTTTGCACTTTGTTGTATAACTGTTCTTCCTCTTTTATTCCAGTCAATAAAAGGATTTGCATATAAGAAGGATATTAAAGTTTGGTTGTGTCACCCAATTATGTGCTGGATTACATTATGGGTTTATGGAATTGGCACAATTAGAGGTTTGTTTCATAAAGAGGAAGCAGATAGAAGCAATTGGAAACAGTGAGTATGAATATGCGAGTATTAGACTTTGTATGATTATGGATATGATGAATTGATTTAGTTAGAAGAAAATGCTTTATTTGTAAGGACCAAGGGTGTAATTATTCAAAGGACATATAGGTTGAAGATTGTTAAAATATTTAATTTTTTTGCAAAATGAATGTATAAGAGGAATTAAATATAGATAGGGATGGAAAAATGAATTTTTCAAAAGCGGTTGTTATTTATAAAATATCAGATGAAGATGTTTTGTATTTAACTCGAGATGCAGAAATGTTTTCAAAAGTTTACATATATGACAATAGTCCTGAAGTGACGCCACAATCATTAAAAGAAAACTTTAAAGAATTCAATAATATTGTATACATTGAGGATGAGAATAATAATGGATTAGCAAATGCTTATAATGTTGTCATAGAGCGGGCAATAAAAGATAAGATGGATTTTCTTATGTTAATGGATCAAGATAGTGATTTAGACTTATTATCAGTTGAATTATTGCAAAATTTTTGTTTGTATAAAGATATACGACGTATTGCGCTTGTTTGCCCATTCGTGCAAGATTGGGATGGGAAATTTGATAACAAGAAGTCAAAAAAAGTTTTTTGGGCAATTAATTCTGGAACGGTTTTGAATTTGAAAATAATAGAAAAAGAGCAGTTGCGATATGATTTGAATTATTTTGTTGATAGAACAGATTTGGATTTCTGTAAGCAGGTAAAAAGAAAACATTATGAGATTTGGAAGGTTGGAGGAACTCATTTGCATCAAAAAGTTGGATATTTGGTAAATGGTCAAGCAGTTCATTCTCCGATTCGACATTATTATATGGAGAGAAATCGTTTATACTATAATTATAAGTTTTATTCACTTCCAATCAGATGGATGTTGAATGTTTTAGAAAGTGCACGACATTATTATTATATTTGTATGACTGATCCAAATAATAAATATGAAAATAAAAAAATGTTTAAAAGAGGGATTATGGACTATTTTAAGGGAATAACAGGAAAAGTTTAAGGTAAATGTAATATGCTGAGTAATAGATTGTTGAGTTCTACAAAAAATTTTATTTGGTCTTTTTGCATAGCTTTAGTATCTTCTTTTTTCTCTGAGTTAGGGGAGTTGTCATCCACTTCCTAAAGGTGGTGAGATTATTACCAAGGGGACGGTGACAAATTTGAGCTATAACAAATATCCAATAGAAATGAAAGAAGTAATAGTAGCCAGGCTTCCTGAGGAAGACGTTATTGTAATGGATATCCAGAAGGAAACAGGTATAGGGATTAACACTCTGTACAGATGCGAGATGAAGCGATGAATAAGAAGGGGGTTATCACCAACAACAAAGTATAAAAATGCTGACAAGTGGAGTAGCTAGGATAAATTTACAGTTGTCTTGGAAACAGCCATTCTTTGATAAAAGGTAATTACTACTATCTGTATCTGTTTTCAGATCTTTTCAGCAGAAAGATAGTCGGCTGGGAAGTTTATAATCTGGATTGGCAGACTTGGCAAAAGAAGCAATAAAGCGCATATACAGAGAAGAAAAGATATACATGAATAAAGAACCGCTTGTGCTTCACTCAGATAACGGAAGCCAAATGAAGGGAGTCACGATGCTGGAGACACTCTATGCACTTGGAATTACACCTTCAAGCAGATCAACACAAATACATGCAGGTTTAGACAGAGGTATCCTTCTAAAACAAATAGAGATCTATGAATAGGCTAGAGCAGCACATCTTTAACGATGGACGAGAAACAAAATAAAATGGGACTACAGCGATACAGAATGGCTGAATCCTAGGCAAGAAAAAGAAATTAAAAACGAGGCAGAAGCCTCATAGTAAATAAGGAAAGGAATACGGGGAGGGTGACAACTACCTTAAAAAATTCCGAGGATTAATGAAATGAATAATATTAGAGCAAGAATAAAGGAAATTATCCGATCAGGTGGAGTCGAAAAGGTGACTTTTGAATACATAATAGATGTTGCTAAGAGACTTATTGAAGGCCAAAAAGATATAGTTTTTAAATATAATAAAAAAAATAATAAGCTGAAGATAAAGCTTTATGGAAATGTAAATGATAGAGAGTGTAAAACGGCTGAGATGCTATTAGCAGCATTTGAAAAAGTTCATTATGAGTTAAACGGCAATATATATATGAGAATTAGTTGCCATGATATATGCAGAGTAAGAAATAGGAAGTTTTATACTTATAGTAGAAAAAAAAATAATAAGAATTTTGAATTAATACCTGATTATAATTTCATTAATTGGAAAGAAAGTGGTATAGAAGATTATAATATTTTAATAAACGATATCTTGAATTCATCTAAAATTGATCCGATAATCGATAAGCTATTTTGGATAGGTAATCCAAATAACAATTATAAAAGGCAAAAATTGTTAGAAATGGCTAATGATGATTGTAGAATGGATATTAGATCAAGTCTTACATCTGAACATGTAAGTATGAACGAACTGACGAAGTTTAAATATCTATTAGATATAGAAGGCATTTCGTGGTCATCAAGACGAAAGATTTTATTGTTTACGGGACGGCCATTATTTATTGTTGAGGATGAATGGGAAGAGTTTTTTACAGATAAATTAGTTCCATTTGTGCATTATATTCCTGTTAAGGCAGATTTATCTGACTTAACAGAACGGTTAGACTGGGCAGAAAATAATTATAAGAAGGCTTGTGAGATTGGCCATAATGCACAAGAGTTTGCTATTAATTATTTGACTAGAGAGAAAGCCGTGGATTATTTGGCATCACAATTAAAAAAAATAGTGAACAGTTGATTCAAATGAGGTATTATTATCTGATATGAATAGTAAAAGAATAACGAGTTCTATAAAAGGATTTGTTTCATATATATATATTACAATAGTAACAACAATTTTACCTTTTATTGTGCGAACACTCATAATTCATTATATAGGGATGGAATATGCAGGTGTCGGTAATTTATTTTCTTCGATATTAAGTATTATTAATATGGCAGATTTAGGGATCGATTCTGCTATTCTGTTTTACATGCATAAACCATATGCAAATGGGAATATTATTCAAATAAAAAGGTTGCTTAATATTTTTAGAAAATTTTACTTAATGGTAGGCTCCTTTATAATTCTGTTTGGAATAATAACAATACCATTTATACATAAGTTTATTTTGAATAGTCAGTATCCATCTGATGTTAATCTAGAAATTATTTATTCATTATATTTACTAAGCTTTGCTATTCCATATTTGTTTGGTAGCTATAAAATAGTTATTTTTAAAGTGGATCAAAGAGCAGAGTTTGCTTATTTCTTTGGTGGAACTGCAGCAGCAATAATGTATATTGTTCAAATGGTAATAATTGTTTTTTACAGAGATTTTTTTATTTATTCGTTGGCGATGTTGGTTGCACCTATTATAAATATAATCTTTATAAATATTTGTTTTTATAAGAAGTATACTATATATAAGTCTGAAGGTAATATTGAAAAATCTTTTATTCCTCAATTTATAAAAAAAGTATCAGCAATAGGTCTTAGCAAAATAAGAACAATGTCAAGAAATTCGTTTGATTCAATTATTATTTCATCGTTTGCTGGATTGATTTTATTGGCACAGTATCAGAATTATTATCTACTAATAAGTGTTGTTGAAATGGTTATTGCTTCCGTGAAAAATGCAATCATACCAAGTTGGGGAAATGGAGTTGCTTTAGAATCTAAGGAATCGAATTATGGAGTTTTAAAAAATTACACATTTATCATAGGCGGAGTTTCAACTGTATGTGCTTCAGTACTATTGAATTTATACCAACCTTTTATTAAATTATGGGTTGGTAGTAAGTATTTATTGCCATATTATACGGTTGTATTATTCTGTTTTTATGCTTATATAAGAAGCATGGCTAGTATATGTGAAACATTACGCGAAGTTACAGGAATATGGTGGGAAGGATCTTATTTTTATATAATAGATGTAGTTGTTAATATATGTTTAGATATTGTATTGGTAAGAAAAATAGGAATAGCTGGAGCTATATTAGCGTCTATAATAACACTTTTATTCATAAATATACCTTCAGATATTTATTATATATTTAAATATTATTTTAAAATGCAATTAAAATCTTATATTCTTATTTTGATAAAAAGTTTTGTTTGTACATTTTTAGTGGTTTTTATATGCTATTATGCTTGCCAAAAAATTGTGGTTTTAAATTTGTTAGGTCTACTATTAAAAATGCTGTTATCAGCAATAGTATCATTGTTGTTATATATATTACTTAATTTACGAAACAAAGAATTATATAGTTTCTTGAATATAATAAAAAAATTTTTGAAAATGATATAGATACTAATAGAGAGATAATGTTTAAAAAGATATCTAGGAAATATATAGAAGCATATATGATTAAGCAAATTAGGAAGTATTTTATAGATTACATTGGGATAAGAATTAATGAACCATGGTATTCTGGCATAATAAATGTATATAATTTTTTTTATAGCTTTTTTCATAAAGAAAAATACATAATTATGGAACGGATAATCCTAATGAAGTTTTGTATATTACCGGACAGTAATATGAAAGTAGCTGTGAGATAGATTATGTGAAGTATTGATATAGTTTCATATGGATGTTTAAAATTCATTTTCTATAAGTATAGTTAAGAACTCAGTGAACTTATTTATTAGTACAGAATAGGATACAATTATGAATGAAAGAAGAATAAATATATATTTTCAGAGTGGTGATAATTTTGCATTTATGCTAGGAACAGCAATTACATCGTTATATTTAAATGCAAGTAAGGAATATTTTTACAATATTTTTATAGCTTCTGGAGATATGACGGATGAGAATAAAAGAAATTTTTACGAATTAAAAAAGAACTTTTCTGATATTCCGTCTGAGATTACATTTATAGATGCATCTTCGTGGGAAAATGAAATCAAATCATGGGGAGTGCCAGCACATAGGAATAATTATGTCACATATTATAAGTTGCTTATTGATAGGTATTTTGCTAACACAGATGTGGATAAACTTATAAGTATAGGTACTGATACGTTAGTAACAGGTGACTTGCATGAACTTATAGATTTTGATTTTGAAGGTCATCCAATTGCTATGAATTGGTCAGAAAAGCTTTATGAACGTAGATTTAAGCGTTCTCATAAGTATTGTGTTGCTGAAATGGTTTATTTTAATCTTGAAGAGTGGCGCAATAAAAAATGTGAGGAGCGTTTGATTTCTAGAATTAAAAAGTATGGGGATATCTACGGATCAAAAGATCAGGGACTTCTTAACACTGAATTTCAAAATGATATGGCACAATTGCCTTTAAAGTATAACATTTATGGCATAACATATTATTTTGAGTGGAAAAATAAGCTTAGGTTTAACAATGCACCTGTTATGACGAAAGAAGAAATCAAAAGTGCGTATGATAAGCCCGAAATAATACATATTCCACAGACTTTTGTTTTTAGACCGCATGAAAAAAATTCATTACATCCTTTGAAAAAAATGTGGTGGGACTATTGTCGTACGGAACAAAATCCCTGGAATAATATAGAGGAATATCCATCTCCGAAAATGGGGAGCAAAGAGAAGTTTTTGAGGTTCTTATATGTTAATTTACCTAAGGAAATGGCAGAATGGGTTTTTATCGTTTTTAGACATGGGTACGGATGGATGAATTCTGTTCTTTTTCCTTATCATGATTCATATCAGGAGGGGATAAAACAGATATACAACTAATAGTAAAAAAATAACGTGATAATAATATGGACAAGACAATGGGTAAAGAAAAATATATTACATATTCAAAGGCTATAGCAGCTATAAGTGTTGTTTTATATCATACATGGGGGAGTATGAGTATAAATCCTGAAGTGTTAGGTAAAATACTATTGTTCTTTTATACAACACATGTTCCTACATTTATGTTGATTAGCGGCTATTTATATTCAAAATATACAGTAAGACATGAACTAAAATATAGGATTTATAAATTGTTGAATTTGTTTTTGAGCTTTATAGCATATATTTTTATATTGTCATTATTTAGAATAGTGCTGTATAGCATTGGTGATTCTGGAAAAAGTTTGAAAGAAATATTTGTTCTTACTGCTCATAATATGTGGTATTTTCCAGTGTTATGCATTTCAATTGTTCTGTTGGAAATTATAAGAAAACTGGATAAGGGAAGAGTAGTAGTTTTTCTGAGTGCTATTCTTATTTTGTCATTTACTGATATTATTTTGTTATATAAGCTTCCTTCAGTTGGGAAAATATTAGTTTACATTATGATATTTTTGATTGGCACACTTTGGAGCATAGACAGAAATAAAGCAATAAGTTGCATTTCAATAAACATGGTAATGTGGTTATTTTTCGTTTTCTTTTTTAATATTGTCGATATTAGTAGTGAGGGTAGTAGTGGATTAGAGTTGTGTTTTATGATGTTAATGACAGTTTGCGGTGCAAGCTTGATTCCAGCAATTGTTTTTCTTGTTATAAATAGTTCAAAATCAAAAGAAGCAAACATAAATGCATTGGACAGGGTGTTATCTGTAATATGCAAGAATACGCAATTGATATACTTCTTTCAATTTTTTATTATAATAATCGTGGAATTTCTTCGTGATAAGGAAATAGTTGAATGTTCTGTAATAAATTGTTTACTATACAGTTTGTTATGTTTTAGCTTTGCTCTTATAATGTCAAATAATGTATCAAAGAAATCATGGCTTAGTAGAATATTTTTAAGTCCAATTACATATCATTATTAAAGAATTGGAGAGAATTAGAAGATGAATATTATATATGCAACTGATGATAATTATTCTTTTTTGGCAGGTGTTTCGATAGAATCACTGTTTGAGAATAATAAAGATGCAGGTGAAATAAATGTATATATTTTAGATGATGGAATAAGTGACAATAATAAAGAGCAATTAAAATTGGTTTCTAATAAGTATGGTCGGAACTTGTTCTATGTTAATGTCAAAGATTTTATAGAGCAAATCAGCAGTATTACTACAGTTTCATATAATTTAGAAAATAAAATTAGTTTTACAGCATATGCTCGATTTTTTATAGATAAATTATTGCCAAATTTAGAAAAGGCGATATACATTGATTGTGATACTTTGGTAGTAGGAAATTTAAATAATTTATATGAATATGAAATTCCGATTGAATATACTTTAGGAATGGCAGTAGATTGTACACAGAGGGAATATGTTAAATCCTTAGAAATTCCTGAAAACTCATTATATTACAATTCTGGCGTTATGTTGATTAATATTGATAGGTGGAAAAAAGGTAACTATACAGATAAGATTTTAAAACACATGAAAGAAGTTAGAGGAAATTATCCTCTTGTAGATCAGGATATTATCAATGTTGTCTTGAATAAGTACATTTTTAAGATTCCGCTTTGTTATAATGTTCAATCTCCTAATTTTATGTATAAGACATATAAATCTATATGTAGAGCATATGGATTAGAGGAGAAAAACTATTACTCAAAAGAAGAACACAAGATGGCTTTGAGTAAACCTGTAGTTGTTCATTTTAGTGGAAGTTCATTTATTAGACCATGGTACTGTAATAGTAATCATCCGATGAAAAAAATATATATGGATTATTATCAAAATTCTGTTTTTTATGATGAGAGTTTTTATAACAGTAACAAGTATAATGCCAATAAGTCTGTTGTGATACGCTATTTAATGTACAAGTTGCTACCTAAATCTATTAATGGGATAGTGTCTGGATTTTTTTTGAAAAAATGGATTCAGAAGACTTATTTGAGTGGTAAAACAGTTTGAGTAGGAAGAAAAAATGGCATGTGTGAAAAAAATGGCGAATTAGTTAATGCAAGTAAAGATTGTTTTTTAATACTTTTGTTTTGGAAGATATATGTAACTCGTAAATAGTTAGACAAATGCCCCATTTATTTTGAGGTGAACATTAACCAAAAGAATAGAGAGTAAATTATGGGATTATATGTAAATCCAGGAAAACAAAGATTTCAAATGGCACTTAATTCGGATATATATGTAGATAAGACATTAATGATAACTTATCTGAATTCTGTTTTGAATACTAATCAAAGGTATATCAGTATCTCAAGACCTAGAAGGTTTGGTAAGACTATGGCTGTAGATATGGTCTGTGCCTACTATGATAGGACGACAAGTAGTAGAGAAATCTTTGAAAACACAAAATTATCCCAAAATGAATCCTGTGATGATAAATCATGGGATAAATATTTACAGAAGTTTGATGTAATACGTCTGGTCATGACTGATTTTATAAGAAAAGATTCAACTGTAATTGATTCAATGAATTTAATCAGAAAGAGAATAATGGCGAATTGGTTAATGCAAGCAAAGATTATAAACATCATTCATGCTATATTAAGCGTTTTTAATAATTGAATAATTGAAAGAAATCAGGAAATAATATGCCCAAAAAGATAACTTATGAAGAAATAATAAAAGGGCACCATTTTTCTTCATATACCAAAGAAGCTGCCTATATTTTATCAAAGATAGAAAATAAAGAGATTATTCCCATAAAAAAATCTCCGACAAATGGGAAGAAACCAGCTCTTCCGCTTAGATATTGGAAGAATGAGGATGAAACGGATTTTACAGATTTAGAGAACGAGCTTAGGTTTTCAATTTCTACTAGAATTAACATTGATTATTATTTGAAACACTTGGATGTTTATCTTCTTGAACGTGGTTTTGTTCTGGCGTTAAGCGATTACTTGGAGAATTCAGCAGACGAGCTTAGTATAATGATGTCTGTCAATGAAAGAAGTTTTGCGATATGGCAGAGGGAGAAATTTCTTTCAGGCATAAAGGAAAATGGAATATCTGCTGCAAGAGTTCTAACGCATTGTAATATGTCAGTTTCAGATTTGAATGTGTATCAGACAGCGGAGCCACTTGCGTATTTGTCAATATCCAAAGAAGAACCGCAAAATATTCTGATTTCAGAAAACTTAGATCCGTTTTATGGGATGAGGAAGTTTTTGATAGAAAATGAGAATATAAGTGAAGTGTTAGGGAAAAAGATAGGAACAATTGTTTATGGTGGAGGTAAAAGGGTTAGTAGAGCATTTAAAGACTTTGAATTTTTCACTGAGCCATATATGAGAAATAAACAGAATACTTTTTTATATGCAGGTGATTTAGATTATGAAGGAATCAGTATCTTTGAGAACTTTGCTAAGGCTTTCAAAGGAAGGTTGAATATAGTACCGTTTACAGCACTTTACGAGAAAATGTTGCAAAAAGCGCTGCAACTTAACAATCTTCCTTCTATGAAAGAGGGACAGGTTAAGGTTGACGGTACTGATTTTTTCGCGTATTTTAATAAAGACTATGTCGAAGCTGTACAAAGCTTGCTAAAGTCAAATCACTATATACCACAAGAAATATTGTCAGTGCAGGATTATACCTTATGAAATATGATTTTTTGGCCAATTTTCCAAGAAGAATGCGTAATGTAGGCCTATATTCTATATTGATTCAGAACATTGTTCAGAAGAATACCTGGATAAAATATAATGTTAAGAAATCTGATGAGCAGATAAATATTACATTTACTGTGATGCTCTTTTTAATGGAAAACTCGTTAAAGGAGACTCCATGTACAATTGATGATATAGCTGCATATTTGGATTCTTTATCAGAATATTGGCCCGACAAGAATTGGAATTTCGATGAATGTAGGCAGCTTTCTATATTCATTTTAAATACTATTCTTAGTAATGACGGTGTAATGCGCACTTTTGATGGCTATGATTTTGATGAAAAAGAATACAAGCTTATTCCTATTAGATATATAACAAATGAAATTGTCTATATGAATGGAGATATCAAGAGAACATCTTACAAGCTTACAGAAGATGGATATAATCTTCTTCTTTCGACTTTGGAAATTGAAAATAATATGCGTCTTACTATTCAGGAACTGTTATTCCAAATGCATTTAGAAAAGCAAAGTTATGATAAGGCAGTAGATGATGTTAAAGAGATTTTTAATGAGTTAAGAATACAAGTTCAGCGGGCAAGAGATGCTATGCGCAGGATAAGGAGAAATGCCCTTGACTACTCTGTCACTGAATATGAGCAGTTATTACATGAAAATCTCGATTCGATAGCATCATCAAGACCACGTTTCGAAGCTTTTAGAGAAATGGTCACTAATAGAAAAGAGGAGCTTGAGAATACGCACATAAATATCAGGGAGTTAGATAAGACGGAAAAAGAGAATCTACACAATCTTGGTATAATAAATTCGTATCTTGGACATGTACTTGAAGAACACCAAAATGTACTAAATAGTTATTTTGATTTAAAAGATTTATATTCGGCAGAACTTGAAAACATGTCTAAGGCTTCTATGATAAGGCGTTTTTCTTTCCGAAAAGAAGTATACGACAAAGTGTTGGAAAGACCAGAAATTCTGGGAGATTTTGACAACTTTCTATCACCTCTTTTTTGCGGAGATCCAAGCCGAATATACAACTTATCAACAGCTGTGCAGCTTCAAAAGCCTTCTTCTAAAAAGTGTGATGAAGATGAGGCTTTGGAGGTTTTGTTCGATGAAAAAGCTTGGGAAGAGGAACAGGAAAGAATTAGACTCGAGAAGAGAAAAAAGTATTATTCTTGCATGAATTTTGTTATTGGTAACGCATATAGGAGTGGCAAGATTCGTCTTTCGGAGTTAAAAAGCATAGCTCAGAATAAGGATGCATTTGATGAGCTGATTCCAACTGTAGATGTTTTCAAGGAAGTGATGGTGGAATTGTTAAAGGCTGCAGAACTTGATATTGATAGTCTTAGGAAAGAGAAAAGCTTTTATATAGATGATAGTAAAGATACTTTTGAAGCTAATATTATGCTTCTTGAGATATTAGACGAGCTTGATGATGCTCAGAAAGTAAAAAAAGTCTATGTGTACAGAATAGGTAATCAGCAAGTATTGTTTGAAAATGTTTATTCAAATGAGCATTTACTTAAGACAATAAGGTGTTCTGAAGTGGAGATAGTACTGCTTTAAAGTATTTATCGTGGAAAACGAGAAATTTTGTCCTGCTAAGCAGGATTCTAGTCAATTTCATTCAGAAACTCGCATTTACTGCGAGTTTCGTGAGAACAAAAATCTATAATTATGTACATTTTAAAGAGGTTTTAGTATGGCATATGATATGGAAACAATACAATTAAGTCAGGAAATTTTCTATCATCTGTTGAAATATCACGAGTTAAAAGTAGATACAGATGAGCGTTTGTATAGGTTATATGTAGAAAATGAAGAGATACAGAATATAGTTAAGAGTCAGGGAGAAATCGCAGAAAGTCATATCGAGCGTTATGGAAATGTGATTTATTTAATTCCAGAAGAAGGAAATTCCTGTCTTGGCTTTACTAAAACTATGCTTAAGAAAATGTTGTGTAAATCGGGTGGAACAGATAAAGATTATTATCTGTCTCAGTTTGTGATACTGGTACTATTAATTGAATTTTATGATGGTCAGGGACTTAGTAGTAAGACTAGAGAATTCTTGCGTGTTGGAGAACTTCAAAACAGTATTTCGGCAAGGCTTAAGGAAGGCTGTGAGAAGATGTCAGATGAGGATGAAGAAAAAGTCGGAATAGCCTTTCATGATATGCAAGCAGCATATGAAGCTTTAAGGTCTGATGAAGATGGAAGAAAACTAAAAACCACTAAAGAGGGATTTATTCACAATATTTTGATTTTTCTCCAGAAGCAGGGATTAATTGATTATGTTGAACGTGATGAAATGATTTTTACCACGGTTAAACTTGATCATTTCATGGATTATAATATCTTGAATGAGAATAACTATAAGAGAATACAAGATATTTGTGCATCATTTAGAACAAAGTGACAGGAGATATATAATGGGCACGATTAATTCAATTCGTTTAATAAATATAAACTACAATAATGGAAGTATTCGAATTAATGATGAGTTTTTTCATCTTAATGGTAAGAGCACGCTTCTTTCTTTGCAAAATGGCGGTGGTAAGTCAGTTCTGGTGCAGATGCTTACAGCGCCATTTGTTCATAAGAATTACAGAAGAACGAAAGACCGTCCATTTGAAAACTACTTTACAGGAACTAAACCTTCATTTATCTTGATTGAATGGCTTCTTGACGGCGGCGATAGGAAACTTTTGAATGGTTTTATGATTCGCAAAAATCCCGATGAGACTGGTGAGGATGACGCACATGATGAATTAGAGATTACATCTATTATCAGCATTTATGATGGCGAGTGTGAATGGGATATTAGGCATCTTCCTGTGGTGGAGAAGAGTTCTAAAGATATCAAGTTGAAAAACTATGTCGCATGTAAGCAGTTGTTTGATTCATATAAAAAGTCGAAGGAAGCAAATTTTTTCTATTATGACATGAATCATGGTGTTCAGCAGCGTCAGTATTTCGATAAGCTGTGTGAATATAAAATTGATTACAGAGAATGGGAGAATATTATCAAGAAGGTTAATCTTAAGGAAGGCGGCCTTGTTGATTTATTTGCGGACTGTAGAGATGAGAAGGGACTTACTGAGAAATGGTTTTTAGAAGCTATTGAGAAGAAACTTGATAATGAAGGCAGCAGAATTAAAGAATTTAATAAAATAACAAGTAGCCACATTCGTCAATGCTATGAGAATGAAGATAAGATTAAGAGAAAAGAAGCTATAACGCTGTTTAAGCAGTTGGTTGAAAGAGACGATGAAACAGATACTTTAAGTGTTAAGAAAGTGGCTAAAAAGGCTTCTCTTCAACAAGACGTTGTAGAAAAACAAAGGGACTATATTATTTCTTTTTGCAAAAAAATAGGTATACTTCAGGAAGAAGCAAAAAATAATATAGATGACTATAATAATAAAAGAAAAGACAAATTATCTGAGATTGGAAAAATAGTCTATGAAAAGTATTCTGCAAAAATTCATGCAATTTTGACAGATAAGGAAGATACCTTGTCAAATCTTCATATGACAGAAATGGAGCTTTCTGGAATAGACAGAGATATTGAAGAAATTCAAAGAAAACTTCATGAGATTGAAGCAAAGAGACTTTTAGAAGTTAGAGAATCTGAGAAAAGTTTTAAAGATACTTTATCAGCAAAGCTTGAAGTTGCCAAAAGAAAAAATGAGGATTTAGAGCCTAGAAGAGAGTTGTTAGGAACTGTCATTTATGGAAAATATGCTGACACGTGTGCTGAAACCAAAGCGTCGAGTATTAATATCCAAGCAAAAATTGATGAAATTACGTCTCGCCTTATGGAAAGAACAGCTCTTTTAGAAGAGACAGAAAATATGGTTTCAAAGGTATCGCACGAACTAGGAATCTTAGAAGGAAGCATTTCTAACTTTTCTTCTGTGGAAGACGAGTTTAATAAAAGATTTAATACAGTTTTTCGAAGAAATATTTTGGGATACTATGAAGACGGTATGCTTACAGTTGAGAAGGCCGATGTATCAAAAAAGTTTGTTGAAGCAGATAATGAGTGCAAAAATTTAAAGAAGAAAATGGAAAAAATGGAGATTCTCGATAGAAAATATGAGAGTCTTGTTTCTGATGACAAAGTTGAAAAAAGAAGGCTTCTAAGCGAACTTGAAGTTTGTAAAAAATGCGTTGAAAACTTTGAAAGTCAATTAAAAAGTAGACGAGATATTATGTCATATCTGCAGCTTTCAGAAGATATGATTTATGATAAAGATAAGATTATTGAGAAGTTTGACCTGAAAATAAGGGATATGTCTACGAATATCAGACAGATGGAAGAAAATGACTATAGGCTTATAAGAGAACTTAGAGCATTGGAAGAAGGTATTATTACTGAACTTCCTTTGACTATCAAAGAGGTTTTTGATAAAAATCTTATTCCGGTTATTTTTGGCATGTATTTTTTGAAAAAGAATGGAAAGTCAGAGAAGGAAAACTTAGAGCTTGTAAGGAAAAATCCTTTTCTTCCATATTCTTTGGTTCTTACAAGAGAAGAACTTGAAAGGTTAAAGAATGTAGATGAGGAGATTGTTACTTCTATGCCTGTTCCTATTGTCCTTAGACAGGAACTTGAAAATGGTATTATAGAATCTTTAAATAGAAATTCAAGTGTTGTTGAACTTGATAACATAAGCTTTTTTATACATTTCAACGAGAAACTTTTAAATGAAGATTCTTTAGCTGAAATGATTTCTTTAAAAAAAGAAGAAATCAAGGTATTAGAAGATAAGCTTAAAATAAGACTTGAAGAAAAAGAAGAATATATCAAAAGAAGAGAAATAATAAGAGGTCAGGATGTAACTAAAATAAAAAAAGAAGAGGCTTTAGCGCAGCTTAAAGACTACGAGGATAATCTTTTAAAACTTGATGAAAAAATAACGGAGAATGAGACGCTTCGTATAAGAAACAAAGAAGAAATCAAAGAAAATGCGGAAAAAATAAGGATTATTGAAGATAAAAGAAGAGTCCTTTCTGACCAGAATCTTGAAATGGATAAATTTATTGCACTATATGATGCGTATGTCCAAAAGATAGAAAAAAAGACAAGAAAAATTGAGGAAAGAAAACGTCTCGAAAGCAGGAAAGATGTGACAAAGAAGGCTGCGGACAAAGATAGAGATTTGATTTTGCAAAATACAAGTCTTAAAGAGCAGCTCTTGTCTAAGCTTTATAACGAGAATACGAAAAAGGATTTATTTGAAGTTTATAAAGATAGAAAAATAGATGTTAGCGAAAGTGATGGAGAAATAAAGGAAACTTTTGGAAAATCTCTTGAAGAATTAGAAGCAGAATATATGGCAATTACAAAAGGCGTTTCTGCAGATATAAGCTCTTTGGAGAACGAATTAATAGAGCAAGAAAAGCGATTAAACAGGGCGAAGAGAAATTTTGAAAACACTATAGCTAAATATGGTTTATCAGAAGAATGCTTTGATGAGATTGATGCATCACAAGAAAATGAGAATAAGTGTCTCAAAATGCTTTCTGTTTGCAAAAACGAGAGAGATATCAAACAAAAGCGCTTTCATGAAGAAGATAAAAAAGTGTCGGTATTAGAAGCTAAAGCACAGGCAATGTTTTCTCAGATGAAAAAAGAGACTGGTTTTGTAGATGTTCTTCCAAAAGAGCAGATTATAGAGCAAAATTTTGATGAAAAGATTGAAGTCCTTCGATATGAGATAAAAGAAATCGATAAAAAAGTTGAAGGTATTATAGCTTCTTTACAGAGTTTTAAGGCAGTTATGGCTTCACTTGCTGAGTATGAAGAGCTTGAACCATCAGCTATAATAACATTTGAAGAAGATTTTAGGAGTATGAGCGAAGATGAATTAAGGAAATATAGAGGCAGACTTGTTTCTTCTTATATGAAGGCACAAGAAGAGCAGCAAAGATGCAGAAACAGATTGTCAGACTGTATTAATGATGTATTTCTTAATCCTGTATTTGCAGATCCTTATTATAAAAAGCCATTAGAAGCTATGCTTAGACTTTTGGATGAGCCAAAAGAAATTCTTCGTCAGATAGAAATAAGCGTAAATGCTTATGATTCGTTGATGAAGAAAATTGCTGTTGATTTGGATATGATTGAGAAGGAAAAAGAAAGCATTTTATCAGAAATCCTTGATTATATAAGGCAGGTTCATTTGGAGATGGGCAAAATAGATAGTAACTCGACAATTTCAGTCAGAGAGCGTAATATTAAAATGTTGACCATTTCATTGCCGGCTTGGCAGGATAATGAAGAGATTTATAAAGTCAAGGTAAGAGATTTTATAGAAGAAATAACAAAGCATTGTATGGGGTTATTCAAACGTAATGAAAGCATAGCTGAATACATAGGAACTAAAGTAAATACAAAAGCTATGTATGATGAGATTATTGGGACATCTAATGTCAGAATTAAACTCTACAAAATTGAGAAACAGAAAGAGTATGCTATAAGCTGGGAAGAAGTTGCCAAGAATTCTGGAGGAGAGGGCTTTTTGTCAACTTTTGTTATTCTATCATCGTTACTTCATTATATAAGAAGAGATGAAAGCGATTTGTTTGCAGATAGAAATGAAGGTAAAGTACTTCTTATGGATAATCCGTTTGGAATGACTTATTCGGAACATTTGCTAAAACCTATGATGAATCTTGCAAAAAAGAATCATACGCAGTTAATATGTTTGTCAGGTCTTGGCGGTGATTCGATTTATGGAAGATTTGACAATATTTATGTGCTCAATCTTGTTATGGCCAGTTTGAAAAACGGAATGCAGTATTTACAGGCAAAACATCAAAGAGGAAGTGAAATTGAAGAAATAAGAACTTCTCACATCGAAGTATTTGAGCAGGGAACCTTGTTTTAAGATATTTTTGTGATTATAACTTTGCTTTACAGGGAGTATTAATTTGGATAGTATAATTAAAACATTTTTGGAAAAGCTAAATAGTAGTAAAGATGTAAAAAAATCACTTACGATTTTTGTTACAGGGATTATATCAGGTATCATAAGTCATCTGTACTATATGGTGAATATGCCAGGAAGTGATGATATTATTATGATAAATTATCCAGCTCCGCCTAAGGGACTTGGATTTATGTTCCATGGTGCAAGTACAGGAAGAATACTCGGCGGATTTATAGATTTAATTCAAACATGGTATAGAGCTTTTTATGTATCAGGCTGGATTACTATTATTACTATGGCTGTGATGGCGCTTTTTATTATCTCGATGTTTAAGATTAAGTCTTATGCAGGAGGTATTGCTATTGCGACTCTTTTGCAGGTATCACCTACTACTCAGGCCAATATTGTGCTAGGTGAAGTGTCTTATCCAATAGCATTTTTATTTGCAACTATTGCAGCCTTTTGCGTTACCAGAAAAGAAAATTCTAAAAAACAGATGATAAGAGGTTCTGTTTTGTTTGGCTTATCTCTTATTACTATGCCAACAGCTATGTCATGCTATTTGACACTTGTTTTACTATGGCTTATTGCAGAACTTGCTGATAATACTGAGGTTAGTACCAGATATTTGCTTAACAGAGCCTGGAAGAGTATATCAGTTCTAGTGATTCTAGGAATAATGGTATTAATACTATGTATCGGAATTGTAGTATTTGGCGGATATAGTATGACTGGATATCAGGGTGCTGAAGATGCACTTACAGGAGGTTTTATTACCCATATCGGAGCTAATATTATTCAGGTTTACAAGAAGTTTATTGTTCAGGGAATATGGAAGATTCAGATTATTCCCAAGTTTAGTATTACTATATACATTGCATATCTACTGGATATTTTATTTCTTGGTATTCTTTTTAAAGAGAATAAGAACAAGATAGATAAATCAAGAAAAATATTGGCTGTTCTTGGAGTGGCACTTCTTCCAGTAGCAATATGTACGATTACTCTGGTAGGATATACCTTTATGTATAAAGGACAACACAGACTTCCGTTTATATTCCTATTAGCTGGAACTGTTATGCTAGCTGAAAGAGTTGCTGAATATGATGTTAGAAGATATAAGAAACTTTTAATGGTATATTTGGCTGATTTTATAATGATGATGTATGGTTTTTTCCTGTTTGATAATAACGGATACCAGGTTCAGGCTTTTGTGATGCAACAGGATGCAACACTTTGCACTAGAATATTGTCATCACTAGATAGTAGGGAAGATTTCTCGTACGAGAAAGATGAAGTATATTTCCTTAACATCACATCTTGGGACAAGAATGAAAGCGTAAGTCCTATTAAATATGATCCGGAATTGTATGACGTAATATGGCCTGTAGCAACTACAAATTTATATTGCTATAAGGATAGTTCAATAAGAGCACATATTCAGAACTATGAAGGTATGCAGCTTCTTTCTCCAAGTATTGACAAGCAGGAAGAAATCGAGAATTCAAATCTTAAAAATAAGTATGAGAAATTAATGTCTGGTGATTTTGCAATAACTAAGTACGATGGAGTAACAGTCGTTGTGGTTAAGACAGTTATGCCTCCGAATGTATTGTTTGGTTAAGATTGGGAAAGCAGTATATTATTATTGAGGGTATTTCATAAAGTCTGTAGATGCTGAGTGTGTAGTAGTGAGCGTGTTAACAAATTTTTGAAGGGTGCATAGAGGGAGATTATTAGAATGATACTTAATTGCATAAACTGGTGCTGGGCATTTATTTCCATATATATGATTGGCTGGGGACTGGGAAGCCTTTTTGAAAAGATATTTAGCTGTAGGTTAAATAGAGTAGAAGCTCGTATTGCAATAGGTACAGCTTTCACTACAGTTTTTGCTGAAACCTTTAGCCTTTTTTATAGAGTGGGAGTTAAGGCGAATATTGTTCTTGGTGCTATTGTTGTTATTTCTCTAGTTGTAGTAAAAAAGAGCTTTAGAAATGAAATTGAGAGAAGCTTTGCTGCTATAGGGCAGATTAAGACATGGAAGAAAGCACTTATAGTGGTAATAGGACTTTTTTTCCTTGCGATAGGATCATCAACACCATATCTTGGCGATACATATATGTATCATATTCAGGCAGTTGAATGGATTGAAAAATATGGAACTGTGAAAGGTCTTGGGAATCTGCATTTTAGATTTGCTTATAACAGTGCTTATGAAAGTCTGGGAGCTTTGTATAGTTGGAGTTCAGTAGTAGGTCAAAGTCTTCATGCATTAAACGGCTTTTTTGCATTTTTAATGGTTTGTTATTGTGCGCTTACTATTAGAAGTGTTAAAACTAAAAGAGTTCTAGTATCTGATTTATTAAAAATAGTAACTATTATCTATATAATAGGAAGACTAATGTCCTATGGATCTGCAGATACAGACCCTCTTGTAATGCATTGTATCGCCTTTGTATTTATTAAATGGTTTGAATTTATTGAGAGAAAAGAGGATAGTATAGCTTTATTTGGACTTATAGCAATCTTTGGAGTATATTCAGTTACTTTAAAGCTGTCTGCAGGGCTTATAGTGCTTCTTGTACTGTATCCGCTTGTTGAGCTTATAAAGAAGAAAAACTGGAGACAGATTATTATTTTTGTAGCAATGGGACTTATCGTAGTAGCACCATTTTTGGCAAGAAACGTTATTATTTCCGGATACCTTATTTATCCTGTAACTTCTATTGATTTATTTAATGTTGACTGGAAAATGCCAAAGTCAGTTGCAAAGCTTGATAGTGATGGTATTATCATGTGGGGAAGAGGAGTGCAGTACATGGAAGATCCGATGTCTATTGGATTTTTGAAATGGCTTCCTGTATGGTATTCTAATTTAAGTGTTAGAAGCCAGATATTATTTGTCGTGGATATTATAGCGCTTATAGTATTTGTACTTCACTTTTTGAAAAAGATTGTAAAGAAAGAAAAGCTTGTACAGGAAGATTTCGTTATGTTCGTTGCAGTTTGCTCATTCGTTTTCTGGATGCAGTCTGCACCTTTGATTCGATATGGTGAATTGTACATGTGGATTATCTGCATGGTGGTTTTGGGAACACTTGTTCGAGAGAATAACATTTTAGCTTTGTGTGCAGGTGCGGTATTAATCACAGAAGTCTATTCTGCAATTGACCTTAATGTGGAAAATGCAGGATTGTTTAGACCAGCAGACTATAAGTCATTTTCAGTAGAAGGTCATGAAACCGGATTAAAGTATGAAGATGGTTCTGATATAATAATCTATGTCCCAACACAGGGAGCTCAGTCAGACTATAATTATTTTCCTAGCACACCAGAAAGTGCTCAGCTTGAAGAGCTGCAGTTTAGAGGTAATTCATTGGAAGATGGATTTAAATCATCTCGCACTGAGTAGAATCTATAGATTTTTGTCACTGCGTTCCAAAAACCACGCAAACTTGCCATTAAAAAAGGCTTCGCCTTGAACCAGTTTGCCACTTGACTTTTGTTCTCACGAAACTCGCAGTAAATGCGAGTTTCTGATTATAAGTGACAAGAAGTCATACTTTATTGTTTTAAATACTTAGTAGATTAGTTTTACTGGCTTGTAATATTTCATGAGCAGAACTGTTTATAAACGTTGGTACTTATGCGCTGTTTTTTAGCGCATTACGTACCACTACGTTTATAATCAAGCGAAAGCGTGTCTGCGACGAAATATACAAACAGTAAAACGGACTATATAGAAACAATAAAGTATACTTTTTGTTATTCGAACGAATTACTAAAACAATAAAGCAGGACATTATTTTTTCAGGAGTACTATGAATAAGATTTTTCGAATATTTGCATATATTATTTCAGTTGCTTTATTCAGCTTTTATGTGCTGATGCTTTTTAGATGTATAAATCCTAAGACGACTGCTGATTATAAGATGAGATATCTTGATGAAGGATACTTTTGGGAGGATAGAGGCGAATGAGTTTTATTTCGCTTTGGCTTAACAATTTAAATGGGAGTATTTATGCTCTTTTGTTATTCATAATTAGTTGCATATGTGTTTTTTACTTATTTCCTAAAAGGAGCAGAGTATTTATTCTGCTCCTTGAAAGTTTGTTATTTTATAGTTTAGTTGACTTACGCTTTTTGGCACTTGTTGTAGCACAGACTTTGTTTTCATGGGCTATAGGAAGGTATCTTGGCAGGGAACTTTCGAAAGAAAAAGAAGTAAAAGAAAAAGCGATAAAAGGCAGTGCAGATATTATTCTTTGGTTTGGAATAATTGTGATAGTTATTGTGCTGTGCTTTTTTAAGTATTTCAATTTTTTTGCTGAAAGAATGGATTTAAGTCTAAAGGTTATCATGCCTCTTGGGATTTCATATTATAGTTTTAGGCAGATTAGTTATCTTGTTGATATTAGGAAAAATAAGATTGATGGAAATTGTTCCATTATTAATTATGCTTCTTATGTGTTGTTTTTTCCTCAAATGGTAAGTGGCCCAATTGCTAGATTTAAACAAATAGAAGATTCTTTTAATAAGGGAATCGAATTTGATAATAAGCTTTTTGGCGATGGTATAAAACTTGTTATATCGGGTTTGTTTAAAAAACTTGTTTTAGCAGATAGAATGAGCGCATATGTTGAACTTATTTTTGGTTCGTATAAGTTTTATCCTTCGATTTCGTTATGGATTGCTGCTGTTTTATATTCGTTGCAGCTTTATCTTGATTTTGCAGGTTACTCAGAAATTGCTATAGGTACTACTAAAATGTTTGGACTTGACTGTGATATGAATTTTAATAGGCCTTATTTTGCATTAGATATGAAGGATTTTTGGCATAGATGGCATATTTCTTTGTCGACATGGCTACGAGACTATATTTATTTTCCTCTTGGAGGCAGCAGAGTTTCTAAGTTGAGATCTAAATTAAATGTATTTGCTGTATTTTTTATTTGCGGATTATGGCATGGAAGTGGTTTGAGATATCCTGTCTGGGGAATATATCATGGATTTTGGAATGTTACATCTGGAGTTTTTTCTAAGAAAAAAGATATAGCTGAAAATAAAATAAATCCAGTTATTAGGTCGTTAAGACAGATTTTAGTGTTCGTGATTGCTCTGTTTGGATGGATTTTGTTCAGAGCTAATACATTTGCGGATGCGGCATTGTATGTAGTACACATGTTTGATTCAATATCGATTAATTATCAGACTATAACTGCTTCAATACTTCCATTTACAAGTGATAGCACCTGCGTAGCATATGTTTTGACTTTGTTTATAATGCTGGTATTTATGTTTGTAGTTGAGTATGATAATGAGTACCATGTAGGTAGATACAACAAGTTAGAGTCTTTTAGAATCTTTTTATATGTATTATTTATTATTATGTTCGGAGTAACAGGCTCTGGAAGCTTTTTGTATGCAAATTACTAAAGGTGAAAGATGAAGAAAATTTTTAAAAGCATTGCATTTGCGCTTATATTGTCGCTGATGCTTATTTTGATAAAAAATGAATATGCAAGGCTTTTGTTGTCTCATGCAAATTATGGAGTACAGGCTTTGATAACGGGCTATCATAATGGCGAGTATAATGATGGTAAGGGTGTCAATATTTATATTGGATCATCAATGTTTCGAAAAGGGCTCGATATAAATGTGTTAAATCAAAATGTTGACGGAGTAAACTATATATTATCATATAATGGAACAAGGCCTTTTCAATGCTACGAGGAACTTGCATATGTTTTGCAAAAGGGAGTCAAAATCAGGCATTTATATGTTGACTTGTATGCTTTTGCTATGACAGTTGATCCATGGGTTGAAGATAGCAGGCTTTTGATGGAAACAGATTTTGCGTTTAAATGCAGGCTTTGGAAAGATATGAGCAGATTTTCGGATAGTCCTATAAAAAATTTCTGGGATATGTTTGTTACAACTGGCAATGAGAGACTTTTGTCATGGCCAATAGATTATAAAATAACAAATGCTCAGTTTTTACAAGGAGGAAATCTTCAGGTTGAGATGGGAGGCGGCGTTGATGGCATGGTTTCCATGTCTAAAGCTGATAGGATAGCTAAACTAAAGAAAACAGATTATGATAAAATATTGCCTGTTGTTTTTAACAAGAATCAGGAGAGTTATGTTAAAAAAACTATTTCCCTGTGTAAAAATAATAATATTCCAATTACATTTATAGAAACACCCAAATATGCCAGCATTATGGCACAGGACAATTATGCTGGACTTATGAAGAGCTATATTAAGCTTCTTTTGAAAAATAATGTTGATTTTTATTTGATAGAGGATAGCAAGTTTACATGCAATTCTGAAATAAATGATGAAAAAGTTGCAGAAGATGTGATATCATTTGATACGGGCAATGTTGACTATTTTGTTGATTGGCTTCATTTATCTTCAAGTGGAAGAGAAGAATTTACTAAAAACTTTACTAAAGCATTAAACAAGACAAAGTAATGTCGAGGCATTGTTTTATTATAAAAATAGATGCAAGCAGATTGTAAGTAAATATAGTGGAAACAGAAAATACAAGTAACAAATATAAGCAGCAGGATGGGAGTTTATAAAAAACATATATGGGAAATACTAAGAATAAAGTTCAAAGAAATAATATATGGATTTATGGTTATGCGTTTATAGCGGTAGCCCTTTTCTATAGTTATTTCTATGCTGATTTTTATGAAACCGGATTAGAGGGTGTTAGATTCTGGGATATTCTTTTTGCTGGAAATATCAGGCAGTTCTATAAACAGATATTTTTAATTGGAAATATGCAGTATGTTCCTTTGTATGATTTTCCAATGTACATTATTTTTGCTATATGGAATTTGCCTTTATGGATTGTTGAGAAGATAACATCAATTGATATTTTTCATTCCTCTTTGTGTCTTATGTGGATGAAGTCTTTGATGCTGTTTTTTTCTTTCCTTTTTATTAAAACTTTTCGTTCTATGTTGGAAGAACTTGGAATTGGCGAAGATGACAGGAAAACAGGCATATTAATGTTCTTTACCTCTGGATTTTATGTTTCTGGACTGGTTGTATTAAGTCAGTATGATATCATTTCCCTGACATTGACAATGCTGGGGCTTACGTATTATTTGCGAAACGATGAGAAGAAATTTATTATCGTTTTTGCACTTGTAGCACCGTTTAAGTATTTCGGACTTCTTGTATTTGTTCCGCTTTTATTGCTAAAAGAAAAGCGAATAAGCAGAATACTTCTTAAAATGATACTTGTCATGATTCCATGCTTATTCTTCTGGATAGTATTTCCATACGGAAGACCTGAACTTGTGGACGGATGTGTATTTTCTCCGAGTAGTTCCGGGACAAATGTTGCTAAGCCTGTGTATATGGATTTGTTTGATAGAGGAAATATAGCATTTGGTATACTTTTCTTATTTATTTTTGGTGAGATTGCATTCCTTTTCTGGTGTTATATGCATGAAGAAAAAGAGGTATGGAAGAATGGAAAGCTCGTGATGTATTGTGGTTTTATCGCTTATTTCATACAGTTTACGCTTGCTTATTCTCATCCATATTGGCAGCTTCTTATGGTACCATATGTTGTTGCACTTATTCTTCTGAATAAGAAGTATCAGTATATAAATATTATGCTTGAAACTTTGATGACAGCAGCATTTATCTTTGCTCAGATGTTTTATTTTACATGGTGTTTCAAGGCTGAAATTGTTAGCCTGTCATTGTGGAAACATGTTGTGACGCCAGGTTCTGGATCAGGTGATAGTGTAGTAACACTACTTAGAAATTATATTGCAGATGCACGCTTACAGAATTATGCAGTCGGCATTGGACTTTCAGTATATACAGCGCTTGTACTTATTTTTGCAATACTTAACTGGCCATTCTGGAAAAAAGATTTTGCTATTACCAAAAAAGGTGAGGATATTCCTTTTTGGCTTCTTCCACTTAGAGCAGGAATATCGTTAATTATAGGCGTAGTTCCACTTGTGCTTTATTTCTATAGTTGGGGATAAATTGGAATAGATTCAATTTTTCTTCTCGGATTAAGCGAAGGTTTAGTGACAAGTTACTTAAAAAACGTTTGATATACAAATTGAAATAATAGTTAGGAGTTTTGTTGATGGAAAATGATAGCAGAAAATACTATTTGGATATGTTAAGAATACTAGCTTCATTTACAGTAATAGTGCTACATGTATCATCAACATATATGGACAAGCTAGATAGTGCTACCAGAGAATACTTTTGGCTTAGTCAATGGAACTGTATTACGCACTGGGCTGTTGGAATGTTTGTAATGATTTCCGGAGCACTTTTTCTAGGCAGTAATAAAAATGTTAGTATACAAAGACTTTATAAGCATAATATAGGACATATTTTGAAATGTTTTATATTATGGTCATTGGGTTATACTTTATTAACTGTTTTTACAAATGGACAAAAAGATAACATGGAATCTTTTCTTACGGAGTTTATTAAAGGGCATTATCATATGTGGTTTTTGTATATGATAATCGGTGTTTATATGATGATTCCTTTAATAAAGCCAGTTGCAAAAGATATGGTATTAACAAGATATTTTTGTTTTTTTATAGTGATTTTTGGTTTTTTGATTCCTTCTATAGATGATTTTTTGAGAGGTTTTGGCATCCTAGACAAGAGCATTTTATTAGTCCAATTTAGTAAAAGTATCGAGACTCTTCGTTTAAAAATGCCCACCAGCTATCTTGGATATTTTGTTATTGGTTATTATTTGTCCAAAGGCTTTGTGAAGGAAAAAAGTAGAATGTTATTGTATTTAGGCGGAATTATTAGCTTTTTTATGCTTTTGGGATTACCGTTTTTGACGAAAATAACAGGCATTAACATTACGTTTGTTGGAAGTGATTTTTCTATAATAACATTACTGTTTTCATCTTCGCTATTTGTCTGGATGAAAGAAAACTTCAAAATAGAAAGTGATAAGTTGAAAAATTGCATATACTTGCTATCTTCAGTTAGTTTCGGAGTGTATTTGATACACGCTGCTGTTATTGAAATTCTTGATCATCCATTGGGAATAAATGCAGTAATGATTCATCCATTTGCAGGAGTTGTGCTGGTATCAATTCTAGTTGCAGGAATAGCATTTATTTCTATTAGTATTATGAAAAAGATTCCTATAATAAGAGATTTTATTTGAAAGCTATAAAAAGGTTATTGTATATATCAAGAAGTCACCATTTTTTCAGTTGAATTGGAGTTGTTATGTTAAGATTTGGAATAAATTTGTTGTGGGTTCGTCCAGGAAAAGTTGGTGGAACTGAGTTCATGACTAGAAACTTACTAGATGGAATGATACTGCTTCAAGAAGACTTTGAAGCTGTATTAATTGTATCTGAAGATAATGCAGATACATTTAAGCATTACAGTCAGGATAAGCGCTTTAAACTTGTCGTTGCAGGTATAGAATCTGCTAATATTTCGAAGCGAATTATTTGGCAGAATCTTCATCTTGCAGGATTTTTGAAAAAGAATGGCTTGGAACTATGTTTTAGCCCTGTATATGATAGACCAGTTATGAATTTTGGAATCAGGTATATCACTACAATCCATGATATTCAGGCATATCATTATCCACAATATCATCCTTTGCATGAGGTTGTTTACTCTAAACTTTTGTGGTTGACAGATAAATGGAAGTCTGATTTTAATGTGACAATTTCTGATTATGTAGCAAAGGATCTTGTGAAAGTATATCATTTCAATCCTAAGAAGATGGCTACTATTTATAATGCAGTGGTGCTTGATAAAGATGAGCAAACTTCTTTTGATATTCTTTCAAAAAAGTATGGAATCGAGAGTAAATCTTACTATTATACTGTGGGACAACTTATTAAACACAAGAATATTCCTACGCTTATAAAAGTAATGAAAAAGATTATTAAAGAGCATAGCTTGGAGCGCGATTATTGTCATAAGCTTCTAATTACAGGAATAAATGGTAATGCTGCAGATGCAATAAAAAAGCAGATAAAAGAAGAAGGTCTTGAAGATGTAATAGAACTTACAGGCTTTATAGATACTGCAGATAGAAATTCATTATATGCTAATGCAAAGGCGTTTCTTTTTCCGAGTGTTTTTGAAGGCTTTGGAATTCCACCTATCGAAGCGATGATTATGGGAACAACGGTTGTTACGACAAAATGTGCCTGTATTCCGGAAGTAACTCAAAATGTGGCAGAATATGTAGATGATCCATATGATGCTGATGACTGGATTAAGCATATGAAGAATCCTGTTAATAATAGTGCTAAGATAGATCAGGAAGTTTATGACAAGAAAAGAATTGCAAAGATGTATTTATCATGTTTAGGAAGAGTGTGGTGTAAGTATAAATGATAAAAAGAGATCCGCTCATAGATGTGCTTAGAGGGATTGCCATTTTTTTGGTAGTTATGGCACATTCTTGGTTTTTGAATTTTCCTGGGGATTTATTCATTGATCAATTTCATATGGCTTTGTTTATGGCTATTTCTGGATATCTTTTCAAGATAGAACGAGTAGATAGTGTAGAAAAGTTGAAATTATATTTCATAAAGAAAGTTAAGACCTTGTATTTACCATATGTTTTAGCAAACTCTTTCTTTATATTATTAAACAACTTTTTTGTAAAGATTCATTTTTTATGTACAGATGCAAAGCTTATGGATAGTTTTCAGCCGGGAATTGGACCTGATGCTATATTATCGCCTGTAGAAACTTTGAAACAGATTGGATTATGTGCTTTATTTATTGGTTATTCACCTAGATTTGGCGGTGCAACATGGTTTTTGCGCTGTTTGTTCATATTATCAATTGTATACGGGGCAGTGTCCTATCTATTAATCAAGTTTAAAAAAAGTCAGAATATACAGCTTATAATTGGATTTGTCATGCTGTTTGTATGGGCTTTTAATGCTAGTAGGAATTTTATTTTGATAGGATCTGTTGCACAGCTCCTTTTATATTACTATGCATTTGCGCTCGGGCAGCTTGTATTTAGAAAGAGTTTTTTGAGCAGAGTATCAGTTATTAACTGGTTAGCTATTATTGCGGTATCTGGCGTTATAGTATATTTAAACATGACTTATGGCGGTTTAATAGACAAATATCTACCATTTATGCCTATTGAGGTTGTTACAGTTATAAGAACTGTAGTAAATTGTATATGCGGTTGGTGCATGATGTATGGTTTGGCTAACATTTTGGCACGATTTAAAATTTCTCGTTTATTTATTTTGTTTGGAGAATCTACTCTTGAGATAATGCTGCTACATTTTTTGGCATTTAAGTTTGTTACCGCATTTATAGTCGGAGTTAGACATCTTCCATATTATTACATGGCAGCAACACCAACGCTTGCTAAAACGGGTCCTGTATTTGGGATTATGTATTGGATGTTAGCTATGGTTTTGCCGACAATAATTCATTTTTTGATATATCGAAAAAAATACGTGCATGAGTGATTAATAAATATTGAGTTAAACAGGTTGTTGAGGTTAATAATGAAAAGAACATTAGATGTTGTGGTTCCATGTTACAATGAGGCGGATTGTGTTGACTTATTGTACAAGGAACTGGAAAAAGTACTTGATCCAATTGAATACCTTGATTGGACTTTAATTCTAGTAGATGACGGGAGTCGTGATTCTACTATGTTTCACATTAAAAATCTTGCTAAAGAGCATGGTAATGAGAGGGTTAAATACATTTCTTTTTCAAGAAATTTTGGAAAAGAGTCTGCTATTTATGCGGGATTGTCGTATGCTTCATCTGATTATGTAGTGCTTATGGATGCAGATTTGCAACATCCGCCAGCACTTTTAAAAGATATGTTAAATGCGCTTGTAAATGAAGATTACGATGTTTGCGGAGCAAGAAGAGTATCAAGGGAAGGAGAGCCTTTGATAAGAAGTGGTCTTTCAAATCTTTTCTACAAATTATTTAATAAGGTGACTGCGATAGAACTTATACCAGGCGGATCTGATTTTAGAATGATGAAAAACTCTGTTGTTAAAGCAATGCTAGATATGCAGGAGCGAGGCAGATTTACAAAAGGAATGATGTCCTGGGTTGGATTCAAGACTAAGTGGATAGAGTATAAAAATGTCCAAAGAGCAGCAGGCGTTACCAAGTGGTCTGCAAGAGGCCTTATGCACTATGCAATAGATGGATTTTTTGCATTTGCAACAACTCCTTTAAGAGCAGTTATTTGGCTGGGTTTTTTGATTGACTTTGTAACCTTTATTTCTGCGATAATATTTGCAGTTAGAGAATTGTCTAATAATGGTCCAAGAACAGGATATGGAACAATAGTTATTCTTATAGCTTTTTTTGGCGGTACTATTTTGCTTATTTTAGGAATAATAGGAGAGTATCTGGCAAGGATTTATCTTGAAGTTAAGAGAAGACCTATTTTTATAGCAAGAGAGACTAATATTAAGAGCAAGTGACTTTTGATCAATCTCATTCAGAAACTCACATTTACGTCATTGTTCGTAAGAACAAAAACTAGGTTGCAAAATTAAAAAACAATAAAGAGGGATTATTGTGAATAGGAAAAAGATATTAGTATTAGTTTTTATAGAACTAATTTTATTATTTTTGCTAATAATACCATATATAAGTTCTAGAAATGATCTAGATTATTCAGGCGACTTTTTCAAGATTGAAGAAGATAAAGACGGTGAATTAGTAATATCATCAGATGTGATTAGTTTGAAAAAAGGTATTTATCAAATGGCATTTGATTATACTTACAATACTGAGAATATTCCCGATTTAGAAGTGACATATAAAGAAAAGGAGAGAGAGGGAATTATTAATCCTAATTCTGGTTATGTTCATGGGCTGGTGATTGATAATTTTAAGCTTAGAAATAAATCTCAGAAGGTTTTGACAAGAGTTTATGTCAATGAAGATTCTTGCGATTTTCAGATAGTGATTAAGGGAAAATATGAAGAGAACATGTTATCAGAAAATCATACTTCTTCTGATAATATTATCACTGTATCTAGAACGCAGTTGCAATACCTAAAAGTTCACTCACTTGTTATGCACTTTCTTAAATACGCATTTATTCTTTTTATAATAGATGTGATTGTAGTTATTTTTTGTTCACCCAAATGGAAAAGTAAATCCAAAGAGGCAAAAAAACTGTATTTCTTTGTGACTGTTATGACAATAATAAGCAGTATCCCATTGTTTGTTGATTCTCTTCCTATTGGCCATGATTTGGGATTCCATTTGCTTAGAATAAAAAGTATTGCAGATGGGATTAGTGCCAGAAATCTTCCGGTTAAAATTCAGTGGTCATGGATGAATAGTGCGGGATATGCTACTGGGGTTTGTTATGGGGATATATTCCTTTACATTCCAGCATTTATATATTTGGTAGGATTTCCACTTAGAACAGCATATAAAGTGTATGTTATTCTGATAAATCTAGTAACAGTACTCGTTAGTTTTTATTGTTCCAGGAAAGTATCAAATGACGATAGAATAGCTATGTTTACCAGCTGTATTTATTCGTTATCCATTTACAGATTTGTGGATTTATATACAAGAGCAGCTGTTGGTGAATATACTGCAATTGCTTTTTTGCCTCTTATACTGCTTGGTTTATATAGTTGGATTGGAAAAAAGAAACATGCTGTTGATTACGATGGTAATAAAATGGATTATGATACTGGAGATGGCCATTTGTTAAGAATCATTATTCCAGCAGAATACACAGGAGAAGTGAAGGTTTATTTCTCTGAACCTTTTTGTTGGAGATTTGCAGAAGGCGTTTCTCTTATAACAGTTATAGGAGCTGTATTTATTTTGTTCAAAAGGTATTATAGGAAGAGTAATGGATAATAAGAAGATTTTCTCTGAAAAAAACAGTATAAAATTTATTATATTCTATGTTCTGATATTACTTTTTATATCAAGAGCAATGTTTTATTGTGTATTTGTGATTCATGATAGAACATTTTCTTTTGAACGTTTTCTATCAGCTGTGAATATATGGGATTGTGGCTACTATAGGGATATCATTGTAAATGGATATCCTACTAGTGCGACTAAAACTGCTAGCTGGGCTTTTTTTCCTTTATACCCGTTAACAGTTAAGGTTGTTACAATTATAACCGGTTTATCCATAGACTTGTCTGGTTTTATCTTAAGTAATATTTGCTGTTTTATTTCATGTATTTATGCCTGGCGATATATAATGCGAACCAGGAATAATATCGAAGAAGTTAAATTTTATTTATCACTTATGGTATTGGGTGTCTGCGGATTCTATGAAAGCATCATGTATACAGAGGCAATGTATTTAATGTTTCTTACTATGTGTTTTGTGTACATGGAAGAAGGGCATTACCTTAAAATGGGACTTTGCGGAGCTTTATTATCAGCAACAAGGAACACTGGAGTTTTCTTTGTCTTTGCCATACTGTTTTATTGGATAAAAAAATCTGGAGCAAAGAGTTTAAAAGATTTTGTTATAAAGACATTTTGTAATACAAGACTTGTATTAGGAACAATGATGGTGCCGCTTGGACTTTTTTTGTTTATGCATCATTTGTGGAGGCTTACCGGTGATCCGCTTGCATTTGTACATATTCAGAAGGCTTTTATGCTGGATACAAAGCCGGGAATGTTCAATGTATTTTACAGAGCAATTGTGATATATGGAAGACAGTTATGGTTCTGGGGATATTGCGGAGGACTATTGCTTATTCTGGCTATGATTTGTACTTGCAAACGTAACTCAGAACGAGTATGGGGGGCAATTAACTGGTTAATTCCTTTTCAGCGTGGCATGGGATGTCAGCATCGATATCTTCATATCTCTTTAGTAACAGAACTTATTTTTTCAGATCTGTGTATGAAATTTAATAAAAAGATTAGATGGATAATTCTAGGAGTAATGATTTTAGCTGAAGTTGTACTTATGTACTTGTGGATTGACGGAAATGGATGGCTGGTATGATTTTTAAGAATAAATCCAAATTTGTTTTTGGAATAATACAGTTTTGTATTTGGATTTTTTTAATGTTTTTTTTCATTAAAATATCTCCACTTATTATTTTTGATTTTGATGATTGGGATTTAATGGGAACAATCAGAGTCCCATTTCCAATATGGAAGGGGTGGAATCCTACCAGAGTAATGCCACAGATGCTATTAAATCTATGTGGTTTTCTTGCAGGACGTGTTTTTTACCCTTTATTAGGAAGTAGAAACTATATTTATGCTATTACAGTTTCAGCTGCTTTTATTATGTCCTCATTTATTATGATTATGCTTTTGGCAGCATTTTATTTTTTTAGAGATAGGTTAAAATGTGAAAAGAAAAAGGCGTTATGCTGTGAACTTCTTTTTTTGATTTTTCATTTTGCTATTTTTAGAAATCGAGGAAACAGTAATTGTTTATTCCATGCTGCAGATTTATGTTGCATATTTTTTTATACTTTATCTGGAATAGTTAATATTACGTGTGTGTTGATTTTCTTACAAAGTAAAAGATCTATGCTTGAAAGATTTTGCAATTGGAGAATTTATAGAAAAGTAGAATTCTTATTACTTGTCTATGGAGCTTTGTTTTCTAACCTATTTCATTCGGGAATAATAGTTACTTTTTGCGTTGCAAGAGTAATAGTTGATTTACTTGATTATTTAAAAGAAAGCCGCAAAAAGGAACTTTTAAGGATATTCTGCAAAAGAGAATTAATAGAAATATGTGTTATTTTTGCATATGGAATTGTTTTGCTATTTGAAGTTAATGGTGGAAGAGCGGCAATTGTGTCAGATGGTGGAGGCTTTGATATAGGAACTTCGCTCCTTCAGTTGCGTATTATGATATGTGCTATTGCAAAGCCGTTTATGCTAATATCAGTAGTTTCGTTTATAGGTATTTTGTTTAATAGAATAGTTTTATATAGCAAATTTGATAAAGAAGAAAAAGATATTTTTGATGTTTATAGAATGCTTATTATCTCACTTGGTTTTCTTACAGTTTTCTTATTACTATTATGTGCTAAAATTCCGTACTTTGCCAGAATAGAGGCATCTTATGGTGTATGGTCAGAGCTGTCTATTTTGATAGTTATAGCTATGATAGTAACTTTGAAAAATAGTAAGGTTGGAATGATAGTCATCGCTGCAATCTGTACATTGTGTTCTATTTATCCTGATGGAAGATACATGATTAGCACAATGGATGAAACATCATATGAAACATGCTATGAAATGGATACATATTTTGTAAATACAATATACGACTCTTTTGTAAATGGTGAAAACGAAGTAGTTATGGAAATACCTGATTATACAGGAACAAGTTTAGAATGGGCTTTTGGTGATAATCTTGGGAATGCAATCAGCAAGAATATGCTTAAGTTCGGAATAATCAATAAGCTGGTTAACGTTAAGATAAAGAAAAATAAAGAATTGAATGAATATTTCAAGGTGACTACGAAGTGACAAAAAAGTATGACTTCTTGTCACTTATAATCAGAAACTCGCATTTACTGCGAGTTTCGTGAGAACAAAAGTCAAGTGGCAAACTGGTCCAAGGCGAAGCCTTTTCAAATGGCCAGTTTGCGTAGTTTTTGGAACGTAGTGACAAAAATCTATACTTTATTGTTTTTATATAGTCCGTTTTACTGTTTGTATATTTCGTCGCAGACACGCTTTCGCTTGATTATAAACGTAGTGGTTCGTAATGCGCTAAAAAACAGCGCATAAGAACCAACGTTTATAAACAGTTCTGCTCATGAAATATTACAAGCCAGTAAAACTAATCTAATTAGTTCACATAACAAAAAGTCAAGTGGCAAACTGGTCCAAGGCAAATCCTTTTTAAATAGCCAGTTTGCTTATTTTTGGAACGAAGTGACAAAAATCTATACCTTCTTGTTCCTTAATTCTTACGATAATTCTCTACTACTTTTTTTACTGCGCAGATAACGTCTTCAACGTCTCTATCTGTCATTTTAGGGTACAGAGGTATACTCATTATGCCTTCATAGATTTTTTCTGCATTTGGACACAGACCTTTGTTATAACCAAGGCTTCTGTAATATGGGAAATAGTAAACAGGTATGTAATGAATCTGGCAAATAATATTCTCAGCCCCAAGTGCATCGAAGAATTCACGTCTACTGCAGGACAGTTTATCAAAGTTAAGTCTTATTACATACAAATGTCTTGAAGAGTCAGACTCTTTTATATCTTGAGGACAGATTATTTCGGGCATATCCTTAAATGCTTCATTGTATTTGGCAACTATCTCCTTACGGCGTTTAACGAACATATCTATTTTATTAAGCTGGCTGCATAATAAAGCTGCCTGAAGGTCTGTCATTCTGTAGTTGAAACCAAGCATTTGCTGTTCATAGTACCAAGGTCCTTCCGGAATACCATCAATCATTTTACTTGCATCATGTTCCATGCCATGAGAACGTAGAAGTTTTAGTTTTTCATAATATTCTTTATTATCAGTAAGTATGGCACCGCCTTCACCAGCTGTAACCGTCTTTACAGGGTGGAATGAAAAACATGTCATATCAGCAAGTGTTCCGACCATCTTTCCATTATATTTAGATCCAATCGAATGTGCTGCATCTTCTATGAGAATAAGGTTGTGCTTATCACATATTTTGCGGATTGCATCTATATCAACAACCTGGCCTGTATAATCGACAGCAACAACAGCCTTTGTTCTAGGTGTTATATGCTCTTCAATAGATTGTGGGTCGATATTATAGGTTATTGGGTCGACATCTGCGAATACAGGTGTAGCGCCGCAGTATAGAGCACAGTTAGAACTTGCCATAAAAGTAAGAGGAGTAGTTATTATCTCATCTCCAGGACCAACTCCAGCTGCAAGTGCTGCAATATGAAGTGCAGAAGTGTCGTTTGTGCATGCAACTGCATATTTTGCACCGGTATACTCGCAAAGTTTTTTTTCAAGCTCATCTACTTTTGGTCCACATGTTACAAAATCTGATAATGCAGTTTTTTTAATTTCTTCGGCATCTTCTTCGGTTATCCACTGTCTTCCGTAGTAGAGCTTTGTGGATCTGACAGGAACACCGCCGTTAATTGCTAATTTTTCCATATAAAACCTTCCTTATTATCAAGTTATTTTTTATTATGTTGATGGACAATTGCAAGGTTTATTTAATTACAAAGCAATTAGAACATCATGTAAAATTGAAATTTTTGAATTGATTATTCATGAAACAATGCCAGTTAGTAGCCAAAAATGCTTTATTGCATTGCTTGCAATGTTATCATTATAGTGTTGTTTTGTTTTTTTAGCAAATAATGTAAAAAAGCTTGAAAAGAGACTTTCTATCAATGATAATGAAAGATGCGGCTAAATTTAATATCTTTATGATTTTGGAGAAATACTATTTGCCAGCTTGTTTCTGGGATTTTTATTAAAAACTTAAAAAAGAGGATTGAATAATGAGAAAAAGGAAAATGGCAGAATTTACAATATGTTTTATTATATCATTGCTCGTGGTTTTTGGGATAATGATAATAAAAGGGACAATAGATTCTGGCTTTCATTATGTTGATGATCATGAATTTGCAGAGATGCAGTATTTGCTTAGTAATAAGAATTTTCCACTTTCTAAGGTTATATATAGTTGGTGTACTAATGATTTTGCACTTAGATTTAGACCATTATATTATTTTTTCAGAGTTCTTTTAGTGTATTTTTTTGGAATTAATACTGTTGCTATTTCAATAGTTAGAGGAATAGTAGCATCGCTTACATTAACTATATTGTATTTAATTGGAAAGGAACTAGGTGCCAATTCTTATTATTCTTATTTGTTTGCTTTATTATCTATAATCGGATATCAGATGGCAGCAGTGTGGAAGATGGGACCGCAGGAAAATTTTGGAACATTGCTTCTAGTAATTGCTTTTTATTTGGAATTAAAGTTTTTGAAAAAACGTACACTTTTATATTCATGTTTTAGCGCTTTTTTCGTGATTATTATGGGATTTTATAAGGAATCATATATTGTTACAATTCCATTTCTTATTTTATATGCGCTATATTTTGAATATAATCACAATGTTTCTATGAAAAAAGAAAAGAAACTCAGCATTGATTCTCCATGTTTAAAGTTTGTAATAGCTTTATTCATAATAATGATAATGCAGATAATTCTAATAAAGGTATTTGTTAGAGGTCAGTATTCTAATCTTGCTAATGTAGAAGGCGGAATTATTAATATAATCAGACACTATTTGGAAGTGATTAAAACAGAATTTACTACAGATTTAAAATGGTATCTTAGATTTGGAATGGTCATGATAGCTGTTCTTTTAACTTTTTGGGAGGATATGAAAAAGCTTTGGAAGGAAATATTACTTACTCTTAGTTTTATACTTCCTCAATTTGTGTTATATGCCAATTCTGGATTATTAGAAAGGTATATTTTGCCTGCATCAATTGGATTTGCTGCGTTTTTTGTTATAGTTATTCCTAAGGCTTCATTTTTTCATGGAAAAAGATGCTACTTATATAAGCTGTCATTAATACTATTATTGCTAGCTCATCTTCATTGTGTAGATATAGAAGCTGGGTATTTTGCATATAGCGGAAAAAGTTTAACTTCGGTTATGAATGGAGTATTAGAGTATTCTGGTAAGAAAAACAGTAAAGTTAAAGTAATGACTCTATTTTCTCCTGATGAAGAAGGAAATCTAACTATAAAGTATTATTTGGCATGTCATGGATTTGATAGTGTTTACTACTATCATGAAGATACTAATGAGATAACAAAGTCCTTCAAATACGATGAGTATAGTTACGCGTCAGGTGAAGATACGTCACCAATTCCATTTGAAGATATTGATATTGTGGTAGTGGCTAACGAAGATGACAGACATTACGGTGGTGATAAGGGCGTGGATTTATCTGAATTTAGTGAAAAAAGATATGGCTCTATGTCTATGTACGTGAGGAATAATTAATGAAACATAAGAAACATGATTTTATAAAAAGAGAATCATACATACTATTGCTATTATTTATATTTAGCTTAATACCAGTTTTAATGATATCCAGGTATATCTACGCACAGTCTGATGACTATTCCTATGGTCTATATACGCATTTGGCATGGAATAATACTCATAATCTGTTAGAAGTGATTAAAGCTGCATTTAAGACTGTTGGAGTATATATGGAGACTTGGCAGGGGACTTATACATCTGAATTTTTGATGGCGCTTCAGCCGGGAATTTTTTCAGAACAGATGTATCATATAGTTCCAATGTTTATTATTATTTGCTTTTTTGCCGGGACATATTTTTTTATTTCGTCTATTACGATAAGATGGCTTAAGATGCCTTTTGAGTATGCGTTGGGACTTACAAGTCTTATAAGCCTTATATCAATTCAGAACTGCAGACAGCAGGCTCAAGGCTTTACATGGTATAATGGAGCAGTTCATTACACTGTAATTCATGCACTTTGGATTTTGGTGCTGGGATTAAACATTAGATTGTTGCTAGCAGAAACAAAGAAAAAAGAGGCAGTTTTATCAGTTATAACCAGTATTTTTTCATTTCTTGTTGCAGGAGGAAATACGCTTACAGTTCTTGCTGCAGTGCTTATGAATCTTCTTATTGTAGGATTTTTATTAATAAATAGGTTAAAATATAAAAAGATAATGAGGCTTTTGATTCCTACTTTATTGATGATAATAGGTATGGTGATTAATTTTACTGCTAAAGGAAATGATATAAGACTTGAGGTTATGGGAGGTAAGACGTATGGAGTATTACCTACAATAGGTAGGGCATTTGCCGCAGGTGCTATTTATAGTATAAAATGGATAGATATAACCTTGATTATTTTTTTGCTATGGTTATTACCGTTTTGCATAGGTATTTCAAAAAGAATAATGGGCAAAATAGTATTTGGATATCCTCTATTAATGCTTATTGCAAGTTTTTGCTTTTTTTCTTCTTTATGGACACCGAATCTGTATACAAGCAATGAAACAGATATTCTTAGAACACAAAACTTTATATATTTTGTTTTCATCTTGCTGATTTTTTGGAATATGATTTATATATGCGGGTATATAGCTTCGAAGAATATTCATGTTTTTGATGACAAAAAAACTAAGTTTTTTGCTCCAAAAGCAAGACTTCTAGGCTGCGCCCTGACAATTCTATTTACGCTTTTAGGCTCGGGATACGTTGTATCGCAGGATATAAGCCACTATACATCGACATCAGCTTTTTATGCCATTCGAAATGGGAATGCGCAAAAATGGGCAGATACAATTGAGAAAAATCTTGAGATTTTGCAGGATGACAATATAAAAGATGTTTTCGTTGACAGACCGGAAGTTATAGAGGAAATATTATCATCAAATGAGATTGCAAGCTGGAGATATGGTCTAAAAGACTATTATAATAAAGATAGCGTTTTATATAAAGATGAGACTAGGTAAGTCAAGTTTTGGTCACTGTGTTCCAAAAACTACGCAAACTGGCTATTTGAAAAGGCTTCGCCTTGGACCAGTTTGCCACTTGACTTTTGTTCTCACGAAACTTGCAGTAAATGCGAAAGTCATAGAAACAAGCTTCAGGGTAGTGAATAAGTTACTATGCGTCTACGAAAATATAGACTATAAAAAGAAAGGATAAGCTACATTAATCTTAGAAAAGTCATAAGAAAAGGCAATACGTGTATGATTATAGTAGCAGGTGCTGTGATGGAGAGCAATATTTTCGAACATATGAATGAAGCAGAAGCAAAAGAGCACATTTTAAGAGAAGTTGCTGATTACTATCAAAAATTTCATACAAAAAAAGAATATGAAACAGGTGATAGAATTCCGTATGCATCCAGGGTATATGACAGCCGTGAGATGACAAATCTCGTAGACAGCAGTTTGGAATTTTGGCTTACGTCAGGAAGATATACCAAAAAGTTTGAAAATGAGTTTGCAAACTATCTTGGAGTTAAGTTTTGCAGTTTGGTAAACTCTGGTTCATCCGCAAATCTTCTTGCATTTATGACTTTAACATCGCCTTTACTTGGTGAAAGAAGAGTTAATAGACAAGATGAGGTTATTACCGTTGCGGCTGGATTTCCTACAACAGTTGCGCCTGTCATTCAATATGGCGCAGTTCCTGTATTTGTAGATGTTACGATACCTGAGTACAATATTGATGTTAGTATGCTTGAAAAAGCTTTATCAGATAAAACAAAGGCTGTAATGATAGCTCACACTCTGGGGAATCCTTTTGATCTTAGAAGTGTTAAGAGATTCTGTGAAGAGCATAATTTATGGCTTATTGAAGATAACTGTGATTCTCTCGGAAGTGAATACGAGATGGAGAGTGGAAGGAAGTTTACAGGAACTGTCGGTGATATAGGTACATCGAGTTTTTATCCTCCGCATCATATGACCATGGGAGAGGGAGGAGCAGTTTATACTGATAATCCTTTGCTTAACAAGATAATAAAATCTCTACGCGACTGGGGAAGAGATTGTGTATGTCCGTCAGGATATGACAATGTTTGCGGTCATCGTTTTGATGGTAAGTGGGGAGAACTTCCTAAAGGATATGATCACAAATATGTGTATTCACACTTTGGATACAACTTAAAAGCTACAGACATGCAGGCTGCTATAGGCCTTGCTCAGCTTGAAAAGATAAAGTTTTTTACGAAGAGGAGACGTGAAAACTTTGAATATTTATACTCACTTCTAGAAGATACAAGTGACAAACTAATTTTACCTAAAAAAACAGAATATGCTTGTCCAAGCTGGTTTGGCTTTTGTATTACCTGTAAAGAAGGAGTTGAACGCAAAAAAATAGTTGATTGTCTTGAAAACAGTAAGATTCAGACAAGAATGCTTTTTGCTGGTAATTTACTAAAACATCCATGTTTTGATGAACTTAGAAATAGCAAAACTGGATATAGAGTTGTTGGAAAACTCACAAATACTGATATAATTATGCAGAGAACGTTTTGGGTAGGCGTTTATCCGGGAATGACCAAGCATATGCTTGAAGATATATCTAAAAAAATACATGAAGGGTTGTTATAAAAAAGATGGCTAAAAAGACTTACGAAGTACTTAACTTTAAAGAGTATGGTGATGAGCGAGGAAATCTCGTTGTTGCAGAAGGAAATGGGATGGATATACCATTTGATATTAAAAGGGTATTCTATATGTCTGGTTCAGATGACACTGTTATAAGAGGAATCCATGCTAACAGATATACTGAGTTTGTGCTTATAAATGTTGCAGGAAGCAGTGACGTTTTAGTAGATGACGGTACAAGTAGAGAGGTGATTCATTTAGATAAGCCGAGAATGGGACTTTATTTAGGACCAATGGTTTGGAAAGAAATGTACAATTTTTCTCCGGATTCAGTTCTTTTAGTACTTGCCAGCGAACACTACATTGAAGAAGAGTATATAAGAGACTATGATGCATTTTTGGAGGAAATAAAGAAAAACCATGAGTAAGCTTTCTATCGTAATACCTGTTTACTATAATTCAGATACACTTGAAATGTTATATGAGGACTTGAAAGCTAAAGTCCTTTCCAAACTGGAAGAATATGAAATCGTCTTTGTAGATGATGGTTCTGGGGATAATTCATGGGAGATTATGAATAAAATAGGTCAAAAAGACTCCAATGTAGTCTGCACCAGGTTGTCCAGAAATTTTGGTGAGCATGCTGCTATTCTGGCAGGGCTTTCTGTATGTACAGGCGACTGTGCTGTAACTAAGCAGGCAGATTTACAGGAGGATTCGTCACTTATTCTGGAAATGTATGATAGCTGGAAACGTGGAAATAAAGTTGTTCTTGCAGTAAGGCGCTCAAGAGAGGACAGCTTTATGACGAAGCTTTTTGCAGGTATGTATTATTCCCTTATTAGAAAAACGGTCAATAAGGAAATGCCTAAAGGAGGGTGCGATTGTTATCTTATTGATAGAAAAGTAATAGATGTAATCGAGATGCTCGATGAAAAGAATTCTTCTCTGACACTTCAGGTAATGTGGGTAGGTTTTAAATCTGAAAAGATTTATTTTGATCGTCAGGATAGAAAGGCTGGAAAAGGCCGCTGGACGTTCAGTAAGAAATTTAAGCTAGTTGTAGATTCTATGATGAGTTTTACATATATTCCTATTAGATTTATGACAATAGCAGGGGCATTATTTGATTTATTTGCACTTATTTTAGGAATAAATACAATAGTAGAGCATGTTACAGTTGGAACACCTATTGCAGGATATGCATCACTTATGTGTGTACTGCTATTTGGCATGGGACTTATTCTGGTAATGCTTGGAATACTTGGTGAATACCTGTGGAGGACTCTTGATGCATCTAGAAAGAGACCAGTATTTATTATCGATGAGAAAGTATCTTACAATGGGTTGGAGAAGGACTAAATGAGTGAAATAGATAATAAGAAAATAAAACCTCTAGATATAATTGCAATTCTGATTACGATTGTAACTGTTATTTCAATTCTGCCTATTGCATACTGTTCTTTTCACAACTATGCAACGGGTGATGATTTTGTGTACGGTGCAGTAGCAAAACAGGCAATGCGTGATGGTGCAGGCTTTGTAGGAATAATGCAGGCAATTTTTAAGGATATGGTATTTGAATACAATCACTTTCAGGGAACATGGTCATCTGGATTTTTGTTTAGAATAGTTCCTGTAATTGTAAGTGAGCATTTTTACAGAATAACTACATGGATTGCACTTGTAATGCTCCTTGGATGCTCTTTTATCTTTATCAAAAATGTTTTTGTAAAAAGATTTGGTCTTTCTTTTTCAGCATTTGTGGTTATATTTGATTTATTAAGTATTGGATTGTTGCAGTGGGCACCATATCCAAGAGCAGCTTATTTTTGGTACACAGGAATGATTCATTATGTATTTCCGTTTGGAATCGTCCTTTTATGCATAACAGCCTGTCTAAATTTTTTAGAGACTGGTCATAGAAAATTTTATATAGGACTTCTTATAGGTATGACATACCTTGGAGGAGCAGGCTATCCAGAAGTCGTAATATCGTTAGTCAGCATCTTTTTTATTACAGCTTGGATGCTTATAATCGAGAAAAAGAGGGTAAAAAACGTATATCTTCTGGCCCTTCCAATTGTTATAGAACTTATAGGATTTGGAATTAGTGCAGCTGCTCCGGGAAATAAAGTTCGAGGTGGAGAAGATTTTGGATTTGGACCAATGAGAGCTATTATGGCTGTTGTTAATTCGTTTAAAGAGGGTATAGTTTCGAATGCAAAATACTTCTGCGATAATAAGCTTTTGTGGGTGTTGGTGTTAGCGACATTTGTTATAGTTGCAAGAACTGCTGATAATAGAGCTAAAAACAGCAGGATATTTGAACATCCAGTTCTTATACTTATTATGTTTTATTGTCTTGTTTCATCGGTTTATGCTCCGCAAATGTATGCGGGAGATGTTAGATCAGGATATTCAGGTGGGGTTTTTGATTCATATTACTACACTTTTGCAATAGCGCTTATTCTTTTAACAGTATATTTTGCTTTTTATTTGAAATACAAGACATCTTTCTTTGGATTTTTTAATAAGAAAACTCTTAAGGTGACAGTATTTGCAGTATCAGGCTTATTGTTTTTGCTTCTATCAAAGAAAATGGTAAAGACTTCGCTAGACTATACATGCTATCAGTTTGTTTCAAGTGGTCAGCTTGAAGATTTTGAAACACAGATGAAGGAACGTCTTGCGATATTGGAGAATGAAGAAATCAAAGATGCTGTTGTACCTGAGATGAATGATCAGCAGGGACCATTTATGCATTTTGCACTTATGAGAGACCAAGATTCGTATACTAACTATGCTACAGAAAGATTCTATGGGAAAAACAGTGTTATAGCCGTTCCAAGAGAGGAGTTTGAACAAAAATATGGAAAATGACGTAATTATGCAGAGCCGAATGGATCGTGCCTTTTTTGAAAATCAGGAAGAGTATGAAGAGGCTTGTCTAAGAGTTCTTCGTTCGGGATGGTATATTTTAGGAAAAGAAGTTGAAGCTTTCGAGAAAGAATTTGCAGATTTTATAGGTTCAAAATATGCAGTTGGACTAGCTAGTGGGTTAGATGCATTATGGCTGGCTTTTCGGGTTCTTGGAATCGGCAAGGGCGATGAAGTAATTGTACAGGGAAATACCTATATTGCTAGCGTAATGGGAATCACGATAAATGATGCAACACCTGTTTTCGTAGAGCCTGATGAATACTATCAGATTGATGTTTCCAAAATTGAAGAGAAGATTACTGATAAAACTAAAGCTATTCTGGTCGTTCATTTATATGGTCAGAGCGCAAAAATGGATAAGGTTAAAGAATTGTGTGATAAATACAATCTTAAGCTTGTAGAGGATTGTGCTCAGTCTCATGGCGCAATGTATAACGGACAGATGACAGGAACATTTGGAGACGTAGGATGCTTTTCTTTTTATCCGTCAAAGAACCTTGGAGCATTTGGAGATGCAGGTGCAGTAACTACAAATGATGAGAATCTTGCAAAACTCTTCAAAATCTATAGAAACTATGGAAGTGAGAAGAGATACTACAACATGGTAGTTGGAGCAAATTCAAGACTTGATGAAATGCAGGCTGCACTTTTAAGAGTTAAGCTTAAACATCTTCCCAAAATAAATGATGAAAGAGAAAGCCTTGCAAAAAGATATTCGGAGAATATCTCCAATCCTTTGTTCATTCTTCCAGAGGTAAGAGCAAATTGCAAGGCGGTCTGGCATCAATATGTTATTAGAGTTCCTAAGTACAGAGATGAACTTCAGAATTATTTAAAAGAAAATGGAATAACAACGATTTGTCATTACCCTATTCCACCACATCTTTCACAGGCATATGAGTATCTGGGATTAAAGAAAGGTTCACTTGAAATAACAGAGCAGTATGCAGATGAAGTTTTGTCACTTCCTATGTATACAGGAATGACTCTTAAGGAACAAGAAAGAGTAATCAAATGTCTTAATAGCTTTAAGCATATCTGATGAAAAAAACGTACTAGACCAAAATTTGTCGTTAAGACAAATTTTGTCCTGCGAAGCAGGAACTTTTGCATAATTGGTTACGTATAAAAAATAGGAGAAGGTATGAAAGTAGTGTTACTTGCTGGCGGATTTGGCAGCAGAATAAGTGAAGAAAGTCATTTGAAGCCTAAGCCGATGATTGAAATAGGGGAAAAGCCAATCTTATGGCACATAATGAAAGAATATTCAGCAAGGGGATTTAATGAGTTTATTATCTGTGCCGGATATAAACAGCATATAATAAAGGAATGGTTTGCTAATTATTATTTATATAATTGTGATGTGACTTTTGATTTAACAAGAGACAATCATATGACTATACATAATAATTCAAGTGAACCCTGGAAGGTTACTGTAGTTGATACCGGTCTAAATACCATGACTGGAGGCCGAATCAAAAGAGTTCAAAAGTATATTGGAAATAAGCGATTTATGTTATCATACGGTGATGGAGTAAGTGATGTTGACATGAATGACATTTTGCGTTTTCATATAAGTCATGGCAAGATTGCTACCATTACATCTGTTAATATTGGTCAGAGGTTCGGAACTATGGAAATGGATGGAGATACAATAACAGCTTTTAGAGAAAAAAATGATAGTGACGGAAGCAGAATCAATGCAGGATATATGGTGTTAGAACCTGAGATTTTTAACTATATCCAAGGTGATAATACCGTCTTTGAAAAAGATGTACTTGAGAAGCTGGCGTCAGAAAATCAGTTAAAAGGTTATCGCTACGATGGTTATTGGCAGTGTATGGACACTAAAAGAGAGCATGACAGGCTTGAAGAATTGTGGGCATGTGGTAATGCTCCTTGGAAAGTGTGGGAATAATGGAAAAAATAGATAACACAAAGATATATTTTGTGACAGGAGCAGCAGGATTCATTGGCTTTTATTTATCTAAAAAGCTTTTGGAAAATGGCTGCTTTGTTGTGGGATTAGATAATGTTAATGATTATTATGATGTATCGCTGAAAGAGCAGAGGTTATGTATTCTTGAGCAGACTTCTTCTGTTTATAAGACTGCAGACTTATTAGAAAATGACAATAAAGCATTATCAGAATTATTTAATCTAGATGATATTAAGAATGACAATAGAAAAGGACAGTTTATATTTATTAAGGGTGATTTATCTAATAGAAATACGTTAAAAAGCATTTTTGCAAGTTTTCATCCTGATTATGTAATTAACCTTGCAGCTCAGGCTGGAGTTCGCTATAGCATTGATCATCCGGACAGTTATATAGAGTCAAATATAATTGGTTTTTATAATATATTGGAATGCTGCAGACAGTATAAGGTGGAACATCTTGTTTTTGCATCTTCGAGTTCTGTTTATGGTGGAAACACCAAAGTCCCTTTCTCGACAGATGATAAAGTTGATGAACCAGTAAGTTTGTACGCAGCTACAAAAAAGTCAGATGAGCTTATGGCACACGCTTATAGTAAACTATATGACATACCTGCAACAGGGCTTAGATTCTTTACTGTGTATGGACCAATGGGACGTCCTGATATGGCATATTATAAATTTACAGATAAAATTGTTAATGGACAAACTATTCAGATTTATAATAATGGAGATATGAGAAGAGATTTTACTTATATCGATGATATTATTAAGGGAATTTGCAATGTTATTTTTCATCCACCTATAGATAATGGAAAAGGTGCTAGATATAAAATATACAACATAGGAAATAATCATCCTGAACCTTTGATGGATATGGTGAGGCTTCTTGAAAAATACTTGAAGATTGAAGCAAAAAAAGAATTTCTTCCAATGCAGCCAGGTGATGTGTATCAAACCTATGCAGATACATCAGATCTTGAAAAAAACTTTGGATTTAAGCCATCAACATCACTTGAGGAAGGCTTGAGAAAATTTGTCGATTGGTATTTTGAGTATAAGAATTTATAGATTTTTGTCACTGCGTTCCAAAAACTACGCAAACTGGCCATTTGAAAAGGCTTCGCCTTGGACCAGTTTGCCACTTGACTTTTGTACTCACGAAACTCGCAGTAAATGCGAGTTTCTGAATGAAGTTGACAAAAAGTTATAGGTTATTGTTTTGAATATTTAGTAGATTAGTTTTACTGGCTTGTAATATTTCATGAGCAGAACTGTTTATAAACGTTGATCTGGGGTTTAAAGGCATAAATAATGCCTTTAAATCTGCCTACGGCAGACGACATAATTTAAAAGTGTTTAAATTATGCCGCATTTACTTATGCGCTGTTTTTTAGCGCATTACGTACCACTACGTTTATAATCAAGCGAAAGCGTGTCTGCGACGAAATATACAAACAGTAAAACGGACTATATAGAAACAATAAAGTATAGGTTTTTGTCACTTATATTTAGTGCTTATCTTCTGCAGTCATATAAGTATCAATAGTGTAAGGGGAATTGATTTCGCTGTTATCATATCCCATTTTTTTATTTATAAAGTGAGATATAACGCTTGCGAATGTTACTCTTCCTGCTCTTGTAAGATGAATACCATCTTTTTCAAGCCATTTCTTGGCGTTAATACTATTTAAATCCATGTATTTTCCATCATAAGTATCAACAACAATGCATCCAAGACTTCTTCCGACCTGAGCACAGTTATCTGCATATTCATGGAGATTGGTTATTCCGTTGCTGTATACATTTCCATCACCGAGGAAAGAACCATCTTTTCCCCAGAACTGAGCATATAGAGGCGGACATAAAATGATGGTGGCATTAGGACTTAATTCTTTGAGCCAGGTTAATCCCATTTTCATTGCAGAGACATAGTAAACGGCACCGTTTGTACTTTTACCATCTGATAGAGGGCGCTTAGCATTGAAATCGTTTATACCATACTCAACAACATAAAAGTCAACATCTTTTGGATCAAAAGTTCCTGCCACAGCAGCTGCTGCAGAGTATGCTGGCTGATTGAAAATAGAAGCATCAATTTCACCTTTTAAATATCTACAGACATTGATAAAGCAAGGCTCTTTAGACTGATAATTGTCTTTTGGATTAAGACTGGCGGTTGTTCCGCCGCAGCCAAGGTTGTAAACTTCGAAACCGGTAAAGTCACGAACATATTTAGCTACAGATGTTCCGCTGTCTCTTCCGTTGTTAAACTGACTATCTCCAAGAAATACGATTTTAGTAGTTTTCTTGGGTGTTTCTGTAGTTGAAGCACTTGATGCTGCATCTGAACTGCTTGAAGCACTTGATGCAGTTGAACTGGCTTCGTTGCCAGAGTCCGTATTTGTAGTAGCGATTATAGCAGCTGATGCCTGCAGGGAACTTGAACTTGAAGCGCTTGCTGCATTGTTTGAAGCAGGAATAGTCGAGTCAAATTTACAGGCACTTAGAGTGAAAACACTAAGTATAATAGATGTGAAAATCTTTAGTTTTCTTTGCATTAAAACCTCCTAAAAAACAACATATATGACTTCATAAACCACGGAAGGTAAGTTTCAAAAAGAAATTTACTAGGTTTGTTACTTTGAAAAAATCAGTAACCCCGGTGCATACATGTTAAGATAGTATTACACTTACGTTAAAACAAACTGAAAATAGTTTTAACAAAACAACATTATAACATAAATAAGAAAAAAAAGAACTATTTAAACATTTTCTTGGAATTGTGGTATAATACATCCGGTGCTATGCCCAAAGAGAAAAACATGCTAGTGATAATAGGTAGAAGAAGTGTTTTTCAATCGACTTTGGTAGAATACATAAGTTTGGAGCTGGCAGTAATGAGCCCTGTCACACAATTACAAAGATTATAATGTCAACAAAGGGCGTTTAAACAGGAGATTGTAGATGGATAAAGTTGCTGTACTTATACCTTGTTATAATGAAGAAAAAACTATTGAAAAAGTAATAAGAGATACAAAATCTGCATTACCGGATGCTGTAATATATGTTTACAATAATAATTCTACAGACAGAACCGCAGAAATAGCTCAAAATGCAGGTGCCATTGTTAGAAATGAGTATATGCAGGGGAAAGGCAATGTTATAAGGCGCATGTTCAGAGAAATAGAAGCGCAGTGTTATGTTATGGTAGATGGTGATGATACATATCCTATGGATGCATCACCTGAAATGGTAGATAAAGTACTTAACCATAATGCAGATATGGTAGTTGGAGACAGATTATCCTCTACTTATTTTACTGAGAATAAAAGGCCTTTTCACAATTTTGGAAACAGCCTCGTAAGAGGATCAATTAACAAAATGTTTGGATGTGATGTTAGAGATATCATGACTGGATACAGGGCTTTCAGTTATGAATTTGTTAAGACATTTCCAGTGTTGTCAAAAGGTTTTGAGATAGAAACTGAAATGACAATTCACGCAGTATCTAACAACATGCAAATAGAAAATGTTGTTATTGAATATCGTGACAGACCGGAGGGGTCTTTATCTAAGTTAAATACCTATGCAGATGGATTTAAAGTTTTAAGAACAATTATTAGACTTTTTAGAGATTATAAGCCGATGAATTTCTTTGGACTTCTTGCGTTTATCCTTGCGATACTTGCAGTTGTTTTTGTGATTCCGGTTTTTATAGCTTACTGGGAAACACATGAAGTTATGAGATTTCCTACACTAATTGTCTGTGGTTTTACAATGATAGCTTCTTTGCAATCATTTTTTGTAGGAATGACATTGTCAAATATGTCTATCAATAATAGAAGACAGTTTGAAATGCAGCTTAACAGTCTTCAAAGACGAAAAAATAGTGAGATAAAGAAAAATATAGAAAGAGATTAAAAGAGTATGCCAATTAGAATTAACAGTTTTATGGGAAAAATAGGTTGGAATGCTAGAATTTATTTTCCAAACCTTGCAAGTAATGCTTATCTTAAGCTTCAGTTTGTAACAAGGGGGAAAGCTCAGAAGAAATACGTGGACTATTTTCTGAATTCTGGAAAAGTTCCTATGCCAAATGTTGTAAATATTGAGACTATCAATAGATGTAATTCTACATGTGCATTCTGTACAGCAAATGTTCATGCAGAGAAAAGACCTCTACGAAAAATAGAAGATGATCTTTATTATTCTATTATTGATCAGCTTGCAGACTGGGGATATAAGGGACACCTTACACTTTATGGAAACAATGAGCCATGGCTTGACACACGTATTGTGGAGTTTCACAAGTATGCAAGAGAAAAGCTTCCGGATAGTTTTATATTCATGTCTACAAATGGACTTATGCTGACGCTCGAACAGGTCAAAACAATTGCGCCTTATATAAATCAGCTGATTATTAATAATTATGATACTGAGTATAAACTTCATAAGAATATCCAGGAGATATATGATTATATAATAGCTAATCCATCTGAGTTCGAGAATCTGGATATTCAGATTCAGATGAGATATCTGAAAGAAGTTCTGACAAACAGAGCCGGATCAGCGCCAAATAAACAGGCAACAGAAAAAGTCATTAAGGAGACTTGCCTTCTTCCGTTTACAGATATGTGGATAATGCCAAATGGTAAAGTGGGACTTTGCTGTTGTGATAACTTTGAAGTGACAGATTTTGCCGACTTACATAACGTTAGTGTAAAAGAGGCATGGGAGGGAGAAGCTCTCATGAAGGTCAGAAGAATGATAGCTGATGGAAGACAGAATTATAAATTCTGCCAGCATTGCGACTTTATCGATGCAGGATTTAGAATGCAGCTTGTAAAGGCTATTTTGCAGGATGGTGAAGAAGCTGCTCACAAAATTGGCGGTCAGGAAAGAATGAAAGTCTTTAAACAGGAAAAATAATTGTTATATGATTAAAATAAGTGAACAGTTACAGTAAAACTGCTAAAGGTTAAGGGTAAGAAAGTTGATGATGTTATAGAGAAATGGGTAGTGTAATGACATCATGATTCTAAATACACAGGAGCAGGTTTAATGAGCGATTTTTATGAATCTATTGGTGAATTTTTAAAAAAGTTTTGGTATATTATATTGCTTGGTGTCTTCTTTATAGCTACAGCAATTTTATTTATTACCGCAGGGCAGGATGGAAGTTATTTTGCAATACATGACAATTTGGATCTTTTTACGCCTCAGTATCAAATGATGCGAAATGATCAGTCATTTTGGAAAATTGATGCACCGACAGATTTTTTGAATGGTATTTCAAGAAATGTTTTACCGTCAGAGTTTTCTTTATCAACGATTATTTATATGATATTTCCGTCATACACTGCTTATATTATTTTGTATTTTTTGAAAATAGTTATTGCAATGCTAGGCGGATGCCTTTTGGCATATGACGTATTTGAAAATGAAGGATTCGATGTACGTGAGAAATATGACGTATATTATATTCATTCTGTATATCGTGATCCGCATGAGGCAATGGCACTTTCGGCTCTTGCTGCATTTGCTTACGGAATATTGAATCTTTTTCCGGCTTTTGGTTTAGCATTTGCATCCATACCTCTTTTTATTTTCTTGCTTAGAAAAATATATACAGAGCCAGCGTTTATATGGTTTTTACTCATATTCCTATTTCCAATGCTGTCATATTTTAGTTATTTTGGAATTTTTATTCTAGGATATATGCTGATTGGTATTATTTGGATGTGGCTAAAAGACCATGAATTTCCGGGATTTTTATTCCTTTCATGGATTCTATATGCAATAGGAAGCGTTATTTGCGAGTATAGACTATTTATGACAATGCTGTTTTCAGATGAAGTGACCATAAGGTCAACAATGAAAGTAGCAAGTCTTGGAGCTTTTGATGTTATAAAAGAGATTATAAATGTATGGGCAAATGGTATGATGCATGCAAACGATGCACATCTTTATATTGTTTTGCCTGTGTGTGTTATATATTTCTTTTACCTGAATTCCACATATATTAAAAATGATAATATTTCAGGATGCTTTAGGGATTACTACAATCTTGCAGCACTTATTATTATTTTTAACAGTGTAATCTATGGAATTTATAATATTGAACAAGTAAGAAACTTTGTAACTTCGATTATTCCTCAGCTTCAAGGATTTCAGTTTAACAGAACAGTATTCTTTAATCCGTTTTTGTGGTATGTATCTTTCTTTTTGGCATGCTACAGAATATGTATAATGGCTCAGAATCTTGAAGAAAAGAAAGAAACAATTGTAAAGGCAGTATCATTTGGTTTTATGATTTTGGCAATTATTGTGATTTTGATTCAGCCTATGCTTTTGTTTGGAGAGTCTGCAAGATACGATGATTTGTTTTATACAGCACATGCAAAGTACTATAAGAGCAAACATAATGGACAAACTGTAGATTCTTTAAGCTATGGTGAGTTTTTTGATACAGACCTTTTCGATAAGATAAAAAAGGAAATAGGATATAACGAGAAAGAACTGGCTGTAAGTTATGGATTGTATCCGGCTGTTCTTGAATATAACAATATTTCAACGCTTGATGGATATTTAGGTTATTATCCTCAAAGTTATAAAGATAAGTGGAGAGAAGTTATTTCTCCTGCGCTTGATTTGCAGCCTGCATCAAAAGAGTATTTTGATAATTCAGGAATAAGACTGTATCTATATTCTGGAACATATAAGTCACTTCCTATGTACAGTAAGTCTTTAGGAGGAATAACTACTGATAAGTTGTATATAGATGCACCTAAGCTTTCCAATCTTAAATGTAAGTACATTTTTTCCAGAGTAGAAATCGAAAATGCTGCTGATTTGTTCATGCAACCTTTAGGAGAATTTGAGGGTAAAGCATATAAAATATATGTCTATAGTCTTGATGAAAATGTTGAGGCCAAAATAAAAGAAGCTGAAAAACAGGCTAAGATTCAGCGTGAAATAGATAAGAAAAATGCATTTAAGAAGAAAATGAGCACTATCTGGAAGACAGAGGGATACATATGGAAAATGTATTTCCCAAAAGAAAATGCTTATTATGGAAAACTTAAAAAGAAAGCAAATTTTTAATAGTTATAAAAAGCCCGCACGCGTTGCGGGCTTTACTGGATATTTGGGTAAAAAAATAAAAGCAGGGGGAAGAATATGATTTCACACTTTAAAATACGTATTCTTTTTTGTGTATTGGTCTTTTTGTTTTTGTTTATAATGGTGATGCCGTTTGGTCTGATAAAAGCATACGATATTGATAAAGATAACAGGCTTTTATATGAAGAAAAAGATTACACTTATTATTTTTTTGGACAGGATGAATATGCAACTTCGATAATTGAAGGAAATGGAGAGTCTGTCGAAGAATTGTCTTTTAGACTTAGGATAAGCAGCAAAACAGATAAAGATGCAAAAATTTTTGCATGTATGTTTGATTCCTGTGGAAATGTAGTTGCAAAACAGGAAATGGATGTTTTTCCAAGGACAAGGAATGACATTTATTCAATGAAAGTTGATTGCAATCTTGAGAAAAACGAGAAGTATCAAATTGTAATAAGTACTAATAAGGATATTGGAATATATTGTAAATCAGCTACATCATCACCTGTTATAGTTTTACATTCCTCAAATCAGACATCTTTAAAAAGTGCTGTTTTTTCGGTACAAATATCTAAAATTTGCATCTTTTTGTTGGGACTTTTCTTGATTGTGCTTATTAGAAAAATACCAGATGAAATGATTGTATCAAAGCTAATACCTGTTGTACTTTCTTTTGTATTAGAGTTCGTTTTTTTGCAGTATCTGACAGATCATGCAATTGAAAATGGGTATTATCAGAATGTTGGAGTGTTCCTTATTGTTGTACTTGCATTAATTGGCATTATAGGATTTTTTTGTCAAAAGAGAGTTCCGATGATGTCTTTTGTTCTATTGTGCAGCGGTATTGCAATGCTTGTAGCGCTTCCTGTGGGAAAAGTTCCTGATGAAGCAAATCACTTTTACAGAGCATATCAACTTTCCGAAGGGAAGTTGTTTGCAAAAGTCTATGACGAAGAAAAAGGTGTCGTTGGAGATATGCTTCCTACATCTATTATGAATTTCGAAGAGAAAGAAAGTGTAGTAGATACAAATGATATAGGCATAGTGGAATTTAGTAATACTGCATTATATGCACCTGTGTGCTATATTCCTCAGATAATAGGTATTAAAACTGCAAAATTATTTACTGATAATGTTCAGAGTATTTTCGTGACTGCAAGAGTTTTTGGATTTATTCTTGCTTGGATATTATGTACGATTGCATTATACTTGATGCCGTGTTGTAAGGAAATGCTGTTTATAGTAATGATGTTTCCAACAACGCTTCAAGAGATGATGGGGATTACATCAGATAGCATGACAATGGCACTTGCTTTTTTATATATAGCTTTTGTTTTGAATCTTATTCAAAAAGAAAGAAAAGTAACCCAAAAAGAATATGGTTTTCTTTTATTGCTAGGATGTATGCTTGGTTCGTGCAAAATAGTGTATGTAGTAATAGTTCTTATGACACTTATGCTGTTTGAAAAGCCCCAAAATATATTTGGACTAAGGCTTGAAACCAAAAAACTCACTCTTGTTATGATTCCATTTGTAATATGCATTATTTCAAATATGTTATTTGGAAAAGCGTTTATTTCAAATGGCGATAATATAGATGCTAAAGGTCAGATATTATATGTATTAACACATGTATTTGATACTATTATGACTGTAGTAAGAAGCATGACCACATATGGTGGGATGTGGACTGGAGAAATGATAGGTGATCATTTGGGGCAGCTGGATATAAGAACCAATGAAATTGTTGTATTTGTTTTATTGGTAATTTTTGCTATAAATACTGCTAATGGAAATTCTATAAGGCAGCTTTATAGAAAAAGAAATATTTTTATATTGATGTTTATTTCTATATCTGGTTTTGCTCTTATTCTTGGAAGTATATATGTTACCTGGAATGAAGTAGGTGATTATCTTATAAGAGGAATTCAGGGAAGATATTTTACTCCGGTATTACCTATATTAGGAGTAGGGATAAGCACCCTTTTTCAAAAAAGAAGAGAAAATATCTATGGAACCATAAAAGCGTCTTATCCAAGGCAAATGGAAAGAATTGTTTATGACGAAAATGGGAAAGTTAATATAGAATCAGGACTTTGCTCATGTACAGATATTATTCTTTTTATGATGTTGATGATTACTATTGTAGATATAGGTAAATACTGTCTATAAAATCAGTTTTTGAAAGGTTTATGAATCTTTTATTATTTGTAGAAACAGGTGAATATTATCTATACTTTATTGTTTTGAATACATAGTAGATTAGTTTTACTGGCTTGTAATATTTCATGAGCAGAACTGTTTATAAACGTTGGTACTTATGCGCTGTTTTTTAGCGCATTACGTACCACTACGTTTATAATCAAGCGAAAGCGTGTCTGCGACGAAATATACAAACAGTAAAACGGACTATATAGAAACAATAAAGTATGACTTCTTGTCACTTACATTCAGAAACTCGCATTTACTGCGAGTTTCGTGAGAACAAAAGTCAAGTGGCATACTGGTCCAAGGCGAAGCCTTTTTAAATGGCCAGTTTGCGTGTTTTTTGGAACGCAGTGACAAAAATCTATAAGATTAGAAAACGTTAACAGCATTAATTGCATACTAGTATTTTAGGTAATAATCCGCTATAATAGAAAAGTTGTTAATGAATAACAAAAAAGTTTTTCTACTTAGTAGGAAGTTGTGATGGAGTTCTAAAAGTAAAAAAGTTCCAATATTTACTTTTGGTATTTGCTGTTTGTATGAGGGGGCAGATGGCAACGTGTGTTGGAGGGAATACGCATCACATAATGTTGAAAAAGGAAAGGAAACAAAGTTACCCATTTATATAAGTTTCTATATGCTTATTCTAGGGAGCTATTAAAGGTTATAACTTATGAAAAAGGCTTTGGTAATAGGTGCTGGTCCTGCAGGTCTTACAGCTGCATACGAGTTATTGAAACAATCCGAGGAAAGAAATGAAAAGATTGAAGTTGTAGTTTTTGAAGAGTCAAGTGAATTTGGCGGTATTTCTAAAACTGTAAACTATAAGGGCAACAGAATGGATATGGGAGGACATCGTTTCTTCTCCAAAGTTCCTGAAGTTAATAAATGGTGGGATGAAATGCTTCCAAGACAAGGCGCACCTGCTTATGATGATGTAGCTTTAAACAGACAGGCAACGATTTGTGAGGGTGGTCCTGATCCTGAGAAGCAGGATAGAGTAATGCTTAGAAGGAATAGAGTTTCAAGAATTTTCTTCAAGCAAAAATTTTTTGATTATCCTATAACTTTAAAGTTTGAAACATTTAAGAATATGGGCATTGGAACCACAATACTTGTTGGTTTTTCATATATGAAGGCGGTTTTCTTTAAGAGAAAAGAAAACTCGCTTGAAGATTTTTATATAAATCGATTTGGTAAGATGCTTTATTCTATGTTTTTTGAACATTACACAGAAAACCTTTGGGGACGTCATCCAAGTCAGATTGATCCAAGCTGGGGCGCACAGCGTGTTAAGGGTGTATCAATTATGGCTGTTCTCAAAAATGCTTTTCGTAAAAAATCAGGTAAAAAAGGCGGAAAAGTTGAAACTTCTCTTATAGAAGAGTTTAGCTATCCGAAGCTTGGACCTGGGGAATTGTGGGATGTAACTGCGCAAGAAGTTCAGAAAAAAGGCGGACAGATTATTACTAATGCCAAAGTTACAAAGATACTTAAGGATGAAAACAATCATTTAACAGGTCTGATATATGAGAAAGATGGTCAGGAATTTAGAGTTGAAGGGGATTATGTCATTTCTTCAATGCCTATAAAAGATCTTGTTGCAGGAATGAATGATGTACCAGATGCTCCAAGCCGTATAGCAAAAGGACTTCCTTATAGAGATTATATGACGGTAGGTGTCCTTATCCCTCATCTTCAGCTTGAAAACAAGACCAATATGAAGACTATAGGTAATATTGTGCCAGATAACTGGGTATATGTTCATGATAGAAAAGTTTCTATGGGACGATTCCAGATTTATAATAACTGGTCTCCATACCTTGTTAAAGATTTGGAAAATACTACATGGCTTGGTCTTGAATACTTCTGTAATGAAGGCGATGACATGTGGAAAATGAGCGATGATGATTTTGCTAAAAAGAGCTTTGAAGAAATGGTAACACTTGGACTTATCAAAGATGTTTCAGAGGTTATTGATTATCATGTGGAAAGAGTTAAGAAAGCATATCCTGCTTACTTTGATACATATGATGAAATCGATACTCTTGTAGAATACCTTGATTCTATTGATAACCTTTTCTGTGTAGGAAGAAATGGTCAGCATCGTTACAATAACATTGATCACTCCATGTGTACATCTTTTGAGGCAGTAAAAGACATTATGAATGGAGTAACAGATAAATCCAATGTCTGGAGTGTCAATACAGAAAAAGAGTATCATGAATCTAAGTGATAGCAGTACTAGACAACATTAACTATAAAACTTATTATATAAGAGTCTGTATTTTTTTAACTACAGGCTCTTAGTTATTGTTTAGAGTTTTTTGAGAATTAAGAATGACTTCTTGTCACTTATATTCAGAAACTCGCATTTACTGCGAGTTTCGTGAGAACAAAAGTCAAGCGGCAAACTGGTCCAAGGCGAAGCCTTTTAAAATGGCCAGTTTGCATGGTTTTTGGAACGCAGTGACAAAAATCTATGACATCTTGTCACTTATATTCAGAAACTCGCATTTACTGCGAGTTTCGTGAGAACAAAAGTCAAGTGGCAAACTGGTCCAAGGGGAAGCCTTTTAAAATGGCCAGTTTGCATGGTTTTTGGAACGCAGTGACAAAAATTATCTTTTATGCAAAGAAAAAAGGGGGTAGAAATGCAAACTGAGAATACTGGAAAGCCAATACTGTGGATAGTTATCCCATGTTATAACGAGGAAGAAGTTCTGCCTGTTACAGCACCGCTTTTTCTTGATAGAATTAATACATTAACCGCAAATGGTAAGATTTCTGATAAAAGTAAAATTTTATTTGTAAATGATGGTTCTAAGGATAAAACCTGGGAAATAATACAGAAATTATCCAAAGAAAACCCACATTTTATAGGAATGTCACAAAGTAGAAATAGAGGCCATCAGAATGCTGTTTTGGCAGGTTTAATGGAAGCAAGGGATGTTTGTGATATTACCATATCAATAGATTGTGATGGTCAGGATGACATAACTGCTATGGACAAAATGGTCGATGAATACCTAGATGGCGCCGAAGTGGTATATGGAGTTCGATCAAGCAGAACAACTGATACATTTTTTAAGCGTTTTACAGCTGAATCATTTTATAAACTTCTTAATTCAATGGGTGCAGAGGTAGTTTACAACCATGCTGATTACAGACTTATCAGTTCTAGAGTTTTAAATGAGTTTGCTTCATTTCATGAAGTAAATATCTATCTTCGTGGAATGGTGCCTCTAGTAGGATTTAAGAGTTCTAAAGTGTATTATGAGCGTCATGAGCGTATGGCAGGAGAATCTCATTACCCGTTGTCAAAGATGCTCCATTTGGCATTTGATGGAATTACCTCATTGTCAGTTAAACCTATTTCTATTATTACCACATTTGGTATGTTCGTATCAGCAGTAGGATTTATTGGCATTATTTGGGCTATTATAGTATCTGTACTTAGTCTAGGTGCACCGGGCTGGGCATCACTTATCTGTATCATATGCTTTCTTGGTGGAATACAGCTTATCTCGATAGGCGTAATCGGAACTTATGTAGGAAAGATATATATGGAATCCAAGCATAGACCAAGGTATATAATTAGTGAGAGAACCTGGCAGCCTTATGAAAGACACTATAAGGGATGAAAACATTCATTTTGAAAGGATTTTAATTTTATGAATGAAAAAAAGAAAGTTAAACTATTTGTTCCAGGAAGGTTATGCTTATTTGGAGAGCATAGCGATTGGGCCGGACTTTATAAAACGATGAACTCGGCTATTGTTCCAGGTCATGCGCTTGTTACTGGTATCGAACAGGGAATATATGGCGAGGCAGTATGTGACGATAGTTTTTCTGTTTCTAGTAAAATTGAAGAATTTCAGGGAAGTGATTTTTCTTGCCCTATGGAAATGAGCAAATTAAGAGAAGTAGCAAGAAAAGGTGGCTTCTTTTCATATGTTGCCGGTGTTGCTTCATACATTTCAGAGTGGTATCACGTAGGTGGAATTCATCTTGAGATTACAGGAATGGATTTGCCTATTAAGAGTGGTCTTTCTTCTTCTGCAGCTATCTGCGTAATGGTAGCAAGAGCGTTTAATGAACTTTATGACCTTCATCTTAACACTAAGGGAATTATGAATATCGCGTATCTTGGAGAACAGAGAACTCCTTCTAGATGTGGCCGCCTCGATCAGGCTTGTGCCTATGGAGTTACACCGATTTCAATGGTATTTGATGGAAATGAGCTTGATGTAGAAAGAATTACTGTCAAAAAACCTCTTCATTATGTTTTTGCAGATCTTATGGCAGGAAAAGATACTGTTCAGATACTGTCTGATTTAAACAAGGCTTTCCCTTTTGCAGATTCTGAAAAAGAGAAAAATATTCATCAGGCACTTGGTGCTGACAATGAAATAATTGTTACAAAGGCAATGGAATGTATCTCTAAAGGTGACGTAGAAGGTCTTGGAAAACTTATGACAAGTGCTCAGAAACTTTTTGATGAAAAAGTTGCACCAATGAGTCCGCGTGAATTAAAAGCACCTGTTCTTCATAGCGTAATAGATGATGAAGAGATAAAGAAACTTACATATGGTGTAAAAGGTGTTGGTTCTCAGGGTGATGGCACAGTTCAGCTTCTTGCAAAAGATGAGGAAACTCAGAAAAAGTTAATTGAGTATCTGGAGAATGTCAGAAAGATGACAGCATATTCATTAACTTTAAAACCTACCAAGTCAGTAAGAAAAGCAGTTATTACAGTTGCTGGTTTTGGTACTAGAATGTATCCTTTTACAAGAGGTGTAAAAAAAGAATTTGCTCCAGTGCTTGATAAAGATGGACTTGTAAAACCAGCTATTCTTGTGCTTTTAGAAGAATTAGACAACATAGGAATAGAAGAAATCGGTCTGGTAATTAATCATGAAGAGGAAGAGTATTATAGAAATTTCTTTATGACTCCTCTTTCTAATGAACATTATTTGAAACTTCCTGAGAATATGAAAAACTATGAGCAGCATATTCAAAAGATTGGAGAAAAGCTTCATTTTATCTATCAGGAAGAAGCAAAAGGATTCGGACATGCGGTGTTACAAGCTGAAGAATTTGCAAATCAGCAACCTATATTACTGCTTCTTGGCGATACAATCTATGATTCCTTTGAGGAAAGACCTTGTACCAAGCAGCTTCTTGATACCTACGAACAGTATGGAAAACAGGTTGTGGCAGTTCATAGAGTAAATCTTGATGAAGTATCAAGTTATGGAATATTTAGTGGTGTGTGGGAAGATAAGGAAGAAAAAGTCCTTAATCTTGTAAAAATATCAGAAAAGCCTACGATAGAATATGCAAGTCAGTATCTATCAGTAGCATCAAGAAAGCATAGAGAAAACTATTATGCGGCATTTGGAGCTTATGTAATTGATTCTCAGATTTTTGACAGATTGAAAGTTGCAGCTAAAGAGAACATTACAAATTCTAAGGGTGAAGTAGAGTTAACAGATGCATTAGAATATGTTAGAAGCCAAAGCGGAATGTATGCTTTTGTGCCAGATGGAGAGTCCTACGATATAGGTAATCCAAAGGCTTATAGAAAGACAGTTAACGAGTTCGGAAAGAAAATATGAAAAAATATGTAATCGAGAATGATGTAGTCGGTCTTAGAGAAGCAAGATATGAAGACTGTGCCAAAATAATAAAATGGAGAAACAGTGAAGATGTAAGAAAACATTACATCTATCGTGAACTTCTTACTTTAGAACAGGAGCAGAAGTTTTTCAAAGAGAAAATAGAAACAGGAATTATGCATATGTTTATCATATGCGTAAAAAATGATTCTAGTGGGCAAGATAGGGAAGTTGGATGTGCAGTGTTTAACCCTCTTGATGAAGATAACAGCAGAGAATATGGGCTGTTTATCGGAGAAAGCCTTGAAAGAGGAAAGGGAATAGGACAAAATGTAACCTTTCTTGCAAACAGTTATGTCTTTTTGAAGTATCATATGCCTTTTTCTAGGGCCAAAATTTTCGATGACAATATTACTTCTGTTAAAAGCGCTACTAGAGGCGGTTTAAGAATAACTGGCAAAATAGAAGATATAGTATGTACTGACGGATGCGTAAAACAGATGTATAGTCTTGAGATGAATCCAAGTGATGTGGTTAGTAAATTGTGTGAAGCATCATTTTCTATGCTGGAAAAGATTAAGCATCCTGATTTAAAAGATAAAGTTAAGTCAGGTGTAAAAAAAGCTATAGGAAGAGGAGGTTTGTCAAAAGACCTTCTGTTTTGGCCGGCAGGAATGCTTTTACTGGGACTGACAGAGGATACTTCTATAGAACAGTCTCTTGATTTGTCACGAGAATATATATCCTATTGGGAAAAGCAAAATAAAGAGTTTGAGCACGTAGATGATGCTCTTTTTGGTGTTACTTTTCTTAGAATGTTTGAAAAAACAGGTGATATAGCATATCTAAAGCATGCAGAAAAACTTGCGTTTTTTTTGGAAAATGCAAAAAAAGACAAAAAAGGTTCTGTAATCTATAATGTTAAAGGCGTAGATGATTATGTTCTTGCTGACGGAGTAGGAATGGTTTCGATGTTCTTTGCTGCATTTGGAAAAGTACTTGAAAAAATAGAGAATAAAAAAGAATTAGATAAAAAAGAAGATAACGCCTTAAATAAATACAGTTTTGACAGCAAAAAAGCTTATAATATTGCTTTGGCAAATCTTCTTAATTTTAAAAAGTATTCAACGGAAGAAGCAACAAAGCTTCCTTATCATGGTTACAGTTTTATGGAAACAGAAAGTAATCATGATGAAGATAATAACAGGTTGTATCCTCAGACTATTGGAATTCTGGGATGGGGACGTGCTATAGGATGGCTGATGCTTGGGATTTCTGAGTGCTTAGTTGATATTCCAAAAGATTTTGAAGGTTATGAAGAACTTTTGAAATGGATGAGAAAATTGACCTGCAAAGTCCTTGAATCTCAAAGAAATGATGGACTCTTTTCATGGGTAATGCCAGGTAATAGAAGTAGAATAGATAGTTCTGCTTCTGGAATGATAATCTATAGTATAAAAAAAGCTTCAAAGTTCATTGAAGGTGATATGCTTTCAAAAGAATTATTAGAAGAAAGAATACTTCTTGGAGCAACAGGTCTTTTTAAGCTAATTAATCAAGACGGACATGTAACAGATGCGCTAGGTCCATGTGAGGACTTAGGCGTGTATAGACAAATATATAGTAGTTATCCATGGGGACAGGGAGCTGTTCTTGCTGCTCTATCCAAATGCTTTGAAAATTAATCAAAAAAAATTATCGCTTCAAACGGCTAGGATTGTCTGAAACGATAATTTTTATAAAAAAACCAACATCATAGAAAGGTTTTTACCCCTTCACGAAAATAGAACTCGTGCATGTGTCGATGACCACCGACCATTTCTGATCAAAGTATCCAATCTATGATGTCTTTTAACAGGAATTTGCTTTATTGCCATAGAATGAGCTGCTGTAACAGCTGATTATACAAGGCGTGTGCTTATGCACGAGGAGGGTAGTTAAAACTAATTCCTGTGATCTTTTTATTACATCCATGTGTTTAGACTCTTGCTGAGGATAGTCCGAAATCTCGGCAAGATGTCTTGACTTTCTAAAATCCTTTTTAAAAAAGCCATTTCCGGAATCCATTCCAGATGTGTAGAGGTTTATCCTTCAAAGATTTTAAAAAAATCTAAGACAAAAACATAGTAACAAGCCACGAATAGTTAGTATGTTTTTGGATAAGACTAACAGTTAACGAAACATCCATTTTTCGTTTGGTATTATGAATCAAGCATAATATCGTAAACATCCTTGTCTGCAGCATCCTGCTATTTCGACATCCTGTCGAAAATAATCAAAATAGCTTAGGAATGCTAGGCTTAATTCATAAACTCTTTTGATATCGCAGCTCCGCGCGACAAATGATATGTTATCACAACCATATAAAAAATGTTGAAAACTCGACGAAACGTCATATCTTACACACGAAAAAAAGATAACATATTATCGAACTAAGATAATACAATAAAAAAGGTATGCAATTTATCTGCATTTGATATAATAATATTATGAAAAAACGTATACAAAAAAATGATATCATAAAGACGAAAAAAAGCGAAAACAAAACGCTTTTTTGTAACATATATAAACGCAAAAACACAAGATATGTGATATGATATCAGTTTATCATGCGAAAGCAGAGTGAAAACGCAAAGAATATTACAGATAATGTAATAAAAAGCAAAGAAAACCATTTTTATGAACTGTGATAAAACACTCAATTAAAGCATATCTGCGATGAGATATGCAAACAACAAAATGGACTATACAGAACCCTAAAATGTATTATGTAACTTTTGAAATAGAAGGTGAATATGCAAATACTATACTATGTATGGAATGAGTTTACAGGAGAAGACTGCAGAATGGTCTTGCGTGAACTCGGAGAAGATGTAATAGAGTTTCGTTGTCCCTGGAACAAACTTGACGAAGATGAGAATTTCGAAAATGCGCTTGAAGCTGCCATATTAACCAAGAAAAACGGCAAAAAAATAGATCTTGTTTTTACCTGGAATTTTTTTCCAATAATATCAAGAGTCTGTCATCGACAGAAAGTCAGATATGTTTCATGGGTTTTTGATTCACCTCATTTCCCGTTGGCTTCAAAAGAGGTTGAAAATAATGAAAATAGTATATGGCTTTTTGACAAAGATCTATGCAAAGAGTATATGGCAAAGAATATAAAAACAATACACTATTCTCCACTAGGAATAAACGCTAAAAGGCTGAAAGATATTTCAGATAAATTATTTGACGGCGGGATTGTATATGAGCATGATGTGACTTTTCTAGGAAATTTATATGATAATGAATTCAATTTTTATGATTTTGCAGCAAGTCATATGCCGGATGAATTAAAAGGAATTATAGAAGGAACAATTGCCATGCAAAGGCATACCTACGATGTGGATTTTATAGGAAATGAGCAGGTTTTATCAAAAGACATCATTAATCAGATGGCAAAATACATGCGCTTTGAGCTTGGTGGTAATTATAATTTTGATAGAGATACTTTGATAAGAGATATTTTAAAAAAGAAATGTACTAAAGATGAACGAAAAATGATATTGGAAGATCTTGGTCAAAGATTCAAAGTAGATATGTATACCAAAGCAAAAGGCCCCACCCTTGAACATGTATATGACTTAGGACAAGCTGATTATATGGTGAAAATGCCACATGTTTTTTGCACCAGTAAAATAAATTTAAATCTTTCTATGCGTTCTATAAGGACAGGATTGTCACTAAGAATAATGGATGTTCTAGGCGCTGGAGGATTCCTTGTAACGACCTGGCAAGAAGAACTTGATGATTATTTTGTGGATGGACAAGACCTTGTTGTTGCGCATACTCCGGAAGAAATTGGTGAGCTTATTGAATATTATCTTAATCATGAGGATGAAAGAAAACAAATAGCTTTAAACGGACAGACAAAGGCCTGCAGGTATTTTGATTACAGAAATCTATTGCCATTTATATTAAATGCGAATAATTCTTGAAGATAAAAAGCTTGTATGATAAAGTATTAGTAGACCGGTAACGTTTCCGGTAATCAGATTAGGAGGTTTTTTATGCCAAAGAAAAAACAGGTTCGTAGAGCAGGAATTTTAATGCCGATATCAAGCCTTCCTTCAAATTATGGAATTGGAACATTTGGAAAGGCAGCTGAAGATTTTGTTGATTTTTTGAAAAAGGCAGGCCAAAGTTATTGGCAGATTTTGCCACTTGGTCCTACAAGCTATGGTGATTCTCCATATCAGTCATTTTCTACATATGCAGGGAATCCATATTTTATAGATTTAGACATATTAATAGATGAAGGACTATTGACAAAAGAAGATATTGAATCATATTCTTTTGGAAAAAATAATGAATATGTTGATTATGAGAAGATATATAATAGCAGATTTAAAGTATTAGAGAAGGCTTATGTTAACTCCGGAATTTCACAAAAAGGAAACGTAAGCGGTGATGCATCATATATTAGGGAGTATGCATCTTTTATCAAAGAAAATGCCTGGTGGCTTGATGATTATGCACTTTTTATGGCATTAAAGAATGCACATGACGGACAAAGCTATAGTAAGTGGCCAGATGCAGAAAGACTTCGTGATAGTAAAACATTAGAAGATCTTAGTGACAAATATGATGATGAAATAGGTTTTTATAAGTGGCAGCAGTTCGAATTCGATAGACAGTGGAGAAAATTAAAAGCCTATGCTAATAAAAATGGAATAGAGATAATTGGTGATATTCCTATTTATGTTGCATTTGACAGTGCAGATACATGGGCAAATCCAGATCTTTTCCAATTTGATGAGAATAATCTTCCTGTTGCAGTTGCAGGATGCCCTCCAGATGCTTTTTCTGCTACCGGGCAGCTTTGGGGAAATCCTCTTTATCGCTGGGAGTATCATAAAAAGACAGGTTATGAGTGGTGGATGAAGAGAATAAAGCACTGCTATAAACTATATGATGTGGTTAGAATTGACCATTTCAGAGGATTTGATGAATACTATTCGATTCCTTATGGTGACCCTACTGCAGAGTTTGGTCATTGGGAAAAAGGACCTGGATATGATTTGTTTAAAGCTATGAAAGAAAAACTTGGTGATCTTAGAGTTATAGCAGAAGATCTTGGATTTCTTACTCCATCTGTTATAAAATTAGTGAAAAGAACAGGATTCCCTGGAATGAAGATTTTGCAGTTTGCATTTGATTCTAGAGAAGAGAGCGATTACCTTCCGCACAATTATCCAAAGAACTGTATAGTTTATACAGGAACGCATGATAATGAAACTACTAGAGGATGGTATGAGAGTTGCCCTGTAGCTGATAGAAAATTTGCCAGGAAATATCTTGATATTCATACAACAAAAGATATTGCATGGCAGTTTATAAGAAGTGCACTTAGTTCTGTCGCAGATACAGCAGTTATTCCGATGCAGGATTATTTGAATCTTGGTGATGAAGCTAGAATCAATACCCCATCTACACTTGGAAATAACTGGCAGTGGAGAATGAAAAGTGATGCTTTGACTGATGAGCTAGCAGCAAGGATAAAAGATATGTCAGCACTTTATGGAAGAAAATGACATAAATGAAAGGAAACAGGTAAGTAATGCCACATATGACAATTGTTGAAATTGCAAAAAAATGCGGCGTAGGCGTAAGTACAGTTTCAAGAGCGTTAAATGATCATGATGATATTAATCCTGAAACGAAAAAAAAGATAATGAAAGTTATCCGCCAAACAGGTTATGTTCCAAATAATAGTGCTAGAAATTTGAAACGAACCGATGCCAAATGCATAGCTGTTTTAATAAAGGGTATAACAAACCCGTTCTTTGCACCGATGATATCTATCATAGAGGAAGAAACGAAGAAAAATGGATATGCGCTCGTACTTAGGCACGTTGGTGACGGAGAAAATGAAGCGGATGTTGCAGTTGCACTTGAAAAAGAAAAAAGGCTTCGAGGAATAGTGTTCTTGGGTGGAAACTGTTTTCATCAAGCTACAAAATTAAAAAAATTAAGCGTCCCTGTAGTATTTGCGGCAACAGGTAATCCTGTTGAGGGAAGCATAAATCGTTCAAGTTATTCATCGCTTGCTGTAGATGACAGAATTGAAAGCTACAATATGGTTCAGTACCTTATATCAAAAGGACATAGAAAAATAGCTATCATTGCCGAAGGTGATGAAAAAAAATTATCAATAGGTTATAAAAGACTTGAAGGATATCTGGATGCATTAAAGGCAGCAGGTATTCCGGAAAAAGAAGAAAGAATATGCCTTGTTGATAAAGTAGAGAACCTTTATTCCATGGAAAACGGTTATAAAGCGACCCAAAAACTACTAGATAAAGATGATGAGTTCACAGCTATTTTTTGTGTATCGGACTCACTCGCACTTGGAGCTATGCGTGCCCTTAAGGATGCTGGAAAGAGGATACCGGAAGATATAAGCATAGCCGGTTTTGATGGTCTTGATATGGATAATTATCTTATTCCAAGACTGACAACTATGCAGCAACCTAGAGAACTTATAGCAGGCGAAACGATTACTCTTCTTTTCGATATAATAGAAGGAAAAAAACAGCATCAGCATGTGGTTTTTAAAGGAAAACTAATAGAAGGTGAATCAACGCAAAATTTTTTGTAGGAATCATTTTTTGTTAGCTGTTGAAATTCACAAAATGTTGTTCTTTAATCATTTTGCAATCTAGTTTATACACAGATAAAGCAAAAAGACTGTTCTAGCTATTATGCGGGAAAAATTAACACGATAAAAGATTTAGGATTATCATTATGGGAATTGAGATTGAAAAAAAATTTACGATAAAGCACTTACCAAAGGATGTTGAGAAATATCCGTATCATCTTATAGAACAAGCATATCTTAATGTACATCCGGCTATAAGAGTAAGGCGTGAAGACGACTCTTTTTATATGACCTACAAAGGAGTAAACGGAGTTATGGTTAAGGAAGAGTATAATCTTTTCCTAGATGAAAAGTCTTATACACACCTTCTTGAAAAAGCTGATGGAATAGTAATCTCAAAAAAAAGAGTGCTTATTCCGTTGAATGAAAATGCCTTTTCCAAAGATTATCTTGATAAAAACAAATCTTTAAAGGAAAAGATTGAAAAAAGAGAAGTCAAGATAGAATTGGATATTTTTGAGAAAGATTTAGAAGGAATATGCTTTGCAGAGGTTGAATTTCCAACGGTAGAGGATGCGGATAACTATATAAAAGCTGATTGGTTCCTTGAAGAAGTAACAGGTCAGAAAAAATATAGCAATGCATTTATGTCTAGGTGTAGTAAAGACGAAATAAAAAAACTTTTTTCACTATAATAAAAAGGCGGAAATTAAGGATTATTCGTACAACCTTTGATTTCCGCCTTTTGAATGGAAAAAAATTTATGGAAAAATCTTGACAAATATGCTACAATGCATAAATGGCTGTGTTTATCTATTAGAATAATTGCCGTCTGGCTTTGCGGACGGAATTCTGCAGAGCAGTACACGGTGTAAAGGAATGAACATATATTTAAGGAGGATTATTTCAGAAATGAGCGTACAGGTTGAAAAGTTGGAAAAGAGCATGGCAAAGCTTACTATCGAGGTTTCTGCTGAGAAACTCGAAGAGGCTATTAATAATGCATATAATAAGAACAAAAATCGTATCCAGCTTCCAGGTTTCCGTAAGGGAAAAGCTCCTCGTAAGATGATTGAGAAGCAGTATGGTGTAGAGGTATTCTATGAAGATGCTGCAAACGAACTTATTAACAATGAGTATCCAAATGCAGTTGAAGAGTGCGGTGAGGAAGTAGTATCCAGCCCTAAGATTGCAGTAACTCAGATTGAGTCTGGAAAGCCTTTCATCTTTACAGCTGAAGTCGCATTAAAGCCACCAGTTAGCCTTGGAAAGTACAAGGGAATCAAGGTTTCTAAGCAGGATCTTGACGTAACTGATGAAGATATTGATAACGAGATTAAGACAGAGCTTAACAAGAATGCTCGTGTTGTTGATGTTACAGACCGTGCAGTTAAGATGGACGATCAGATCACTCTTGACTTCGTAGGTTCTGTAGATGGCAAGGAATTCGATGGTGGTAAGGGAACAGATTATCCTCTTACAATTGGTTCTGGTGCTTTCATTCCTGGCTTCGAAGATCAGCTCGTTGGTGCTGAAATCGGCAAGGAAGTAGAAGTTAATGTAACATTCCCTGAAGATTATCAGGCAAAGGATCTTGCTAGTAAGGCTGCAGTATTCAAGTGCACAGTAAAGGCTATCAAGGAGAAGCAGCTTCCAGAGCTTAATGATGAGTTCGCTAGCAATGTTTCTGAGTTCGAGACACTTGCTGAGTATAAGGAAGATGTTAAGAAGAAGCTTGAGAAGCGTAAGGCAGATGCTGCAAAGGCTGCTAAGGAAGATGAAGCTGTTAAGGCTCTTATCGAGGATTCCGAGATGGAACTTCCAGAAGCTATGGTTGAGACACAGCAGAGAAGCATCCTTAATGACTTTGCTCAGAGACTTCAGTATCAGGGTCTTAACATGCAGCAGTATCTTCAGTACACAGGAAATACTGAAGAGAAGATGCTTGAGCAGGTTAAGCCACAGGCTGAAGAGCGTATTAAGAGCCGCTTAGTACTTGAGGCAGTTGCTAAGGCTGAGAACATTGAAGCATCTGAAGAAGAAGTTAATGCTGAGCTTCAGAAGATGGCAGATCAGTACAAGATGGAACTTGACAAGATTAAGGAGATTCTTGGCGAATCTCAGATTAAGCAGCTTAAGAGCGATCTTGAAGTTCAGAAAGCAGCTGAGTTTATCGTAGAGAACGCAAAGGAAAGCGCTAGAAGAACAAAGAAAGCTTCTGCAAAGACAGAAGATGGCGAAGAAGAGAAGAAGCCAGTTAAGAGAACAAGAAAGACAGCTGCAAAAAAAGAAGCTGAAAGCACAGAAGAATAATTATTATTTAGATTAATAAACAACAGTTTATTCTTTTGAATAAAAAAGAGGCTACCGGATGTGTTTTTCCGGTAGCCTCTTGAGTTTATTTATAGTTATTTTATAATCGTATGGTTGATTTAAATCGTTAAAAAGCGTAAACTAAAGACATAAATGTGTGAAAAACTGAAAGGTGTGGATTGGAGGTCTATCAATGAGTTTAATCCCTTATGTTATTGAACAGACAAGCCGTGGCGAGAGATCCTATGATATTTATTCTCGTTTGCTGCAGGATCGTATTATATTTCTTGGCGAAGAAGTAAATGCAACTTCCGCCAGTGTTGTTGTAGCACAGCTCTTATTCCTCGAGGCAGAAGACCCGAGTAAAGATATTCATTTGTATATTAACAGTCCAGGAGGAGAGATTGCTTCTGGAATGGCTATTTATGATACAATGCAGTACATTAAGTGTGATGTTTCTACTATCTGTATCGGTATGGCAGCTAGTATGGGAGCATTCCTTCTTGCTGGTGGTGCAAAGGGCAAACGTCTTGCACTTCCTAATGCCGAGATTATGATTCACCAGCCACTTGGCGGCTCTCAGGGTCAGGCTACAGAAATCGAAATTGCTGCAAAGCACATTTTGAAGACTCGTGAGAAGATGAATACAATCATGGCAGCAAATACAGGAAGAACAATTGAAGAAGTAGCAGCGGCTACTGAACGTGACAACTGGCTCTCAGCAGAGGCTGCAAAGGAATTCGGTCTTATCGATTCTGTTGTTACAGCAAGAAGTGACTCCTCTGTAGAAAAGAAAGATTGAGGGTTGGTTGATGGCAGGTAAAAATTCTGGAGATATTCGCTGTTCTTTTTGTAATAAGACACAGGATCAGGTAAAAAAACTTATAGCTGGCCCAGGCGGAGTATATATCTGTGATGAGTGTATTGAAATTTGTGCAGATATCATTGAAGAGGAATTTGATGACGAGCAGGAAGTTGAAGACAGCAAGGATATTAATCTTTTAAAGCCGGTTGAGATAAAGAACTTCCTTGATCAGTATGTAATAGGTCAGGAAGAAGCCAAAAAGGTTTTAGCTGTTTCTGTTTACAATCATTATAAGAGAGTAACAAGCCCTAAAACTTCAGAGGACGATGTAGAGCTTCAGAAGAGTAATATATGTATGATTGGACCTACAGGTTCTGGTAAGACATACCTTGCACAAACACTTGCAAAGATTATCAACGTTCCATTCGCAATTGCAGATGCAACAACACTAACCGAAGCAGGTTATGTAGGTGAAGATGTTGAGAATATTCTTTTAAAGCTTATACAGGCTGCTGACTATGATGTTGAAAGAGCTCAGTATGGAATTATCTATATTGACGAAATAGATAAGATTGGTAAAAAGGGTGAGAATGTATCAATCACCAGAGATGTATCTGGTGAAGGTGTACAGCAGGCACTTCTTAAGATTATTGAAGGAACTGTAGCTTCTGTACCACCTCAGGGCGGAAGAAAGCATCCTCATCAGGAAGTTATTCCTATTGATACCAGCAATATTCTCTTTATCTGTGGTGGAGCGTTTGACGGACTTGAAAAGATAATTGAGTCAAGAATTGATCACAAGTCTATCGGCTTCAATTCAGAAATCGTAGAGAAATCAGAGCATGATATCGGAAAGATACTTGAGAATGTATCACCTCAGGACTTGACAAAATTTGGTCTTATTCCTGAATTTATCGGTCGTATTCCGATTATGGTTACTCTTGAGGGACTTAGCAAGGAATCTCTTGTTCGAATTCTCAAGGAACCAAAGAATGCGCTTGTAAAGCAGTATCAGAAGCTTTTTGGTCTTGACAGTGTTAAGCTTACTTTCGAAGATGATGCTGTTGAAGAGATTGCAAATATGGCCTATGAGAGAGCAACTGGTGCAAGAGGGCTTCGTTCTATCATGGAGAAAACTATGATGGATGTTATGTACAGAATACCTTCCGATGATAGCATTCAGGAATGTATTATTACAAAAGCATCAGTAAAGGGCGAAAGTCAGCCACTTTTGGTATACAAGGACCAGAGAAAAAAGATTAAAACAGCTAAATGATTTATAAATTAATAGGCAGGGGTGTAATATCCTCTGCCTTTGCGTTATTATTTGCACTTTGAAAATAGGCAGAGTGTAACGCTTTTTATTATTATTTACAGAATTACGGAGAGCTTTTATGGATTTTAAGGTAAAAAGCGCTGAGCTTGAAATTGTATGCGGTATTACAAGTAAACTTCCTGTTAACGTTCAGGCAGAGTTTGCATTTGCGGGAAAGAGTAACGTAGGTAAGTCATCACTTATAAACGGACTTATGAATCGTAAATCCCTTGCTAGAACCAGCGCAGAGCCTGGAAAAACACAAACAATAAATTTTTATCATGTTAACAAAGAATTTTATCTTGTGGATTTGCCAGGATATGGATATGCTAAGAGAGCTAAAGGCGAAGTTGAAAAATGGGGGAAAATGATAGAGAATTATCTTCATTCTTCTAATGTGTTGAAACAGGTTTTCCTTTTGGTGGATATGAGACATGAGCCTGGCGCAAATGATATTCAGATGTACAAATGGATTATACATCAGGGCTATGAACCGATTATTATTGCTACAAAGGCAGATAAGCTTAATCGTTCACAGTATCAAAAGGCACTAAAAGTCCTTCGACAGGGATTTGGAATGCCTTCAGATGGTATTCTTATACCATATTCATCTATTACTAAACAGGGTAGAGATGAAATATATGAAATAATTCAAAGTTATATTTAAAATAAAAATGTTTCTTGGGAGGCATTGCATGAATTTTATTAGAGATATCAAGCTTAATTTTGTTGTAAACTCAGTTATAAGTATTATGTTGGGCTTGGTTCTTGTTATATGGCCTGAAAGTGTTCAGGAAGTAATAGTTTATGTTATAGGTGTTGTTGTTTTGATGCTGGGCATAGGATGCCTTCTTGCGTTTATCAAACTTAGAGCATGGACTATTGGCGGAGTGTTCGATATGTTTTCCGGAGTTGTATTATTGATGCTGGGTGTGTGGATGATGTCTACTCCGGATGATTTTAGTAAGACAGTACTTCGTATGGTGGGACTATTTGTTTTGATAAATGGTCTTATGGCTTCTGGACAGACTTTTTCCCTTAGAACTGCAACCTATGCCAGATGGTGGTTATCACTCATGTTCTCAGTAGTTACGATTATCCTTGGACTTGTTGTAACTATAAATCCGACTTTTGCAGGAAATTTAGTGTTTAGAGTAATAGGTGCAATATTGATTTATAATGGAGCATCCAATATTTGGATTTCTACAAGAGTTAGAAAATATGTCAAAAACAAAGAGTCATTAAAAGAGACAATCGATGTAGAGGCAGAAATAATAGATGAAGACAAAAAATATTAACATTTTTAATTGAACTTATAAAGCAGGTATTAGATACGAGTTATTTAATACCTGTTTTTTTAGATTTATTTTATAAAATGCGTATTGACGGGATTATAAAATGTGTTATATTTGATGTAGAACAAATAAAACAAAAGGAGGTACTCCATGAATATACAAAAATTCACTCAGAAATCCATTGAGGCAGTCAATGGGTGCGATAAAATCGCAAATGAGTTTGGTAATCAGGAAATAGAACAAGAGCATCTTCTTTATTCATTATTGCAGATAGATGATAGTCTGATATCAAGGCTTATAGAAAAAATGGGGATTGACCTTTCTTCATTCAAAGGCCGGGTAGAACAGGCAATTGGAAAAAGACCTAAGGTTCAAGGTGGTCGTCCATATATTGGCGAATATTTGAATAAAGTATTGGTAAGTGCAGAAGATGAAGCAAAGGCTATGGGAGATGAATTTGTTTCCGTAGAACATCTTTTTTTGTGCATGCTCAAAAACCCTAATAAAGAGATTAAGGATATTTTTAAACAATTTGGAATCGACAGAAATTCATTTCTTAAGGTTTTATCAGAGGTTAGAGGAAATAGAACAGTTAATAGTGACAATCCTGAGGCAACCTATGATACCTTGGAAAAATATGGTGAAGAACTTGTTTCCAAGGCAAGACAGCAGAAAATGGATCCGGTTATAGGAAGAGATTCTGAGATTAGAACTGTTATTCAGATTCTTTCCAGAAAAAGTAAGAACAATCCGGTTCTTATAGGGGAACCTGGTGTAGGTAAGACAGCTGTTGTAGAAGCTCTTGCGCAGCGAATTGCAAATGGTGATGTTCCTGCGTCTCTTAAAGATAAGAAAATTTTTTCATTGGATATGGGAGCTCTTGTAGCAGGAGCTAAATATAGAGGAGAATTCGAGGAGAGACTAAAAGCTGTTCTGGAAGATGTTGCAAAGTCTGATGGTGAAATCATTCTATTCATAGATGAACTTCATACAATTGTGGGAGCAGGCAAGACAGATGGTTCTCTTGATGCTGGAAACATGTTAAAGCCGATGCTTGCTCGCGGAGAACTTCATTGTATAGGAGCAACAACGCTTAATGAATATCGTCAGTATATTGAGAAAGATGCAGCACTAGAGCGACGTTTTCAACCTGTCCTTGTAAGCGAGCCTACAGTTGAAGATACTATTAGTATTCTTAGAGGAATAAAAGAAAGATACGAAGATTTCCATAAAGTAAAAATAATGGATAATGCACTTGTAAGTGCAGCTGTATTGTCAAACAGATATATTTCTGATAGATTTTTGCCTGATAAGGCGATTGATCTAGTAGATGAAGCTTGCGCTCTTGTAAAGACTGAAATGGATTCTATGCCTGCTAGTATGGATGAAATGAATAGAAAAATTTTGCAGATGCAAATAGAAGAGACTGCTTTGAAGAAGGAGGAGGATTCTCTTTCAAAAGAAAGGCTGGAAAATCTTCAAAAGGAACTCGCTGAACTCAAAGATTCTTTCCAGGCACAGAAAGCGCAGTGGCAAAATGAAAAGAATGCGGCTCAGAACCTTGCAAAGATGAGAGAAGAAATCAACTCTTTGAATGCTCAGATAGAACTTGCCAAGCGTAATGGTGATTTGGGTAAAGCAGCTGAACTTCAGTATGGAAAACTTCCACAACTTCAGAAAGAGCTTGAAGCAGCAGAAAATCAGACTACAAGTGATAATGCACTTGTGCATGAAAAAGTATCAGATGATGAAATTGCAAGAATAGTATCAAAGTGGACGGGCATACCTGTTGCAAAGCTTTCAGAGAGTGAAAGAAATAAAACACTTCATCTTGCAGATGAACTTCATAAAAGGGTGATAGGTCAGGATGAGGCCGTTGAGAAAGTTTCTGAGGCTATTATGAGAAGCAAAGCCGGAATTAAAGATCCGGATAAGCCGATTGGATCATTCCTGTTTCTCGGACCTACCGGTGTCGGAAAGACAGAACTTGCCAAGTCTCTTGCGGCAGCATTGTTTGATGATGAGACTAATATGGTTCGAATCGATATGAGTGAATATATGGAGAAATATAGTGTGTCCAGACTTATTGGAGCACCTCCAGGATATGTTGGATATGAAGAAGGTGGTCAGCTTACAGAAGCAGTTAGAAGAAAACCTTTTTCAGTAGTGCTATTTGATGAAATAGAGAAGGCGCATCCGGATGTTTTCAATATCATGTTGCAGATACTAGATGATGGACGTGTAACTGATTCACAGGGAAGAACTGTTGATTTTAAGAATACTATTCTTATAATGACGTCAAACCTGGGTGCTCAGAATCTTCTTGATGGAATCAAAGAAGACGGTACTATCGAGGAAAGCGCCCAAAATGCTGTAATGCAGGAACTTAGAGGTCACTTTAGACCAGAGTTTTTAAATAGACTTGATGAGATTATTATGTTTAGTCCTTTGACTAAAACTCATGTAACAGGCATAATAGATTTGATTGTTGCTGATTTGAATAAGAGGCTTAGCGAAAGAGAAATAAGCATCAGACTTACAGATGAGGCAAAGCACTTTGTAGTAGAAAATGCTTATGATCCAAGTTATGGTGCAAGACCTCTTAAAAGATATATTCAAAAGTATGTCGAGACTATGTCTGCAAGGCTTATACTGCAGGATAAAGTAAAGCCGGATGATTCAATTGTATTTGATGTCAAAGATGGAGAGCTTACTGCGGAAGCGATAAATGAAAAATAAGAACGGAGTAAAAAATGGATAATTTGCCAAAGGATCCAGTAATGTTGTTGTCTTTTATGAATATGAAGCTTAGAGATATGTATTCAGACAAAGAAAAAATGATGGATGATTTAGGACTATCAGAAGATGATTGGAATCAGGTTGAGACAAAACTTGCAGCAATTGATTATCATTATAATGTTGATAAGAATCAGTTTGTATAATAGTTAAGTTTGCTATTTGATTTTTGTTCTCACGAAACTCGCAGTAAATGCGAGTTTCTGAATGAAATTGACAAGAAGTCAACTTTTTCAAAAATAATGGAGCATGAGGTTATTCCAAAAGGCCTTATGCTCCGTTATTTTAAATTTTCTTGATGAAAACAAGCCCCTATACACCAGTTTCAAAATAGCTGTCGATAGCTCCTAGAAGCTCGTCTTTGGGCATTGATTTTAAAAGATACTTTTCTGGTTTTAGCATAGCAGCAGTCATGACACTTGTTTTATCACTTTTTGCAGTAAGAAACATGACAGGAGTATCTTTTGTAGTTTGATTTTCTCTAAGTGCGGTAAGCGTTTCCGGACCTGACATTTCAGGCATCATAAAATCTAAAAGAACTAAATCAACACTTGTACTTCCAAGAAAAGCAAGAGCATTCTCTCCGGAATTTGCAATGTAGACTTCATATTTTTCGGAAAGCCAGCTTTTAATGGTGCGCAAAATAACCCCATCATCATCTACAACCAGAATACGCTTTTGAAAACTTCCTTCACCTCTATTAGTTTTGTCTATAAGGATATTTAATGCGCTTGTCAGTATTTTTACGTTAAGAGGTCTTTCGAACGTCTGAGTAACGGAATCTCTGGAGATGTTTTCAAATGTCGTGGTGAATTCGTTTGTGCTTCCGATAATGAAAAATTTAATTTTTTTCTCATCTGATAAAGCTGCAAGATATTTTATTATCGGAACAGGTACTATATCTTCCAAATATAGTATCATTAGTTCATAACTATCTTGCAGACTTTGAATGATATCAAGCTGAGGGTAAATGGTTGTAACTGCAAAACCATCAGTTTCGAGGCCTTTTATAACAGCTTTGACCATGAATTTTTTCCCATCACCAATTAAGATGACCTTTTTTTCCATCTCATCAACCTTCCATTCAGTAGTATGTTATATATGTGGTTTTGGTATTAATAACATTCCAATACAATAAACAAAATCTAGCACAATAATATTCTATATTATGATTATACTTCATTTACAACATTTTTAGAAGATTATCTCTATCAGCAGCAACTAAAAGTGTACGTATTTTTTTAACCTTATCTTTATAATCGGCAGGAATAGAATGATTCGTAAGCATTTCTTTAATCGCTTCATCAGCACTGTCAAAATCAAAGGCTTCTACAAGTTCGCGTATTCCACTAAAGTACTCTTGTAGTTCCTCTTGTGATATAGGAGGAAGATTATCATTGTTTTCCTCATTTTCAAAAAATGAAGAGAGTTCTTTGTAGTTGACATAAAAACCAAGAAGCATTGGTGTCATATTTTTTATATGATCTTCTTTTTTGAGAATACTGCTTTGTTCCATATGAGCTGCAAAACCGGAAAGATGTGTTGCGCCAACAAGTCTTGCTGAACTTTTTAATGAATGAACCTGTGTGGTATAGTTTTCGAAGTCCATATCATCGCAATATTTTTTGATTAGCTCTGCCTTTGAATCAATCTGGCTTATAAAATCTCTTATAATATCTACCATAAGGTCGGCACTTCCACAATTCTTAAGTGCTTCGCTAAGATTAATGCCATGATTATACTCGAATTCATCTATCTCTTCCTTGGACATATTAATCACTTGATAAAGCGGATTATCTTTGTTGTTAGCAGTAAGCCGTGAGTCATCATGAGAGTTTGGTTCTCCATCTTGACTTTGTGATAATAATGTATCAGCCTGCTCATCTTCGTTGTACTGGGCTGTTCCGTACAGATGAACCATACCACCAGGAAGATATTGGATGAGCATGTTTTCAAGTTTTTCAGTATCAACAGGCTTACTAAGATAATCATTGAATCCAGCAGAAAGATATTCTTCTCTTGCTCCGTTAATGGCATTGGCTGTAAGGGCGATAACAGGAGCATCCATGGAAATATTGTTTTCACCCATTTCTTTAAGTTTGTGAAGAGTTTCAATCCCATCCATTTCCGGCATTCTATGGTCTATGAAAATAATATTGTATTTCTTGCTTTTTACCATATCAAGACACATTTTTCCACTAGGTACTGTATCGATATCCATAAGTGAATCTTTTAAGAGACCTTTGATAACCGTAAGATTCATAGGAGTATCATCTACAACAAGTATAGAAGCAGATGGAGCATGGAAAGAAATATGATACTGCCCTTTACTCTTCATGGATTCTGTGAAACTCTTAGTATAATCTCCAATGGCAGTCCAATCTATGACTTTTTGCTTTAAATCAAATGAAAAAACAGAACCCTTATGGTAAGTACTTTCAACTTTTAGTTCACTTCCCATCATACCAAGGAGCTTTTGAACGATGCTCATGCCAAGTCCGGTTCCTTCTATTGTGCGATTTCTTTTTTCGTCCATACGCTCAAACGGAGTAAAGAGTCTGTCCATTTCTTCTTTTTTCATACCCATTCCTGTATCAGCAACAGATATGTGCAATAGAATACTTGTATCGTCAATTATTTCAAAGCCAATAATAAATGTTATTGAACCTTGCTGAGTGTATTTAACAGCATTGGTTAAAATATTTAGTATGCACTGTTTGAGTCTTATGTCGTCACCTACTAAAATATGTGGAAGATTTGGTTCTATCTGGAAATCGAGTTTTAATCCTTTTTCTTCGGCGCGATTGGAAATCATATTGTAAAGGTCATTAATAACAGACCCCATGTCGTATTCAACAGGAATAATAGACATTTTTCCTGCTTCAATTTTGGAAAAATCTAAAATATCATTTACAAGTGATAGTAGGGTTCTGCCGGAAGTTTTGATGTTGCCTGCATATAAAACCAAGTCTTTATCATCAGCATATTCACGGAGAATAATTTCATCCATTCCTAGAATGACGTTAATAGGTGTACGAAGTTCATGTGACATATTGGAAAGAAAAGCGTTTTTGGCAGTATTGGCATGTTGTGCAATGCTAAGTTCTTCACGCATTGTACGTTCTTTTTCTCTTGTTTCAAGATATCTGACAATAAACTGTGCTGCGTTGTCAAGCCTTTGATATAAAAGGTCAATTTCATTTCCGGTATGGATATCGAGAGCATGAATTTCTTCAACGTTTTGAAGAATGTCTTCGTGGTCGCCTTTTTTTAGGACTTCTCTAAAAGCGACTGCAGCTTCTGTCATTTTCGTAAGAGGAAGAGCAACTCGTCTATATACGAAAAAGCTTGTAAAGGCCCCCAAAGGAATGACAACATTCATAATAAGCATGAACATGCGAATATAGAACGCTATGCCATGACGGTTGAGTATGAAAGTACCTGTATATGTCATTGGAATCATTTTGCCTATATCAAAACCGGCTCTGTATTCTAGGGAAGTTTTCCCAGTTTCTTTTTTATTTTCTATATCAGCGTAACTGATAATGTCCTGAATGCCATATTCACTTTTTCCAACGAGACTCTTATCTATCTGAACCACGTCCGAGGGAAGAGATGGAATCAGGAAAGCTGCGGTAAAAGCTGCAAGTATTGCTAGCATGGCGCAGTCAATAGCGATAAGGAAGGTGATACGGTTACCTATAGTTGATTTTTGAGTCTTTTGATATCCTCTGTCATAATAGTAAATTCCTGCGAAAAAGATACTTTTTAGGTTATCAGGCATAAAATGAAAAAATTGATGTAGAGTATAAAAACCTATTAAACACTCAAAAAGAGTTGACCAAAAGTAAATCATATAGGTTTCAAACACTGGTCTTGAAGCAAGTTTAACGTCAGAAATTCTGTTGACAAGAAACCACCATAAAGGACCGAGGTTGAAAGCTGTAATAATCGCGCCACTGATTGCTCCTTTTCTAGTCAAAAGGAGTCTATGCGTTGAATAAAAGGATATTATAAAGCTTGTTATTGTGAAAACAAACATTATATATAGATAATTGGCATCTTTAAAAGATAGGTAGATAAATGTTGTAAAAACGGTAAGAAGTCCCCAAAGATATCCTCCAAGTCCTGAAACCAGAATTAGGGGGATATCCTTAAATGTAATTTCGAACGCAACATTTCCTAAATAAAAAGGAATTCCAGATCTAGCGAATTTTATAGAGAGAACTGTTGCAATTACATATAATGAAAAATTTATAACAAACTGCTTTATAGTCATTTTATGTACAGCCGGAAATAAATGCTCATCTACGCGTAAATCCGGCCTTGAAGATTCTTTATTCATAAACTCTCCTAGAGTACTTGTGAGAATTATATATAATCATTGTTTATTAAGTTATCGGCTTTATTTGATATTTAAGAAGAGTTTTCTATAAAGTAATAATAGTAATCAGGATTGAAAATATTCTAAGATAGAGCAATAATCTGATAAACAGAAAAATATGTCACACTTTATATAATAATTATCAGAAAACAATTTTACATAAAGTGTGATATAATCTTGAAGAATACGTTTTTTTCGTTTATATGATGAAATATTTCTGGAAAAATCCAGATTCTTATTGGTAAATTCCAATCTATGCCAATAAGAAATCATTCTAAAAGAGTCTTCCTGAATTTTTGGGATTTTGACTATGGAAAGGATAAATAATATGGGTAAGTATTTTGGTACAGATGGATTTAGAGGAGAGGCTAATGTAGGACTTACAGCCGATCATGCATATACTGTAGGACGTTTTCTGGGCTGGTATTACGGAGAATTAAAGCGCCAGAAGGGTGACACATCTGCACCTAAGGTTGTAATTGGAAAAGATACAAGACGTTCCAGCTATATGTTTGAGTACAGTCTTGTAGGAGGTCTTGTGGCATCAGGTGCTGACGCTTACCTTCTTCATGTAACAACTACTCCATCCGTTGCATATGTTGCAAGAGTAGATGATTTTGACTGCGGCGTTATGATTACAGCAAGCCATAATCCTTTTTATGATAATGGTATTAAGATTATTAATGGTAATGGCGAAAAGATGGATGAAGACACAATAGCTCTTATTGAAAGCTATATTGATGGTCATCTTGAGGCATTTGGCAAAAAGTGGGATACAATTCCATTCGCAACAAAAGATGCAATTGGTCAGACTGTTGATTACGTTTCTGGACGAAACAGATACATTGGTTATCTTATTTCTCTTGGACTGTATTCTTTCAAAGGAATGAAAGTAGGTCTTGATTGTGCAAATGGCGCTTCATGGAATGTTGCTAAATCTGTATTTGATGCTCTTGGCGCTACAACCTATGTAATAGGTGATGCTCCAAATGGTACTAATATTAATAACAATGCGGGTTCAACTCACATTGAAGGTCTTCAGAAGTTTGTAGTTGAAAAAGGACTTGATGTAGGATTTGCTTTTGATGGTGATGCAGACAGATGTCTGTGCGTTGATGAGAGAGGAAATGTTGTATCAGGAGACCATATTCTTTATGTATATGGAAAATACATGAAGGATCGAGGAGAACTAGTAAATAATACAGTTGTTACAACAGTTATGAGTAACTTTGGTCTTTACAAGGCATTTGATGAAGCCGGAATAGGTTATGCCAAGACTGCAGTTGGCGATAAATATGTATATGAGTATATGACAAAAAATAATTGTATTCTTGGTGGTGAGCAGTCCGGACACATTATTTTCTCAAAATATGCTACAACAGGAGATGGTATTCTTACATCTATTAAAATGATGGAAGTAATGCTTGCTAGAAAGAAAAAAATGTCTGAACTTATTTCTCCGCTTGTTATCTATCCTCAGGTTCTTGTTAATATCAGAGTTACAGATAAGACAAAGGCTCAGAATGATCCTGAAGTTAGAGCAAAAGTTGATGAAGTTGCACAAAGCCTTGGAAACACAGGACGTATTCTTGTTCGTGAGTCAGGTACAGAACCAGTTGTACGTGTAATGGTAGAGGCAGAAGATAAAGCAACATGTCAGGAACTTGTAGATTCAGTTATACGTGTTATTAAAGAGAGAGGATACGAAGCACACTAATGGATCTTTTTGAATATGCAAGAACTAAAAACTCAGATACAGAGTCACCTCTTGCAGCCCGTATGCGTCCAAAGACCTTAGAAGAAGTCGTAGGGCAAGAGCATATTATTGGAAAAGACAAACTTTTATATCGTGCTATAAAAGCAGATAAGATTCGTTCTATTATCTTGTATGGCCCGCCCGGAACTGGTAAAACAACTCTTGCTAAAGTTATTGCCAATACAACCAAAGCAGAATTTTTGCAGATAAATGCAACAGTTGCAGGCAAAAAAGATATGGAAGAAGTCATCGAGAAAGCTAAGAATAATGCAGGCATGTTCCAAAAAAAGACGATTCTTTTTATAGATGAGATTCATAGATTTAATAAGGGGCAGCAGGATTACCTGCTCCCTTTCGTCGAAGATGGAACTATCACGCTTATCGGTGCAACAACGGAAAATCCGTATTTTGAGGTAAACGGAGCTTTACTTTCTCGTTCAGTAATATTTGAATTAAAGCCGTTATCTGTAGATGATATAAAAGTTCTCATAAAAAGAGCTGTATATGATACACAAAAGGGAATGGCTTCCTACAACGCTACGATAGATGAAGAAGCACTGGATTTTCTTGCAAATATGGCAGATGGAGATGCAAGGCATGCATTGAATGCCATAGAGCTTGGAATAATGACAACCAATAGAAGTGAAGATGGTAAAATTCATATTACAACTGAAGTTGCAAAAGAGTGCATTCAAAAGAAGGTAGCTCGTTACGATAAAGATGGCGACAACCACTATGATACTATTTCGGCGTTTATTAAAAGTATTAGAGGAAGTGATCCGGATGCAGCCGTGTATTACCTTGCAAGAATGCTGGATGCTGGAGAAGATCCGAAGTTTATAGCAAGAAGGATGATGGTAAGTGCATCGGAGGATATTGGAAACGCTGATCCAAAAGCACTTGAAATAGCCGTCGCAGCTTCGCTTGCAGTTGAAAGACTGGGAATGCCGGAAGGTAGAATAACCTTGTCACAGGCAGTTACATATCTTGCTACAGCTCCTAAGAGTAATAGTGCTATAACAGCGATTGACGATGCTATTAAAGAAGTAAGAGAAAGCGGCAATTTGCAGATTCCGTCTCACTTAAAGGATGCACATTATAAGTCTGCTTCTAAACTAGGTCATGGAACCGGATATTTGTATGCTCACAATTATCCAAATCACTATGTAAAACAGCAGTATCTGCCATATGAACTAAATGGTAAAGAATTCTATTCTCCATCAGGTAATGGATATGAACTGAAAATCCGTGATCATATGAGAGCACTTAAGGCTGCAGAAGAGAAAAGAAAAAAAGACAATGACTAAACTAATAAGACTTTTTGCCTGAAATTTTACACAGCAAAAAGTCTTAATGTATCTTTAAGATGGCAGAAGAAATTTGAAGCTGCCGCAGGGGAAAGTGAGTAAAACATGTCATCACAATATCTAACGTTATATAAAATAATAGTTTTATATATGCTGAAACGTTCAGATGTTTCTTTGTCAAAATCACAGATTTATGATTTTATGCTTGAAGGTGAATATACTAATTTTTTGACAATGCAGGAAGTTTTTTTCGAGCTGAGAAATCAAAATTTTATTTTTGAAGAAAAAGAGCAAAATCGAACTTTTCTCAGACTTTCAAGTGAAGGTGAACAGACACTACTTTTTTTTCTAGGGCACGTAGATGCAGAGATACGGTTGAGTGTTGACAGATTCCTTGAAGAAAATAAACTTCGTATTCGTGATGAGTCTTCGATACTTGCAGATTATCAAAAGACATCAGATGGCCAATATGAAGTTTCCCTCCAGATAAAAGAGATGGGGCAAAGCGTATTTGAGTTAAAACTGCCAATGCCAACAGAAGAAATGGCAGAAAATCTTTGCTATAAGTGGAAGGAAAAAAGCCATCTGGTGTATCAAAATATTGTTGAGTCTTTGCTGAAATAAGGATGTGTAAAAAAATTAAAAACTCTTTTTCTTTACCATCACATAAACAAAGTAAATAATGAACATTGTCGAAGTAACTGCCCATGTTACAGGATAACTGTATACTACCATTTCTATTTTTCCAGAAATCGGCACGATAAAGAGTATCCATACAATTCTGAGAAGGCAGATTCCAGAAAGTGTCATTATAGTAGGAATAAGGGTGTCACCTATTCCTCGAAGTGCTCCAGCTAGTATTTCAACTGCGACATAGATTCCGTAGAAAGGAACCATGCATCGCATCATTACATTTCCATATCTAAGAACCTCTGCTCCAATTTTATGATTGGAGATGAATAATCCTAAAAGTGGCATTCTAGCAACGTACATAATTATTGATAAGCTAATAGTCATGGCATAGGTGAAAATGAGTCCTTGCTTTATGGATTCACGTACACGGCTATTCTTACCAGCACCATAGTTTTGGCCAACAAAAGTGGTTACAGCTATTCCAAGAGACTGCATTATCATCCATAAAATAACATCAATTTTGCCGTAGGCTGCCCAGGCGGATACTGCAGCTGTTCCAAAAGAGTTAATAGCAGATTGAATAAGCAGATTTGAAAGAGTATACATCGAAGATTGGATTCCAGCAGGAAGACCAATCTGTATTATTCTATTCATAATCCCTTTATCAAATGCAATTTCTTTTAATCTAAGTTTATATTCTGCTTTGATTCTAACCATTATCACCAGAATAAGTATGGAACTGATAAGCTGGCAGAGAATGGTAGCAATAGCAACGCCCACAACGCCCATATCCATTTTTATAACGAATAAGATATCAAGAATGATATTGGAAAAAGTAGCAACTAAAAGTACCCATAAAGGGCTTTTGGAGTCTCCTAGCGCGCGCAAAACACCAGAACCGACATTATATACAATATTTGGTATCATTCCAAGAAAATAGATTCTAAGGTACATAGTAGACATGTCTATAGTATCTTTTGGGGTCTTTAAAACTTCAATTCCCCAAGGAGTAAAAATAAAACCTATTATTGTGAAGGCCAGTCCGCCAGTAAAAGCAAGAGCAATAGAAGTGTGAATGGCCTTTTTAACCATTTTCATTTGCTTTGCTCCGTAGAACTGCGCAATTACAACGGTAGCACCTGATGCAAGTCCTCCAAAAAAACCAACAAATAAATTAACTATCATAGCAGCAGAGCCGCCTACAGCTGCAAGTGCTTCAGGACTTACATATTTTCCTACAATAATTGCATCAACTGTGTTATATAATTGTTGAAAAAAACTCCCAAAAAGCAGAGGGAAAAAGTATCTAAGCATTTCAACTTTAATATTTCCCTCGATAATAGAGTTTTGTAGATGTTTGTTTTCTGTTTTTTCCATTTTACTACCCTTAACTACCCTTTTTTAGAAAAAATCTAATAATGCATTGACATGATGAATACAAATTGATATAATAACATACGTGTCTTGTGAAAGCAAGCTACATAATAAGCTACTATGGCTCAGGTGGTAGAGCGTCGCCTTGGTAAGGCGGAGGTCACGGGTCCGAGTCCCGTTAGTAGCTTTTTTTAATAAGCAGTGACTATATGGTTTTGTACAAAGCCTTATGGTTACTGCTTTTTTGTTATTTGAACTAATTAGATGAGTTCTGATGGCTTGTAATATTTCATGAGCAGAACTGTTTATAAACGTTGGTTCTTATTGGGTTTTTTTTAGCGCATTACGAACCATTACGTTTATAATCAAGCGAAAGCGTGTCTGCGACGAAATATACAAACATCAGAACAGATTATATAAAACAAAAAAGTATGCATAATGAAATATTACGCCATATTCTTTATCGGAAAAAACAGTGATTGTGGTAATACAAATAGAGTATAAAACCCGTAATAAAAGCTTTAAAGCTTTTGTTACGGGTTTTAGTATGTAATGATAATTGGCTTTAGACAATTAGATTTTTTTATGGTGTCCCCTGCTGATTAGGATCAGGTTGAGGCTGTTGGGTATTAGGATCGGCTTGCTGCTGAGCCTGAGCATTAGGGTCAGCCTGAGGCTGCTGTTGGGCATTAGGATCAGCCTGAGGAGTCTGAGCATTAGGATCAGCTTGCTGCTGGGCATTAGGATCAGGTTGAGGCTGAGTGGTATTTCCTGTTATCTGTTCAGGTGTCATACCTGTCTCAGCAGAGATTCTATTAACAATCTCCTGATTCTGAATTGCTAATATCTCCTGTGCATTTGGCTGAGCGAAGAATGCTTCATTATGAGGACAAGTCTGAGAGGTTGGTACACCATCAGCTGTAACTTGCCCCTTATATCCCGAACCCTTCCAGAGAATCTGAGGTTCAACAGGAACTACAGTAGATACTTTTGTAACTTTGAAAGGACACTGTTCTGTAGCAGGAAGTCCGCAATAGTTACAAATTGTCTGAACCATATGAACGTTACAGGTTTCAGTTGGTACAGTTCCTTCTGCAAAGTATTCAGTCTTTAATGAACCTCCGCAAAGATTTGATGAAGGAAGAAGTCCTGACTGAGAGCATACAGTAGCAGTAGTAACGTCTGAAGGCTTCTTGAACTTTGCTGCAGGAAGATCCTTATGTATTTTGCTCATTACTTTTTTCCACATTGTCTTGGCAAGATGAGTCTCTGCTGAAGAACTAAGCTTTCCTACAGTGTCATAACCTGCCCAGCATGATGTTGTATAGTAATTAGTAAAGCCACAAAGCCATACGTCATTGTTGCCGGTTGTAGTACCTGTTTTTGCAGCAATATCTGTGCCGCCAAAGTTAACAGCTTTACCTGTACCAGAAGATACAACATCTTGCATTGCAGAAGTTAAGAGAAATGCTGAACTTTCTTTGAGTATTCGCTCGCCTTGTCTGTTAGTATTATCTAGAAGAATATTTCCGTCATGATCTACAACTTTTGTATATAGAGTAGGCTTATAGTAAACACCACCATTTGCGATGGCTGCATAAGCAGCATTGATTTCTATATTCTTGATACCTTTTGTAATACCACCAAGACAAAGTGTCTGTGACTTATCAGAGTATATTTTTCCATTAATCTTAACTTTATCAATTAAAGTAGTGAAATGGAATTTTTGTGTAAGGTAGTCAAAACCAAGCTGAGGCGTAATAAGAGTCATGAGCTTAACTGTTACTACGTTCATGGAATCTCTAATACCTTCTCGAATGCTTGAAAGACCACGATATCCCTTATACCAGTTACGAACCTGGACACCGCTATCATATGCAAATGGAGCATCATTTATAGTAGTTGCCAGTGTATATCCGGCGCTGTCGATAGCAGGAGCATAGGCCGCCAGAACCTTAAATGCAGAACCTGGCTGTCTTGTTGCATCTGTTGCTCTGTTGAGAGTACGGCTGGCGGTCTTTTCACCACGACCACCTTCGATAGCTACAACGTAACCTGTTGACTGATCTTCAATTGTCATTGATACCTGAGGCTGAGGTGTTAATGTATATCTTTCATCATATACCTTGTCTCCATCGCCAAGTACGGCTGCCTTATATTTTTCAATAGCTTCAAGTGCTGCATCTTTACTGGAGAAAAGAAGTGAGAATTTCTTATTTGTTGCCTTGAAATAAGTTTCCATCTTCTCATCACTGAAGTTTTCATGAGAACCATCAGCTTTTTTAATAGTAAGCGCATAATCCAGTAAAAACTTTGTATTGCTAGGATAGTTAGATTCATCTAAGAAAATCTCATCAGCTATAGCTTGAATTTTAGGATCTTCAGTAGAGTAAATTTTAAGTCCGCCGCTGTAAAGAAGTGAATAAGCTTGAGTTTCTGTGTAACCTGCTTCAATTAAATCATTAATGACATTTTCTGTAAGTGCATCAACGAAATATGAATTTACAGCATTGTCCTCATTTTTGGAATCCACAATCTGAATTCTTGAATAAACATCATCAGCAATGGCTTCATCATATTCTGCCTTAGTGATAAATTTTTGATCAAGCATGTTGTCGAGAACTTTTTTACGTCTCTTAGCGTTCTGATCAGGATGTAAAATAGGATTAAAGCGACTTGGATTCTGCGTAATACCTGCAATAACAGCACATTCAGACAAATTCAGTTCGCTGACTGGTTTGTTGAAATATCTAAGAGATGCGGCCTGAACACCCAGACAGTTCTGACCAAGGTTGATAGTGTTCATGTAGTTAAGAAGAATATCAGGTTTACTCATATTCTTCTCTAATTGAAGGGCAAGATGTTGTTCCTGAACTTTTCGCTTTATCTTGGAATTGGACATTCCAGAACCTTCTTTGGTCCATGAAGTCAAAACATTGTTTTTGATGAGCTGCTGCGTAATAGTGGAAGCACCTTCACTTGCGTGTCCTGACTTAATAGCGATAAATGCGGCACGAATGATACCCTGTATATCAATACCGTTATGCTGATAGAAACGCGCATCTTCAATTGCTACAAATGCGTTTGAAAGATTTTTTGGTACCATATCTCCAGTAACAGGTATACGGTTGGAGTCTGTTGATACCAGCTTTGCAATCTGATTTCCATCGGCATCATATACAAATGTACTAAATCCAGATGGAGTAACGTCAATGTTGGAAATATCCGGTGCGGAATCAATAATGCCTGATATAGCACCAAAACCAGCAGAGCAGGCAAGGAAAATTCCTGCAATTGCCGCTACAATGATTACTTTTACTAATAGGATACCGAACTTTTTGCACCAACGTCCGGATCCTTTGCGAAGTTCCGCTTCTTGCCTGCGGACACCTTCTTTACTATAATTCATGATGTAATTACCCCTTTCCAATGCTCTAAAAATGAGCACAAGTTACGGACAGCCTAGAAAAAGCTGTGGTAACAGATTCGAACGATTGTGAAAATCATACATACAAAAGAAAAAACAAGTATAATACGACAAATAATCGTTCTAAAGGTTTGCAAATAAAGAAAAATACTAATCTTTATTAACAAACATAGGTTTAAAAGGCAGAATCTTGAAATATTATAGCAAAAAAGCTTTATAATATAAAGTAAAAGATAATAAATAATAGGTTCTTGCTGACAAGTATCCTAAATCTTGGCAAGAATTCACAGGTTACTAATAGGAGCATTATGGAAGAGAATAAGTTGAAGAGCTACAAAATATTAGCCAAAACAGGAGGCGGAGAATATGAAGAAAAAAAATCCAGATTTATCGGTGAGAGCTTTATAATCAGAAGTCAGGATGAAGCAGAAGAAATACTTGCAGCTATAACGAAAAAATATTGGGATGCCAAACATAATTGTTATGCTTTTATTCTAGGTCAAAACAGCGAAATATCGCGATGCAGTGATAATGGAGAACCTTCAGGGACGGCAGGAAAACCTATACTTGAGGTAATAAAAGGGCAAGGACTTACTAATACGTTAGTAGTGGTTACAAGGTATTTTGGAGGAACACTTCTTGGAACCGGTGGACTTGTAAGAGCATATACAAAGGCAGCTCAGATTGCACTTGAAAATAGTACCATAGCCACAATGACACTTGGTGCTAAACTTACAGTTAGTGTCAGTTATAGCAATATAGACAGAATGCTGCATTTTTTTGAAATAGAGAGTATTCAAGTTGATAATCCTGTTTATGCAGAAGATGTATCTTATGAAATAACAGTTGAAAACAGTATTTTGAATGAAATCAAAGATAAAATTATTCAACTTACAAATGGACAGGCAAAAGTTACTGAAAAAGAAAAGGGCTATTATCCAATTTTTAAATAAAAACGAGTTGAAACAAGAAGAATTGGGCATTTACACTTTATGTGAAAAAACGTCAGGAACTACAGTAAATGTAATTTCTGACGTTTTTGCTATACAAAAAACTAATCTATAAAATTATTTGCCGTTCTTCATCTTAGCTGCAATTCCTGCTCTCTTACGCTTTGTAGGATCAAGAATTCTCTTGCGGATTCTGAGGTTATCAGGTGTTACCTCCAAAAGCTCATCAGTATCAATGAACTCGATAGCTTCTTCGAGAGACATAACCTTAGGCGGAACAAGACGAAGTGCTTCATCTGAAGAAGAAGTACGAGTGTTGGACAGATGCTTTGTCTTACATACGTTAACTTCGATATCTTCACCACGACCATTGCTACCGATAACCATACCTGTGTAAACCTTATCACCAGGTTTAACAAACAATGTTCCACGCTCCTGAGCATTGAAAAGACCATATGTAACAGCCTCACCTGTCTCGAAAGCGATAAGTGAACCCTGCTTACGGTAGGAGATATCTCCCTTATATGGAGCATAACCGTCAAATTCAGTGTTCATGATACCGTTTCCCTTTGTATCTGTCATGAAATCATTACGATATCCGATAAGACCACGGGAAGGAATGTTAAACTCAAGACGTGTATAACCGCCGTTAGCTGTGCCCATGTTAGCAAGCTCACCTTTACGCTGAGAAAGAGTCTGGATTACTGCACCAGAGAACTCTTCAGGAACGTCAATATAACACTTTTCCATAGGCTCAAGCTTCTTGCCGTTTTCATCATATTTGTAAATAACTTCTGCTTTAGATACAGCAAATTCAAAACCTTCACGACGCATGTTCTCAATAAGTACTGAGAGATGAAGCTCACCACGTCCGGAAACCTTAAGAGTATCAGCACTTTCAGTTTCTTCAACACGAAGAGAAACATCTGTGTTGAGCTCTTTGAAGAGTCTGTCTCTGATATGACGTGAAGTTACAAACTTACCTTCCTGACCAGCAAGAGGAGAATCATTAACGATAAAGTTCATGCTGATTGTAGGCTCGGAAATCTTCTGGAATGGGATGGCAACAGGGTTCTCAGGAGAACAGAGAGTATCACCGATTTTAAGATCGCTGATACCAGAAAGAGCAACAATAGCGCCCATGCTGGCAGACTGAACTTCAACCTTGTTAAGTCCATCGTATTCATAAAGCTTTGTAACTTTAGTCTTAATCTTACGATCAGGATCATGGTGGTTGATGATGACTACTTCATCGTTAACCTTAACTGTACCATTATCAATCTTACCTACACCGATACGACCAACATATTCGTTGTAATCGATTGTGCTGATAAGAATCTGAGTATTAGCTTCAGGATCACCTGTTGGAGCTGGGATATAATCGATAATAGTATCAAGAAGAGGCATCATATCCTTACCTGGCTCATCAAGAGACTTGGAAGCGATACCCTCTCTTGCGGATGCGAAAACGAAAGGACAGTCAAGCTGCTCATCATTTGCACCAAGATCCATAAGAAGCTCGAGAACTTCATCGATAACGTCATTTGGACGAGCTTCAGGACGGTCAATCTTGTTGATGCAGCATACAACAGGAAGCTGCAGTTCCATTGCCTTACGAAGAACGAACTTTGTCTGTGGCATAGGTCCTTCAAAAGCATCTACAACAAGGATAACACCGTTAACCATTTTAAGAACACGCTCAACCTCACCACCAAAGTCAGCATGACCAGGAGTGTCGATAATGTTAATCTTTGTATTTTTATAAGTGATTGCTGTGTTCTTGGACATGATAGTGATACCACGCTCACGCTCGATATCATTAGAATCCATTACACGTTCTACTACTTCCTGATTATCACGAAAAATGCCGCTCTGTCTAAGCATAGCGTCAACTAGTGTTGTCTTACCATGGTCAACATGGGCAATAATTGCGACATTTCTAACGTCGTTTCTAGACTGTACCATATTATATTACTCCTCAGTATTATTACATAAAAAATATTATTTCTTTGCAAACTACCATAGTATAGCACGCAGTTTTTTTATGTGCAATATTTTAATAATAAGAATTGCACTAAAAAACAATAAAAGATATGTTAAAAATTGACAAGAAATAAAAGTGTATTTTTTATGCCTATAACATGGGAAATAATGCGAAACGGTTGACACCGCTTGGTTTCAAGTGATATCATGACGTTGTTTAGAGATAGAGGTTGCGTATTTTATTAGTACATTTTCTGATATGGCAGCAATATTAGAAGAAGATGAAAAGGGAAATACGCCGAAAGGACCAGTTAGCTGCAGGCTGGGATTCTTGGGCATGTATTTAATAGGTACATGACTGTCATCTTTGTTTTTAGATGGGGCGCTATCCGAAAAATTCAGTAATACTAGAATTTTTTGTAGCGCTGTTGTAAGCGCTTTTTTTATTATAAGGAGGAAAAAATGGCTATATTCAAGGGAGCTGGAGTTGCAATTGCTACTCCATTTAATGAAGATCACTCAGTAAACTACGATGAATTCGAAAAATTAATCGAAATGCAGATTGCAAATGGTACAGACGCGATTATTGTATGTGGTACAACTGGCGAAGCTGCTACAATGACAGAAAAAGAGCACATGGAAGTTGTAAAATTTTGTATTGAAAAAGTAAACCATAGAGTACCGGTTATCGCAGGTACAGGAAGTAATTGTACTCAGACAGCTATAGAATTGTCTATAGAAGCACAAGAGTATGGAGCAGATGGTGTACTTTGCGTTACACCATATTACAACAAAGCTACTCAGCAAGGTCTTATCGCGCATTTTACTGCAATTGCAAATTCTATCAGTATTCCAGTAATTATGTATAATGTTCCAAGCCGTACAGGCTGCAATATATTACCAGAAACAGCAGTTTATCTTGCCAAAAATGTTAAGAATATCGTAGGAATCAAAGATGCTACAGGAAACATTGCGCAGACTACTGAAATGATGCATCTTGCAGACGGATGTCTTGATTTGTATTCGGGAAATGATGATCAGATTATCCCGCTTATAGCACTTGGTGGGGTGGGAGTAATTTCTGTATTATCCAATGTTGCACCAAGGCAGACTCACGATATATGTCAGAAAGCGCTTGAAGGAGATTTTGAAAGTGCAAGAAACCTTCAGTTTAAGGCACTTCCTTTGATTAAGGCACTTTTTTGCGAAGTTAATCCAATCCCTGTGAAAAAAGCTCTTACATATGTGGGAATAGAAGCTGGTCCTCTTCGTCTTCCACTTACAGAAATCTCCAAAGAGCATGAAGAAGTATTAAAAAAAGCTATGGAAGAATATGGTCTTATTAAATAATGAATAAGACAGGACTTTTTAAATGGTCAGTTTGCGTAGTTTTGAAACGAAGTGACAAAAATCTATACTTTATTGTTTTATGTAATCCGTTTTGCTGTTTGTATATTTCGTCGCAGACACGCTTTCGCTTGATTATAAACGTAATGGTACATAAGGTTCTAAAATACAGAACCTAAGTACCAACGTTTATATACAGTTCTGCTCATGAAATATTACAAGCCAGCAAAACTCATTTATCAAATATAAGCAACAATAAAGTATAAGATTTGAAAAGAAAGGTGAAAAAGAAATGATTCGAGCAATAATGAATGGCTGCAATGGACGTATGGGACGAGTTATTGCAGGTCTTGTAGCAGAAGATGATGGAATAGAAATTGTAGCAGGTGTAGATCGTTTCGGAGAAAATGAAGCTTCTTTTCCTGTTTTTAGTTCTATAGATGAAGTTAACGTTGAAAGTGATGTAGTTATTGATTTTTCAAATGCTCAGGGTGTTGATGACCTCCTTGAAAGCTGTGTAAAAAAGAACCTTCCGATAGTTCTTTGTACAACAGGACTCTCTGAAAAACAGCTTGATCATGTACATAAGGCTTCTGAGAAAATAGCTATTTTAAAGTCAGCTAATATGTCTGTTGGTGTAAATGTACTTATGAAGGTATTGAAAGAAGCAGCTAAAACTTTATCAGAGGCTGGATTTGACATGGAAATTGTTGAGAAACATCACAATCAGAAACTTGATGCTCCAAGCGGGACAGCCCTTTCTCTTGCTGACGTTATTAATGAATCAGCAGGAGGAGATTACGAATATGTGTATGATCGTTCTAACAGAAGAGAAAAGCGTCCAGAAAAAGAAATCGGAATTTCTGCTGTTAGAGGTGGATCAATTGTTGGAGACCACGATGTTATTTTTGCAGGACTTGATGAAGTCGTAACTTTTTCACACAGAGCATATTCTCGTGCAATATTTGGAAAGGGAGCAATCGCTGCTGCAAAGTTTCTTGCTGGAAAAGAAGCTGGAATGTATGATATGAGCGATGTTATAGGATAAAAATATGCGTTTTCGCCCTTGTATAGATATTCATAATGGTAAGGTTAAACAGATAGTTGGTCAAAGTTTAAAGGATCTGGGAGACAGTGCTGTTAACAATTTTGTATCTGAATATGATGCAGCTTTCTATGCAGAGATGTACGCAAATCTTGGACTTTGTAATGGGCATGTCATCTTGCTTAATGCAGGTGACAGCCCATTTTATGAAGAAACCAAAAAGCAGGCTCTTTTGGCGCTGAGTAGAACTCCTGGAAGGCTTCAGGCAGGTGGAGGGATAAATGCTGATAATGCAAAAGAGTTTCTTGATGCAGGAGCAAGTCATGTAATCGTAACTTCATATGTATTTAAAGATGGAAAGATTAACTTTGAAAATCTTGAGAAAATGGTAAAGACAGTTGGAAAAAAACATTTGGTAATTGATCTTTCCTGTAAAAAGAAAAACGACTCATATTATGTTGTAACAGATAGATGGCAGAAATTCTCAGATACTAAATTAAATCCGGAGACAATGGATATGCTGAGCAATTATTGTGATGAATTTTTGGTTCATGCAGCCGATGTCGAGGGACAACAAAATGGAATAGAAGAAGATGTTGCAGGCATGCTAGGAGATTGGGCTTTTGAAAATGATAAAAAAATTACCTATGCAGGCGGCATTCACAGTTTTGATGATATAAAAATCCTAAAAAGACTTGGAAAATCTAAAATAGATGTTACAATAGGTAGTGCGCTTAAAATCTTTGGCGGTAATATGGAGCTAAAGAAAGTAGTTGATTTTCTAAGTAAAGAGTAGTATAGTAGATTTCCTTGCTGGAGAAATGCAATGTGAACAGAAAGTGGTTTTGGGAAATTTTTGAGGCTGTGTTTATAGATAAACAAAACCGGTATAGCTAAGCTATACCGGTCACTTGTTTCAGTAAAATATAAATCTTCAGCTTTATGATTAAGGCGCGAACCCTAAGGAAAAGCAGAACCTTGATTAAAAATCAAAGCTTGTTTACGTTTACTGCCTGCGGTCCCTTTGCGCCCTGGATTACATCGTACTCTACGGAAGCGCCCTCATCGAGAGACTTGAAACCTTCCATGTTGAGTCCTGAATAATGTACGAATACATCATTTCCAGCTTCATCAGAGATGAAACCATAACCCTTCTGATTGTTGAACCACTTAACTGTACCTTTGTTCATTGTAGTACCTCCACATAGATGATAAAAAAAGTAATCACTCCATTGTTTGAATTGAACTGGAATATCATCTGTACCAGTTGTCTCAAACAACATATTTAGATTATCACAAACATGTCCAAAAGTAAAGTGAAATTTTATATTTTTTTTGGAAAAAATTTACAAGGCGCGAATATTTATGGACGATAAATTGTTCATCTTTACTTTATAACTTTAGTATGCTAAAATATCACAAAAGTATGTGGTAATATGATTTTATCGCGCTCAAAATGGAGGTCACATTTATGAACAAAAAAATAAGGACGGATGCCGTCGATCATCTGTTTGATGCTGTACTTTGCCTTCAGAATAAGGAAGAGTGCTACAATTTCTTCGAGGATTTGTGTACAGTAAACGAATTGCTTTCACTTTCTCAAAGGTTTGAAGTGGCATCAATGCTTCGTGACAAGAAAACATATCTTGAAATTGCTGAGAAGACAGGTGCTTCAACAGCAACTATCAGCAGAGTTAATCGCTCTCTTAATTATGGAGACGATGGCTATGAAATGGTATTCGAGCGAATGCAGGATTGATTGTAAATTATTTATTTGCAGGCAAGGCAGATAAATAACGTTAAAAAATCCCTAAAGATTTCAAGCTCAGTGGAATCTTTAGGGATTTTTTTAATCATTTTCAAAAGAAGAATTGGTATCTTCAGTGGATTCATTATTATTGTCATTTGTGGAAACTGCCTTTTCAGCCCTCTTTTTTGCCTTTTCAGCAGAAGTGGCTTCAACGTTCATAGAGCAGTTTCCTTGGAATATTGCGTTTTCATCGATAACAAGACTTCTTGTATTAACATCTCCGATGAGCTTTCCAGTGTCACTTATTTCGAGCTTTCCTGCCTGACAGTTAACAGTTCCGTTTATTTCACCTGCCAGAAAAACATTCTGCGCAACAATAGTACCAGTTATCTTACCAGATTGACCTACGATAAGACTTCCATCGATGTGAACAGGCCCGTTAATCGTTCCATCGACTCTTGTTGTATCTCTGGCACTGAAAGGACCATCACATAAAGCACCAGGACCAATTAATGTAACAACTTTCTCTGCCTCTGTATCATATGTGGCAATTGGAGCTTGATTTTTAGACTTTGAATTAAACATTTAACTCTCCTTCATTAAAAAAATTAACCACTAACCACTGATTTCTATTATTTTTTCGGGGTTTACATAATTGTTGCTTTTAATAATTTGATAACCAAGAACTGTGTCAGCTCCCTGTACAAGGAAAAGAGCTGAACTTCTATTAACATGATCGCCTTCACTTACAAGAACGCGGCCCGAGTAACGATAAACGCTTACATAACCATTTCCGTGGTCAATCATGATGCATTTTCCGTATTTGGCATCATTTGTGACAGATGATACTGTGCCGGTGCCTGTAGCTCTGACTTCAGAGCCATTAGCCGCTTTTAAAATCATGATAGGGTTGCCACTTTTGGCATTGTCTTTGGTAGACGAGGAAGGATCATCTTTTTTTATTTCATAGGATGCCTGGCCTGAAAGAGGGAAACCTTTTGGAAGAGCTGCTTCATCAGCTAAAGCCTTGCTAGCCTCTTCGTTAGATACCATGATATTCAAAGCTTTGCTTATCTGGTCTACGCTTGCCTGTAGTTCCTCATTCTTAGTGGCAAGTGAAGAGTTGGCAGAAGAAAGCTCTTGTATCTGCTTTTCCTGTCGTAAGACAAGATTGCTATAACTTGCATTTGCGTCAGCAGTTTCAGAAGACATTCTGCGAAACCGCACCGTTATAAAAGCAATATAGCATACAATTGTTACAAGGATAATAAAAAGAGTAAATGCCACAATCTGAGTTGCGACATGGCCTAAATGGATACGTTTATTAGATCCATCAGAATCACCAGCTATAATCATAAACGTATAATGTCTCTTATGCCGGTGTTTACGTGGCATAAAACTGTTATTCTTACCCATAACTATTTACCTCCACACCCTATACTCCGTATTGTAACACAGCGTTTTTGCGCTGACAAGCTACTCACCCATTTACAATTTTACACAAATACGTTAAAATAATCTTACGTCTGAGTTTGATTTTTAGAATTTTTTGAAAAGCTGGTATTGGCTTTATGATTTAGATGTGCAGACGCAATTTTTGGGAAAGAGAAGGTTTTACCATACTATGGCATTATTACAACAGTGGAGAGACATGGCATACTCTGAAACAGCTGATAAGGGAATGCTTCAGAAACTCTGGAATACTTATTTTACAAAAGAGAAGGAAATTTATGCACAGCTTCTTACTAATCCGGATGAAGAGGTTCGTGGAACAGTAAAAGAACTTGCTGAGAAATATAACGTTGATATTATGACAATGACAGGATTCCTTGATGGTATCGATGAAAGCCTTAAGCTTCGCAACGATATTTAGAATCTTGAAGAAGATACAGAGGTTAATCTTGTATTTGATAAAGAGCTTTTGTACAAGAACATGGTAGCAGCTGGTGCTGATTGGCTCTACAAGCTTGAGCAGTGGAATGATATTTTCGATGAAGAAAAGAGAAAAGAGCTTTATAAGGAAGAGAAGAATTCTCACACAGTTCATGCTCCTGTAAAGATTTATCCTAATGATCCATGCCCGTGCGGAAGTGGTAAGAAGTACAAAAAATGTCACGGAAGAAATTCTGCAGAATAATATATGCTTGACAAATGATAATACGCAAATATAATAAAAGCGTAATTTATATTTTTAAATCGTTGATGAGAAGAGTAGGAAGTCAGATGTTTTCAGAGAATAGCGCCTGATTATTCAGTGCTGAGAGCGCTTAAGATATGACTTTTCGAAAACTAACTCGGAGAGACCCCAATCCGGTCCGTTGACTACGTTATAGTCATTTTGAGATCTGCAGTGCAGATGAACAAAGGTGGAACCGCGTGATAATATGCCCTTTGCATTATCTTTTGGATAGTGCAAAGGGTGTTTTTTTAAGGAGAAAGAAATGGAAAAGGAAGAATTTTTGCAGGTATACCGTCATTCTATGGCTCATATCCTTGCAAAGGCAGTTATAGAACTGTATGGTAAAGAAAATGTTCAGTATGCTATTGGACCACAGATTGATGATGGATGTTATTATGATTTTCTTATCAATGGATCTTTAGGTCAGGATGATTTTAAGACAATTGAAGAAAAGATGCGTGAGATCATCAAGAGAAGAGAGACTTGGACACGCAAGGAAGTTTCTAAGGCAGAGGCTCTTGAGATGTTCAAGGATCAGAAGTTCAAAACAGAGCTTATCGTAGATCTTCCAGAAGATGAAGTTATTACAGTTTATTATACAGGTGATGACTACGTAGATCTTTGCAGAGGACCTCACGTAGAGAATTCTCAGGAACTGATGAATGTTGCATATCAGGTACATTCTGTATCCAGCGCTTACTGGAGAGGTGATGAGCATAGAGATCAGCTTCAGAGAATCTATCTGTATGTATTCCCTAACAAGAACGAGCTCAAGGCTCACATTAACATGATTAAGGAAGCTCTTGAGCGTGATCACAAGAAGCTTGGTGCTGCTCTTGACTTGTTCATGTTTGATGAGACAGCTCCTGGTATGCCATACTGGCTTCCAAGAGGATGGAAGATGTATCAGGCACTTCTTAAATATTCAAGAGAGATTCAGTCTCTTCATGGATATACAGAAATTGCTGCACCCCTTGTTAATAATAAAAAGCTTTGGCTTATTTCCGGACACTGGGCTCATTATCTTAACAATATGTTCATCGTACCTGGAATCGGCGGATATGCAAAGGCTGATGTTAATATAAATGACGTGGCAGAGACTCTTAATGACAATTCATCTTCTAAGAATGTTAAGATTCAGGCTGGTTCTGTTATCTATAACCGTGAAGAGCTTGATACAATGGCAGCAAAGCCGATGAACTGTCCTAACGCTATGATGACATATAAGAGAACAAACCACTCTTATAAGGAACTTCCTATCAGATATAGTGAATATGATGTTCTTCATAGAAAAGAAAAGTCTGGTCAGATGAATGGACTTTTCCGTGTTCAGGAATTCCGTCAGGACGATGATCATACATTTGTAATGCGTTCACAGATTAAGGATGAAATTGCAGATATCATTGCAATTGCTGATGAAATTTATACAACTTTTGGTGTAACTTACAGAGCAGAGCTTTCAACAAGACCTGATGATTATATGGGTGACATCGAAGTTTGGAACGAAGCTGAAGCTTCTCTTAAAGAGATTCTTGACGAGAAGTATGGCGTAGATGGATATGAAATCAACGAAGGAGACGGTGCTTTCTATGGTCCTAAGATTGACCTTCAGATTAAGGATGCACTTGGAAGAGAATGGCAGTGCGGAACAATTCAGCTTGACTTCCAGCTTCCTCACAACTTTGGATTGACATATCAGAACTCTGATGGTGAGATGGAAATGCCGGTTGTTATTCATCGTGCAATTTATGGTTCTCTTGAGAGATTTATTGGAATTATCATTGAGAACTTCAAGGGTATCTTCCCATTCTGGCTTAGCCCATATCAGGTAGCTCTTGTTCCGATTAGAACTGAGCACAATGAATATGCAAAGAAGGTTGAAGAGGCACTTCTTGCAAGAGAAATTCGTGTTGAGGCAGATTACTCTGACAACAACATGAAAGAGAAGATTAAGAAATATAAGAATTATAAGGATCCATACATTTTGGTTCTGGGAGACCGTGAAGCAGAAGAGACAACAGTTTCTATCAACGTTCGTGGTTCTAACAAACAGATTCAGAATGTACCGCTTGATAAGTTCCTTGAAATGTGTGATACACTTAATAATACTCATGCACTGGAACTGATTCAGAGCCTCGATTAATATTTTTAGCTGCGTTTATAGCTCTAGTGGTTATAAACGCAGCTTTTTGTATATTGGGCAAAAACTAACCAAGTAGAGGGGAATTATATGGCTGAATTATTAGATGGAACAAAGTATACAGTTGGAACCTGCTATTACCCGGAACACTGGGATAAGAGCCTATGGGAGCAGGACCTGAAAAGAATGAAAGAAGTAGGGATTGAAGTTATAAGAATAGCAGAGTTTTCATGGAGTCTTACTGAACCAAGAGAAGGGGAATTTACATATGATTTTTGGGATGAGTTTCTTGATTTGTGTGAAAAAGTTCAGATGAAGGTTATCTTTGGAACTCCAACAGCTACACCACCAGCGTGGCTTACGGAAAAATATGAAGAGGTGTTAAATGCCAGAATAGATGGGACTTTGATCAGACATGGCGAAAGACGTCATTACAATTATAATTCAAAGATTTATATTGAAAAAACCAAAATAATAGTAGAAAAACTTGCAGGTCATTATGCCAAAAGATCTTGCATAATAGGATGGCAGATTGATAATGAGATAAACTGTGAAACAGATGAATTCTATTCTGAAAGTGATGACACAGCTTTTAGAGAATGGGTAAAAGAAAAATATAAGACAATAGAAAAAGTAAATGAAGCATGGGGAACTGTTTTCTGGAATCAGACGTATACAGATTTTAATGAGATTCATAGAGTGCGACTAACAAATCAAAGCTCTGCCAATCCACACCAAAGTCTTGATTATCGCAGGTTTATTTCTGACAGTGCCAGAAAATATGTGAAGATACAGAGCGACATTTTAAGAAAGTATATAAAAGAAAATGATTTTATTACTACAAATGGAATGTTTAATCTAGACAATCATGCCATGAACAAAGAGTCCTTGGATTTCTTTTCTTATGATTCATATCCTGACTTTGCATTTGATGAATATTATGAAAAGAATAATAACAGCAATTTGCGTGATAGAGTATGGAGTAGAAATTTGGCTGTTGTAAGAAGCGTCTCAGAGCCCTTTGGAATAATGGAACAGCAGTCAGGTGCTGGAGGGTGGCATTCACGAATGATGATGCCTGCTCCAAGGCCGGGACAGATAAGGTTGTGGACAATGCAGTCGGTTGCTCATGGTGCAGAGTTTATTAATTACTTTCGCTGGCGTACATCTACAATGGGTAATGAAATATATTGGCATGGAATTTTAGACTATTCAGGAAAAGATAACAGGAGACTTCGTGAAGTTAAGCAAACGTGTGATGATTTGAAAAAAATATCAAATATTGCAGGAAGTAAATATATTGCAAGAGTTGCGGTAATAAGAACATGGGATAACGAATTTGATGCACAAATAGATAAGTGGCACGGTCTTGTAGAAAAGATAAGTCAGGATGGAATTTTTGCTGCATCTATCCATAGTCATACTCCTATAGATTATATTTATATTGAAGACGATACTTCCATTAAACAATTGGAAAAATATGAGCTGCTTATATTCCCTCACGCAGTTATGGTATCGAATAAACAGGAGAGCCTTCTTGAAAAATATGTTGAAAATGGTGGAAAGCTACTTCTAGGAGCAAGAGCTGGATTAAAGGAAACAACTGGAAAATGCACAATGGAAGAACTTCCGGGGAAATTCAGAAAACTTACAGGATGCATTGTTGATGAATTTACAATAGCACCACCTGATAGCGGAGCTATGTATGTAGTACCATGTAAGGATGCGTCAGGAGAAATCGCTGATGCAAAAAAGTTTAGAATATCTGCGCAGGGATTCTATGATAAGCTTATGTGCGATGACAATAACAGCAAAGTTCTAGGAGTATACGACAGTACATATCTTGCAGGCGAAGCTGCGTTTATCATGCATTCATATGGAAGAGGAAAAGTTTTTTCTTATGGAAGCACATTTTCTGAAGATACAATGTCAGAGATTTATAAAATGTTGTCAGTGTATAATCCTTACAGCGAATATATAGAACTTCCAAATAGCTGCGAGCTTGCTGTAAGAAGTGATGGTATAAGGACATATTTTATTATATTAAACTATGATAAAACCAAGTGTGAGATAACTTTCAAGAAGGAAGTAGAAGACATGCTTCAGGGAGGCATGACCAAAGGAAAATATTATCTGCCGGCATATGGAATTGCAGTGGTAGCACCAAAATAGAATTGAAACTATAGAATTAATTTATATAGAAATGAACTTGACAGAGCATAATGATGGCAATATACTGTTAGTGAAAATGATAAGCATTATCAATTTTACAATGTTAGCGATAGCTAAAAAGGAGGTTTTTATGGCTAATATTATTGTAGTTGCTATAATTGCCATTATAGTGGCTTTGGATATCAGATATATTTATAAACAGAAGAAGTCTGGAAAAGCATGCATAGGATGTAGTGGTGGATGCAGCGGTGGTTGTTCATGTTCAAAGACTGGTTATAACAAGAAATAAAGGATACTTATAAATATTCTTAATGTAAATGTGTGAAATTGCAAATAGAATCATAAAAAATACAGGGAAGATGTTTTTATTCATCTTCCCTGTATTTTGTCTGCAACCGTTATTACTTCTGATGCAAAGATATTTGCCCTTAAAAGATCTTGTCTGTTAGGATGAAATTTAGCTTCTTCGTACGCTTTAATCATAAGATTTAGCTGAGTTTCATCACATTTTCCTCTGCATAATTCATATTTTTGACGTATTTCCTGAGGCATGCAACCCTGACAAAAATATGAACCAAGGAAATGGTTATCATCTGGAAGCCAGGTGAGGGCAGATTTTTCAATCTTTCTATAATACTCTGGAGTATTTCCCAGACCGCAGGTTCCGAATAATGCAATATTTTTTCCATGCAGTGAAGATAAAAGATCAATTATCTCCAAAGAGCAGGTCCCGTGGTTAACCCAAAAACCAATAAAATATGTTTCGGAGTCATATTGGCCATTCCACTGGCGGATATTTAATATTTCTTTCCTGAAATTCGGAAGAGTTCTATAGATTTCGTCCGCTATTTTTTTGGTATTACCTGTTTCACTTGCATAAGTGACGAGATATTGAAGCATATTATATTCCTCTCGTAAAAAAATTATAGTAAATGACTTCAACTTTTCTTTATGAACTCATTATGGCATTTAGGGCAACTGATAATAATTTTGCCTCTGCCTCTTGGAATACGGATTTTCTGACCGCAATCAGGGCACTTATAAATATGGTATCTTTTATATTCTGAAACTTTGCACGAAAATCTGTTCAGCTTACATATAAAAGAATTTTTGTGTTTCTCAAATGCTTCATTTTCCTGATATCGATTATAAATATTTTTTGATAGTAACCGATAGTAAGCATATACAAAAATTGTCCAGACTAATATGCTGACAATTATGCTTTTGGCAAATATGTTAAGAATAATAAAAAACAACATTACCGAAAATAAAAACTTACTTAATGAATCAGCTCCATATGTAATATAGCGTCCCTGCATAAAAGTTATCATGCGTTGGCGTAAATTCATGTCATTATCCTCTTTCTATCACTTGTCTACAAAAGATATTCTAGCGAGAGAGCATGCAAAATACAATGAAAGGCGGATAAAAAAATATTAAAAAACAATAAATATATTATTTTTCATTTGCTTGCCAAAAGGTAAATGAAAGGTTATTATAGCTAGTGGACTAAAATTGGCGAGAGTATTTGGTATCAAAAAAAGTTCAAGGTACTTTAAATATTTGGAGGCTTTATGCAGATAATCATAGTTGGATGCGGTAATGTTGGACGCACCTTGACAGAACAGCTTAGCAAAGAAGGACATAATATTACAGTTATTGAAGAAGACAGTGATGTTATTCAAAATGTTGTTAATAATTTCGATGTAATGGGAATAGTAGGTAATGGAGCAAGTTACTCTATTATGAAAGATGCAGGAATTGAAAATGCAGATTTAATGATTGCAGTAACTGATTCTGACGAGAGAAATCTTTTGTGCTGTCTTATTGCGAAAAAGGCAGGTAATTGTCATACAATAGCAAGAGTTCGTAATCCTGTTTATAGTAATGAAATAAGCTTTATCAAAGAAGAACTCGGTCTTTCAATGGTGATTAATCCTGAAGAAGCCTGTGCTAATGAGGCCGCACGTCTTTTGAAATTCCCATCCGCCAATAAGATAGAAACTTTTGCAAAGGGAAGAGCAGAACTTGTTAGAATTACTATTGCAGAGAATTCCAAGCTTTGCAACAAAGCAGTCAGAGACCTTGCATCTGAACTTAGTCTTCCTGTTCTTATCGCAACAGTTAAAAGAGGCGATGAAGTATTTATTCCGGATGGGCAATTTGTTTTACGGGCCAAAGATGAAGTTGCAGTAATAGGAACACCTAGAAAGATGTTTAGTTTCTTTAGAAAAATTGGTAAACCTACTACAGGAGTGCATTCTGCCATTATTGTTGGTGGAGGTCAGACTTCTTTTTATCTTGCTCAGCAGCTTATTAGTTTTGGAGTTTCAATTAAGATATTCGAGAATTGCAAAGAAAGATGTGATGAACTTGCAGAACTTCTCCCAGAGGCACTTATTATTCATGCTGATGGAACAGACAGAGGTGAACTTCTTGCAGAAAATATTGAAGCTGCAGAATCTTTTGTCGTTTTAACAGGTGTTGATGAAGAGAATATTATGTTATCACTCTATGCAGCTACTGTTTCCAAGGCAAAGAGAATAATCAGAGTGCATAGAGCAGGATATAATGAATTAATAGATACACTTGATGTTGGAAGCGTACTAAATCCTAGAAATATTACTGCTGAGAAGATTGTTCAGTATGTTCGAGGAATGAGCAATTCCGTTGGAAGTAACAACATTGAGACACTTTACAAGATGGATGATGACAGAGTTGAGGCGCTTGAATTTATAATTCCTGAGGGTAGTCCTGTTGTAGGAATTCCTCTTATTGATCTTTCCATCAAGAAGAATACGCTTATTGCCTGCATCAATCATTCAGGAGAAATCATAATGCCTGATGGTCAGAGCAAAATGTATCCAAATGATACAGTGATTGTAGTAACAACACAAAGAGGTTTTAATAGCGTAAATGATATTCTGGCAGATTAAATAAAAAAGTTGAGGTATTTATAGAATGAATTTTTCTATCATTCGTTATGTTTTATTTGTGTTGCTTCAAATGCTTGGAGCATTGTTGTTATTACCTTTAGCAGTAAGTCTTTTCTATAGAGAATGGTCTGATGCTGCTGTTTTTGCCATTATAGCAGCTATCTGTATAGTACTTGGATTAATATTCGGAAAACTTTTAAAACCAAAGAAAAAGATTTTTTATGCAAGAGAAGGATTTGTTATAACCGCTCTTGCGTGGATTATGCTTAGTCTTGTTGGTGCAATACCTTTTTGTGTAACAGGCACTACAGAAAACTACCTAGATGCGGTATTCGAGACGGTTTCCGGTTTTACAACAACCGGAGCTACTATCATGACTAATATTGAAGGAATAAGACATGGTGTTCAGTTCTGGAGATGTTTTACCCACTGGGTAGGAGGAATGGGAATATTGGTATTTATGCTGGCTATTTTGCCTATGACAGATGGCTATTCAATGCACCTTATGCGTGCCGAAAGCCCTGGACCTTCTGTTGGTAAGTATGCTCCAAGAGTAAAAGATACTGCTAAGATTTTGTATACAATGTATATAGGATTTACAGTTACAGAAATTATCGCATTGATGATAACAGGAATGAGTTTGTATGAGGCGTCAACGCTTACATTTTCAACTGTTGGTACCGGAGGATTTGGACTTAATTCAGCCAGTATAGGCGGATATTCCTATGCTTCACAGGTTGTTATTATTATATTTATGGCTTTATGCGGAGTTAATTTCTCTGTGTACTATTTTGTACTTACAAAGAAATTCAAGGAAGCATTCAATTGCGATGAAATGCGATGGTATTTTGGTGTGATGATTCTTTCAGCAGTGTTAATAGCTGTAAATGTATTCAGATCAGGAATTATATCTGATTTTGGATTAGCTTTTCACCATTCATTATTTACAGTTGCATCCATAATGACTACGACAGGTTTTGCAACAGTAGACTTTAATTTATGGCCGCAGTTTTCAAGAGCAATGCTTTTTGTGCTGACGTTGGTTGGTGCGTGTGCAGGTTCAACCGGAGGCGGTTTTAAATTCTCAAGACTTGTTATTATATTCAGAAATGCCCGTAATGAACTTGTTAGAATAACACATCCAAAGAGTGTTAAAAGAGTTTCAATGGATGGACATGTAGTGGAAGATGATACTGTGAGACAAACTAATGCGTATCTTGCAATATATGTTATGATATTAGTAGTGTCGTTTTTAATGGTTTCATTTTTCGAATCATTTGCAGGTAATGTTGATATGGAAGGCTTTAATTTTGAGACTAACCTTACCGCAGTTGCAACAACACTTAATAACGTTGGACCGGGTCTTAATCTTGTAGGACCGATGGGAGGTTTTCATGATTTTTCTGCGGCATCAAAAATCGTTCTGATTTTTGATATGCTTGCTGGAAGACTTGAGCTTCTTCCGATTTTGATATTGTTCAAACGTAGTACATGGAGAGGTTGAAATTCGTTTTTATGGTAAGGAAAGATAATACAAAAAACAATACTAAAAAATCATTGTCTTCATCTCAGCTGATACCGGTAGGATTTCTATTACTAATATTGGCAGGCACGTTGTTATTGTGCCTGCCATTTTCCACAGTAGAAGGTGAGAAAACATCAGTTCTCACAGCTTTGTTTACAGCAACAACATCCACCTGTGTTACAGGACTTGTAGTAGTGAACACATTTTCTCATTGGACATTGTTTGGTCAGGCAGTAATCCTTATGCTTATTCAGTTTGGAGGAATGGGAATCGTAGCTATAACAGCACTTGTGATGATTCTTGCCAGAAGAAAGCTGACTATGGCTAACAGAGTTCTTCTTATGGATTCGTTCAATCTGGATACTCCAGGAGGAGTAGTTAGATTTCTTAGAAAAGTATTCGTTGGAGTTTTTATTGTTGAGAGTATAGGAGCTTTATTGTACTCTTTTTATTTTATTCCTGTGTATGGTTTTGCAAGAGGAATATGGTACTCTTTTTTTCATTCAATTTCGGCCTTTTGTAATGCCGGAATTGATTTACTTGGAGAGAATTCTCTTATACCGTTTCAGTCTAATCTCTATATTCTGACTATTACTATGGCTTTGATTGTTCTGGGAGGGCTTGGATACATAGTATGGTTTGATTTGTTAAACGGTATTTATCAGGTCTTTAAGAAGAAAAAACTTAGGTTTTTCAGACAGAATATAAATGAACACACAAAGCTTGTACTGGTACTTACAGTCTTTTTGATAGTTTCCGGAGCTTTTTTCACATTTATAATGGAATACTCCAATCCTGGCACTATAGGAAATATGTCTTTGTGGAGTAAGCTTGTGAATAGCCTGTTCCAATCTGTAACGCTTAGAACGGCAGGTTTTGCTGCAGTACCGCAGGAAAATCTTACAGAATCAACAGCATTTTTATCATGTTTTTATATGTTTATTGGAGGTTCTCCTATGGGAACAGCGGGTGGTGTTAAGACAGTAACCTTCTTCGTCTTGGTACTTACAACAGCATCATTTGTACGTGGACGAAATGAGACTGTTGTTTTCAGAAGAGCTTTTTCAGTAGATATGGCTAAAAAGGCAACAGCGATTGTAACAATCAGTTTTGCTGTTACGATGGTTATGACAATACTACTTATGAATTCTAATAATCTGTCTCTTATAGATGCTATGTATGAGATGTTCAGTGCAACTGCAACGGTAGGACTTTCAAGAAATGTTACATCAAGTCTTAACGCGATAGGAAGGATTCTCGTAATCGTAGCAATGTATCTGGGACGAATAGGACCTATTTCTATGGTACTGTTTTTCAACAGAAAAATATCTGATAAGAATGCAGTAAGATTTGCTAAAGGTAAGTATTTTATAGGTTAAAGGAGATTTCTATGAAAAAGTCAATTGCAGTTTTAGGACTTGGACGTTTTGGTAAAAGCGTGATTACAGAGCTGCACGAATGTGGTGCAGATTTATTGATAGCAGATGATGACGAAGAAATGATTCAGCAGTATGCAGATATGGCTTCATACGCAGTTTCAGCGGATTTGAGCGATCCGGAAGCTATTAAAAAGCTTGGAATAGGAAATATGGATGCTGTTGTAGTATCAATGGGTAGCAGCCTTGAAGCTAGTATTATGTGCGTAATGGTAGCAAAGGAGCTTGGAGTTCCAAAGATAATCGCTAAGGTATCATCAGAACGTATGGGCGAAGTATTAGTGAAAATCGGTGCTACTTCTATCATCTATCCTGAGCAGGAAAGTGCATACCGTATGGCTCATAGACTTACTTCAGATAATTTTCTCGAAATGTTCGATATTGATGAAAACCTTTGTATCGTACATATGAAAGTGAAAAAAGAATGGGTTGGTAAGAACCTTATCGAATTAAACTTCCGTTCCAAATATGATGCAAACGTAGTCGCTATTAAAGAAAAAGAGCAGATGATATCACATATAGATCCAAAGAGACCTCTTTCTATTGATGCAGAACTTCTAATAGTAGCAGATAGAAAAGTGGTACAGGAGTTAGAGGACTAAGAATCTAGATACATAAAAAAATAGACTTTCTGGAAAACTAAACGGAGAAAAGAAAATGAGATTTTGGAAGCAAGGAAGTAATAAAGAAAATATGCCATGGGAAGAACTATTAAACTCTATACAGACAAATGTTGATGATGATGACGCAAAAGAGTGCAGCAAGAACATGGATAGTTTGTCTTTGTGTTTAAATGATTTGTACATGGATGAAGATAAAGAAGAAAAGCTTGTTTATCTAATAAGAATTCTTAGCAATTGCCAGAAAAAAGAATGGTTTGTTCCTATTTTTGGAAAGTTTATTACATTTCTTGATCAAGATTATTATCTTAAAACAGATGATATCAAAAAGGAAATTGATTGTGCTTTTGCTTCCAATGAATCATATCTTTTTGACCTAGATGAAGAGTTTGAGACTTTTTTCAAAAACATGATTTCCAGAATAGCTGCATTTTTTTATGATAAAGAAGGCAGCGGACTTGATGAAACTTCAGCGATTGTAACAAAGTGGATGATACTGCATTATGCTTTCGATGAAGGAAATAAAGACGTATTAACAAAACTAAAGAACACCTATCCTCATCTGTATAAATCAGTTGCTGACATTGTGGGGCGAGTACTTGTAAAGGAAATTAGTGTATATGAGGAGAATAGACTTGTAGATGAGTTTGTTCAAGCAGGGAAAGAGGCAGATTCAAGTGTAAAATATCCAGAAACAAGGAAAGAAGCATATGATTTTCTTTCTTCAATTTACTATACTGATTTGGTCAAAACTCATCCTTTAAAAAAAGAAGAAGCGTATGAAAGAGCCAAGTTGTGGGAAAATGTAAAAATGAATGATCTATGCCCTTGTGGGAGTGGCAAAAAGTATAAAAAATGTCATGGAATAAAGGGATAAAAACGATTTGCTGTCAGATTTGGGCATTAATTGTTAGCAGACATATGATAAATAGCAAAACAAATATATAGAAAGCTGGTGGAATAAGTAATATGGAAATGGGGAAGAAAGAAATAGAGCAGTATCAGAAACTAATACTTACACCGATTTCTTCTTTGATACCAAAGCTTGCAGTTCCAACTGTTATAAGCATGATGATTTCTATGATTTACAACATGGTTGATGCAATCTTTGTAGGAAAACTAGGAACAAGTGCAAGTGCCTCTATAGGAATACTGATGAGTGTTCAGGCAATATTTCAGGCAATAGGATTTATGTTTGGTCATGGCTCAGGATCTATGATCAGTATCAGCATGGGAATGGGACAGCAGAAAGAAGCCAACAAAACAGCAAGTATTGCCTTTTATTCTGCAATTGTATTTAGTATCGTTCCGGCAATGTTAGGACTAATATTTCTCGAACCACTTATGAAAATGTTAGGAAGCACAGATACTATCCTTCCTTATGCAAAGACCTATGGATTCTATATTCTTTTGTGTGGACCGGCATTGACACTTTCATGCATTCTCAATAACATCATGAGATATGAGGGAAAAGCTTTTTATGCAATGATAGGCCTTGTATCAGGCGGAGTCTTGAATATGATAGGTGATCCTATTCTAATGTTTGGATGTAAACTCGGGATTGCAGGAGCAGGACTTTCTACAGCAATTTCATCCTATATCAGTTTATTTATTCTAGGATATATGTTTATATCAGGAAGAACTATTACACGTATTAAACTAAATTTTTTTGAATGGGATTTGGACCGACTATTCCATATTATAAAGAACGGATTCCCTAGTCTTATCAGACAGTCACTTAACAGTATATCTTCAATTACACTAAATTTGAGTGCTCATCCTTACGGCGATGCGGCTATTGCGGCAATGGCAATAGTAGGCAGAATAGTCATGTTCGTAGGTTCAGCAATGATAGGTATTGGACAAGGTTTTCAGCCTGTGTCAGCATTTAACTATGGTGCAAAGAAATATAAGAGAATCAGACAGTCATTTAAGTTTACCTTTATTTTGTCTGAAATAGTCCTCGGAATACTGGCATTTATAGCTTTTATCTTTGCCGCTCCTATAGTAAGAGAATTCAGAGATGACGCAGAAGTTATCGAAATAGGTGTACGTGCATTAAGATTTCAGTGTTTTGCTATTATAGTACAGCCACTTGGAGTAATTACCAACATGCTCTTCCAGAGTATCGGAAAGAGTAAGATTGCATCCTTTACAGCGACACTTAGAAGCGGACTTTATTATATACCTTCACTTATTATTCTTCCGATGTTTTTGGGACTAACAGGAATAGAGTGTGCGCAGACAATTTCAGATACTCTTACAGCACTCACCTGTCTTCCTTTTGCAATAGCATTTTTCAGGACACTTCCAAAAGAAAATGAAATTGTACCGCTTGATAAAGAGTATGAAAAAGCGGTAAATGCGTGATTTTTTAATGAAAGTGACAAGAAGTCATGACTTTATTGTTTTTATTTAGTCCGTTTTGCTGTTTGTATATTTCGTCGCAGACACGCTTTCGCTTGATTATAAACGTAATGGTACATAATGCGCTAAAAAACAGCGCATAAGTAAATGCGGCATAATTTAAACACTTTTAAATTATGTCGTCTGCCGTAGGCAGATTTAAAGGCATTATTTATGCCTTTAAACCCCAGACCAACGTTTATAAACAGTTCTGCTCATGAAATATTACAAGCCAGCAAAACTCATCTATTTAGTTTTAGTAACAATGATCTATGACTTCTTGCTGAGATTTAGGATAATCATCAGCAAGAATCCTGCTTCGCAGGACAAAATTTGTCTTAACGACAAATTTTGGTCTGGTACGGTTCTTGATTTTCCTGATGAAAACAATAACCTATGACTTTTTGCAGATACGCTTTTTTCTGATTGCTAGAAATATATTCAAAAGTTTTAAAAATGTGATAAAATATTCTTATAGGCGATTATATATTATCAAAAAAACATTCAAAACCGATAAAGTAATTGTGTTGCAGTTTTGTAAAAAGTGATTGAAAGAATGGAGGTCTTTCTAATGGCTTGGTATGAGAAGGCAGTTTTTTATCACATTTACCCTTTAGGACTTACAGGGGCTCCTCACGAAAATGATTATGGAACACCTCAGCCAAGGATAAAGAAATTAATTCCATGGATTGCGCATATAAGAGAAATCGGATGTAATGCTCTTTACATCGGACCATTGTTCGAATCGGTAGGACATGGTTATGAAACGACTGATTATAAAAAACTTGATAGTAGGCTTGGCACTAATCAGGATTTGAAAGATTTTGTAAAAAAATGTCATGAAGAAGGTGTTAAGGTAATATTCGATGGAGTATTCAACCACACCGGAAGAGATTTTTTTGCATTCAAAGATATACAGAAAAACAGAGAACGTTCGCCATATAAAGATTGGTATTGCAACGTGAATTTTGGAGGTAATACTGAGTATAATGACGGGTTTTCCTATGCAAACTGGGGAGGTTACAACCTCCTTGTCAAATTAAATCAAAGAAATCCAGCAGTACAGGAGCATATTTCTGATGCAATTAGATTTTGGGTAAAAGAATTCGATGTGGATGGAATAAGGCTTGATACTGCAGATGTATTAGATCACGAATTCTTGAAAGTTCTAAGAAGAGTTGCAAATGAAGTAAAGCCTGATTTCTGGCTGATGGGTGAGATGATACATGGAGATTATGCGTCAGTTTCCAATAATGAGAAGCTTCATGCAGTCACCAACTATGTACTTCACAAGGCTCTTTTTTCCGGACATAATGATCACAATTATTTCGAAATAGCACATACCGTAAAGTGGTTGCAGGATCGTTGGGGGCAGGAACCTATACGCTCTCACCTCTATAACTTTGTAGATAACCACGATGTAGAGAGAATTGCATCCAAGATAGGAGATAAACGGCAGATGGTGCCAGTGCATATCTTGATGTATACACTGCCTGGAGTACCGTCTATTTATTATGGTTCAGAGTTTGGCATTCCGGGAGTTAAGGAGAATGGCTCAGACTGGTCTATTAGACCCGAGCTTAACCTTGATGATTTTGCAAATGCTTGCAATGATAATCCTCTTACAAAGCTGTTATGCAGGCTTGGAAGAGTAAGACAGCATAGTGATGCACTTGCATATGGAGGCTATGAACAGCTTGTTCTTACCAATAGACAGTATGCTTTTTTAAGAAATGCAGGTGAAAGCCTTGCTATCGTTACTGTGAACAATGATGAGAACGAAGCTACAATTCGTGTGACAGATTGCGGAAAACAAGAGTATGTAGGTGCAATATCAGGAAATAGAATTACATCTTCTGGTGGTCAGTTAGAAGTTCATATAAAGGGATGCAGCGGAGAAATCTGGATTCCTTCATCAGACTATGATAAGCTCCAAAAAGAGATAGAAGAAGGAGAAAAGGAAATCTCTGCCATAGCAGGTAAGATAGAAACATCGGCTAAATCATCTACTGCAAAAGGAAAGGCAGAAAAAGCAAAGGATAAAAAAGAAGATAAAAAGAAAACTGTAAAGTCAGATAAAAAAGCAAAGTCTTGCAAGGCAGATAAAAAGATAAAAGGCGATAATAAAATTCAGCAAGAAAAGAAAACATCAGCTAAGAAAGCAGTAGAGGAAGATAAACCACAAAAAGCTGAAGGTAAGATAAGTCAGATACCTGATACTCCTTCCCAAAAGAAAGAACCTATTACTAAAGATGAAAATGGAAGAGTAAAGGTTAGAGAAAATATTTCATATGAAGAAATGACAGTTGAAGAACTTCAGCAGTGCATACTTGATAAAATGGCGAAAAATGGACCGGTAACTCCTGAAATGAAGAAAACAGTAACTGATAATATTTGGCATGATTCACTTGTTAACTGGGTTAAGAGTTTTAGGTGACAAAATTTCTTGATTAGTAAGATATAAATCCACAGTAACCTAGAATTGTTTGAGTAAGTAATGTTTTATAGCGATGAAGATATAATAGGCAATCGACACAAAAAAGTGTTCGATTGCCTATTAATTTTTGGATAAATATGTCGATATAAGAAGTGTGGTATAACTAGCTTCTTTTTTGCTGGTAGCGTGGGGTTTTCTTTAATTATCCAATTTTATTCGTAAATATATTTTGAGGCATGGGGCTGTTTTTCGATTATAAGCCAAGAATAGCGTGTGTTTTTAAGATGTCAAGAAGGTTGTATATAATCATTCGAGTTATTGAGGTTTCAGGAGAATAAATGAAAAAAATTATGCATGTTACTGAAGTACTTTCTGGAGGTGTGCTTCCAGTAATTGCTGGTATATGTAATGGTCTATCTGATAAATATCAGTTTGTGGTTGTTTTTGGATTAAGATTTGATACGCCCAAAAATCTTAATGAGGTATTTGACTCTCGAGTCAAACTGATTCCATTACCTTCTTTAAAACTTAAAATATCAATTAAGGGAGATATTACCGCAATTAAAGATTTAAGACGCATTGTTTGTGAAGAGAATCCTGAAGTGATACACATTCATTCTACTAAAGCTGGAATCGATGCTCGTTTAGGGTTATGGAGATGTAGCGCTGAAAAATACTATACACCTCATGGATTTTGTTTTTTGAGAAAAGACCAAAATAGAATTAAGCGTGTACTATTAATTACAATGGAGAGTTTTCTTACACATTTTTGCGATGGGATAATAGCATGTGGAAAAAATGAGTATAAAGTAGCTAAAAAGTTCACAAAAAAAGCAGTTTTAATAAACAATGGATTAGATACAAAGCTTGTAAATGAAGCAGAGGCGAATGTTATTGAACAGGAGCATAGATATACTATTTATACTGCGGGCAGAATAGGTCCACAAAAGAACCCAAGGTTATTCAATGAGATTGCAACTAAACTTCCAGAATATAGATTTGTTTGGATTGGTGATGGAGATGATAGGAATCAATTAACAAGTCCTAATATCGAAATAACTGGATTATTACCAAGAAAAGAAGTAATACGTCGGGCTAAAAACTATGATTGTTATTTGTCTACAAGTTTGTGGGAAGGGCTTCCTATTGCTTTAATGGAAGCAATGTATATGGAAAAAAAGTGTGTGGTTTCAAATGTTGAGGGGAATAATGAACTAATTGTAAAGGGAAAAACAGGAACTTTGTTTAATAAGTTAGAGGAAGCTTGCAAACAGATTATAGACAATGAAGATTATGGTAAGGAAGCATGTAAATATATTAAGGCAAATTACTCGCTTGAAGGAATGTGTCGTAAATATGAAGAAGTTTATAAATGACGTTTTTTATATTTATTGCAATAATTGGATTGTTTTTTTCGTATATAAAACTGTTGAGATACGATAGGTTGGTTGTTAAAAAAGAGTAGTTGCTTTTTGATTCATCATAATAAATTAAGGGTTTAGAATATGGGTTACTCGAAAAAAATGGAGACTATTTATAACAGATGCAAACATGCAAAGGTTATCTCTTTTGATGTGTTTGGAACACTTATAACTAGAGATGTGGTGAATCCTAATGATGTAATTCAAATTGCAAAAGCAATGAAAAACGGCAATAAAGATTTTTCAATAAAAGAAAATCTTGAAGCATTATATGAGGCTGAAATTTCAATTGTACATCCAATTGATTCCATGATTTCTGTTATGAGACGTCTAAAAAAAGATGGAAAAATAATTATACTTACTTCCGATATGTATCTGAGCGGGCAGATGGTTGGAGATTTATTGATAAACATAGGTGTTGTTAAAGGTGTTGATTATGATTTGCTATTTGTGTCTAGTGATTATGGATGCACAAAAAAAGATGGTGGGTTATATAAGCTGATTCGAGAGAAAGTCAATGCTGAATTTGAAGATATAGTTCATATTGGTGATGCGATAAGAAGTGATTATCTAAAACCGCGTATGCTTGGTATCAAAGCAATATGGTTAAAGCAAGAAAAAAGCAGTTACAACTTGAATAGTCGTAATAATGAAATAAGAAATCTAAATAGATTTATAGAAAATCATATTTCGGGTAAGAATTATGAATATAAAATTGGATATCAATACTTTGGGCCACTATTATATGGTTTTGCTAATTGGTTAAATGATAAACTTTCAGAATCAAAAGAACCAGTTTTTTTTCTTTCCAGAGAAGGATATATCTTTCTTAAGGCATTAGAAATAATGGGAATGAAGACAAATAACATGAAATATATGCTTATTTCCAGAAGAAGTATCATAGGTTCATTGTTGTGGATATATGATGATGTTGAAAGTATGATTAAAAGTCTTCGTATAGATAGAAAGATAAGCTTTGAGAAGATTGTATCACTTTTAAATATACAAGATTGTTTGAAAAAAGATGAAAAAGCTCAGAACTTAGCAGAAAGGTTTTATTCTTCATCAAGTGAGATTATCCATGATAATGAAGCATATTCGTTCATAATTAGGCATATATTAGAAATTAGAGAAAAGTCACATAATCAGTATGAAGCGATGGAAAAGTATTTTAAAAATGTTGGATTTGATAGCCATGAGGATTGTGTGATAGTTGATGTTGGGTGGGCAGGTACCATGCAACGATATTTAAATGATTATTTGGAAACAAGAAAAATTGTAAAGAACATAAAAGGTCTATACCTAGGAGTTCATATTAATAACTATCGTGAAGATTATAAAGAAGGCTTTTTATTCAATGGAGATAGTGTTAAGAAACAGAGAGATGTATTTTCGTTTGTTGGGTTATTGGAGAGTATTTTATCTGAGCAAAATGGAAGTGTAAAGAATTATTCAACAAGAGAGAATTCCATTGAGATAGAGCGATGCCGATACGAGTATAGTGAGAATGATTCAAAGAAAATAGCAATGATTCAGCAGGGGATGCTGGATTTTGTTAATGATATGCATGATAGTTCAACCAAACATATTTTGATTTTTGATCAATATCTTTCTTCATTCAATTTGCTTAAATTTGGAAATAGTCCATCGAAGGAGGATCTAGATTTCTTCAAGGGGCTGGCATTTATAGATGAGTCATATAGTTTGAGTTCTGGATTTGGATTAAAGACTTTATCCATCAGGAATTTTAAAAATACTTTTATGAATAGTGTATGGAAAACAGCGTATCTAAAATGTACATTTGGAAGTTGGTTTCCTGCTAAAACATTTTATGATTTATTGTACGCATTCAAAAAAAATAACTGATATGTATTTGAAGAGAGTTTTGCTGGAAGTTTGACAATTGTAGTAAATCTTGACGTTCTTGAATAAAAATGCCTATCAGAAGTTAGAGTTTAAAAATGAAGATGGAATGTTTAAATGTAATGTGATAATAGCAAAAGTAGGAAAAACTAATGAAATCATTATGAAAAAGAGGGAAGAATATAAAGAATATACAGAAAGCTTCCTATATCATTACTTTTGTTTTTTGGAAATTTGGAATTTCGCAGGATAAAATCGGAATAATAGGAAATTGTATGAGATTAAATCCGTATTTTAGAATAAAGGAGCATCTCATGCAGTAGAATAGGAATGTTATATGCATTTTTATTTATATTTATTGGGAATAATAGTAATCTTGGGGTCTATAGGTTTTAAAATAACAAATTATGATAATAAGATTTTCGTGCATGTTAAGAAAGTTTTTTTTTCTTGTGCTTTTTTATGTTGTGTAGCTGGTTTAAGATCGTTGGAAGTTGGAAAGGATACATATAACTATTCAAGATTTTTCCTTAAAATGACAATAGATGAAGTACATTTTTTTGATTCTAATTATCATTGGGTATACAATTTATGGGATTTGGTAATCAGACAATTTACAGATAATGTTTATATTTTTAATATTTGTTGTTCGATAGTTATCTATGTAGCTTTATATTTTTTTATAACAAGCTATTCTTGTGATATCCAAGTTTCCATTTTTTTATTTATTACGTTGGGAATATTTTTTAATTCAATGAATCAAACGAGACAGGCATTGGCATCTGCAGTTTTGTTGTTTGGTTTCAGATATACAGTTGAAAAAAAATTCATTAAAGCAATGCTGTTATGCTTTGTTGCTACGTTTATCCATAATGTGGCAGTTGTAATGTTTCCAATATATGCGTTTATATGTCTAGTTCCACGTATTAGTCATAAAATTGTTGTGATTTTTTCAGGCGCATCAATAGTAATTGCATTTGCATATGATAGGGTAATAGGAATATTCGTTAATATTTTTCCTAAATATAGGCATTATTTGAAATATACAAAATTATTTGTTGAAAAAAGAAGTATATACCGGTATGCTGATTTCTTTATGGCACTTATATTGCAGATTTTGCTTGTCTATGGTTTGTATAAACTGAAATTTCGAGAAGTTAAAGAAATAAGAAATGTTGAAGCTGGAGAAAAAATTACGAGCATCGCAAACGATGATTTGGGAAATGTATTGGCATGTATGAATGCAATTTATTTATGCATGACATATTTGATTCTTAGTAGTGATATTTTTAATCGATTGAAGTCACTGTTTGTTTATTGGGTGATTCTAACTATACCGTTCATAATAAAGAAGTTTTTTAATGATAATTGGATATTAAAGGCGCTAATATGCGTTGTATCAGTAGCGTACATGTGGAGACTAGGGGTACATGATGGAGATGGCGTAATTCCATACAGTTTTTTCTTTAGCTGGGAGGATCTGCTATTTTGAAATAAATCAATATCTGAGAAGGAGCAAGAATTATTAATTTGAGATTTTGTATCAGCTGAAAAGTTGAATGAGTAGAGTTTGCATATTTATGGTGGTGGATTATTAAAAGAATAACTTCAGAAATTGATTAAAAATGAATATAGAAAAAATTTTATCTTCAATGCTTATTGGAAACTGGTTTCTAGTTAAATCATTTTACGATTACCTATATAACCTAAAGATAATACGTGAGGGTAGTTTTTGATTATTCTATGGAGATATTATGAATGTTTTATATATTTCAGATTCTGATAGTAAATATGGTGCGTCAAAATCAATGCTTTATACGTTAAAGGGATTGAAACAATTGTATGGCGATAAGGTGAAAATATATTTATTAATTCCATTTAAATTACGTCATAATCGTCATATGTATGAGGCATATTGTGAAAAAGTAATATGCAAAGTATTTGGTCAGTATTGTCAAAGTAGACCATATAGCAAATTGGTATTCCCCATAAAAGTTGTTTTAAAATATATAGAATATGCTATAGGAACAATTAATATAGAATTGTTTCTTAATAGAAGTATCAAATTTGATGAAATTGATTTGATACATAGTAATTCATCAAGAGATGATATTGGAATTAGACTTGCCCGAAAGTATAATAAGCGATTGATTTGGCATATAAGAGAATACGGAGATTCAGATTTTAACTGTTTTCATTTCAGAAATGATTATATAGATTTAATGAATGATAGTAGGACTTTACTTGTTGCGGTTTCTGATTCAGTTCGTAACCATTGGATAAATAGGGGAATTATTCCAAATAAGATTATTACTATTTATAACGGCATTGCATGTGAAAAATGTAGAGACTACGGTTGTTTTCAAGGTGAAAGAATAAAAATATTAATGCTTGGAGGAATAAGTGAAGCTAAATGTCAAAAGCATCTTATTGAAGCTATAGCTTTGATGGATAATTATACAAAAAGTCAAGTATTGCTTGATATAGTAGGTGATGGAAATAAAAAATACATGTCTGAGTTAAAGAAGCTTGTAAAAAAGTATAATCTTGGAACAGTAGTTAAATTTATTGGATATGTTCCTAATCCAGAAAAAATTATTGGCCAATATGATGTTGGGGTTATTTGTTCTAAATCCGAAGCTTTTGGGAGAGTTACAGTTGAATATATGATGCATGGATTATTGGTTGTAGCTTCAGATAGTGGGGCTAATAAAGAGATTATTAGAGAGGGAGTTGATGGTTTTATATATAAATGGGGCGATTGCGAGAACTTGGCACAATGCATTAAAAGAATAATATCCGACAAAAGATTGATTCCTGAATTTGGTGGAAATGCACATGAACGAGCTGTAAATGATTTTTCATCTGAAAAAAATATTAGAAAAATATTCTATTTATATTCTGAGTTTGTATAGATGTGAATATATAAAAAATATGTTAGATTTAGAGACTACTACTGAAAAGAAATAGTTGTTGATACCAAGGAAGAGATTACTTGATTATAATATGCTTTTTATGATTAAGAAAGAGGATGTTTGATGAATAGTTGCAGAAAAATAAAATATCATATTGTTAAAAATATACCAGCGGAAATGTATCCGTTGTGTATTGAATTGGGATATGTTAAAAATGTTGGAAAAAAGTGTAATTTAGAACATCCATGTACTTACACAGAAAAAATACAGTGGGCAAAACTTCATAGAAGAAATCAACTATTAGAAATGCTTTCTGATAAAATCCGCGTTAGAAAGTGGATTGAAGAAAAAATAGGGAAAGATTACCTTATACCAATTCTTCAAGGACCATATAATTCTGCGGAGGAAATTGATTTTGATTCACTTCCAGAAAGATTTGTTATAAAAGCAAATCATGGTTCTGGATTTAATTATGTTGTCAATAATAAAAGTGAGATTAACTTAGATAAGGCTATTAAAACTGCCAACAGCTGGCTCGATATTAATTTTGCATACACTACTTTGGAATTACAGTATCAGAATATTAAGCCGCAATTATATGTTGAAGAAAATATATTGAATATAAATGTTGGAGATTTACCAGATTATAAGTTTTTTTGTTTCAATGGTAAGGTTTATTGCTTATATGTAATGGTAAATACGTATCCGGTACATACAAATGCTAAATTAGGTATTTGCGATAGAGATTTTAATTTACTCCCTTATTATCGAGAGGATTTTGAACCGATAAAAGATCAGATTGAAAAACCTGAAAATTATGACAAGATGGTAGAAATAGCAGAAATATTATCAACAGGTTTTTCGCATGTTAGAGTGGATTTATACAATATTAAGGGTAAAATTTATTTTGGTGAAATGACATTTTCTACTGGAAGTGGATTATTTAAATGTGTTCCATCAGAATTTGATGAAATGCTAGGAAAACAATGGGACCTTACTTCGGGAATTTAGCATATGAATAATAATGGTGTAAGCGTAAAGAAAAATTTCATGTTTAGTGTATTTAACCAGCTTACGGGAATAATGCTTCCATTGATTACTACCCCTTATATTTCAAGAGTCCTTAAGGCTCAGGGAGTTGGAGAGTTTTCATATGCTTATTCTATTGCAAACTATTTTTATATATTATCAATTTTGGGATTGAAGAACTATGGTAACAGAACGATTGCATATATAAAAGATGATAGACATAAGCTTTCAAAAACTTTTTGGGAAATATATATGTTCCAGTTTTTGATTGGAACGTTATTATCAATAGCATATCTTGAATACGTGATTTTTTTTTCTCATAGCAAAATAGTAGCACTTGTTTTATGTTTGGTTGTAATATCCGGAACATTAGATATTACGTGGTTTTTGTATGGAATGGAGGAGTTTAGGCTTACTTCCATTAGAGATGTATTAATAAAGCTATTAACGACACTTTTTATTTTTTTATTCATACATAATCAAAACGATGTCTGGAAATATGCTCTTATTTATAGTATTGGTTTTTTATTTAGTCAAGTTGTGGTGATACCTGCTGTTTTTAAGAAAGTTTGTTTTATAAAACCATCATATAAAGGTATACTATCGCATATAAAACCTAATTTAATTTTATTTTTGCCAACGATTGCTGTTAGTTTATATAGGATTATGGATAAAATAATGCTGGGTACGTTAGGTAGTAGCAAAGAAGTTGGATATTATTATAGTTGTGAAAAAATTATAAATGTTCCGCTTGCTTTGATTACGGCTTTAGGAACTGTAATGCTTCCTAGGATGTCAAATATTATATCGCATAATGACAATTTCAATGAATTGGAAAAGACTTTTAATAAATCAATTGTATTTGCTATGTTTATCTCTTCTTCGATTTGCTTAGGAATAATGACGGTTGCGGATATATTTGTTCCTCTTTTCTTTGGGGAAGGATTCGAAAAGTGTGTTGTACTTTTCTATATTATTCTACCAAGTTGTTTGTTCCTTGCTTTTGCAAATGTCATTAGGACACAATACTTATTACCAAGAAAAAGAGATAAACTTTTTATTCTGTCATTGTTTTCTGGTGCAGCGGTGAATTTAATCTCTAACTTTTTACTTATTCCAAAATTGGCATCGATAGGGGCTGCGATAGGAACTCTTGGAGCAGAGATTACAGTTTGTGTTATACAGGCTGCATATGTATACGAAGAGGCTAATATAAAGAGAAATATTATCAATTCGATTCCTTTTGTCATAGCTGGAATCGTAATGTTTTTACTGTTTAAAGAATACGTACCACCAGTTGGAAATATGGTATTTGCACTTATTCTAAAAATTTTTTTTAGTGGTATATCATATATGTTGGTACTTGGAATATTACTTATTTCTAGTAGATTTATTAAGAAAGATGATTCCTCCAATATAATGAATAATGTTAGAGGGCTGATTATAACAAAGAAAAAATGATTCTATCAATAGTGAATAATTTACTTCGAATTTTAGAAAGTGTGATAGAATTGTTACGTTGACAATTATGAGCAGGTTAGAACTAATTATTTTTAGAGATTAACACAATTTCAAAGATTTATTTAAAAAGGATTTTATGTACAACATTTATATAAACTTACCAGAAGTAATTCAAACAGATATTGAAAACGTGTTTCCATATGCCTTAAGAGGATGTGGATATGCGTTTGTTTTCGCACTTTTATATATTTCTTATTTTATTTTGTGTCATAAAAAGCAAATAAAGGTCAAGCTTCGTCCAATAAGTGCGCTTAGCATCTGCTTTATTCTTATATATTTCACTGTTATGATTCAGAGAGTGCTTTTATCTAGAGTGCCGGGAAGCTTGTCTGAAATTGAGGTTATACCTTTTTCTACTTGGAAGAAGTCAATTTGGGATACTGCCTTTTTTATAGAGAATATCATAATGTTTATTCCTTTTGGATTTTTGTTCCCAATAGCTTTTAAGAAATTCAGGAGTTTTTTTGTATGCATTGGAGCTGCATTTTTCTTAAGTTTTTCATTTGAGATGATACAGCTCTTATTTGCGGTAGGATTTACTCAGACAGATGATATCATTACGAATGTGTTCGGTTCTATAATTGGATACTGCGCATTTGGATCTTTATGGATAGTCTATAAGCTATTTGCAGGTATCAAATCAATCATTGGTAAAAAATAACAAAAAAACATTAAAAAATCTCTAATATTAAGTAAAAATAGAATGAAAAATCTAGAAAAACTTCGGAAAATTCACTTTTTTTCTTTAAAATTCTTTTTGTAAGAAAAATATCTATCATTCGTATATAAATTATCGTAAAATTAAATATGGAGAGGTTTAGTCTTATTTTGGTTACACTTTTGAGGGGTGAAATAAATGTTCAAAAAGAAGTTACCACCTTTCATTGTCGACATTCATTGTCATATCTTACCTGGCGTTGACGATGGTTCGAGGAATATGAGTGAGACTATAGCAATGTTAAAACTGGCAAAAAGGTGTGGTATTACGCACATTTTTGCTACTCCGCATTATAAGACAGGACATAGGAATGTTTCTCCAAAGGGGATTGAAAGACTTACTATGAGAGTCCTTGATGAAGCAGAGAAACAGGGGATTGACATAGATATTGCTTCGGGCAATGAAGTATTGTTTTTTTCTGAATTTGATGATTATTTTGAACATGGATGTTTTTGTGGAATGAATGATCAGGATTTCGTTTTAGTAGAGTTTCTTCCAGAAGATCGTTTTGAATATATTAAAAATGCACTCGATATGATTCAAGGGCTTGGAATCACGCCTATTCTAGCACACATTGAGAGATATAACTGCTTTGTTGAATGTTTTGAAAATGCCAGAATTATCCACAATATGGGTGTGCAGATTCAAGTTAATGCAGCAGATGTTACAGGATTTATGGGACGAAGAGTTAAGCGTTTTCTTCACAAAATGCTTAAAGAACAACTTGTAGATTACATAGGAAGTGATGCACATAGGAGTAGAGGTCGTAGAACTCCTGACATTAGAAAGTGTGTTAAAAGATTATATCGTAAATATCCAGCCAAATATGTTGACAGAATTTTGTACAAAAATGCATTTAAATATCTTTTGTAATATTGTTTTCTTTTTTTCTAGCAAAGGGAGATTTGCGTATGGTACAAAAAATTGATCAGGTGAATACCAAAAACACAGGAAGTGGAGAAATTGAAATTGACCTTGGAGAAATCTTTGGTCTAATTCTGCATCGTCTATGGCTTATTATTCTAATAGGTATAATAACTGGAAGTGCAGGATATTTGATAAGTACCTACCTGATTACTCCTGTATATGATTCGACTACCAGTGTATATATTCTGAATAAGAACGAAAGTAATACAATCACCTACAATGATACTCAGGTGGCAACCCAGCTTACCAAGGATTATGAAGAACTTGTAAAGAGTAGGACTGTGCTGGTATCTGTTATCTCCAATCTACAGCTTGAAGAGGATTACAAGAGTTTATATGAGAAGGTTAAAGTCAAAAATGCCACAGATACGCGTATTATAGGTATTACAGTCACAGAAAAAGATCCTAGGCTTGCACAGAAAATAGCTAACAATATTCGAAACGTCGCAACAGATCAGATAAAAGATGTAATGGATATCGAAGCTGTAAATGTCGTCGATGAAGCTAATCTTCCTACAAAACCAGCAGCACCATCTATTATCAAGTGGACTGTTTTTGGCGGGCTTCTTGGAATGATACTTATTGGTTTTATACTGATTCTTCAATATATAATGGATGATTCTATTATGGATTCTGATGATATTGAAAAGTATCTGGGGCAGACTACGCTGGCGCTTATTCCTATTATCGAGGAGGAAGATGAATCCAGAGAAAAGAGAAGTATTTTCAGGAAAGAGAGGAGAAGGTCACGAGAGGAAGAAGACAGCAATATTGTTGAAGAGAAATCTTTTGATAGAGATCCTTTGTTAGAAAAAGAAAACGATGATATAGGAGAGTATGATAAAGAAATAATCGAATCAGAGAGTAATCCATTTACTAATCATGATTCTGATTTGTCAGCACTGACTAGGCTTAACAAGGTGGAAAAAAACGAACGTATGAACTATACAGGTCCAATTCCTAAAGTTATTACGAATGAGGAAGCGTTAAGTGAAGCGCTTAATACGCCTAAAGGTACCAATACCGGGATGACAGCACAGGATATGCTTAGAAGCAATAATATGATAAGACATGAAGAACCTAAGAGGCAATTGACTGTACCAAAAAGGGCAAGTGTTCAGGAAATTGCAAGACAGATGCAAATGGATAGGGCAAAGCAAAATAGCATGAGAAAGCCATCTGCAATGGGAATGAATCAAAGTATGGCAACAAATCCTCAGAGAACTGCTAGTGAAATGATGGGAAACGCCATGATAAACAGCAATCCTCAGAGGAGTGGCAACAGTATGCCGCAAAGTGCTATGCAGAGAATGGGAAATGGGATGCCGCAAAGTGCTATGCAGAGAACAGGAAACGGGATGTCAGGAAGCATTCCTCAGAGGATGGGAAATGGAATGCCAATAGGTGCTCAAAGGCAGCAGATGTCATCAAATGCGCCTAGGCAGGTGGTAAATGGTCAGAGCGTATATATCAAAAATGGAGCAAATAAACAGAGAATAAGTGCAGCTACAACCAGGGATTTAATGAGATCTCATTAACTTTTTAACATGAGGTATAGAGTATGCAGCAATTCGTGGTAAAGGATTCAAATCTTGATTATAGGAGCAGGGAAGCGTTTAAGACGCTGCGAACAAACATTGAGTTTTCAGGTGAAGATACCAGAATAGTAATGGTTACGAGCACCACTCCTGCTGAGGGAAAGTCAACTGTTGCTTTTAATCTTGCCATTTCTTTTGCTCAAAATGGAATGCGAACATTGCTTTTAGATGCAGATTTAAGAAAGTCTGTTATGAAATCGCGAGGAAAAAAGGGAAAGATTCGTTATGGTCTTACTCATTTTCTCGTAGGAAAGGTATCGCTTGACGATTGCATTAGTCAAAGTGATATTCCTAACTTTGATATGATTTTTGCGGGGCCAGTGCCGCCTAATCCAGCTGAGCTTTTGGGAAAAGAGAAATTTGATGCACTTTTAAATTTTGCTAGAGTTCATTATGACATGGTTATTGTGGATACTCCGCCTGTTGGCTCGGTTATTGATGCTGCAATCGTTGCCAAAAAGTGCGATGCATCCATTCTAATAATAGGTGCTGGAGATAATTCCTACAGATTTGTACAGCGTTCTTTGGAACAGTTAAAGAAATCAGGGGCCAACATAATAGGATGCGTACTTAATAAAGTCAATTTGTCGGGACGTGGTTATTATGGCAGATATTATGGAAGCTATTATGGCAAGTACTATGGTAAGTATTATGGGAAAAACGAGGATCATTAACAATTTATAGGTTCTTGTTTTCATCAGGAAAATCAAGAACCGTACCAGACCAAAATTTGTCGTCAAGAGAAACTTTGTCCTGCAAAGCAGGATTCTTGCTGATGATTATTCTAAATCTCAGCAAGAAGTCATAGTAACGTTTCCTATAGTGCCTATAATCATTAGAAATAGGGGATATGAGAAAACAAAAAAATTATGATAGTGATTATGCGCCGCTAGAAGAAGACAGTAATGATGATTTTATACTTGAATACGAAGTAAATGCTACGCCTACTGTTAAAGAACTTGAAGAAGAGCTTCGAAGAGAAAATCATCATAAAAAGCCTGAACCAAAAGAAAAACCAAAGATAAGAAAAATTCGAAGTAAGGAAGCAATGTATTACAATTACAGACCAAAGAAGATAAAAAAAGTCAAAAAAAGAGAACCATTTTGGTTTGAGGTTAAGATAAGCAGTTTTTTTGGACGTATAAGAAGGCGCAATCATTCGTTTAAACAGAATTACAAAAGCGGAATGCTTGTAATACACCGCCATACGCAGATGAATTCGTTGTTTAAGCGTTTATTCCCAAGACACTATCACAGAATTCATCATAGGAGTTTTAAGGTTCGGCAAAAGGTTTGGAAAAAGCTTTTGTTATCGAGCATTATTTGTGTACTTTCTATTATTGCGGTTTTATTCATTTCTGTAGTTGTTATGTATTTTTCAGGTAAGGCTTCTCTTTATAGTCCCAACAAGATTGGACCTATGCTGGGAAGAGCAGAATTTGCTGATGCAAAACAAGCTGATGCAAAGATTAAGGATTGGAAGTCTGACTATGTCAGGTATAATGGCAAGGTTTATGATTACAATGAGAAGATTTTATCTTTTCTTATAATGGGAATAGATCATGATGGAGAAGTTACTGATTACAAAGATGCACTGGACGGAGGACAGGCCGATGCGCTGTTTTTGCTATGCCTTGATCCTGTGAAGAATAAGATATCTGTTATTGCAGTTAACAGGAATACGATGACGGATGTTGATATTTACAATGAGAAGGATGAGTATCAGGGAACCGGGAAATTTCAGATTTGCCTTGCACATGGGTATGGAGATGGCAAACAGGAGAGCTGCTTGCGCGAAGTAAGGGCAGTTTCCAATCTTTTCTACAATCTTCCGATAAACGGTTATGCAGCGATTAACTATGATGCCATCCCTAAGATAAATGATGCGGTTGGAGGTGTGAAGGTAACAGTTCTTGAAGATGTTAAGGTAATGGCAGAACTTAGAAGTGGCAGTAACAAACTTGAAGAAGTACTGCAAAAAGGAGATGAAGTTACGCTTGATGGTATTCAGGCTTTTTGGTACACGAAGGGAAGAGGTGACTATATTGGTGCGGCAGATAAGAGACTTGAGAGAGAAAAGCAGTATTTGACAAGTTTTATTCCGACCTTGCGAACTGAAGTAAGTAAAAATCCTGTTGCTATTATGGACTTATATTCTGATATTTCGCCGTACATGGTTACAGATATTTCTGTATCAAAACTTACCTATTTGATTCAGGAGGCTTCTGCCTACAATTTTTCTGAGGCTTCTTTCTATACTATGGAGGGTGTTACTATGCTCGGAAACACCGGACATGAGGAATTTATTTACGATGAAAAAGCTTTATATGACATGATAATCGAGATTTTTTACAACGAAATAGGGTGAGTGTATGAATAAAGGTATAAGTACTGCGGCTTGTATTTTGGTTATATTCTGCATTTTGATTTCTTTTTCTGGGTGCAAAAAAATAAATGTCAGGGAGGTTGTCAGTTCGAAAGATAATGCCGATATACAAAATGAACTTGATGATCGTGAAAAAAATGATAGTAGAGTAGACTCGCTTCCGCATAATTCAGAGTCAAATGAGCAGATTATTGTTGGAACGGATTCCGTACAGATTGCGTTTAGAGGGAAAGAGCCACTAGCAGATTTTGATTATGATAATGCTGTGTATGGTTATGATAATGCAGTGGCACTTATGGTAATTCCTTCAATTGACAGGAAATTTATCATCCAGACGGGGACAGACGGATATGTCTTATTGGATGAAGGAAACGGTCATGATTTTTCAGATCCAAATGTTGTATTGCATGGAGAAGGTTCTATAATTGAAAGTTTTGCACTTCTCCAAAACGTATTGGATCCTTTGGTTTTAGAGAAAAATCCATATATTTATATTTATATGAAAAACAGGGTTATGGAGTATGAGATTTTTGCGGCTTATTTCCATTCTCCTGAAGATATCCTAGTGAAATACAATTGTTATGACTATACGAAATTTCAAAATTATATTAACGATGTATTTTTAATTAGGGATATGAATTCCTATGTTAATGATTCAATGCATGAGGAAGTTGTTAATACGTGGCAGCTTCTGACGTTGCAATCATCGCTTACGGATGGCAGATGTTTTATTGTTCAGGCTTCGATGACTGGCGCTAAGTCACTTTCGCCGTAAGAACAGTCCGTGAAAGGAGAGTAATAACTACTATGAAAAAAAGTGCAAGAATAGCAGGCGTAATATGCCTTGTTATGTCAATGTCGTTAGGAAATGTTGCTTTGGCTGCTCCTAGTTCCACTACTAGAAATACCGAAACAAGAGTGGTAACTCAAACTGTGTATGTTCCGGTTAGGGAGACGCCTTCGAGTTCATCATCTTATGTTAAATCGCAGGATGTTTATTCTCCTAACAATATAGTTATTACTAGAGAAAAGGCTTCAGGTGGCATTGCCACAATTGTTGGAAATGCATCAACAGGAGGTGCTATCAGAATTTATGCTGATTATAGCAGTGTTACTAATGGAAGAGCAGTGTCTACAGCGGTTGTAGCAAGAAATGACAAAGCTACGTCTTCGCTTAAAAATTATATTAGAGATAAATACGGCGCTGTTTCTTCATTTGGTCCATTCAAGCTTCGCATGTATGATGCTGGAGTTGCTATCTGGGATGGCTTTGGAACATTTACAGCAAGCTTTGGAATAGGTAATCAGTTTGATGGACGTGAAGTTATTGTTTTCCAGATTCACAAGGACGGTTCAATTACAGAAAGAAGAGTTACTGTCACTCAGGGAAAGGTTTCTGTTAGTGTAACTGATATGGGAACATTTATTATAGCATTTGCCTGATATGTAATTGCATCATAGAAAGGAATCGCAGATGAATGTGACAACGACAGCTCCAAACATAAGAAGCAAGCCAGAAAATCAGATGAAGGATGCATTTGATTTTAAATTTCTTAACAGCAATGTCGTAGAAAAAGAAGAACAAGGTCAGGAAGAAAGAGCAGCTTTAATAAACGGTGTTAAGGTTTACAGAAGAAGTTCTGCTGAACTTGAAAAGCTGGATATGACCATTGCTGCAATCTGGCAGAGCAAGCCTTTATATTACAAGTTCATAAAGAGAGCCTTTGATATAGTGGCTAGTTTAGTGGCTTTAGTATGTTTGTCACCTCTTTTCTTTATTACAGCGATTGCTATAGCCATTGAAGATGGTTTTCCGGTTTTCTTTTCGCAGATGAGAACCGGTGCGAATATGAAAGCTTTTCGCTTTTATAAGTTTCGTTCCATGTACAAGGATGCACCTAGGCAGCTCAAAGATTTAATGAAAAACAACGAGCAATCGGGACCTGCATTTAAGATAAAAAATGATCCTAGAATTACAAAAGTTGGTCATTTTATAAGGCATTATTCAATTGATGAACTTCCACAGCTTGTAAACATTATCAAAGGTGACATGTCAATTGTGGGACCAAGGCCTATTTTAGATTTCCAGATGGAAGCTTGTGATGAGTATGATTGTCAGAGAATGTGCGTTAGGCCGGGACTTACCTGTTACTGGCAGATAAGCGGAAGAGCCAATATAAGCTGGGAAAAATGGGTTGAACTTGATTTGCAGTATGTACGAGATATGAGTATTCTTACAGACTTAAAGCTTATATTGAAGACAATTCCAGTAATATTCAAAGGCGCCGGAGCTTATTAAAAGTAGGAGTGTATGTAAGGAGTTTTTAAGTTGCAGATATTTTTATTATTGCATAAAACACAATATTGATTTAAAAAGAGTTTTGATTACAATTTATGGATACTATCAATAATCTTTCGCTAGGGTTAAAGATAAATTTTTCCATAAATAGCATCAAAACTCTTTTTTTTAACAATAGATTCTTAGCATATCAGCTTTTCCGTGAAGCTTTAAATCTGGTGAATTGGCTGGTACGAAGATGCAATCTCCTTTAATGAAATTCAAAAAGAAGTTATCTCCAAAAATACTGCCGCATCCATCAATACACAATAAGACTTCAAATGAAGTAGAACCTGAGCTATAATCTGCCATGTCACGGACATGCTCTGTATTTATTCTGATTTTTTCAACCTGAAAATATTTGCACCTTGCAAGCAGTGTTGAACTGTAGCCCGGCTGATATTTTAATACGTGCATAGGCTGACGAGGTGATGTACTGCTTTTGGTGTTTGCAACATCGATTGCTTTATCAATATGAAGTTCACGAAGGTTTCCGTTTTTGTCTCTTCTGTTATAGTCATAGAGGCGGTAGGTCAAGTTGGAACTTTCTTGTATTTCAGCAATTAATGCACCTTCGCATATGGCATGTACTGTTCCGGCTTCTATATAGAATACGTCACCTGGATGGATATCTATTCTATTTAGATATTTCTCGATGCTTCCGTCAAGAGCGGCTTTTCTTAAGGTTTCCTTGCTTATATTTCGCTTGAAGCCATAGACTAGCTTTGCGCCCTTTGCGGCATCTATTACATACCACATTTCGCTTTTTCCTAGTGAGTTTTCATATTTAAGAGCGTATTCGTCACTTGGATGCACCTGTACAGACAAATCTTTGTAGGCATCTATGAATTTCACCAGAATAGGAAGTCCATATCTGGTATCGGGATGTGTTCCCAGAAATTCCGGATGATCCCTGATTACGTCTATTAGTTTTTTTCCTTGAAAAGAACCCGAGGCTACAACGCTTGGTCCATCTGGATGAACGCTGCATTCCCAAGTCTCTGCAAGAGGTGTTAAAGGAATATTTTTGGAAAAAGAATCCTTTAATCGCCTTCCTCCCCATAAATAATCTTTTCCTGCAGGTGAGAGCAAAAAAGGATTATTGTGGATCGTCGTATTTAATCTTGTCATTTACGCTTATCTCCTTGCCAAGCTGAACTTCAATCAGCGAAAGCTCTGAATCTGCGATAATCATATGACGGCATCCAGCCTGCATTGTGATTATATCACCTGGTTTAACCTGTTGTTCCATTCCATCGATAATGGTACGTCCGGTTCCGGAAATGATAGTCCATGCTTCATCTCTGTGCTGATGGCTGTGGTAATTCATCTTGTGACCTGCATGAAGAGTAACTTTTATAGTCATGCTGTCGCTTTCAACATCGATAACTTGATAGTTGCCCCAGCTTTTTTCAGCATAGCGGATTCTGTCATCGAAAGTATCTACAAAAGGTTTGATGTAGCTTGACTGAGGCTTGTCTGAAACAAGGATTCCGTCTGGAGAAGCTGCAACAATCACATCTTTAAGTCCCATGCACAAAAGCGGAACATCCATGTTGTTGATAACATGTACGTTGTCACAGGAAGAAAGAGTTGCATTTCCAATTGTGTGCTCCTGCATTGCCTCTGTGAGTGTGTTCCAGGTTCCAAGATCTTTCCACATGCCGGAGAAACGCATAACATTGATGCGGGATTCTTTCTCAACTACAGCATAATCGAAACTAATCTTTGTAAGTGTTTCATATTTTGAGAAAAGATCATCATAGTCTGTGAAATCGATAAGTTTATGAGCAATATCGAGAACATATCCAAGTTTGTAAGCAAAGATTCCGCCATTCCAGAGTGCTCCTTTTTCAAGATACTCTTTGGCAGTCTCTATATCAGGCTTTTCCTTGAACATGCTGACTTTGCTGACATTTTCTTTTGTCTCAGGGATTATATAGCCATACTTTTCTGAAGGATAGGTTGGTTCCATTCCCATAAGTGTTAAGTTGGAATCTCCTTCTTTTGCAAGTCTTGCAAGCTCTTTCAATGCTTCGAAGTAGTCACTTTCAACATAAGGGTCTACAGGGCATACAACAACTGATTCGTCTCTGTCTACGTGCTTAATATCATGAAGAAAGCATGTAGCAAGAGCGATAGCAGGGAATGTATCTCTTCTGCAGGGTTCTACAGAAATAGATACATCTGAGCCAATCTGATTGTGAATGGCTGATACCTGACTTTTGGAAGTTGCGATTGTTACAACCGCATCTTTGTCTATCTTTTTTATATTATTGTACATACGCTGAAGCATAGATTCATAAGATCCATCTTCATTTTTGAAGATTTTAATGAACTGTTTGCTTCTAACATCATTTGAAAGCGGCCACAAGCGTTTACCGCTTCCACCTGATAAAAGGATAATATTCATTTTTTCTTTCCTTCCTTAATCTCTCTGGAAAATATCTCTAGTATAGACTTTATCTTTAACATCATCAAGACATTCGTTGTAACGGTTGGCAATAATAGCGTTGCTCTTTTTCTTGAACTCCTCTAAATCGTTGACAACAAGACTTCCGAAGAAGGTTGTACCATTCTCAAGAGTTGGTTCGTAGATAACAACTGTAGCTCCTTTTGCCTTGATACGTTTCATTATACCTTGAATAGAGGATTGACGGAAGTTATCTGAGTTGGATTTCATAGTAAGTCTATAAACTCCGATTACTACTGAATGCTCTTTTTCCTTGTTGTATTCTTCGGAGTTACCATAGCAGCCGGCAATTTCTAATACTCTGTCAGCTATAAAATCTTTTCTTGTCCTGTTGGATTCCACTATAGCTTCAATAAGGTTTTCCGGAACATCCTTGTAATTTGCAAGAAGCTGTTTGGTATCCTTAGGAAGACAATATCCACCATAACCAAAGGAAGGGTTGTTGTAATGTGTACCGATTCTAGGATCAAGGCATACACCATCTATGATGTGCTGAGTATTAAGTCCCTTGGACTCAGCATAGGTATCAAGTTCGTTGAAGTAGGATACTCTAAGTGCAAGATAGGTATTGGCAAAAAGTTTAACAGCTTCAGCTTCTGTAAGTCCCATAATAAGAGTATCGATATTCTGCTTGATAGCACCTTCCTGGAGAAGCATTGCAAATGTATTGGCTGCTTTTGTAAGCTTTTCATCTTCAAGATCTGTTCCGACAATGATTCTGGAAGGATATAGGTTATCGTATAAAGCCTTGGATTCACGGAGAAACTCAGGGCTGAAAATAATATTCTTTGTGTTGTATTTTTCTCTTACAGATTTGGTGAATCCAACTGGTATAGTTGATTTAATAACCATAATCGCATTTGGATTAACTTTAAGAACAAGTTTAATAACATCTTCAACTAGAGAAGTGTCGAAGTAGTTTTTCTGAGGATCGTAGTTAGTAGGAGTAGCAATAACTACAAAGTCAGCATCCTTGTAAGCTTCTTCACCATTTGTTGTTGCTGTAAGATCCAAATCTTTTTCCTCAAGATACTTCTCAATATAAGTGTCCTGAATAGGAGATTGTCTGTTGTTAATAAGCTTGACTTTTTCAGGGATGATATCAACAGCTGTAACGTGGTTGTGCTGTGATAAAAGAGTAGCAATTGATAATCCTACATATCCTGTTCCGGCAATAGCAACGTTGTAAGGTTTGTGTGGCTCTAACTCTTTGTCAGGAGCATCTTCATAGACCTCTGTAGGATCAAACAAAAGTGTGCTGCTAAGGGCTTCGAGCTGTGGCAAAAGAGGAATATACTCACAGGATTCGATACGACTAAGTGTAGTTCTGTTGATACCTGTGATTCTGGATAATTCAGCCTGAGTTAAATTTAACTCTTTTCTTTTTTGTAAAACCAAATCAGCAAAACGCTGCTGTGAAAAAGTTTTCATAGTAATCTCCATTCTTGTATAATAGTAGTTGTTTTGGTGTTTTATGTATTTTTTTATAATCAAACCAAATTTCGTCGACGATGAAATACGCAATCATTATAAGGGTCTATATTAATTGGATAGACCTTTTTGTTAAAATTAGAATATCATTTTTGTGATTTAAAATCAACTTTTAACTTGAAAATAATTAATTTTTAGTTGAAATCACCCTGAAATGTTACTTAAAATAACATTCCGGGGCTTGGAGGCCTATTTTGAAGGATAAAAAATATTACACATCAGGGGAGTTTGCCTCAAAAGCTCATGTGTCTATAAGAACTATTCGATTTTATGACAAAAAGAATCTTCTTCACCCTTCGTCTTATAAAGAAGGTGGTGCAAGACTTTACTCTGACGAAGATTTTGCAAGGCTTTCTCAGATTCTTTTGCTGAAGTATCTGGGTTTTTCTCTGGATGAAATAAGAGAAATGACAATTGCGTCAGCTGATAGTCAGCTTCTTTTACAGAACTTAAATGTTCAGAAAAGACTTGTAGAAGAGAGAATAGAGCAGATGCAGGCTATGACAGATGCAATAGACAGAACCACTGATGCTATTGAGAGACAGCAACAGGTCGATTGGAGTAGCATGCTTAATCTTATCCATTTAAGTGTTATGGAACAGAGTTTTAAGACTCAGTATCAAAATGATGCAAATATTACAGCTAGAATAAGGCTTCATAGAGATTTTTCTGTAAACAAGACAGGGTGGTTTCCATGGATGATGGATAAGTGCGATATAAAAGATGGCATGCGTATTCTTGAAGTTGGATGTGGAAGTGGGGCTTTTTGGACTGAAAATATGGATAAACTTCCAGATAATATAGAAGTTGTTCTATCGGATATTTCTGAAGGTATGATTCGTGATGTAAGGCGCAGTATTGGAAATGACATCAGGTTTTCGTTCAGACAGATTGACTGCGAAAGTATTCCATTTAATGATGAAGAATTCGACCTTGTTATAGCTAATCATGTTCTGTTTTACTGTAAGAACTTAAAAAAGTCTGTGTCAGAGTGTCAAAGAGTTCTAAAAAAAGATGGAATATTTGAGTGTAGTACTTATGGAGCAAGGCACATGAAGGAAATAACCAATCTTGTTCAGGAATTTAATCCTGACATAGTACTTGCAGCAGAGGAACTGTATGATAAGTTTGGGTTGGAAAATGGTATGGCTATTTTGCAGGATTTTTTTACCGAAATAAATATGGTGCGTTTTGAGGATGCGATTGAAATATCTGTTGCTGAGCCATTGATTTCATATATTTTATCCTGCCATGGCAACCAGAATCTCAAACTTCTTGACAGATACAAGGATTTCAAGGAGTTTGTTGAGAAAAAAACTGCGGATGGATTCCACATTACAAAAGATGCAGGAATTTTTCTTTGTAAAAAATAAAAAAAGTGCTTGAAGGTGACGTAACGTCATGTTATATATTAAATTCAAGATCGATAATGACAATTGTCATAAGGAATTTAATATATATATGAAAATCGCTTTTTGCGATGGAATGGAGATAATATGAATATTATTGTAACTGGCGGAGCTGGCTTTATTGGAAGCAACTTCGTATTCTATGAACTTGAGTCACATCCTGAAGACAGAATCATCTGCCTTGACGCACTTACATATGCAGGAAACCTTTCTACACTTGCACCAGTAATGGACAAGCCTAATTTCCGTTTTGTTAAGCTTGATATCTGTGACCGCGCGGGAGTTGAGAAGCTTTTCGAGGAAGAGAAGCCAGATATTATCGTAAACTTTGCAGCTGAGTCTCATGTAGACCGTTCAATTGCAAATCCAGAAATTTTCCTTCAGACTAATATAATTGGTACATCCGTACTTATGGATGCTTGTCGCAAATATGGAATTAAGAGATATCATCAGGTATCTACAGATGAGGTTTATGGTGATCTTCCACTTGACCGTCCAGACCTCTTCTTCCACGAAGATACTCCTATCCATACATCAAGCCCTTACAGCACATCTAAGGCTTCTGCTGATCTTTTGGTTATGGCATATCACAGAACATTCGGACTTCCTGTTACAATTTCCAGATGTTCTAACAACTATGGCCCTTACCAGTTCCCTGAGAAGCTTATTCCTCTTATGATTGCCAATGCTATGGCTGATAAGAAGCTTCCTGTATATGGTGAAGGTATTAACGTTCGTGACTGGCTCTATGTAGAAGATCATTGCAAGGCAATCGACCTTATCATGAGAAAGGGAACAGTTGGAGAAGTTTATAATATCGGTGGTCACAATGAGATGAAGAACATTGATATCGTTAAGCTTATCTGCGATGCTCTTGACAAGCCATATTCTCTTATCGAGCATGTAACTGACCGTCAGGGACATGACCAGAGATATGCTATTGATCCTACAAAGATTCATAATGAACTTGGATGGCTTCCTGAGACTATGTTCAAAGATGGAATCAAGAAGACAATTCAGTGGTATCTTGATAACAAGGAGTGGTGGGAGAACATCATTTCTGGTGAATATCAGAATTACTACAAAGAAATGTACAGCAACAAGAAAGTAATTGATTGATAAAAAACGAGGTTTTTGAATAATGGGACAGATTTTTGTTGAGAAAAATGTTGGTGGAATTGAAGGTTTATGTGTTATTACACCAGCTGTTCATGGTGACGAGCGCGGATACTTCATGGAAACTTATAATGAAAATGATATGAAGGAAGCTGGTTTTGACATAAAATTTGTTCAGGACAACCAGTCAATGTCTACTAAAGGTGTTTTGAGAGGACTTCACTTCCAGAAGAATTATCCTCAGTGTAAGCTTGTTCGTGCGGTAAGAGGAACAGTATTTGATGTTGCTGTTGATCTTCGTTCAAACTCCAAGACTTATGGAAAATGGTACGGCGTTGAGCTTTCTGCAGAGAATAAGAAACAGTTCCTTATTCCTGAAGGATTTGCACATGGTTTCCTTGTTCTTAGCGATGAAGCTGAGTTCTGCTACAAAGTAAATGATTTCTGGCATCAGAATGATGAGGGCGGAATGGCATGGAATGATCCTGAGATTGGCATAAAGTGGCCAAATGTCAAGGGAGAGTATTCAGGAAGTGCTTCTGCCAATGGTTATGTGATGGAAGATGGTACACCACTTAACCTTTCTGATAAAGATCAGAAATGGCTTGGGCTTAAAGACACATTTAAGTTTTAATAATACAGAACGGTTTTAATATTGCATTTATAAAGATAAGTCCTGTTACTACTTGCATTATGCAGGTAGTAGCAGGCTTTTTTGCATTATAAAAAAAGATAAATTATTATAGATGATTTTTGAAAAGTCTGTAAGACTGCAACTAATGAAGCAAGGGCAAAATGGCGATATAGGGGATAAGAGATTAACTATATAGGTTATTGTTTCTTATGACTTCTTGCTGAGATTTAGGATAATCATCAGCAAGAATCCTGCTTTGCAGGACAAAATTTGTCTTAACGACAAATTTTGGTCTGGTACGGTTCATGATTTTCCTAATGAAAACAAGAACCTATAGATTTTTGTCACTGCGTTCCAAAAACTACGCAAACTGGCCATTTGAAAAGGCTTCGCCTTGGACCAGTTTGCCACTTGACTTTTGGTCTCACGAAACTCGCAGTAAATGCGAGTTTCTGAATGTAAGTGACAAGAAGTCATACTTTAATGTTGGAGCCATATGAAAAAACTAATCGCCATTTTTTGTGCCATAACTTCAGTATTTTTTATAACGTCCTGTCAGCTTTCAAAGGAGATTCAAGTTGAAAATGACAGTTCTATTGCAATGTCATATGAAGAGACTACTTATATTGAAAGTACTGTAGTCGGCAGCGATATTGTTTATCACAAATCTAATGATATAACTTCTGATAAGATTACTCTTACATACTTTAATTTCGATCAGAGAGAAATAACGAATTATCTGGCTAATAGGTTCATGCAGATTTATCCTAACATAACAGTTAAGAACTATTATGAGAGTGTATCAAGCTATGATGATACTCTTCTTACAATGGTTTCAAATGGTGAAACTCCTGATGTTATTATGTACTCAGATGCTGATTTTGCACTTTCGAACATGCTGCTGGGCGATATTACAGATTTCTGGAATAAAGATCCTGAGACCAAAAACTTATTGCCTACTATTAACAGTGCAGGACTTGGATGCTTTGGAACGAGTAGAAGATATGCAGTGCCTGTTAAATTTTTTCCGGGAATTATCTATATAGATAGAAATGTTTTGAATAAACTTGGTATTGCAGAACCAGACACTGGTTGGAATTGGGAAGAAATGATTTATCTTATAAAAGACGCTACATATACAGATGAAAATCAGAAAAAGTACTACGGCTGTGGGTGTGCCAATAGACTTGATTCGTATTATGGAATTGCGTATTCTGACAAGATTATTGGGGAACTAGGATTTGATGGTAGGAGATTTAACCTAGAAGGATGGGCTATTGGAGAGCAGGAGTTTTCTGATTTGAAAAACGGAGGGTACGTTGCCCCGTTAAAAGGAACTCCTGAAATGAAAGAATGGCTTGGTGATGAGAATGCCTGGTATGGGACATCTGGACAAGTTGCTGTTTTAGTTGATTCTTTTTGGACGTATCAAGGCATATGGGAAAGCTATGAAATTATGCAAAGCGATCTGGATATTGTGCCTTACCCAATTCCTGTTTCTTTGACAGAAACAGAATCGAATATAGATAGCAAAACTATAGCAACAATTGATTTTGGAGGAATATCTTCGAGTACTAGATACCCGCGTGAAGCGTATGAACTTCTCAAATTTATGAGTTTTGGAATAGATGGATGGAAAACGAGGATTGAAGCATACAATGATTATTCTGTTCTTAACTCTGAGGGTAATTTATTGAAAAATGATGTTATGCCGGCTCCCATTACTATGGATAATGAAATATGGGAATTATACAAAAAAATGTTTTATACAAATATGGATAAAGAACATAAGAATTATTGGGATATTTATTTTGAAAGCTGCAGAAATCCTATTCCATATGGCTGGACGAATATTGCTGGGTATTGGAATTTTTGCAATCAGTTTTTTAATAAGGTTGGTATACATGATATTGTTGATAGTGGAAGAGTTCCTGCGAGTAATTTCGTACAAGAAGCGTCTAAGCAGGCAAATTACTATCATGCAATAGCAATGCTGGAATACTTTGGAAAACAAGGGTATGATGTTTTGTCTGAAAATGAGATAACTTTTTATTCAAAACTCAAAGCAGATAATCAGATTGTTATTGAAAACGATGGATAAAGTAGGACAAAATTTGTCGTTAAGACAAATTTTGTCCTGCGAAGCAGGATTCTTGCTGATGATTATCCTAAATCTCAGCAAGAAGTCATAGATTTTTGTCACTACGTTCCAAAAACTACGCAAACTGGCCATTTAAAAAGGCTTCGCCTTGGACCAGTTTGCCACTTGACTTTTGTTCTCACGAAACTCGCAGTAAATGCGAGTTTCTGAATATAAGTGACAAAAAGTCATACTTTTTGTTATTTGAACTAATTAGATGAGTTCTGATGGCTTGTAATATTTCATGAGCAGAATTGTTTATAAACGTTGGTTTTTGGGGTTAAAAGGC
>NZ_KE384206.1:4021-255258 GCF_000424545.1 Butyrivibrio sp. NC3005 | reverse complement strand
CTCACCAACATTTTCATCCATCTTACTAGTTAAAGCCTTTAGCCATTGATGTTCACTGGTATTAAGCTTGGATGATACAATAAGCTGAGTTGAAAAAAGAGCCTTTTTTCCAGTAACATAATAAATGCCCGGATATTTCTCTGTTACATTGCAATTGTTATTTTTGAACCATTTTACAAGCTCTCTAGGCATTCCTTCACGAACAAGAGTAATGGTAATATCATCATCTTTGATGCTGTTCGTACTAGGACAACTTGCTTTGTATAAACAAGCATAAGCAAGTGTCTTGAAATATTCATCTATGCCGAGTGCATCTTTTGGTGATTTGTATTCAAAAATATTATGTGCCTTGAAAATCTTTCCAATCTCGTTTTGAATATCAACATCCTGTAACTTCTTTATGACCAGTAAGTCAATCTGAATCGGCTTAGTATTAAGCGTGTGTTCAGATTCGAAGCTAAGATCCTTCTTATTGGCTCTAAGCTCCAATTTGACAGCCGCGCAAAAAGGCGGATGCCATTGTTTTTTCTCAAAATCTCCCATAAAACTTTTGTTACTTCTAAAAATATAAGAGTAGTAACCTTTTTCTTTCTAAAATATTGATTTAATCATTGCAGTAAGCAATGATTCACTGATTTTTGCTGATGATTATATCAAACATCAGCAAGAAGTCATATTTATATTACCATCATTTAATCAGTGAGACAATGAGAAGAATACAAGAGATTCATGAATTAACTTTAAAATATGCAAATGAGATTTAGTAATTGGAATAAGAAAAGCAAATTGTGAAAAGATTTGCGAAAAGAAGATTTTGATAGAAGAAAAATCTTCGTAAAATAGCGATTTTATGATTTACTAACAAAAGACCAGTAAAATAAGATGTTGTTTGAATAAGGACGTATATATGTACGTAAAATCAAAGCAAAAAGAGTCATTTTTCTATCTTTATTCATAAAAAATGTTTCTCACTAGAACTATTAAATTTGACGCATATTTTGACTTTAAATAAAGATAAATTATCCTGTAATTAATTTTCTCTAAACAAAGCAGATTAATATGGCGATAAAACATATGCCAAGAAAATATATTAAAGACAAAATAACTGTTGAATTTAAACAATTTATACAGTTTCAAAGTGAATTTATTGTTCAAATTTATGAAAAGAGGTTGAAATTAGTATAAAGATGTTATAAAATAACGATAAGTGATTGACGTTAATTTAATTCGCAAAATCGCTATTTTGCGAAAGAGTTTCAAAAAAGTCCCACAAATTCGTAAAAAGAAGGTGAATGATATTTCAAAAAATGGTAAGACCAAAGAAAAAGTATGTAGAACCATTCATCAATATAATAAAGAATCAATAGCTAAGGAAGATATGGCCCAGCTTAAGCAAATCGCAAAAAGCTACCAAATCGTGAAAAATTATATATATTGCCGCTATGGAGGAATTCATTCTCTATCTAAGATAACACCAGGATATGAAGTGCAGAAAGAATTAATAGCGCAAGGATATAGAGAACAGATAAATCTTCCATCAGTTTATTTTCAAAATGCAATATATGATGCTCTTGGAGATATCAGAGGAGCATTAGAAAAGTGTAAAAAGAAGATTCTAAAATCAATTTATAGTAACGAAAATATGTCAGAAGATGACAGACATTACCTTAATTACGTTCTTAGAGTAGATCAGGCTCTATTTCCAATATTAGAGCATAAAAACATTGTTATTCCAAAAAAGTTAGAAAAATCTTATATAGAATTATCCGAAAAAGTTGATACTAACAAACTAAATAATTATCTTAGACGGCAGTATAGAAAACACAGCGTAAAGCTTCATACAGAAATAAATACAGTGTTTTCGGTAGATTATAGAGGCTATAGATATGAAAATCATGGCATATATTTAGCATCATCTGTGAAAATGAAACGTGTTTTCATACCACTTACAGATACCATTACTACAGATAGACAGATTGTCGTAAAGCTTGATATAGATAACCAGTCCATAGAACTGTTAGTTCCAATAAACGTAGCAGTGAAAAAGCATGAAGATTATGTAAATGAAGTAGGTATTGCACCAGGAATTGAGACAATGCTTACAACAGATAATGGCAATAGTTATGGAATAGACTATGGCAAATTACAAGAATCATATAGCATATGGCTTCGCGAAACTAGTAGGAAACGAAGTCTGAATACAAAGGAAAATCAAGGATATAAAAAGTATAATGCAAATAAACATAAACAAAAAGAAAAGATTCAAAACTATATAAATCATGAAGTAAAGAGACTTATAGAAACTGAAAAGCCAAAGATAATCTATATTCCAAAGCTTCCTCAGAATACTAGGCTTGTATATGGAAAGAATATAAATTATAAGCTATTAACATGGCAAAGAAGTATGATATATGACAGCATAGAAAAAAAGTGTCAGCAGAACGCTATTGAACTTGTGTGGGTATTAGCAGAAGGTACAGCGAAGACTTGTAGCAGATGCGGATTTAAATGGGACAATACAACAAAGGTAAGAGTTAAGGAAAAGGATAACAATAAAGAAAAAGTATCAGATATTATCAAGTGTCCAGCATGTGGTTTGGAAATACATGAAAGACAAAACACTGCCATAAATGCTAAATCACGTGGACAACAAAAATCAGGTATCAATAAGAATCTCAAAAGGATAAATACGTGAGAGCGTATTTCACCGATTGAATCGGACCAAAAGTGATTCTGTAGATATATAAAAGCTTTACAAAAACGGCATTAGCAGACGGATGGAAAATCCGTGTAACGGGTATGCCAAGACCCTGCAGTATCAGCTGTTTAGCTAATATGAATGGGAGCGAAGGGTGTAAGCCTTATCATCGAAGGATGACCGGAATTTAATATTATATCCTATATATTGTTTAATGAAGTTTTTTTCTCTCACAGGAGGCTTAATATAATGCAAACTGTTAATTCTTGCATATTTAGAACAGGTGTAAAGATTGATAATTGGCTTTACTATTCTGCATCGGATAGAAATGCATTATATAGAGTAGACTTCGATAGGGAAGAAATTGAATTTTTGGGAAATTTTCCAAAGAAGATTATTCATACAACTTCGGGGAGTATTGGCGATGAAATTTGGTTTGTACCAGAAGATGGTGGTTTCTTTGATATATACAATGTTAAGAACAAATCTTTTAGACAAGAAATAATAAAAAATGTTTCTGGATATAATACGATAGGTAATAATCGAGTTTTTTCAAAAATATTGTTTCATAAAGGAAAGTATTATATAGTGCCAGGCGCTTATCCATATGTGATAGTTGTAAGTAAAGAAGGTGTTATAGAAAGGTATATTGATATACCAGAAAAATATATTACTAAAACTGAGTATGAATATCATTTTAATGACGGAATTATAATGAATGATTGGTTATATATTTGTCCTGATTGCAATAAATATCTAATTAGAATAGATTTGAATTCTGATAAAGTAGAAGCAATAAGTTGGGATGAAGCTAGGTATGCATATAATAAACTGATTATTTATGAAGGACATTTATATGTTGTTCCTTGTTTGGAAAAAGCTGAATTTATAGAAATTAAAAGTGATTTCTCAGGTTATAGAAAATGCGGACAATCAATTGATTTTGAAGGAGTAAGTTACTTTAGTTATGTAGGTAAAATGAAAGATTGTCTTTGGTTTATGGGGATTGATGCAGACTTTATAATTCAGTTTTCTTTGACTGAATGGAGGGAAAAAAGTAGGACACATGAACCATCAAAAATCACAGCATATAGAGGGTGTATAGAGAGCGAGGATGCAATTATTTTTCCAGGAAAAGAAAAGGGTGAACCTATTGTTTGGATTGATAAAAATAATAACCTGATATACAAAGCTTTTAATGAAGGAACACGTGGAGAAGTTGATTACCTTTTGCAAAGTATAGAATATCAAGAAGGACTTTCAGTATGAAGAAAAAGGCAATAATTTGGATTAAGATACTGTCAGCTTTTTGCTTGGGCTTTATTACAAGATCAAAGATGAGAAGCTTTAAAATTAATAACAATACACAAGACTCAAATAAGTACTGGCAATCGTATCTTATGATGAATGAATGGATGCAGCTAAAACAAAAAGGCAGAAATCTTTCTGAATATTTTAAAGAACATGGTTATAAGAACATTGCAATATATGGAATGCATCACACTGGAATAACTCTTCAAAATGAATTAGATGGAACAGGTATAAATGTTGTATATGGAATAGATGCAAACGCAGAGACTATTTATTCAGATATTGAAGTGAAAAAGCCTGAAGGCAGGTTACCAGAAGTTGATGTAATAGTAGTGACACCAATCTATTATTTTACAGATATTGAGGAAAAATTAGTGTCACTAGTTTCGTGTCCAATAATATCTCTTGATGACGTGGTTTTTGGAATGTGAAATGCAGAAAAATTATATGAGTTTTAGTTATATATTTTTCAATCAAAATAAGAATCAAATAATTATAAAAGAACAAAAATATAGAGAATGGAGAGAAAATATGGATTGTGAAAAACTTTTTCAACTTGAAGAATCAATTACTAAAGAAGTTTGTCTTTATGGAGCTGGAAAATATGGACAAGGTTGGGGAATGAAGATAGTAACTGATTTGGGTTTCCAAGTATCCTGCTATATTGATAGTAAGATATCTGGAAAATGCAATAATATAGATGTTTTTAATTTTGATTATTTGTTGAAAAATAAGGATAAGTATTTCGTGTTTGTTACAGTTGGTGGAAATAGTGGTAAAGAAGTTTGTGAAATATTGGAAAACAACGGAATAAATGATTATTATTGGCTATTTGAAGATGGATGGTTTAGTGAAATACCAGAATATCTTGAAAATGTGAAAAATGAAAGTATTAGAAGTAGATTTGATTATTTTCTCAATGACAAAAAGTATCTAGAATATAGATTTGTTCAAGAACGTGGTTATGAGTTTGATATTGATAATCCTGTAACACTTAACGAAAAAATACAATGGCTTAAAGTTAACAATCGCAAGGATATTTATACGTTACTAGCGGATAAATATAAAGTAAAAAACTATTTTGAGGAAAATTTTGGAAAGGAATATGTCATACCAACATTGTTTGTAAGTGATTGCGTTGATGATATTAAGATAGAAAACATGCCGGATATTCCTTTTGTACTGAAATGTAATGCTGGTAGTGGAGATGTAAAGATTATACGAGACAAGAGTAATGTTGATTGGAATTATATAAAAAATCATTTTTCTAAATGCCTGAAATATAACTATTATTGGATGGACAGAGAATGGTGTTATAAGAATATTGAACCTGTCATTATGGCAGAAAAACTGCTACTAACAGAAGATGGAAAACTACCGAATGACTATAAGATTCATTTTTTGAATGGAATTCCACAGTTTGTATATTGTAGCATAGATAGAGAAGGCTTAAATTATAGGAAAATGTATAACATGGAATGGAAAAAACTTGACTTTGCATGGTGTTCACACACTAAAGGTAGGGAGGTATTAAATGGCCCAGAAATTGATTGTCCAAAGACATTTGATAAGATGATTGATATTGGGAAAAGTATTGCTAAAGAGAGTCCTTATGTAAGGGTTGATTTTTATGATCTTGATGGAAAGTTATATTGTGGTGAGGTGACTTTTTATCATGGTGGAGGCTATAATAGGTTTGATCCGGAAGAATATGATCGTATTTTTGGAGAAAAACTTGTTTTGGAAGGTAAATAATGATGAAAAATTATCTGATGAATATAAAACCATATGGTAATTCGGTTAGTCACGAAGTATGGAAAAAAGGAGTAGTTGATGGAGATAATTTTTTCTTAAAATTAGATTGGAATGAGTCAACTATTGGGCCGTCCGATTATGTTAAGGAAAGAATTCTTAAACTTGCTCAAAAAGCTTCATTTTATAATCTATATCCAAATACAGATAATGATAATCTTATTTCAGCTATAGCAAAATATGTAGGTTGCAAAGAAAATTGTGTTCAAACGTTTGCATCTTCTGACGCATTGCATGAATATGTAGTAAAAATGTTTTTGAGAGAAAGAGACAAAGTAGTTATAGTATGGCCATCGTATGATAATTTTAGGCTAACGGCCGAAATAGCAGGAGCAGATATTCATTATTATATAATGAAAAATATGATTTTTAACGCTAAAGAACTATCTTCAACAATAAAGGAAACCGAAGCTAAATTTGTTTATTTTTGTAATCCTAATAATCCAACAGGTCAGAAAATTGATAATTGTATAGTTGAAGAATTAATAAGAGAATATGCAGGCACATTATTTTTAATTGATGAAGCATACGTTGAATTCTCAGGTGAATCCATATGTAATCTTATAGAAAAATATGATAATTTGATGATTAGCAGAACTTTTTCGAAGGCTTTTGCGCTTGCAAATTTTAGAATTGGATATCTTGTTTCATCTTCAAATAACATAAATGAGATATCAATGATAAAAAACAAAAAGTCAATTTCAACTTTTGCGCAGGAAGCTGCAATTGCAGCACTTGAAGATAGTTCTTATATGGAACGCTATGTTGAAGATGTTACTAAAGCAAGAGAATGGCTTGAAGTCAAATTAAAGGAATTGACTTATGTAACAAAGGTATACCCTAGTACTACGAATTTTGTGCTTTTTGAGATTTGTAATGAGTTAGAGAAAAAGAAACTTGTTAAATTTCTTAATTTTCATAATGTATATGTAAGAGAATTGAGCCAGTTACCAGAGCTTAATAGATGTATCCGTATAACAATTGGATTAAAAAAACAAATGGAATATGTTTACGAATTGATGTTAGATTATGAGAAAAATAGCACTCTTTGATTTTTGTGATACAATTGTGAATTTTCAAACCGCTGATAATTATGTTATTTATTATGCGGAGATGAGATATGGAGAAAATCTTAGGAATAAGAACTATGATAAATTTCAGTTATTGAATTGTCTAAAAGGAGAAAAAAAGTCTGATATAGAATTTTTTGCCGAGAGATATTATCTTGAGATGATTAAACCAGGACTACAAACAGTAGTTATCGATTTTATAAAGAAATATCAGGATACAGGATATGAAATTTATATTGTAAGTGCAGGGTATAGTGTTTATATTGATTTTTTTGCTAAAGAATTTAAAGTAAATGGCATTATAGCAAACGATTTTTTGTACCAAGATGAAATCTTTTTAGGGACGATTAGTAATAGAGATTGCATTTCAGAGGAAAAAGTTCAAAGACTAAACGAATTTTTTGATAAATGCGAAATAGAAGATTCTGTGAGTTTTTCTGATAGTATTTCTGATTTACCATTTCTTAAATGGAGTAATCGAGGAATTGTGATTTCAAAATTTCGAAGTCGCGAATGGATAAAGAAAAATGGACTTGAAGAAATTGTATTGTCAAATTATGGTATATAGCACTATTTTAATATTTGGACAGTGTTTCTTGAATCAAAGGAAAAGGTATTAGCAATTGGATAACATTAAAAAGAAAAGTTTTATTATCACCATAGATACTGAAGGTGATTATATTTGGAATCGTAACACTTGGACTGAGAATTCTGTAAAAAACAGAATTACAATACGAAATAGCTCATACATAGAACGATTTCAAAGACTTTGTGAAAAGTATGGATATAAGCCGACATATTTAGTTGACTACGAGATGTGTGCTCCGAGCCCATTCGTTGATTTAGCCAATGAATGTATCAAAAAGAAAAATGCTGAAATTGGTATGCATATGCACGCTTGGACAATCCCGCCTTTTTATAATCTAAAGAGAGGAAAAGAAACAGGAGGAAATCATCCATACATAGGAGAATATCCAACTAGCGTAATAGAAGATAAAGTTAAAGTGATAACACATAAAATTCAGGATTCATTTGGAGTAATACCTAAGAGTCATCGAAGTGGAAGATGGTATATCGACAGGAAGTATTTGGCTATTTTAAAAAAACATGGTTACATTGCTGATTGTAGTGTGATTCCTGGCAAAGATTGGACTTTCAATGCAGGTTTAACAGAAGGAAGCCATGGAATTGATTATAGAAGATTTCCTAATAAAGCTTATAAAATTAGTATGTTTAATATAGGTAAAGAAGGAAAAAGTGGATTGATAGAAGTTCCTCTTACAACAGCATATAAAAATAAGCAGTTAATAGAATTAAGACCTTATCGACATAACATAAAAGATTTAAATTATTTAGTTGATAAGTGTACCGAAGAAAAAAGAGATTATCTTGAGTTTATGCTTCATTCTTCAGAATTAATGAGAGCAGGAAGTCCCAATTTTTTAACAGAAAATGATATTGAAGTTCTTTATGATGATTTGGAACAATTGTTTGAGAAGATTTCTTACCACTATGAAGGTGTGACACTTTCACAATATGTTGAGAATATGAGGAAAATACTGTGAATATTGCTATAATGGTTCCTTCACTTGGAGGTGGCGGAGCAGAAAAAGTTGCAAAGAATCTAGGTGACTATTACACAGAAAAAGGAGAAAATGTTTATTTCTTTCTTCTAAATTCTCATTTAAAGGATGTGTACGAAGTCAAGGGAGAAAAAATAAATACAGGGCTTGAATCAATAACAAGTGGATTTCGAGGTGACATGAAAGCTTTTTTCATGCGCTTAATACAGATGTCTTTGATAATTAGAAAATTAAAAAGAAAATATCACATTGATGTGTCTATAAGTTTTATGGAAGAATGTAATTATTTAAATATTCTCTCACAGCGTGGAGAAAAAGTCATAGTAAGGATATGCACAATATTGTCTCATAGAGATGATTTAAATCGTTATCTTTACAATAAGAAAATAATTCATTTTTTTTATTCACTTCCGTGCAAAATAGTTGTTATGAGTAGATATGCTAAGAAAGATATGATTAATAGCTATGGCGTATCTCCGAAAAAAATCACAATTATATATAATTCAGTAAATATTTCTAAAGTACCGTCCCACATTATAGAAAAAAAGAATTCGAAAGAGAAAAAAGTATTAACCGTTGGTAGATTAGAACCAGTTAAACAGCAAGATAGGATAATAAGATCATTCTCATATGTAGTTGATAAAATACCAAGTGCTAAACTTATAATCGCTGGAAAAGGAGATAATGAACGCTATTTACGTTTTGTTGCAAAGAAAATGAAAATTGAAAAGAATGTTGAATTTGTTGGATTCTGCAAAAATGTATGGGAAAAATATGGTGATGCAAACTGTTTTGTAATGGCTTCTAAAGTAGAAGGTTTTGGTAATAGTATAATTGAAGCAATGGTATGTGGAATTCCTGTTGTATGCACAAACTCTCCAGGAGGTGTTCAGGATATTTTGGGAAAAGTATTACGTGAAGATGATGGATATAAACTATGCCAATATGGAATCAAGACAAATGGGTTTACATCTGAAAAGGTTGACGTATGTGAAAAACTTTCGAAGGAAGAGGAAAATTTAGGAAAAGCAATTGTAAGGATGTTAATAGATGAAGAGATAAAAGATAAGTATAGTAGAATGTCTGAAAATAGATCGAAGAAATTTGAATCAAGTAGAATATATCGTCATTGGACTGAATTATTTTAATAAGAGATGTAAGTATGAATATTTTAGGAATATCTGGGTTATATCATGATTCTGCTGCTTGTTTAGTAATTGATGGGCTTTAAATAAGATGTTTGAACAGAAATTATGTGTTGATGTTCTTATAAAAAATTGCATACCTTCGCTTGGAAAAAGAATTGGTTTAATTATATAGTTTCGAATATAAAATTTACGTATTTTAATCAAAGTATATCGTAGGTAGATAAGAACACAGGAAAGTAATGGTGAATGTTTATATGGGATTATGGTCAAAATAAGTGGAGTGATTTTTATAATGATATAAAAAATAGAGATATCTATGTTTTTGGAGCAGGAGCGAAAGTCGGAAGATTAGGATGGAAAGAAAGCACATAGTATGGAATGTTGAAAAATTAAATAGATTACAAGATTTTTTGGCAACAACATCTCAAAGTGAAGCAAATTATTTTGGATATCAAGTTGGAGAGTCAATTGTTGAGTTTTGTTCATATTTTGTTAATGATATTAACAAATGTGATGTTCTAGATTATGGGTGTGGACTTGGCCATATCATGAAATGTTTTTGCCAAAAGAAAGTAAATGTGTGGGGAGTTGATATTTCAAAAGAGGCAGTAACAGCTTCAAAAGATAGATGTGGAAATAGTTTTTATTTTCATGGGGTCAGAACTTTTGACGGTGGGAGATTGCCATACGAAGATAATCGTTTTGATTTAATCACCTGTACTGAATGTATTGAACATATTTTACCTGAACACATAGATGGTGTACTGGATGAAATATATAGAGTTTTGAAACCTGGTGGGAGATTTCTAATAACAACTCGAAATGAAGAAAATTTTGCGTTTTCAGAATTATGTTGTCTAGAATGCAATACTATCTATCATAGAGTTGGACATGTTAATTGGTACTCGGTAAAATCGTTGAAAAAAACTCATGGAGGAACATGAGTATAAAACAATCATGTGTCATGGGACGGATTTTTGGCAGTTTCAGAAGTATTTAAAACATCCACCTATTTTGGATATGAGCCTGAGACAGATTTATAGACAGTTTAGAAGATTTGAGGATAAGTTAACTGATAGACATAAAGGTACATTAAAGAGTAAAGTTTTTAGAAAAAATATGAACTTAGAGAGGCGTCCTAATCTTTTTTGGGTCGGTACAAAACGAATATGATTAAGTATGAATATACAGCTTCAGGTTGTCATATACGACATTTATATTTCCTTAATAAAATAGATAAAGAAATGTTTGAACAGGAGATGAAAACATGCGACGAATTGACTATTTTTTATGCGGATGAAATTGACTCTAGGATATTTTCGAAATATGGAAGTTCTTTAATTTATTTTTCTAAAGGAGCGAGTTATTCAATAATGGTTGACATCTCCAAAAGTGAAAGTGATATTATTAATGGCTTTCATAAAAACAGAAAATATGAAGTTAGACGTGCATTAGAAAGAGATTGTTTTGATACAGAAATAATTCTTAATCCTGATATAGAAAAACTTGAAGAGGCAAGAATTTTTTACAATATTTTTGCAAAGGAAAAAGGTCTTCCGGATTTTGTTATTGAAAGATATGATGCCGCAAGTAAGTCTGGTTGTTTTGCTTTGGCGTCTATACGAGATGAGGATGGAGCGTTATTGGTTCAGAATGGTTATTTTTTAGATAATGATAAAAAAATTGTGACATTTACTTTTGGAGCATCGCATTTTCGGGAAGATAATAGGTCAGCATTAATAGGACGAGCTAATGGATGTTTACACTATAAATGTATGATTTTTTTTAAGAAACTGGGTTATATTGGCTATGATTTGGGCGGATTTTATGTAGGTAATGATAAAGAATTAACGAATATATCTGATTATAAGAGGAGATTTGGGGGAGAAATTAAAGAATACGCGCCATGCTTTATTTTTCAGAAGAAGGATTATGAATTTGTTGAATATAATATTTCTAAGTTAAAAGAGATTGTTAAAGAAAAAAATATTATTGTTTATGGAATAGGATCATGGGGGAAGTATATTATTTCTAAAATATATGAATTGTATCAAGTAAAACCAGTTTGTCTGATTGATAATTTTGTCAAACCAACTGATGATTATGATATAAAAAAAGCAGATGTACTTAGAAATTACACTCCAAATAAGCACTTTCTTATCGTTGCCACAAGAAAAGAGCAGTATAAAGAGATTAGCGAGGATGAATTGGTTAAACCATTTATTCAGGCTGATTCAATACTGTGTATTAGAGAAGAAAAAATTTGAATTGTATTTATGAATTAAATATAGTCTTGTATTTAGATTGAATTTCTATATATTCTTAGTTTAGAAATAGAATGTGGGATTGCATTATGGAGCATTTCTGTAATTCAACACATTTAATCAGTGGGCTGATAATATAAAGACAGAAAAGAATAAGACCAAAGCAATGATAGGCTGTGAAACTAGTAATTGTTTTAACAAATGCCTAATTTACTGGGGCTTTTGTAAAACATCTACAAAAAAGAATAGAGAGAGATGAATAGTGGATAAACTGTGGTTGGAATTTGATAGAAGAATTGACAATGCATTAAAATTATCTAATGGTAAAAGAATAGTGTTGTGGGGATATGGTAGCAGTGGTAAATTTCTTACGCATTATTTTAGACGGAAAAATAGAATAATAGATGTCATTATTGATAATAAAGCTGATATTCCTACTCAAATGCATGTGTATCAGTCTTTTATACTTGATGAGTTATCTGAGTTTGATTATTTTGTTATATGTGATTTTGAAGAAGAATTAGAAGTATCTCAAATGCTTGAAAACCATGGCTTTAAAAGGAATTTTTCATATATATGGATTAGAGAATGGCTTGGGACAACATATTGCAAAAAAATTTCGTACTATGATTGGTTGGATTTTTATTATGGAACAGATATATGTGAACCAGTTTACAACTCAAAGAATGATAATCTTTTTTATTCATATGGATGTGACTATGCTCTCTTAGATGTAATTGATAATCTTTACCTTGATGGTGAAAATTTTTTTGACTTTGGTTTTGGAAAGGGAGGAGCTTTAATTTTATTTGCGTCAAATGGAGTAAATAGAATAGGTGGAGTAGAATATGATTCAGAGTTGTATGAAATAGGAATTTCAAATTTGAAAAAGTGCAACATTAATCATTATGAATTATTTAATGATGATGCAAGTAAATTAACTACTGAACTTGATACATATACAATTTTTAATATGTATAATCCGTTCAAAGGAGAAGTTTTTCAAAGAGTAATTATGAATATTGAGGAGAGTTATGAAAGAATGCCTAGGAGAATATTACTTCTATATAGTGGTGTTACACAACACAAAGATATAATAAGGAATGATAGATTTAGACTTGCCAGGAAAATAAATAATGAATATTGGAATAAATACACCAATATTATACGTAATGGATAAAATGAACTTATGAATAAATACGAACATGTATCGGTAGTTTACAATTTTGAATGTTTATATTTTTGGGATTATAGAAAATGAAGAATAATATTCAAAAACAAATTGACAAAGCCATCGAAGAAAAATGGCAAGTATGTGTATATGGGCTAGGGAACTTGGGAATGAAGCTTTATGAAGAGGTTCCTGGTATTTTTAACCTACATGCAAATCTATTTTCAGATGGTAATGATGACAAAGTGAATAACACGACAATTGAAGGAATGAAAGGGATTTTTTTGAAAGATTTATTAGAATCCAGCAAGGATATATTAGTCTTTGTACTAGTGGATAATCCATATGATTCTCAGATCGAAGAGAAGTTGAGTCAAAACAGCAAACTACATGTATGTACACTTCGAAAACTCACTAAATTGGAAATGGTATTTGAATATTATTATGGTGCCAAGATGCTAAGCGATTATCAAAAACTTCCTGTTTGGAAAGGATAAAAATGTGAAAATTGCAGTATATACTTGTATTGTAGGAGCATATGATAAGTACAGAGAACCTCTTGTTATTGAAGATAACTGTGATTATTTTATTATATCTGATGAGGAACAAGACTATGGAAAAAATACTAAATGGATAGACGTTAACACAGTTGTTCCTGACATAAATATGACAGCAAAAGACAAAAATCGTTTTTGCAAATTTCATCCATTTTCTATTTTTGCAGAATATGATTATTCAATTTATTATGATGGTTCAGTGCAAATAGTTGCTCCGGTTTCGCATAATGTTTCTATTCTTGGTAAAAATGGAATAGCAATGCATCATCATAGATGTAGTAATTGTGTTTATACTGAGAGCATTTTTCTTTCGTGGTTAGGCGTTATAGATTTAAAAAAGTCTCAAAAAGAGATTGACAGATATATAAAAGAAGGATTGCCTAGAGAATATGGTTTATTTGAGTGCACAGTTATTATAACTGATCTTCATAATGATGATGCCAAAAATATTTTTTCAAATTGGTATACTGAGTACATGTTAGGAGTAAAGAGAGACCAACAGTCACTTATGTATGTTCTATGGAAAATGGGACTGACCAAAGATGATATCGCGCAGCTTGGGAAAGGTTATAATGTTTATACAAATCCAGAGTTTTCATGGAATATGCATTCACATTATTAGTAAGATAAGTCAGAAGGTGGATGATAATGAGTCAGTTTAAGGAGTTTGGTGATAGAAAAATTGCTATATATGGTCTTGGAACTGAAACTCAAAGATTTCTTTCAAATGATGGAAAGGACTTGAATATCATTTGTCTTCTTGATGGATTTAGAACAAGCGGTGAAATGTATGGTTATCCTATTCTATCGTTAGATGAAATAATAGGTTATAATGTATCTCTTATTATCGTCGTGGCTCGCCCTGGATCATGTAAGGCCATTACCAAGAGAATATCAGAATTTTGTATACAAAATAGTATTTTATTATATGATGTTCGAGGTAATAATCTTCTAGAAGAAAGAAAAGCTTCTTTTGATTTTTCAAATTTGAAGGTTGAAGGAAAGCAAACTTTATTAGAAAAAATCGAAAAGGCAGATATAATAAGTTTTGATTTATTTGATACATTAGTTACAAGGTGCGTTTTTTCATATACTGATATTTTTGATTTGATGAAGTACTTTCTTAAAGAACAAGGGATTTTTTTCCCTGAGTTTTCTAAATATCGTCTTTATTCAGAAAAGGAATTGTCAAAACAATATGCTCCAACTTTAGAAGAAATATATAGTTTTATGCTGGTAAAAACGGGTGGTAATTTTCTTTCGGCAAGAGAATTTGCAGAAATTGAAAGAAAACTTGATTTTAGTACGCTACGCATAAGAAAAGATATTTCTTCGCTGTACAATTCATTAATAAATAGTGGAAAAAAGGTTGTTATTACTACGGACAGTTATTACTCATTAGAACAGATTAAAACATTGTTAAATGAGAATGGACTTAGTGTTTGTGATAATATCTTTGTTTCCTGCGAGTATGGAACATCAAAGACTCAAAATCTTTTTAGAATATTAAAAAACAAGTACCCTGATAATAGTATTTTACATATAGGTGATGATGAATTTGCAGATACCAATTCTGCAATTAAGTTTGGAATTGATACGTTTAGAATATATAATGGTGCTGATTTGTTCTATTATCTTGGAGAATTGGGAATACAAGATGATATAAAGACAATGTCGGATAGAATAAAAGTTGGATTATTTGTATCAGAGCTTTTTAACAACGCTTTTTGTTTTGAATCATCAGAAAGCAAACTTTGTGTAGAAAGTTCGTTTCAAATAGGTTATTTGTTTTGTGCTCCTATGATAACTGATTTTGTGCTTTGGATGAATAGATGTTTAGAGCATGAAGGGTACAATCAGATTCTTTTTTGTGCAAGAGATGGATATCTTCCAGGAAGATTATTTAGAAAACTGGCAATGAATGTTAAATCTGTTTATTTTATGGCATCTAGAACTGCGGCAATACGGGCAGGTATGGAGAAAGAAAGTGACATAGAATATGTAGATACCATGAAATATTTCGGAACTAAAGAAAAGGCATTAGAAACTCGTTTTGGAATTAAAGCTAATAATGTCGGGGAGAGTGAAAGGATAAATGAGATTATCAGTAAGTCGGCTTTTCAAAGAGAAAGGTATCGTAGATATATTAATGAACTTGAATTAAGTAGTAGTCCTATTGCCATGTTCGATTTTGTGGCTAAGGGAACTAGCCAACTGTATTTACAAAAGTTGTTTAATCAACATGTTAAAGGCTTTTATTTCCTTCAATTGGAACCTGAATTTATGGAGGATAAGAAACTTGATATTGAACCTTTTTATACAGATGAGGAAAAAAACACCAGTGCAATATTTGAAAATTATTACATTTTAGAAACCATTCTAACATCTCCATATTCCCAGATGCAGGAATTTGATGATGAAGGAAATTTTGTTTTTGCAAGTGAAACCAGAAGTAAGAGTGATATTAGCGTAATTATTAAAGCACAAGAAGGAATCAACACTTTTTTTGACAAATATTTAAAGCTTGTTCCAGAAGCTTTAAGATGTGAAAACAAAAAGCTTGATGAAAAAATTTTAAAACTAGTCAATGAGGTACTAATTACTGATGAAGACTTTTTGTCTCTCAAGGTTGAGGATCCATTCTTTGGCAGAATGACGGATATTAAGGATGTATTATCATAAATTTTATGGTCATATCTGTTTTATTTAACAATCAAAGTCTTGTGAATCCACTTGCCAAACCATTTTTATATTGTTACTGTTTTAGTATACTTGTATTATTATAGAGGATGCAGAGTTTTTCCGAATTTAGCTATACAGGTTAGTCTTTGGAGGAAATAAATGGAGAAAACAGTAGGTCTTGGCATACAGGATTTTGAAAAGGTTATTGAAGAAAAGGCTTTTTATATAGATAAAACGCGTTTTATTTCTAAGTGGTGGAATAGTAAAGATGATGTGACGCTTATTACAAGACCGCGTCGTTTTGGCAAAACTTTAATGCTTAGTACAGTTGAAAAGTTTTTTTCGATAGAACAGGATAATAATGAAAGATTATTCGAACACTTAGAGATATGTGACGATTCTTTAATGATGGCAGAATGTGGTAAGTGGCCGGTTCTTTTTGTTTCGTTTGCCAGTATTAAAGCTGATAATTATGATAGTGCACTTAAGCAGTTTAATATTATTTTTAACAAAATTTTATCTCGATTTGAGAATATAAAGAGTAGTCTTACTCAGGCTGATTTGGATTTTTATGATAAAGTTTCGATTGATATGAAGCCAGATATTGCTTCAAATTGCTTAGGGTATTTTTGTAAGTGGCTTAGTGATTACTATGGCAAAAAAACCATTATTCTGATAGATGAATATGATACGCCAATGCAGGAAGCATATGTGAATGGATATTGGAATAAACTAGTGGATTTCATGAGGAATATGTTCGGAACTTCACTTAAGTCTAATCCAAATCTGTTAAAGGGTCTTCTAACTGGGATAACACGTATCAGTAGAGAATCTCTTTTTTCTGATATGAACAATTTGAAAATAATTAGTGTTTCATCTGATAAGTATGCAGATTGTTTTGGTTTTACTAAAGAAGAAGTTTTCTTTGCCTTGGATAGTTATGGTTATTCAAAAGAAAAAGAAAAAGTAAAAAAATGGTATGACGGCTTTAAATTTGGAAGCAAAGATGAAATTTATAATCCATGGTCTATTTTGTCTTTCCTTCAAGAAGGAAAATATGAACCTTATTGGGCTAATACTAGCTCTAATTCATTGATTTCGAAGCTGGTTAGAGCAGGAGATGCATCGATAAAAGAAAATTTTGAGATTCTTCTAAATGGCGGCAGTATTACTAAACCAATAGACGAGCAGCTTGTATATGGAGAAATGCAGGATAATGAGATTGCAGTTTGGAGCCTTATGCAGGCAACAGGTTATTTGAAAATAGTTAGTAGAACTGAATCAGAAACAGGAGATTTATATGAGCTCAAATTGACTAATTATGAAATTACAAAGATTTTTAAAATGATGGTAATGAGCTGGTTTAGAGGAACTGGAAGTTCATTATACAATGAGTTTGTCAAATCTTTACTTGCTGGCGAAGTTTCTGGAATGAATAAATTTTTGAATAAGTTTTTGCTAAAGACATGTAGTTATTTTGATGGTGGAGTAACTGCTTCTGACGCAGAACCTGAGAGGTTTTATCATCGTTTGGTTTTGGGACTTATGGTGGATCTTGGAGATAGATATCTACTAACTTTTAATAGAGAAAGCGGATTTGGAAGATATGATGTCATGTTACAGCCAAAAGATATAAACAAGGATGATGGCATTATCATTGAATTTAAAGTGTTAGATATAATGGATCAAGAGAAAACTCTCGAAGATGCTGCAAACTCTGCGCTAAAACAGATTGAAGACAGAAAGTATAGAGAGGTACTTTTATCTTTAGGACTTCCTTTAGATAAGATACATTGCTATGGCTTTGCGTTTAGTGGAAAGACAGCGCTTGTTAAAAAACAATAAGAAAAAGCAGCACGAGATATCTTGAGTAGAAACTGAAAATCTTAGACAAGCATTAGAAAAACCCAAGAGTTGTTAAAAGAACTTAAATAACGAATTACAAGGCAAGCAGGCAATTCCATGATATAATGGAGTTTATGAGAGTAGATATACAACGAATTACAGAAGGTGAGGACAGTGTAACTCTGCGCTACAAGGCTCTTACCCCTGAGATAAAAAGAATAATCGGTATCCTTGAAAGAACTCAAGACAAGCTATGGGGCAAAACAGAACAGGGTGAAGTCAGCATAGGTATTCACGACATACTATACCTTGAATCTGTAGACGATAAGCTCTTTGCCTACACAAGAGATAAAGCTGTAAGAATCGAGGGGAGTCTTAGCTCTTTTATCACAGATATTGGAGATGAGAGCTTTTTTAGATGCAGTAAATCCATGATTATTAATGTTAACCGTGTTAAGGCTCTTAAAAGCCTGTCGTCTAACAGGATTGATGCCACCATGGAAAGCGATGAGCACATAATTATTTCAAGGCGGTACGCCGTTGAGTTTAGAAGACTACTTAAAGGAGGCAGGTAAATGAAGGATAAAAAAGGAGTTTCGATCTGGGAGCTTTATCTTACCAAGGAAATCGGTATAGAATTTAAGGCCTGCCTGTATTTTTTTGCAATTTTGTTTTTTTACTGTGTATACAGAGTTATAGGCGGTGTATACGACGCCAGCATTCTTCACATGACAGAGCTTATTTTTACCTGCTATATCATCGGCTATATTCAGGTGTACCTTCTTTGGAACTTCGATGAGGCTGACAGCCTCGGTGGGAAAGAACTTGTGGGAATGCTTGTTTGCACCGCATTATACTGCGGTGTTTCTTACGTTTTTGGCTGGTTTTCCAAGAGCATTTTTGTGACAGCTTTACTTGCGGCTTACATTATTATTATGTATATTTGCGTATTTTTTATATACAAGTGCAAAAGAAATATCGATGACAAAAGGCTCAACGAAGACTTGAAGCTCTTTCAAACTAAACACAAAAAGTGAATGATAGAGGTTAAATAGTGCATCTTGCGGGAACAGATATTGTTCCCGTTTTTTATTGCATATATGATAAAGATGTCTTAAGGCAGTAATTTCGAAAATAAAGTAAAAGCAAAATATAAGAGAGGTGCGCTATGAAAGAAAACGTAATTGAGATAAATCATCTTACCAAAAACTACGGAAAGAGCAGGGGGGTAATAGACGTTTCGTTAACTGTTAAAAAGGGAGACATCTTTGGATTCCTTGGACCAAACGGAGCAGGAAAGTCCACAACCATCCGTTCAATGCTTGGCTTTTTAAAAATAAACAATGGTAATATCAGAATCCTTGGAATGGACAGTGTAAAAGATCATGAAAAGATATTACGAGAAGTAGGTTACATGCCATCAGAAGCCTGGTTCTATGACTCTATGATAGTTGGCGATGTAATAAAATATGCAGCAGATGTAAGATGTCTTGACTGCTCTTATGAAGCTGAAAAGCTCTGCGAAAGGCTTAAGGTCGATACTCATAAACGAATTAAACAGCTATCTCTAGGAAATAGAAAGAAGGTCAGCATTGTATGTGCCATGCAGCATAGGCCAAAGCTCTTTATCTTTGATGAGCCCACAGGTGGCCTGGACCCACTTATGCAAAAGAAATTTTTTGAGCTTATAAATGAGTACGTAAACGAAGGAGCTACATGTCTTTTGTCGACCCACGTATTATCTGAAGTTGATAAATACTGCAAAAATGCAGCCATTATGAGAGATGGAAGACTAACAATGTTAAATACACCACACATCGATGATGAGACTTTTCTTAGCTTTTATGAGGACGAGGAGGAATAATTATGAGATCAGTATTAAAAAGAGAGCTTTTGCTTAATATAAAGAGTCTTCTAATCTGGAGTTTATCTGTAGGTTCCATGGGACTTGCTTGTATTTTACTATATCAGTCCATGGAGGGCGAGATGAAGGATATGGCCGATGCCTTTTCTAATATGGGAGCCTTTTCAGAAGCCTTTGGCATGAGCACCCTTAGTATCGCCAGCTTAAAGGGATATTTTGCCACAGAGATTGGCGCAGTTCATGGTCTTGGAAGCGGTATGTTTGCAGCAATTGTGGCAATCAACATAATATCTAAGGAAGAGGATGCACACACTGGAGAATTTCTCTTTTCTTTTCCTTTATCAAGAAGTAAGATTCTTGTTTCAAAGGGTATTTGTGTAGCTTTTATGCTGATAGTATTTACTGTAGTCTGCAGCTTGTTTTACCTTACAGGCTTTAAGATACTTGGAGAAGAGATTCCTATGGATGAATTTTTCAGGTTCATGGGAATGCAGCTTTTAATGAACGCAGAGGTAGCAGGCATCTGCTTTGGTGTTTCCTCACTTACCGGTAAGAACAGAATGGGTATTGGTCTTGGCATTGCTCTTTTATGCTATTGCTATGATGTAATGGGACGCGTTATTCCTGACGTTAAAAAGTATCTGTATCTAGGACCTTATTCATATTGTAATGCCTCAGAGATATTTACAGATGTAGCGACGTCCGCAAAAGCAATAATTGTTGCGGTTGTTCTTCTTGTAAGCTGCACAGCATTTGCTTTTTGGAACTATAACAAACGAGATCTTGCCAGTTAAACTGGAGGTCGTCTTTATGAAATCAGTAATGGGATAATCAAAGCTTACAAGTATCTTTCTTGCCTAAAATCTTCGATGTCAGACTTTGATTTTAAAAAATTTACAAATCTTCATTAATTCTTTATTTTTTCCAGTTATGATTTATGACAGTAAAGGCAATACAGATTTTAGTAAACAAGTCATAATCAAGGAGAACAACATGGAAGAATTAATGCTTCAAACAAGAAATCTATGCAAAACATATAAAAAGCAGAAAGCGGTTAATGGTGTATCGCTAAATATAGTTAAGGGATCAGTTTATGGTTTGCTCGGACCAAATGGAGCAGGTAAATCGACGACTTTAAAGATGATAACAGGTATTATCAAGCCTTCATCGGGTGAAATACTATTTGATAATAGTAAATGGTCTAGGAATTGTCTATCAGATATAGGAGCTTTAATCGAGAATCCGCCGATTTATCCTAACCTTTCTGCAAGAGAGAACCTGAAAGTAAGAGCACTTTTGTTAGGAACAGGTGAAGATAGAATTGATGAGGTTTTAAAAATTGTATCTTTATCTGATGCTGGCAAAAAGAAAGCCTCACAGTTTTCGCTTGGAATGAAACAGAGGCTTGGAATTGCTATGGCGCTTCTTGGAAATCCAAAGCTTTTAATTCTGGATGAGCCAACAAACGGTCTTGATCCTATTGGAATTGAAGAATTAAGGAATATGATTCGACAGTTTGCAGATAGTGGAATAACTGTTATTGTGTCTAGTCACATATTGTCAGAAATCGAGCATGTGGCTGATTACATTGGGATTATTTCAAATGGAGTCTTAGGATATGAAGGCAGATTAGAGCGCGGCACAGATTTGGAAGATTTATTCATGAAGGTGGTAAGAGCAAATGGTTGAAATGATCAAGATTATAAAAGCAGAGCATATTAAGACACGTAAATCCGCAAGCAGGCACATTTTGTGGTTATTTCCTATAGTAACATTTATTCTTGCTACGATACTTACACTTGGCACGACTGATACATATGCGCAATGTGTATGGAACTGGTGGTATACCATGATACTTCCTGGAGTCATGGCTATTATTTGTTATCTTTCTATTATAAGAGAAAAGAAAATTGGTTTTTACAATCTTCTTACTTTTACAACAGAAAGTTCTAAGCTTTTTCTTGGGAAAATAATTTATATAGCCCTGATGATTTTGGCTTCCAACTTAATTATATTTGCAGGTGCTGCAATTGGGGGATTTATATTTACAAGCACTGTGCCGGTTCTAGGCGGATTTATAGCAAGCATTCTATTAACTGTAACCTTGTTGTGGCAGATCCCGATACTTTTACTTATAAGTGAGAAATTTGGACTTATTGTTGAAGTTATTTTTAGTATGTTTTTGGCTTTTTCTGGCACGATTATTTCACAGACTGGCAAATGGCTTCTTGTCCCTTTTGCTATTCCTATGAGAATAATGTGTCCGCTTATTCATGTTCTTCCTAACGGATTAAGAGCTGAAATTGGGAATGAAATGATGAGGACTGCAGATGTATTTTTGGGTGTGATAGTATCTCTTGTTTGTTTTTTAATAATCGGCATTTTGGTATTATTTTTTAGCAAAGATTGGAGCGCAAGTAAGTAATGATGATAAAATATATTCAGGCTGAGTTTCTTAAGATGCGTAAATTTCCTGTTGTTTTAGCGCATTTATTAATTCCTGTTATTGTTAGCGTAGTTTTCCTTGCATATTATTCAGGCACTTCTTATAGTGAAGAATCCAAAGTGGAAGCTTTTTTTGAAACTCTTGGATTTGGACTTCCGATTTTGATTGGTATTTTTGCAGCATGCATAGCTGAACTTGAAGAAAATGCTGGAGAACTTCAAAATCTCCTTACACATAAAAATAAAACAAAGGTATTTTCAGCAAAGCTGATAGCGCTTTTAATATTGGAATTTTGCATGGTGATGACAGCAACTCTTATCTTTGGAACTTTTTTCTGCAGAGATGAACATGTTATGATTAGTTTTAGTGAATGTGCGATATGCGGAATAATGATGTGGGCTTTTAGTATTTCTGTTTACATTTGGCAGCTTATTTTTGCATTTTCTTTTGGAAAAGAATTTTCAATTGGAGCTGGAATTGTTTCAGGACTTATCTGCGTTCTTTTCTTAACAGGTATGGGTGAAATAGTATGGAAATATACTCCATCTTCATGGACAGGAAGGATACCTTATACATATTTGCAGTCTTTTTATAATCATGCAGAAAATGCGTCTTTACACAGTGTTGCATTATATTGTATTATCTTCACGGTAGTTAGCTTTATTGTATTTTGGACGTGGTCGTCTAATTTTTCAGGCCGGAGAGGATAATATGACAAAGATTTTAGCAGTAGATGATGATGTAGCAATTTTGAATATGATTGAAAATATATTGAAAAAAGATGGGCATGTGATTACAAAGATAAGCAATCCGTTAGAAATAGATATTGATAAGGCTTCTTCGTACGATTTGATTCTTCTAGATGTAATGATGCCAGGGATTGACGGGTTTTCATTGTGCTCGAAATTAAGGACTGTAGCTGATTGTCCTATCATTTTTCTAACTGCTAAAACAGAGGAAAATTCATTGGTAGAGGGGCTTTCCAAGGGGGCAGATGATTATATTTGCAAGCCTTTTGGTGTTATGGAACTTAGAGCTAGAATATCTGCTCATCTTAGAAGAGAAAATAGAGAACATTCTGTAAGAATGGTTTTTGGACGCATCTGCTTTAATCTTTCACAAAAGCAGATGCTAGTTGATGATAAAGAGATTTCGCTTACAAGAGTTGAATATGATATTTGCGAGTTTCTAGCTAGAAATAAAGGACAGGTTTTTTCCAAGGAGCAGATATTAGAAAGTGTATTAGGATTTGATAGTGATAGTAATGAAAGTACGATTATTACGCACATAAAAAATATCAGAACCAAGTTTTCACCTTATGAAATAATGCCGGTAAAGACTGTATGGGGAATTGGCTATAAATGGGATGAATAATACAATAAAACGCAAATGAAGAATATAATAAAAAATCAAAAGGATAAACAGGTAAAAAAGAAAACTAAAGAGCATACTAATAAGCCTTTAAAGCGCAGCATTTCACTGGGAAGTGTTTTTTTAAGATATGTATTTGGAATGCTTTGTTTATTGCTTATTCTGGGGGTATCAGCAGTTATTATATTTGATATTTTAATTAATTCTGGAGCTGTTTATCCGGCAAATTATGCTGAAAAATGTATAAATGATTCTATAGAATCGATAATTAATTCTGATGAAGTCACAAGTGACATGATGCCTTTTTTGAGCAGGTACGCTATTTTTGCCAAGGACGGTGAAGTTAAAGAAACGAACATGACAGAAAAAGAGTTGTTAAGTGCTAGAGATATCATGAATTCGCAAAAGATTTCTGTTAATTATTTTTATAAAGTAATTTACGCCAAAAATGAAAATGTTTTTCTGCGTTATGAACTTACACCTCAATATAGATCGAAGTTTTTAAGGCAGCATTTTATAGAGCCGCAGAAATTTACGATTGTACTGGTAATCATCGGTCAATTTGCGATTATTATGTTTACATCTCTACGCTTTGTTAAAAAGATGAAGGAAAAGCTTAAGCCAGTACTTAATGCTACTGATGAGATTAAGCATAGGAATCTGGATATTGAAATATCCAGAAGCGGTGTGAAGGAAATTGATGACTGTTTAGTTTCAATTGACGATATGCGAATAGCTCTTAAGGATTCACTTGAAAATCAATGGAATGCTGAGCAGGAAAAAAACAGGCAGATTTCAGCGCTTGCCCATGATATCAAAACTCCACTTACAATTGTACGTGGTAACGCAGAACTTCTTATGGAAACCGATATTACTGATGAACAGAAAAGCTATCTTGATTACATTTCAAACAGTACATTGCAGATTCAAAACTATATACAGACTCTTATTGAAGTAAGTAAATCGTCTGATTATCTTCATCAAAAAAGAGAAAAAGTTGAATTAAAAAAAGTTATTCAGGAGATTAAAAATCAGACTACAGGGCTTTGCAGAGTATGCGCAATCGAAGCTAAATGGAAAGAAGATGTTACAAGCGATTATGTTTATATCATGGAGGATTCATATATAAGAGCAGTTATGAATCTGGTAAAGAATGCTACTGAACATACAGACAGGAAGGGAATAATCTATATTTCTATTTTGGAAAAAGATGGGAAACTTTTCTTTGTAGTTGAAGATACAGGAAGCGGTTTTTCAAAAGAAGCGCTTATTCATGGAACAGAGCAGTTTTTCATGGATGATAAGAGCAGAACTTCTTCCGGTCATTATGGAATAGGTTTATATTTTGCCAATCAAATAGCAGGAATGCATGAAGGAAGTTTACTTTTATCTAATTCTGATAAGACAAAGGGAGCTAGATGTGAACTTGTTGTAACTGTTTAAGAAGTCATAGGTTATTGTTACTTATATTTGATAAATGAGTTTTACTGGCTTGTAATATTTCATGAGCAGAACTGTATATAAACGTTGGTCTGGGGTTTAAAGGCATAAATAATGCCTTTAAATCTGCCTACGGCAGACGACATAATTTAAAAGTGTTTAAATTATGCCGCATTTACTTATGCGCTGTATTTTAGCGCATTATGTACCACTACGTTTATAATCAAGCGAAAGCGTGTCTGCGACGAAATATACAAACAGTAAAACGTACTATATAAAAACAATAAAGTATAGATTTTTGTCACTGCGTTCCAAAGTACATAAGGTTATATAAATGATTAAGTCAATTTTATTTATTGATAAAAGTTGTCAATAAGTAGAATTGACTTATTTTTTGCACAGTTATATATTATCTATGAACAGAACGAAAAATGTTCACGGCTGAAAATTTACGTAGATTATCTGCTAAAGCGATGGAAAGGATTTTATGGGAAAAGCGTTTACAGAGGAAGAAAAAATAGAAATAAAAGAAAGAATTGATAAAGCGGCATTGGAGGCTTTTCGCAGAAATGGTGTTAAAGAAGTCGCCATAAGAGATATTGCAAATGCAGCAGGTATATCGGTTGGTGCTTTTTATCATTTCTATGACAATAAAGAAGCTGTCCTAAAGGAACTTATAGGTAGAAGAGCCAGAGAGAAGAATGAGATTTTAATGAATAAGCTTGCAGCCATGGATCCAGATTCTATAAAAGATGTCAAGGAATTTGTAGTGGAGTGTGTTATTGAACAGATGAATATTCTAAAGCCTAATAAAGCTTTCAATAATACAATAAGTGATTCTTTGAAACTCATGATTCAATTTGAAGAGTCAAAAAATGAGGCACTTATAAGAACATATATGCAGCTTATATCTTTCTTTGAAGACTATTTTCAAAAAGCGGGAAGACCCATCAAATTCAATCGTTCAAAACTTGGTGCAGCTGTCAATGGGGGAATGATTCTTTTTATGAATATGGATATCATCGGGGATGGATTCGACGAGGTATTCAGACTGTATGTTACAAAGTGTGTGGAAGAATATGTTATTACGAAAAGCTAAGTTGTATAGACTGTAAACTAAAATTTTTTTCATACAAAATAAGAGGAGTTTTCTATGAAATATATAAAAGAATTTGTTGAAATAAAAAAAGAAGACATAGCTATAGCTGGAGGAAAAGGAGCTAATCTTGGCGAAATGGCTTCAAATTCATTTCCGGTACCAAATGGAGTGGTGCTGACAAGCAAAGCTTTCGAAGAGTATTTGGAGTTTAACCATATAGATCCGTATAGTAAGAAGTATCTTGAAGACAGCATGCTTCTTAGAAAAGATATAGTAAGCGGAAGTTTCCCTGAAGATGTTGAGAAAGAAATCGTTTCATTTGTTAATGAAAAAATGGAAGGCCCATGTGCTGTAAGATCTTCAGCTACTGCAGAAGATTTATCAGATGCAAGTTTTGCAGGGCAGCAGGAGACTTATTTAAATGTTGTTGGTGAGAAAGAAGTGCTTTCTAAGATTAAAGAGTGCTATGCTTCACTATATGGCAAGAGAGCAATCAGCTACCGTAAGAATAAAGGCTATGACAAAGATAAGGTTTTTCTTGCAGTTGTAATTCAGGAAATGGTAAACAGTGATAAGTCAGGAGTTCTTTTCACACAAAATCCAAATGGTACAGGAAGTGAAGTTATAATAAATGCTTCCTATGGTCTTGGTGAAGCAGTTGTATCAGGAAGTGTTACTCCTGATGAATATGTCTGTGATGAATCAGGGCATATCATAAGAGAAACAATTGCTTCAAAAGAAATCGAAATAAAGTATAACCAAAAAGGAACAGGAACACTTACTCTTAATGTCGATGAAAAAAGAAAGAGCGCAAAAGCTCTAACAAATTCTGAGATAGAGAGACTGACCATCTTGTCTAAAAAAATAGAAAAGCATTATAACCATCCATGTGATATCGAGTGGGCGATTAAGGGTGGAAATATCTATATCCTGCAATGTCGTGCTATTACCACAATCAATTTGTCAAATAAGCTAACTCCTTGGCAGGAAAAGCTTTATAACGAAGAAAGTCAAAAAGGCATTCAAAATAAAAAGCTGTCAAAGCTGACAAAAGATAGCCTTATATTTATGCTGGAAAAAACTCCAACAGTTTATTATCCGCTTGATTCTGATCTTAGTAATAGAATCAATGAGCAGAAGACAAGGATTTTTGCTGAGAATGGAATCGGTTTAAATGCTGATTTTTGTGTTAACGACCTTGGAATCTTTCATCTTCCTGATGGAAAAAAGACTCTGAGTCTTAAAGCTTTTAGATTAATCAAACTAATTAAAAGCTATAAGGATACTGCAGAAATAAAGAGACTTGGACAAAGTTATGAACGTAAGACTTCAAGACAGGTTAAAGAACTTATGTCTGAAGATATAAGCAGTATGAATTTTGAAAAGCTTATAGGTGCACTTAATAGATGCGCTGACCAGGTGGCTGACTGTGCTTATGGAAGATTTTCCTATTCTCTTTTCCCTGGTGTAATCATAGCTAAGTCAATAGAAAAAAGTCTAAAGAAAGTAGATAGTAAGCTGTCTACTTATGACATTTTGATGGGGCTTTCCTATGAGACTTACATGCTCAATCTCGACATGGAGGAGCTTGCACTTAAAGTCATAACAACAAAAGGTGCTGCAAATTTATTAAATGAGAATCCATCCTACGATAGGTTTATAGGAGAATATCCGCAGTTAAAAGAAAGTTTTGATCTGTTTTTGTCAAAGCATGGAATGAAGTCTAGTAATAACTGCTATGCACTTGAATCAGCGTCTCTTATTGAAGAACCTGATAGAGTAATCTATCTGCTGACTCCAGTAGTAAATGCGATTATTCTGGGCAAGCGCACTACATCTCTAGAAGATGGACTTGCAAAATATGAGGAACTTAAAAAACGTCTTGCAAATTCTATGAGCAAGAAAAAGTGGGAAAAGCTTTATAAACAGATAGAGTTTTACAGATTTGCACATGTATACAGAGAAAGCTCTCAGTATATGTGGGAAACGCTGTTTTATCGTTGCAGGCAGATATATAACAGACTGACTAAAATGATTGAGAAGGATGGATTAATCCTGAAAAATGGTTCAACAGAGAAGTTTTTTGGAAATAATAAGTCTATTAGTACTAACAGTGAAAGTGTAAATGTTAATGATCTTCACTACCTGTTTCTTAGCGAATTATCCAGGATAAAACAGGATTCTATGGGATACATCATTATTCCGGAAGAGTTAATTGAGAAAATAAAGCAGAGAAAACAGATACGACCTGTTGCAGAAAAAATCTATGAAGATGAGAAAAAATATCTTCTTATGCTGGGAAAAGAAAATGATGATGAAAACAGTTTGTCTGGAATTAGTGGAAGTAGCGGATTTGCTACAGGAAAGGCTTGCGTTATTCTGTCTCCTGATGAATTCTACAAGATGAAGAAAGGATGCATTCTTGTCTGTCACTATACTGATCCTGAATGGACACCTCTATTTACGCTTGCAAGTGCAGTTGTCTCTGATACAGGCGGAGCACTTAGCCATGCAGCTATAGTTGCAAGAGAATATGGAATTCCTGCTGTTCTTGGAACAGGGTGCGCTACAACTTTCTGCAATGATGGAGACGAAATGGCGATTGATGGAAATCTGGGAGTGGTCAAAAAAGTGTCATGATTTTCGTAAAAAAATCTTTCATATGCTTCTTGAAATTAGAAAGTGAGTGTATATGGGTAAATTAGAAGATAATTATATAAAAATGACGCAGACTCCTGTGAAAAAGCTTATCCTGAAAATGGCGTTGCCTACCATAATAGGTATGCTCATAACTTCTTTGTACAGCCTGACTGATACCTTTTTTGTCAGCAAACTTAATAACAGCAATATGACTTCAGCAATTGGAGTCATATTCTCGTTTATTTCAGTTGTTCAGGCATTAGGATTTTTGTTTGGCTATGGCTCTGGAAATTCTATTTCTAACCTTCTGGGTAAAAAGGAAGAATTAGAGGCAAAGAAATTTGCAACTGTTGGTTTTTATCTTTCTGCACTTTGCGGATTAATAGTGGCTTTAGCCGGATTTTTATTTCTTCCATTCCTTATTAAAATTCTAGGAGGAGCGATTTCTAAGGATTTGCAGAGTGCATGTACAACATACGTTTTTCCAATTCTATTTAGTGTTCCGTTTACAACTTCTGCTGTTACTCTTAATAACCAGTTAAGACTTCAGGGAAAGGCCAAAGAGGGCGCTCTTGGACTAATCATAGGCATGGGGTTAAATATGGTTTTGGATCCTATTCTAATCTTTGGTCTTGGAATGGGAATAAAAGGAGCTGGAATTGCAACTTCTATAGGTCAGATTGTTGGATTTGTCGTATTGTTTAAAACTTCTATGAAGACTGGCAATATCGGGCCTATGATTAAGCCTGATTTTAAACTAATTATGGATTGTTTTTCTGTAAAGAAAACAGTAAGAGTAGTGTACGGAGGATGCCCTAATTTCATCAGACAAGGGGTAACATCTATTTCATGTGCGCTTTTGAATCAGGCAGCAGGTGTATATGGAAAAGAAGCACTTGCGGCATTTACTGTTAATAGCAGATACATATTTATTATATATGCTATAGCAGTAGGCCTTGGCCAGGGATTTCAACCGGTTTGTGCGTTCAATTATGGTGCCAAAAAGTACAACAGGGTTAAAGAAGGATTTGACTTTTGCGTAAAAGTAACAACAATTTACCTTTTGGTATTTGCAATAATATCATTTTGGTGTGCACCATTTATTATGTCAGCTTTTTCAAAAGAAGAAAGTGTTGTAGTTTATGGAATTGAAATCCTTCGTATGCAGACAGTTTCCCTGCCGTTTCTAGGTTTTTATATTTTGGTGGGAATGATGCTGCAAAACACAGGAAATTTTGGTAAAGCAACCTTTGAAACAATTCTAAGACAAGGCATTTTCTTCATTCCTCTTGTTTTGGTACTTCCAAGACTTTTTGGCTTCGTGGGAGTAGCCATGGTTGCTCCTACAAGTGATATTTTGAGTTTTATTGCTGCATTGTTTATTTTGGGAGCTTTTAAGGCTAATAAGGTAATTGAGAAGGCTTGATTTTTTGTATGTTTCTAGAGCCTTACCCTATTATAGAACATCACTAAATATATGATACGAGATTGAAAATAATTATCAATATTATTTATTGACAATTTGACAATTTGATGGTAATTTGTTATATGGTTAGCAAGAACTAACAAATTAACTTGAAGAGGTGTAGCATGAGTGATGAGCAGATGATTATGGCGCTGAGAAAAAGCGGTTTTAGAGTTACAAAACAAAGAGCTTTAGTAGCAGAGGTTATTGCCAAAAACGATGGCGCATCATGTAAAGATATCATCTGCCTTGTGCGATCTAGAGATAAGAGTATAGGCACAGCAACTGTCTATCGTATGATAAAAGCGCTTGAAGACATCGGCGCAGTCGAAAGAGTTGATATGATTAAGATGGTTACTGATAATAGGTGAAGCGTAAAAAGTACCTGCTTTAGTGAAAACTAGGGCAGGTTTTTTTGTTAATAAAACTCCTTTAGTGGTATTATAGTAGCAAGCTCTGGAATAAAGGTAGAGTATATTGATAAGAAGATGGGACTTTATTATGAAGGATTTTAAACATATATCAGAGTATGAGAAGATTTTTGATGAAGTTAAAAATGCTCAAGAATATTTAGAAAACGCTATTGAGAATTACAAGAGTTTGCAGTCAAAAGTTCAGATATTAGAAAAATATTATTCCAGCAGGCAGTGGAAAGAGGATTTTGCTATGGATGAAAAAGGAGAAATTCCTTTACATGTGAAGAGGGGAGTTCTTTCTGAAGATGGTATCTATAACATGCTAGAGCGAAACAGGGAAATAATGGAGATGATAAATAGGGATGGTGGAGAAATGTGAAACAATTCTTTCATATGTATCACAATTTGATAAAACTGTAGAAAAATAAGTTACTGTTTGTGCTATAATAAAACATGTGTTATGGAGAATGCCAATCATTAAATAGGAAATAATGATTGGCATTAACTTTACAAAGCGAGGTTAATATGAAAAAAGAAAATAACAGATTCTCAAGAAAAGATCTTAGAAAAGTAACTGTAAAAAACAAGTATGGTATGTTTGCTGCCAGTTTATTAGGAACTGTGATAGCTGCGAGCATGGCAGGCTGTAGTACTCCATCTGTAAACTTTTCTGGAGACAACAACTCCGCAATTGAAGAGAGAGGGGCTGATAATAGCGCTTCTAATACTGCCAGTACTCTTGTAACAACAGACAATCAGAATACATCTGATAGTGCATCATCAAGTCTTGATGCATCTGATAGTGTATCGTCTGCAAATGAAGCCACCACAGCTGTTGTAAATAATGCTAAGCTTCCATCAGAGGAGAATGTTAGAAAATGTTTGGATCGTTTCATAGATTGGAATGGTCTTAGGATGATGGAATCAGTTAAGAGCTACTCTTCGTTAGATGATGATATAGCTGTTGCAGTATCTATTTTCTATGCTGGTCATGATTACAGCAAATTCGAGTATTCAGAGGATAATGGCTGTGCAATAATTCCGAGAGGCAATGTTGAAGAGGCTATGATGGAATTATTTGGCAAAAAGTTTGACTATAGCAATTATACAGGTCAGCAGGCAAAGAAAATTGATGATGAAAATTTTGGCCTTACACTTGGTGACTGGGGAACGGTTTATCCAAAGTATGATGTCAATATAGTTGATAGCGGTAATGGCGAATTTGTTATCGAGGCTGATTATTATCCTTGGAATGACGAAGAAAACAATAAATGGGATAAATATGAGCTTAAGGCAAAATATTACTGCGTAGTAGATGAGAATAATCCTAATGGCTTCTACATCAAAGATATGAGCGGTGAAGCTATAGAGAATAAGTAACAGGGAATATTTATGCAGAATATTGAGATATTTACCGACGGAGCAGCAAGAGGAAATCCAAACGGTCCGGGCGGTTTTGGAAGTATATTACGCTTCGTTGATAAAGATGGTAAAGTTTATCAAAAAGAACTTTCAGAAGGTTTTGATAAGACTACTAACAATAGAATGGAACTGCTTGCAGTTATCAAAGCTCTTGAAGCTTTAAATCATCCGTGTCACATTGATTTATATTCTGATTCCAAATATGTTATTGATGCATTTAATCAGAACTGGATAGAGAACTGGCAGAAAAAAGGGTGGGTTAATTCTGCCAAAAAGCCTGTAGCTAATAAAGCACTTTGGGAACGCTTGTTAAAGGCTAAGAATGGTCACATAATCGTGTGGCACTGGGTTAAAGGTCACGCAGGACATCCAGAGAATGAACGATGTGATGAACTGGCAACAACTTCAGCAGATGGAGATAATCTTTTGCATGATGATGGAGGAGACTTAATCGGTATTTGTTGAGTTGGTATAATACGCTTTTTGTCATGAAAGCGTGTCTGTGACGTAATATACAAACAGAAAACAGAATTTATTGAAAACATAATCTTAGGGGGTATTGCAATGAACAAAAAATATATACTTAATGATGAAGAAAACAGGGAGTTTCTTAGAAACTGTACTGATAATCTTTTGAACTTTGGGCACAATTTCCCATCTCCTAAAGGTAGTTCTTATTATTTAGGAGATGATGGAACACCTTGGAAAGACAGACCTAGAGAGACCTGGATAACAAGCAGAATGGCGCATGTTTATAGTATTGGTACTATGCTTGGTCACAAAGGTGCCAAAGAGCTTGCTGGGCAGGCTATCAATGGTCTTTTGACAGAACTTTATGATGATAAAAACGGTGGATGGTATGCAGGAATTAATGCAGATGGAACTATTCTTCCTACAAAGCAGTGCTATGCACATGCTTTCGTGATACTCGCAGCTACGTCTGGAGTTCTTGCGGGTATAGAAGGTGCTGACAGGCTTTTGGATATAGCACTTGAAACTTATGACAAATTTTTCTGGGATGAAAAAATCGGACTATCTGTAGATACCTGGAATACTGAGTTTACCATTCTTGATGACTACAGAGGTCTTAATGCAAATATGCATTCAGTAGAAGCTTTTCTTGCTGTTTTTGATGCTTGTGGAGATGTGAAATACGCAGACAGGGCAAAGAGAATAATAGACAGGGTAATCTGCTGGGCAAAAGACAATAACTGGCGTATTCCTGAGCATTTTTCAAAAAACTGGGATGCAGAACTTGAGTGCAATAAGGAGAAAAAAGATGATCCATTCAAGCCCTATGGTGCAACTCCGGGGCATGGAATCGAATGGGCAAGGCTTATTACTCAGTGGGCCAAAGCTACAGAGACAGATGATAGGAAATATATAGATGCGGCTATAAATCTTTACAATACAGCAGTTTCTGATGCATGGAATGCAGATGGAGCGCCTGGAATATGTTATACAACAGGATGGGATGGACAGCCTATTGTACATGACAGAATGCATTGGACTCTTGCTGAGGCAATCAATTCTTCTTCTGTTTTGTTTAGGGTTACAGGAAATGAGCGATATAAAGAAGATTATTCAAATTTTATGGATTATCTCGATAATGTTGTAATAGATCACAAAAATGGTTCATGGTTTCATCAGTTAGATTCACATAACAATCTTCTTGAAACCGTATGGCCGGGCAAATCAGATATTTATCATGCTTTGCAGGCAACTCTTATTCCTTATAACAAAGAAGTGGGAGTATCTATTGCCAAAGCAGTTAAAGATGGATATATATAAAAATCGGAGAAAGCATTGGCTAAAAATTTAATGATTCAGGGTACGATGTCAAATGTTGGAAAGAGCATCGTAACTGCAGGTATTTTAAGAGTTTTACATCAGGATGGATATAGCGTTGCGCCATTTAAGTCTCAAAATATGGCTTTGAATTCTTTTGTGACTTTAGATGGCAAAGAGATGGGACGGGCACAAGTGGTTCAGGCTGCTGCCGCATGCAAACTTCCAAGCGCAGATATGAATCCTATTTTGCTAAAGCCTATGGGGAATTCTATTTCGCAGGTAATAGTAAATGGAGAGTCTATCGGCAACATGAAGGCAGCAGAATACTTTTCCATGAAAAAAAGTCTCATTCCGGAGATAAAAAGTGCGTATGATAATCTATCCCAAAATGCGGATATCATAGTTATTGAAGGAGCGGGAAGTCCTGTTGAAATTAATTTAAGGGAAAATGACATAGTAAATATGGGGCTTGCAGAGATTCTGGATGCCCCTGTACTTTTGGTGGGCAATATTGACCTTGGAGGAGTATTTGCACAGCTTCTAGGCACTATGAATCTTCTTTTACCGGCAGAAAGAGATAGGGTGAAAGGATTTATCATTAATAAATTCAGAGGAGATGTTTCTTTACTAACACCAGGACTTACTATGTTCAAACAGTATTGTGATGTTCCGTTTACAGGAGTTCTGCCTTATGTAAATCACAAGCTTGATGATGAGGACAGCTTATCTGATAAATTGTATACAAGAAAAAAAGATACTGTTTTATCAGAAAATGTTGTGAAAATAGCAGTTGTTAAACTTCCATATCTTAGCAATTATTCAGATTTTGAAGTTTTTGAAGGCTTGGATAGTGTAGACTTTTTCTATACAGATAACGCAGAAGATTTGGAGGATGCAGACCTTATTATTCTTCCAGGCACCAAGAATACTACAAAAGATATGTTGTGGTTAAAGAAAAATGGTTTTGATGAAGCTATAAAAAAGTGTATAGCAAAGAGAGCTCTTCTTATAGGAATCTGTGGCGGCTTTCAGATGCTCGGAAACGAAATAGTAGATGAACTTGGAGCGGAGACAAAAGGAAATGTAGAAGGTTTATCGCTCCTTCCTATGACTACTTATTTTGCCAAAGAGAAGGTTCTAAAGCAGGTAATTACCGTAACAGATAATATGAGCGGCGTATGGAATAAACTCTCAGGGATTAGAGTAGAAGGTTATGAAATCCATATGGGAAGGTCTTTTGAAAATGGACAAAAAGTAGATAAAGTTACTTTTTCAAAAGGAAATGTTATGGGTTCATATCTTCATGGAATTTTTGACAGCGAGGAGTTTACAGATAGTTTATTAGAAATTTTGTTTGAAAGAAAAGGACTTACTAAGCCAGAATTCAAGCTAAAGTCTGCAAAGACAAGGCAGGAAGATGAGCTTAATTATATAGCTGATGTGTTTAGGGAAAATCTGGATTTTGACTTTATCAAAAAGACGATTTTTCATAATTAAAAAACGTTTTTTATAAAAAGAATATTTATAAGTGACATTATAAAAATTATTGATAACCAAATATCACAATCTTTAGGAACTAGGCTTATTGACCTAGTTCTTTTATTTTGGTATTATCCTATTGAAGCGGTAGGAAATGAAAAAAGTTGTATAAATATACATAACTATGCAATGTTTTTTCGTTTTAAAATCGTTTTAGGCACTTTTAAACCTATTAAACTAGAAGGTATAAAGGAATTGTCAAAAGAAAAATAAAAGTGCGCAAAAGTGAAGGTTCCCCAAAATTCCAAAAAGATAGCACCTTAAATAAGGAAGCCCATAAAAAGAAAGGTCTTAAAAAGAAAGTATCTAGATAGTAATCAAAATGGAGGAGACTATGATGAAAAAGTTGTTTATTTTATTGCTTGTTTTAATTCAATCTGTGGGGCTTATGGCGTGCTCTGCAGAAAAATCAAGTGCTAACGAAAATGCAAAGACTATTAAGATTGCTTACCTTCCAATTACTCATTCACTGGCTCTTTTGGAAGAAGCTGAGGAGCTTGAAAAAAACAATAAAGATATAAAAGTCGAGCTTATAAAATATGGTTCCTGGCCAGAACTTCTGGATGCATTAAATTCAGGCAAAGTGGATGGAGCATCTGTTCTAATCGAGCTTGCTATGAAGTCTAGAGCTGAAGGGATTGGAATAAAGGCAGTTGCACTTGGTCACAAGGATGGAAATGTTCTTATCGTATCTAAAGATGTGAAAGATGCTGCTGACCTTAGAAATAGGACAATTGCAATTCCTCACAGACAGTCTTCACATAATATTCTTGTTAATGATGCACTTTCTAAGAATAATTTAAAAATTGATGATGTGAAAATCGTAGAGCTTGCGCCAACTGAAATGCCATCAGCACTTGCGGCAGGAACAATTGACGGATACTGTGTTGCAGAACCTTTTGGCGCCATGGGAGTATCTATTGGGGCAGGAAAAGTTCTGTATACATCAGAAGAACTTTGGGAAGATTCTGTTTGCTGCGTACTTGTTCTTACAGATGATTTTTTGTCAAAAAGAGCTGTTGAAGCAGGGAAATTTGTAGATGCTTATAAACAAGCAGGTAATAATCTGACAAGTGATGCGGCAAAGGCAGTTGCTAAAAAGTATCTTAATCAAAAGGATGATGTTCTGGATATTTCCTTGAAGTGGATATCATACAAAGATTTGGAAATTACAAAAAAGATGTACGAGGATTTGCAGAAAAGAGTTGTTAGTTACGGATTGCTTGATAATCCACCTTCATATGAGGAATTTGTAGATGATAGTTTTTATAAAGAAAACGAGTAAAGATAAAGTCAAGGTAAAAAGCTATAGATTTTTGTCACTGCGTTCCAAAAACTACGCAAACTGGCCATTTGAAAAGGCTTCGCCTTGGACCAGTTTGCCGCTTGACTTTTGTTCTCACGAAACTCGCAGTAAATGCGAGTTTCTGAATATAAGTGACAAGAAGTCATGAATTCTTGCTGAGATTTAGGATAATCATCAGCAAGAATCCTGCTTCGCAGGACAAAATTTGTCTTAACGACAAATTTTGGTCTGGTACGGTTATTGATTTTCCGGATGAAAACAATAACCTATAGATTTACAAGGCGCTTCCCAAAGTAATGGGGTAGCGGAGGAGTCTGCTAAACCGAAAGGATTTATTTATGAAAAAAGTTATTTCTCTTAAATATGTAATAGTTTCGCTTCTTATACTTATAGGAATATGGCAGCTGTTGTTTAATATAAGTAGTTATAGTCCAGCGCTTTTTCCGTCTCCTTTAATGGCTTTAAATGCACTTATTGAGATGATTACGACAGGAGTTTTGATTAAGTCGATTGCAACGAGTCTTGGTAGATTTGCTATTGGGTATGGATTATCGGTTGCAAGTGCTGTTTTGATAGGACTTATTCTTGGGAGTCTTCCGAAGGTATTCAAGTATGTAAATCCAACATTACAGCTTTTAAGACCTATTTCTCCTACGGCATGGATGCCTTTTGTGGTTCTTTTATTTGGTATAGGCGATGTTCCTGCGATTGTGATTATTTTTATTGCGGCTTTTTTCCCGGTTCTTTTAGCTACTGTATCTGCTGTATCAAGGATTGATAAAGTCTATTACCGTGTTTCGGAAAACTTTGGAATAAAACAGCCTCAGCTTATGTGGAAAGTTATCTTCCCTGCGGCATTTCCTCAGATTGCTAGTGCTATTCATTTGGCTCTTGGAAGCGCATGGATATTTCTTGTAGCAGGCGAAATGGTAGGGGCTACGTCGGGGCTTGGATACAGCATTATTGATGCCAGAAATAACGTAAGAGCAGATATTTTGCTTGCGACTATCTTCGTAATAGGTATAATAGGGCTTATTTTAGACTTTGCATTAGGATTGATAGAAAAGAGAATTTTAAGAGCGTGGGGAGGTAGTGTCTAATGGCTTATATTCATATAGAAAATGCCGGAAAAACGTTTGTAGAAAACAAAAGAGAATTCACAGCTTTGGAAAATGTTAATCTCGATATTGAAAAAGGAGAATTTATATGTCTTCTTGGTCCGTCTGGCTGCGGAAAAAGTACTCTGTTAAATGCTATAGCAGGCTTTGATTTGGTGAATAAAGGAAGTATCGAGATAGAAGGTAAAAAGGTTAGTGCACCTAATACAAAGAATGTAACTATTTTCCAAAATTATGGTCTTCTTCCATGGCGAACTGTTCAGAAAAATGTTGAGCTGGGAATAGAAAACAGCAGATTATCAAGAAAAGAGCGAAAAGATAAAGCATATGAGTATTTAAAACTTGTAAAGTTGGAGAAGTTTGCTAAAAGTTTTCCAAGGCAGCTTTCTGGTGGAATGAAACAAAGGGTTGCTATTGCGAGAGCTTTGTGCGTGGATCCGGATATTATTTTCATGGATGAGCCGTTTGGAGCGTTGGATGCTATTACCAGGATGAAGCTTCAGGATGACATTCTTGATATATGCAGAAATCAGAAAAAGACAATTATTTTCGTAACTCATGATATTGAAGAAGCGGTGTATTTAGCAGATAGAATCGTTGTTATGACGCCTAACCCTGGTAAAATAAAGGGAGTAATAAAAGTGCCGCTTCATCATTATAGGGATAGGACAAGCGGAGATTTTTTGCAGGTTAGAGATAAGATTTTTGAGCTTTTCAATATGAAGGCAGATGATAATATAGAATATTCTATTTGAAGTCGAAAGTTACGGTAATCCGTAAAAACGGTGGCAGTTAAAAATTATAGGTTATTGATTTTCCTGATGAAAACAAGAACCTATAGATTATTGTTTTAAATACTTAGTAGATTAGTTTTACTGGCTTGTAATATTTCATGAGCAGAACTGTTTATAAACGTTGGTCTGGGGTTTAAAGGCATAAATAATGCCTTTAAATCTGCCTACGGCAGACGACATAATTTAAAAGTGTTTAAATTATGCCGCATTTACTTATGCGCTGTTTTTTAGCGCATTATGTACCACTACGTTTATAGTCAAGCGAAAGCGTGTCTGCGACGAAATATACAGACAGTAAAACGGACTATATAAAAACAATAATCTATGACTTCTTGATTTTGGTGACAGAATAATAATTATAGGTGGGAGAAAAGGATGAGCAATTTTTCTAGACAGGAACATATTCCAGAGGACAAACACAAGCACAACCATGAACATATTCATGACCATGAACATAATCATGACCATGAACATAATCATGATCACATTCATGAAGATACGCATAATCATGCACATGGTCATTCCAAAAGTGGGCACGAACATATTCATTCACACAGAAATCTGATAGGATTTGATGAACATGGAATTCCAACTGTTACGTTAAAGGCTAGTGCGCATGGCGGTGAGGAGAATCCTGAGGATTTCATCAAAGACTATATGAATGCAGTATCCGAGTATCGCAAGACATTTCCTTCAAAGGAAGATGTAATAGAGAAAACTCCGGATCCGGCTGTAAGGCAAATGCTTATTAGAATGCAGCAACTAGGGATTGATACCGCTTTTGATAGATTTGATGCACAAAAGCCTCAGTGTAATTTTGGACTTGCAGGAGTGTGTTGCAAGATTTGTAATATGGGACCTTGCAGGATTACGCCCAAGGCTCCTAAAGGCGTTTGCGGAGCAGATGCAGACTTAATCGTTGCAAGGAATCTTCTTCGCTCAGCGGCAGCAGGTGTGGCGCAGCATGGCATGCATGCAAGAGAGGTTATGCTAGCGCTTAAAAGGGCAGCAGAGGGAAAACTTGATATTCCGATACTGGGTGAACAGAAAATAAGAAGTACTGCAGAAGCATTTGGAATAAGACAGAAAAATAGGCAGCTCAAAAATGTGGCAAAAGATTTGGCAGATGTGCTTTTAGAAGATTTATCAAGAACTCTCCCGGATGAGTACAAGACAATAAGTGCCTGTGCTCTTCCTGAAAGAAAAAAAGTGTGGGAAGAACTTGATATTTTGCCTATTAGTGCTTATCATGAGGTGTTTGAAGCTTATCACAAGAGTGGATGTGCAACTGATGGGGATTGGAAAAGTGTAATGCAGCAGTTTCTTAGATGCGGACTTGCATTTACTTTTTCTGGAGTTGTAGGAGCATCTATTGCAACAGATTCTCTTTTTGGTGTTGGTGATAGAGTTACATCTAAGGTTAATATAGGCGCACTAAAAAAAGGTTATGTAAATATCGCAGTTCACGGTCATCTTCCTCTTTTGGTTAGTCAGATAGTAGAGGCAGGAAAAAGAGAAGATCTTATAGGGCTTGCAAAATCGAAAGGTGCTAAAGGAATAAGGTTCTATGGAATTTGCTGTTCAGGACTTTCTGCAATGTATAGAAATAATGGTGTAATTCCACTTTCAAATGCTGTTTCAGCAGAGCTTGTACTTGGTACAGGAGCGCTAGATTTGTGGGTTGCAGATGTGCAAGATGTATTTCCATCTATAATGGACGTTGCAAGGTGTTTCAAGACGACTGTTGTAACAACAAGTGAGTCTGCTCGTCTTCCTGGTGCAGAAAGATACGAATACGATCATCATCACAGCAATATCGGTGAAACCAAGGCTCTTGCCGAAAAAATCGTAAGACGCGCTATAGAAAGCTACGAGAATAGAAAAGGTATTCCTGTGTATATTCCTCCATTTGAAGTTGAGGCGGAAGTGGGATTTTCAGTTGAGTACATTTATAAGAGATTTGGTAGTATGAAGGTACTTGCTGATGCACTTAAGTCTGGAAAAATACTGGGAATAGTAAATATGGTTGGGTGTAATAACCCTAAGGTACTTTATGAAAAGTGCATTGTAGATGTAACTGATGAACTTCTTAAAAACAATGTTCTTATCATATCAAATGGATGTGCATCGTTTCCTTTGATGAAGCTTGGATATTGTGCAGTATCTGGGAATAAGAAAGCAGGTGAAAAGTTAAGAGAATTTCTTGGAGAAGATTTACCTCCAGTATGGCATGTTGGCGAATGTATTGATAATACGAGATCTAGCGGAATATTTGCGGGAATTGCAACAGCACTTGATAAGAATATGTATGAACTTCCATTTGCCTTCTCATCTCCTGAATGGGGAAATGAAAAGGGTATTGATGCGGCACTGGGATTTAGATTAAATGGTATTGACTCATATCACTGTGTTGAAGCTCAAATTTATGGCTCTAAAAATGTTATTGAGTTTCTTAAGCATGGAACAAAAGAGATTCTTGGTTCAACGATGAATGTTAATACCGATCCTGTTGCACTTGCAAAGCAGATGGTAAGTGATATGAAGGAAAAAAGAAAGAAACTTGGTTGGGACTAGTTTGATATTGTGGTTAGTTGATAAGTTATACTTGAAAAAACAAACAAATGTGCTATTATTATCTAGAAGTGCCAATTCAAGGATTGGCACTTTTATTGAGCTCAAATGAGGACGGGTAAGGTTCAATAAAAAAATTAAAAAGGGGTAATTGTGATATGCGTTCTGTTTTTTATTTTCCTAAAGAATATGTGTTGAGCAGTCTTTGGCCTATGTATATTCTTTCTTTTTTTGTGCTTCCATTGTTGATAGTAGTTTCTGTAAAAAAGTTTTTCTTTAGAGAGAACAAAGAAAATAGAGAGGTTTTTTCGCTAGAAACTTCTTTGGATTTACGAGGAATTGCTGCCTGTGTGGTAATGATTCATCATTTTGCTCTTAGAACAAAAACACCAGATAAGATGTTTTATTACTGGTTTGTAGGATATATCGCCGTAGGTGTATTTTTCTTCTTATCAGGATATGCATCATTTTTTCAGTTAGAAAGAAAAGAAGAAAAGTTTTGGGATAACTATTTTCCAAAAAGATTTTTTCGTCTATTACTTCCTTTTGTAATTACGAATTCTGTGTATGCTATTTTTTACTGTCATTCAATTTCAGAATATTTTGAGGCAATGTTTACACTTAGACAGATTAAAGGAAATCCTTCAGAGTGGAGTGTTGTATGGTTTTTGGCAGTAATTCTTCTTTTTACAGTTTTGTTTTGGATTAGTTTTAGATTTGTCGGTGCTAATAAGAAAATAGGTGTTGGAATCTTTTTTGTCGGAACAGTTATTTTTATTCTGGTTAACAGATATTTGTTACATAGTATAAGTTATTGGTTTAATAGCTCCTTGGCATATGTGACAGGTATTGCATATTGTATGTACAAGGATAAGATTAGTGATTTTGTGAATAGATTTAAAAAAGTTCTAATTCCTATTTTAACGATATTGGTTTTAGGAATTTTCTTTGCGACTACAAAAGGATATCAGTTTTGGTGGATTCAGGTAACATGTTGTGAATTATGCTTATGCTTGTTTGTTACACTTGAGTATAGTGTACAGATTAGATCTGAAATTTTTAAAAAAATCGGAACGGCATCCTGGGAGATTTTTTTGATTCATCCACTTGTATATGTTGTTTATTTTTCGGTATTTAAAGATCATTTTGGATTATCAGGAGTAATTTGCATTGCAATTGGATTGACACTTGGATTGTTGATTAATGCGTTGGATGAAAAGATTTTTTCTTGTGTATTTGGAGGAAGAAAAAAGCTGATTATGTCAAAGAACTAAAAGTAAGATTATTTATATAAACATGACTTGAGCTGTTTAAAAGCCTATTTTGCATATGTGATATGTTTCCATAATTTTGGATACATATTACATATGCAAGTAGGCTTTTTTCTAATGTAAAAATCGAATAAACGAAAAATAAACAAACTATAAACGATATATGATATAATGATTATATGCTTCGCAGTTTGTGCATTTATAAAAACGATTAATACAACATTTAATCACTGACTGTTTGAAAGGAGATATCTTAATGGATGCAAAGAGACAGGAGTTAATGGATGAAATTTCAGAGTTTTTAAGAAGCCATACGGAAAATGATCTTGGAGATTTTGATGAAGACAGCCAGCTTCTTGCCGACCTTGGTTTTAATTCATTAGACTTTTTGACGATTATCAATGATGCAGAGGTTGAATTCGACATCGTAATAGAAGACGAAGACTTGGAGGATATTGTTACTGTAGGCGATGTGGTTGATCTTGTCATGAATAAAATGGAGAACTGATTATGACTGATATTAAAACCTATGCATCAGTACCAAGAAGAAAGCCTTCATTAGGTTTTGATAATTTCCGTACCATGCTTGAAAAGATGTGCTCTGACAGGCCTAAAGTACCACTTTACACTTTCCTTGATTATGCTAGTAATGAGCAAAGTACCATTATGCCAAAAGACTTTTTAAGTGCTGTTGAAGGTGTAGGTACATGGTTATATGAATACGGAAAAAAACGTAAGGTAATAGGAATACTCGGTTCTAATAGCTATGAATGGCTTTTGACTTTTTATGGTGCTCAGTATTGTAGTTGCATTGTTCTTCTTTTGGATAAAACGGCCAGTGAAGATATTCTTAAGGATCAGATTACCCGAAGTGGATGTCAGGATGTATTTTATTCCTCGGACTTAAGTAAGACAGTAGAACATTTGGCAGAAGAATTGAATCTAAAGTTGTATCCATTTGAAAAAATAAATGAATATTCTAAAGAAGGCAGAGAGATGATTAATCAGGGCAAGAAAGCTTGTCTTGATGATGAAATAAATAGCGAAGATGTGGCTGTGATTATGTATACATCTGGAACAACAGGAATAAGTAAAGGTGTAATGCTTAGTAGCAAAAATCTTTTAATGAATTGTGAGTGCGTAAAAGATCTGGTTGATACATGCAAAGATCAGGTGCATATATTACCACTTAATCATATATATGCAATATTGACGCAGCTGCTTGCACTTGTATCAGGAAAATCTTTGCATATTTGTCTTAATATGAGACGAATGACAACAGATTTTCAGGTTGCAAAGCCTGAGATTTTGTTCCTTGTTCCAATGATTATAAAAAACTTGTATGGTGCAGTCTGGCAGGTAATAAGAAAAGCCGGAGATGAAGAAAAAGTTAAGAAAATGATTTCTGATAATAAAGAAAAGGGGAATGTTTCTTATGAACAGAGAAGAGAAATGTTTGCCCCTTATCTTACAATATTTGGAGGTAGGCTGAAAAGCATCATATCAGGAGGTGCTCCAATAGATATGCAGGTTATAAAGGGATTTGAAGATTTTGGAATTCCAATCCAGGAAGGATATGGAATAACAGAATGTTCTCCTGTACTTGCAGTTAATCCTGATGAAAATATTAAACAGGGAACAGTTGGTTTGGCATTACCTGGACATGAGATTATGATAGAAAACCCTAATGAAAAAGGAATCGGTGAGATTTGTGCCAAAGGTCCTAGCGTTATGCTGGGATATTACAACATGGAAGAAGAGACAGCAAAAGCACTTAAAAATGGATGGTTCCATACAGGAGACTTAGGTTTTCTTGATGAAGATGATTATCTGACAATTACGGGACGAATCAAAAACCTGATTATTCTTTCAAACGGAGAAAATATATCAGCTGAGGAGCTTGAAGCAAAGCTGTATTATTGCAAAGCGATTGCTGAAGTTGTCGTTTACGAAAAAGAAGATAAGATTGCTGCGATGATATATCTTGATAAGGATTTTATTACAACAAATAAGATTGCTGATGGGCAAGAATATGTTAGAAACTTTGTGAACGAATATAACAAAACAGCTTCTACAACGAAAAAAATAAATGAATTATCGTTCAGAGATGAACCTTTTGAGAAAACTGCAACGCAGAAAATAAAAAGAATACTGAATTAGCCCTTATAAGGAGGGATTCATGAAAAAATATCCACTTTTACAAGTTCAATTAGGTGTTTTTTTGGAATGTCAGTCATATCCTGACAGTACACAGTATAATCTTCCATTTCAGGCTGTGCTTGATGTTAATGAAGACACAGCGTCCATCATAGATGCCTGGAAGAGGCTTATTAAGGCATCACCTGTTTTACGGGATCGTTTTGAAATAGACGAAAACGGAACTCCATATCAGTTTGCTGATGACAAAATGAAAGTAGAGATTCCCGTAAAACAAATGAAAGAAAGGGAAGCAGAGAATTATATTAATTCAGAATTCGTGCGTCCTTTTGATGTATTAGATGGAAGCCCATTATTTCGTATAGAGCTAATAAAGACTGAAGAAAAGCTCCATATGTTGATGGATTTTCATCATCTTATAATGGATGGTCTTAGTTATTTTACTCTTATTGATCGTGATTTTGTGTCTGCGCTTAAGGGGAAGGAAAAAAAGGCGGATTTATCATATTTCGAGATTGCTGAAGAAGAACAGGAATTCTTTAAGACAGAGGAATATGCTAAATGTCGTGACTATTTTGTAAACAGGTTCAAAAACGATGAATCTAGCAGTCTGTCTTCTATTACCTCTTGTCTTGGAAAAATGGTCACAAGCGCAGAAATGCTTGACAAGGAAAAGTGCGATGCCTGGTGTCTTGATAACAATGTGGAGGCACACGCTCTTTTCCAGGCAGCATTTGCTGTTGTCCTTGGTAGAATGACTAGAACTAAAACTCCTGTTTACTGCACTAGTTACCATGGACGAATTAATCGCAAAATGATGCGCTGTCAGGGTATGTTCGTTAACAATGTCGCAATGAAAGCTGAGATCTCTCCTGAAAAAAAGGTGATTGATTTAATCAAGGATATTGTTGAAGATACTGATACAGCATACTCTATGGGAAGATATCCGTTCCCACATCTTAATAAAGAGATTGGGATTGTGCCAAGAGTTTCTTTTAACTTCCGTCCGTTTAATCAATTTTTGAAAATTGGAGATAATAAATATAAGGTTACAGAGATAGAGAGAAAAACAGCGCAGACAGATATTAACGTTCATATTGAAAATATTGACAATAATTATGCTATCTGTGCTGAATCTTCTGATGCAGTAAACAGTCTGGAAACAGTTAAAATCTTTGCAAGAGCTATTTACTGTGTAGTTAACAATATGATAAGTAATCCAAAGGCGCAGCTAAAGGATATTTATCTTGTAAGTGAAAAAGAAGCTGAGGAACTATTAAAAATATCTACAGGTGAGCACAAAGAATACGATGAATCAAAAACATGGCTTTACTATTTCAAAGAGCAGGTTGAAAAAAATCCTGAAAACGTTGCTGTAGTAGATGAAAATGGTTCTTATACATACTCTCAGCTTGATAATGCATCAGATTCTGTTGCAAAATTTCTTATTGATAAAGATGTTAAGGAAAATGATTTTATAGCGCTTAAAACATCGAGATCCAAGGATTTTTTGGCAGCAGTTCTTGGTATATGGAAAGCGGGAGCAGCATATATTCCTATAGATGCAGACTATCCAGAAGACCGTATAAACTATATTCTTAATGATTCAAAAGCCAAAATGCTTCTTGATGATGCTTCTATAGAGCTTGCTAAAAAGACTAAAGTATCTGAGCCGGTTATTTATACGACTCCTTCTTCTTATGCATATATTATTTATACATCAGGTTCTACAGGAAGACCAAAAGGCGTAGTAATTCGTCAGAGTAATGTTCTTAATCTTGTTTCTTTTATTAGAGATCGTTGGGGACATACTTCAAAAAGTCGTATAGCTTGTCATTCTAATTTTGCGTTTGATGCATCGGTAGAAGATTTATATCCGGTACTGATGGTGGGAGGCACTCTTTATATTGTGCCTGAATCTGTGCGTAAAGATATTTATCTTATGCGTTCTTATATTAAAGAAAACGGCATAACCGGTGGATGTTATACTACGCAGTTTGGACAGCTTCTTGGTGATGATAAAGAGCCTCTTGAACTTGATTATATGGTTCTTGGTGGTGAAAAAATGACTGCAACACCTAATATTACAGGAACCGTTTATAACACATATGGACCTACAGAATTTACTGTAGACGCTACATATTGCGAAGTTGAAAAAGGCATGCATAAGGATATACCAATTGGTAGAGCTCTTTATAACTGTCTTGCACTTGTTCTTGATGATTGCGGAAACCTTTTGCCAAAAGGAGCAGTTGGTGAACTATGTCTTAGTGGTCCACAGGTTGCAGCAGGTTATTGGAATCTTCCTGAGAAAACTGATGAGGTCTTTAAGACGATATGCCTTCCTGATGGAAAGGAAAGAAGGATATATAGAACAGGAGATCTTGTCAGGTATAATTCTAGAGACGAACTTGAGTATTTTGGAAGAATTGACTTCCAGATAAAACTCCATGGATTCCGTATAGAACTTGGAGAAATTGATACTCGTGCCATGGCATATGATGGTATTCGTCAGGCTGTTTCTCAGGTAAAAAAAGATAGAATAGTTCTTTATTATGTACCTGAAAAGGACATTTCAGAGGATGCATTAAGAAGCTTTATGGGAGAAACTTTAGCTGAGTATATGGTTCCTTCTGTTTATATGTGTCTTGATAGTATGCCACTTACATTAAATGGTAAAGTTGATCTTAAAGCTTTGCCGGACCCTGTTATTCAGGATGCACAGATAGTGGCTCCTGAAACTGACCTTGAAGTTTCTATTCTTAGCATTGTCAAAAAAGTATTGGGATTTGGTGAAATAGGTGTTACCACCAATCTTGTTTCATCAGGTATGAGTTCTCTTGATACCATGCGTCTTAGTGCAGCATTATCCAATGAAATGGGAATGCATCTTAAGGTTTCAGATATCATGAAAGATCCTACTGTACGTGGTATCGCCAGCCTTGAGAGTAATTATGAAGATGATAAGCTTGTTTTAAAACATTTAGCAAATCGTCCAAACTATCCTATAACAGAGAACCAGCGAGGTGTTTATCTTGACTGGGATATGAATAGAGAGACAACTCAGTACAATATGCCAGGAGTCTATCTATTCGAAAATACATCTTCTAAAGTGTTGCAAGATGCATTAATAAAGGTGTTTAATGCTCATTCTTATCTTAAGATGAGACTTTCAAAGGTTCTAGGTGAAGTTGTACAGGTTCCGCATGATGATGAAGAGCCAAAGATTGTGATAAAGGAACTTGATTTTGAGCCTGATACAGACTTTTTCCAAAGTCTTGTAAAGCCATTCGACTTGTTATCAGATAACCTTTACCGGGTAGAGCTTTTTAGCTGTAATAATAAGACGTGGCTCTTTATGGATATGCACCACATTATTTGTGACGGATTATCTACAGCCATTATTTTTGATGACCTTATAAAGGTTATGAAGAAAGAAGAGCCGTCAAGAGAAGAGATAACAGCATATGATTATGCTGTTTACGAGAGGGATTATTTTGAATCAAGTAATAATTCTCTAGATGAGGCATTTTTTGAAAATATGATTTCAGAATCTCAGGTAGTAGTATACCCTGATTCTGAAGTTCCGGACAAAAAGAAAAACGGATATGTTGAGTATAAAGTAAATAAGGCTCAGATTGATGACTATTGTAAGGAACATGAAGTTACACCGGGAAGTTTCCTTCAGGCGGCATTTGCACTTTGCCTGAAGCGTTTGTCAAGAGAAGACAAACCTTTATATCTTACAGTAAGTAATGGACGATCTGATATTAGACTTGCGGATACAGTAGGTATGTTCGTCAAGACTCTTCCTGCTGCCTACGTTGGAGATGGAGATTCAAAAACTGCTTCTATGTATGTGGAAGAAACCCACAGACAGCTTCAGGAAATATACTCAAGGGAAATGGTTCCGTATACTTTGCTTGTTGATAAATATAGACTGCATGTAGAAATACTTTTTGCATTCCAGGGTGGTATTTCCAATGAAGTTGAAGGAGCTAAAGAAATTCCGCTTTCATTAGATACGGTCAAGTTCCCTATCATGGTCACTATTTATCCGGATAAGGATGACTATAAGATATGTGTTGAGTATGATGGAATGCGCTACAGTGCTTCTGATATGCTCATTATTGCCAGAGCTATATCAGCAGCTGCACTTGGACTTGTTAAAGCTGACAAATTAAATGATGTGTGTCTTGTAGATGAAGCTGAAACAAAAGAGCTTATGAAGCTTGGTTTTGGTAAAAGACTTGAACGTGATGAAACAGAAACTATTCTTAAGATATTTAAGGACAGGACTAGTGCAACACCGGATGCGCCTTGTCTTGTTTTCCATGGAAAAACATATACCTATAGACAGCTGGATGAAATAACAGACCGTCTTGCAGTGCATCTTTATAAAACTGCACATATTGGTCCAGAGCAGAATGTTGGTGTGCTTATTAACAGATCCGAGCTTATGCTCATCTATCCTTTGTCTGTAATGAAGACAGGTGCAGCATATATGCCTTTGGATCCGCATTTCCCATCAGACAGACTTTCCTTTATGTGTGAGGATGCAAGTGTAAAGCTTATACTTTCAGAGAATAATCTGATTGAGGAAAAGATACCTGAATATAAAGGAGCAAAATTTTATAGTAAAGATATAGAAACTCTTCCTAAAGTTACTGATAAGGAAATTGAAGAATTGACTCCTCCAGATGCTCATAACAGACTTGTAATCCTCTTTACATCCGGAACAACCGGAAAACCTAAAGCAGTTGATTTGGAACATTACGGTATTGTTAATTTCTGTCATTGGTATGTGACAGAGTTTGAGCTTACGATGAAGGATCATGTTGCTGGATATGCTAACTTTGGTTTTGATGCACACATGATAGATCTTTATCCATCAATACTTGCAGGAAGCTGTATTTATCTTTTTGATGAAGCAATGAGAATGGATATTCTTGCCATGAATGATTACATGGAAGAGAATAACGTCTCTGTTGCTTTTATGACTACGCAAATTGGATGCCTTATAAGTGAGATGAACCATTCACTAAGATATCTGTCGACAGGTGGTGAGAAGATGCCTCCTATTACACCTCCTGACTTCAGATTCCTTAATGTATATGGTCCTACTGAATGTTCACTGTTTTCGACATTTTATGATGTACCAGGTTATTTTGAAGGAAGGCTTATAGGTCGTCCGTTGTCAAATTATGAACTATATATTATTGATCAGGCTGGAAAACTTGTTCCAAGAGGTGCAAGAGGCGAGCTTCTTATTGCAGGTCAGGGTGTCACTAGAGGTTACATGAACAGAGAAGAACTGACAGCTGAGAAGTTTATTAACTTTAAACCTTTAAAAGACAGCCCTTCTGTAAGAGCATATCGAAGTGGTGACCTTGTAAGCTGGGATGATGATGGAAATGTTGTTTATCTTGGAAGAATAGATAAGCAGGTTAAGCTGCGCGGACTTAGAATTGAGCTTGGTGAAATTGAGAACAGAGTACTGTCGTATCCTGGTATTACTCAGGCTGTTGTTGATGTTAAGGGTAAGAATCCACAGCTATGTTGCTACTATATTTCAGATAAAGAGATTGACATTGATGATCTTAAGAAACATTTGTCGGAGACTCTTACTGAATTTATGATTCCTCAAGTCTATATGAGACTTGAAGATTTGCCTCTTAATGCAAATGGTAAGGTTGATAGAAGAGCTATTCCGGAACCTGAAACTGTTTCAGAAGAAATTGTTGCGCCTGAAACTGACGAAGAGAAGAAAGTATTTGAGGTAGTGGCTGACATTCTTGGTATGAAGGAATTTGGTGTTACCACAAACCTTATTTCACAAGGTATGAGTTCTATTGCTGCAATGCGCCTTGCAGCTGCACTTGAAGAAAAGCTTTCTATTAAGCTTAGAGTTGCAGATATATTAAAGAATCCTAGTGTGCGTGAGATTATTGCATGTAGTAAGAAAGAAGATTCTTCGTCGTCAGAAGATAAACGTTTGATCCATTATCCTGATAGAGATGTTTACCCTATTACAGAGAATCAGCGTGGTGTTTATCTTGACTTTGAGATGAATCATGATACTACGCAGTACAATATTCCTAATGTATATGAGTTCTTTGGAATAACTGCTGACAAATTGGCAGAGGCTGTTAGAAAGACTATGGAACTTCATCCATATTTGAAGACTCGCATTATTCAAACAGATGAAGACATTATGCAAAAGCCGTTTATGGATGAAGCGGTGGATATTGAGATAAGCGAGCTTGATACATGTCCTGATGCAGAATTTTTCCAGAAGCTTATTGTTCCATTTGACCTTTTAAATGAAAAGCTTTACAGGATAAAGATTTTTACTTTTAAGGAAAAAGTTTATCTGTTTATGGATATTCATCATATTATTTATGATGGCCTTTCATCAGCTGTTTTCCTTGAAGATTTGCGCTCTGAGCTTAAAGGAATTGAAAGTAATGCAGAAACTGTTACGGCACTTGATTATGCTGTATATGAACAGGAATTTATAAAAAGCGATGCTTTTGACGAGATTGAGAAGTATTTCGACAGTCTTGTTGAAGGTGTAACAAGTGCGTCCTATCCATTGTCAAAAGAACCTGATATTAAGAAGGATTCAAGTAAAAATATGGTAGGAACGATTATTCAGAAGGTAGATGCTGCGCCAATTGATGAATTCTGTAAGCGTTATGCGGTTACAGCAGGTAATTATTTGCAAGCTGCATTTGCTGAAGTTCTTTACAATATTACGCTTGAAGATAAGCCAATGTATGTCACTATCAGTAATGGTCGTTCAGCTGACAGTGCGCTTCAGAATACTGTTGGTATGTATGTAAGGACTCTTCCTGTTGTTTTTGAATGGAATAATAATGGTCACGGTGATGAATCGGTGGCTGGTTACGTACAGGCTATGCAGAAACAATTGCAGATGACGTTTGAGCGTGAAATCTATCCTTATACCAGGATAGTTGAAAAGCATCGTATTCATGCGGATATTATGGTTGCATGGCAAGGCGGAGTAGCTGACAAAGAGTTGGTTGATGCGCAGAAGTCTATTCCGTTAACGCTTGATACTGCTAAGTTCCCGATACTTCTAACAATGTACCCGGATAAGGGCAATTATGTTCTTATGCTTGAATATGATAAGACTTCCTATGGACAAGAGGATATGCAGCAGCTTGTTTCATGTGTTTGCAAGGCAGCAGAAAGCATGACAAGTGCAAGGAAGATTGGCGATATTTCGATGGGTATAAAGCAAAGAGGCTTTAACAGCGTCATCGATAGGATACCGATTGGGAAGATAGACCGAAGTGCTCTTCCTGAGTTTATGCAGTCAAGTTCTGCTGAGTACGTTGAACCAGAGACAGATGAGGAAAAGATTGTAGCAGAAAGCATGCAGAAGGTTTTAGGATCATCAGATCCTATCGGTGCTTTGGATAATTTCTTCGAAATAGGTGGAGATTCCATTAGAGCTATTCGTATGGTTAGTCTTATTCGACAGGCTGGTTTCATGATTCAGGTTTCAGATATCATGAAGCTTAAGGTAGTAAGAGAAATTGCAGCTGTCCTTAAGGCAAAAGAAAAAGCTTCTTCTATTTCACAAAGTCCGTTTACCGGAAGTGTTCCTGATTCTGCTATTGTTAAGTATTTCAAGTACCTGGAACTGCCTGATAAACAGCATTTTGCTCAGTCTACTTTGTGGAAACTTAATGAGCATTGCGATATTAATGTTCTTGAAGAGGCAGTTAATGCAGTTTTCTATCAGCATGATATGTTAAGAGCTGTTTGCAGGGATGATTGTCTATTTGTCCGTCCTGCTGATACAAGGTTTACTATTCAGGATATCGAAGTTAATTCGAAGGAAGAGATTCCTGCACTTTGTGAAAAAATTCAGGCATCTATTGATGTGACTAAATCTCTTGTGAGTATCGTGCTTATTCATGTAAACGCACAGGAATATCTTTTCATGGCAGTTCATCATCTTGTAGTTGATGGTGTTTCATGGCGTATTATTACATCTGATCTTGAAGAAGCGATTAAAAATGTAAAGAATAACGAGAAGGTTAATCTTCCTGCAAAGACCAACACGTATAACGACTATGTGAAAGCTTTGCAGAAATACCGTGAGAGTTATAAGTTATCATTAGAAATACCATATTGGGAAAATGTTCAAAACGAACTGATGAGTCTTCCAGTCTCTAATGAGAAGAACTATGACAGAAAGATAAGCTTATCCTCTGCTGTAATGGATGAAGCAGCTACCAGCATGTTTATTAAAGCTAACTTTGGAATGATGAATGCTGATATTAATGATGCTCTTCTTACAGCCGTTGGTATGAGCTATTTCAAGATGACAGGAGAAAAAAGTGTATCTGTTCAGCTTGAAGGGCACGGCAGAGAAGATATAGGAGAAAACCTTGTAACTGATAGAACGGTAGGTTGGTTTACTTCTATATATCCAGTTATTTTAAAGAACATTAGTGGTAATTTGAAGGATACTTTCTGTGAGGTTAAGGAGACTTTACATAGAGTACCAAACAAAGGTGTAGGATATAATGTACTAAGGTTCCTTGATGGAAAAACTTCATTTACAAGCTGTGGTGACAATATTGCACGTATTGGCTTTAACTATCTTGGTGAGATGGATAGTGAACAGGCAGCAGATGATGCAATTCTTGGTATAGCAGATGTTGAAACAGGTGCATCTGTTTCTTCTAAGAACACCTTTGGTTGTGAATTATCCATTAATGCATTGGTAGAAAATGGTAAATTCTGCCTTTATGTGACTTATAATTCAAAGCTTTATGATAGTAAGCAGATAGAGGAATTTACAAAGAAGATACTAAGCAATATGTCTGAAATTGCTACATTTTTGTCTATGCTTAATGAAAAGCAGTTTACAGCAAGTGACTTTGGTGAAACAGAATGGACAACTAGAGAGTTTAAAAAGGTTGTTAAAGATTTTGATTCCAGAGGAGAAAAAATCGAGAGAATTTATCCGCTTACCTCGATGCAGGAAGGTATGTTGTATAAGTATCTTTCAAATCCTAAGGATTGGGCATACAGAATTGTTACTATATTGGAACTAAATGTATTACCTACTAAAGAGGAGCTGTCTTTGGCACTAGACAGACTTGCATTAAAGCATGAGGTACTGCGTACAGCGATAATCTACGATGGTGTAAAGAAGTCTAGACAGGCTATTATTGACAGAAAACTTGTTCCTACTATGGTGGATTTGAGCAAAAAACAGGATAAGGTTAAGGCTGTTGAGAATCTAAGAATACAGATTCTTAATGATGCCTTTGAACTGCAAAGAAAGCCTTTGTTCCAGTTAACCTGTGCAAAGAAAGATAATAAGAGCTGTTATCTTGTTATGGCTGTTCATCATGCTATTGTTGATGGATGGTGTATGGGAATCTATACAAGTGATTTCTTTACATTCTTAAATGAAGAAATCACCGGAAAACGTACAACAGATAGTGCTCCTGAGAATGGTAAGTATGAAAAAGCTGTAAGAGAGATTATCTCTAAAGATAAGGCAGAAGGACTTTCTTATTGGAGAAATCTTCTTGATGGGTACGAGACTAAGACGGAAATTCCATCACTTGGAGATGTTCCGCTTAATCAGCAGAGCAAAAAAGACTCTGTTCTTACGACTATTGATAAGGACATTACTGATAGATTCCTTGCTCTTTGCAACAGCGAAGGAGCGACCATAAGTAATGGTATCGAACTTTGCTGGGGACTTGTTCTGCAGACCTATAGCAGAACAGATGATTCTGTATTTGCAAAAGTTGTATCTGGTAGAGATAACACATCAGTAGATGTCAACAACCTTGTAGGACTGTTTATAAATTCTGTGCCTGTACGAGTAAAGATTGAGCCTGATACGACAACGCGTCAGATGTTAAGAAATCTTCAGAAGCAGGCAGCTCAAAGTAATAAGTATGATTTCTGTCCGCTTGCAGAGATTCAGCAGCAAAGTGAGCTTGGATCTGACTTGTTCCAAAATATTATTGCTTTTGAGAATTATGATAGTGGTCTTGAAGATGACGATGAAGCTGAGTATGCATTTTCTGTTAAGCCTGTGGTTTTCAAAGAAGAAAACTTTGATGAAGTTACCCCTGCAATGTATATCGATAAGGAGGGAAGACTTTGTATTAACCTCACCTTCAATCGCAGGCATTATCGTATGGAAGAAATTGAAGCTGTAGGTAAACTCTTTGATGTACTTGTAAGAGAGGTGACGGATAATCCTGATACTCCAATAGTAAATCTTCCTAGGATTGCAGAAGATGACATGCATAATGTTATGGAAATGTGCAAGGGCGAAGAAATTGAATATGATACTTCAAAGACCTGGCTTGATTTATTTGAAGAGCAGGTTAAGGAACGTCCAGATGCTGAGGCTGTGACTGACGAAAGTAGTAGTATGACATATGGTGAACTTGATCAGGCTTCTGATAAGGTTGCAAGTTGGCTCATTTCCAAGGGAATAGAGAAAAACGACTTTGTTGCTATCAAGATGAACAGGAAAAAGGAATTTGTAGTATCAATTTTGGGTATCCAGAAAGCTGGTGCTGCATATGTTCCGATTGACCTTGCATATCCTAAGGATCGTATTGCCTATATTGAGGAAGATTCAGGTGCAAAGATTACTTTGACAGATGATATTATGCCTGAAATATTACAAACAAAGGCAGAGCATATTAATAGGACAGGACCTGATAACTATGCATATATGATTTATACTTCAGGTTCAACTGGAACCCCAAAGGGTGCGGTAATCTATCAGAAGGGTCTTATGAACCATACAATTTCTATGAGGAAGTTGTTTGAACTTACGCCTGAAGATAGGATTAGTTGCCATAGATCATTATCTTTTGATGCTCACATTGTAGATTATTATGCTCCGCTTTGCTCAGGTAGTTCAGTTCACATAATGCCTGAGAGTATCAGAAAAGATCCAGGAAGAATATTTGAATTTCTTACTGAGCACAGAATAACAGGCGGTGGATATACTACGGCACTTGCTAAGATTATGAAGAATGGTTATCCACTAAAGCAAAGATTTATATCTTGCGGCGGAGAAGCTCTTAACGGTGTTGTAAGTGATAGTGTCAAAGTCTATAACCTGTATGGACCTACAGAATGTACCTGTGACAGTGTAATTTTCATATTGGAAGATGGAGTACAATATGACACTATTCCAATTGGAATACCGGTTCCTAACAATTATGTATTTATAGTGGATGAACATGGAAATCTTCTTCCACCAGGTGTTCGTGGTGAAATATGTATTGCAGGTGTTCAAGTTGGCTATGGATACTGGAATAGACCTGATATGACTAAGGCTGTATTTGGTGATTGTCCGTTTGTTCATGGTATACGTATGTACCACACAGGAGATCTTGGATATTACAACAAAAATCATCAGATAGTATATGCTGGACGTATAGATTTTCAGGTTAAGCTTCACGGATTTAGAATCGAGCTTGGAGAAATTGAAAGCCGAGCAGCACAGTATAACGGAATTACTATGGCTTGTGCTCAGGTAAAGAAGGATACTCTTGTTCTGTATTATTCATCAGATACTGATATTGATGAAGAGTTGCTTAAGAAATTCATGGCGGAGTCTCTTACTGAATATATGGTACCTACTATCTATATTCGTATGAATCCTATGCCACTTACTCCTAATGGTAAGATTAACATTAGAGAGCTTCCTGAACCTGAGATTACAGCTGGATTCAAGAATGAGCCACCGGCTAATAGGCTTGAGGAGAACTTCCTTAGAATTGCAAGGCAGATTCTTCCTGAAAAAGAGTTTGGTGTAACAGATGATCTTACGTTGGCAGGACTCAACTCACTTAGTACAATGCTTCTTGCCAGCAGGATAACAGATGAACTGAATATGAAGATTCGTGTATCAGATATTATGCGTTATAAATCGATACGTGGATTTATTCAGGGAAAGAGAAGAATTTCATGGCTTTATGAAGAATATGATGAGAATAAGCCGACTCTTTGTTTCATTCAGGGAATTGTTCTTTTGAGTGATACCGAACACTTACATAAGCTTTTGAGTAAGTATTTCAACCTTGTTGTTATAGAACCAGTACAGAATCACTATGATAAGATATTCCAGGGTGAACATTATGATGATGTAGTAGCGTTCTATATTGTAAGTACAGAGATTCTAATTCCCGAAGATGCGAAGATATTTGGCTTCATGGGATTTAGCTTTGGTGGAGAACTTGCATTTGGTATGGCACAGGCCTACAAGAAGATGACCGGAGAGAAGGTTGTTACAATCATGGGCGATTCGACTCTTCCTAAAGCCGGTAAGCATCAACCTGAAAAAGTTACAACCGACTATTTCAGGGAAATCATTGGTTCTTTCGAGCAAAAGGAACATGAATATACCAAAGAAGAACTTGAGATGTTGACTGAGCTTACCAATATGACTCATGAGATTTGTTGTGAGAATTCTCTTGTCCCATATAACGGAAAAGTTATTTTCCTTAATGCATGCAAGAATTCTACAGATAAACTTATGAAGGATAAGATGGATGCGCTTGGTTTCTATGCGCCAGATGCAGAAATTCATGAGTTTAAGGATTATTCTCATAGTGGTATATTTACTAGCACTTCATTGCATCCGTTCTATCAGGATTTGGTAAAGAAGTTGCTGGAACCAAGTGACAAATAGTAACTGCAAACATTGATACGGTTGACGAGCTTCAAACCAGGGGTATAGAGAATGGAACGTAAGGCATATTTGATAGATAAGAGTTTCAGATTTCATATGGGTGCATCTATCATGACTATGACAGCGATGAATCTGAATAGTATCATAGACGGAATTTTGATGGGACGTTTATTAGGATCGGATGCCTTTTCAGCAATAAATGTTGTTTTGCCTATTGTTAATTGTATCAGTGCAATTGGAATACTATTGTCACAGGGCGCCGCTATGAAGATAGCAAAATTTTTAGGAGCCATGGACAAGAAAAAGGCAAATGAGGTATTCACGGTCAGTATGATTTCCATGCTGATCGTGGGTATTGCCTTAAGCAGCATAGCTGCCATGACAGGTATTGCACAGCCTATAGTTGGAAAGCTGTGTGTTGCCAAAAATCTATATGACATGGCAGAAAAATACGCAGCAGTTTTAATGATGGGTGCTATTCTCTTAATCTTTGAGAACGGGACATCTATGCTAGTTGATGTGATGGGAAATCCTAGAATAGTAACTGTTGGCACTATAGTTAAAACCGGTACAAATATTCTTTTTGATATTCTTAACATAAAGGTGTTCGGGATGGATATAAAAGGCGCCGCCCTTGCAACTTTATTTGGATCACTGGCAGGAAACGCAATTTATTTATATTATATTTATAAAAAAAGCGGTATGCGGATGACATTATGTCCTACGTGGGCAGCAGATTTTGCAAGCGGACTTGCGCATTCTTTGCCAGGTTTTCTGGGACAACTTGCTTCAGTGGCACTTATGTTTATATGTAACTATTACATTATGGCAAATCAAGGCGCTGATGGTATGTTTGTCATGTCTATAGGGTATACGATTGTATCGATAGGAAGTATTATTTCAAATGGCGTTGGAATGTCTTATGCAGCAATTGGTGGTATGCTTTTGGGTCAGGAAGATGATTATGGCATGTGCGTATTGTTTAAGAGAGGCTTTTTTGTGACTATTTTAACTCCAGCTATATTCTGTATTGGTGGTTTGTTTGGAAAACAGCTTGCTCTAATGTTTGGCGCTGATACCGCTGAAAAAATAGCACTTGCAGGAGAAAAAATTCCAATGATATGCATATTGCTGTTTTCTCTTGGCATTATTTCGTCTATGGTATATCTTCATACAGTATTAGGACATCAGACAATTTCATCAGTTAATACACTACTTATTTTGCTCTCAATTGTTGCCTCCTTTGCTAATACAGAGCATTTTCTTTCTCCAGATAAAATCTGGCTCGCATTTCCGTTGACTACTATTCTTAGTCTTTTGACTTTTTTTGCAGATACAACGGTTATATTCCTGAAATCCAAGGGACAGCTAAGATTAATATCACTGATACCAAGAACTTCTCCTGTAGCAAAGAAATTCGATATTTCTATTAAATGTAATATGAATGATAAGGCTGAAGCTATAGAATATCTTATAGGCTTTTTGAATGAGTATGATACTGGAGATTTTCAAAGTAGTATTATTCACTGCCTCGATGAACTAATGATGAATATAGTTAGTTATTCTGGATGCAAAGATGATGCCTATATGGATTTAACTGTAATGATTCATGAAAATAAGGTGACAGCTTCTCTTAGAAATGCTGGAGTACCATTTGATCCTGTATCTTTTTCTGAAAAGAAAAGGAAAACAGGACTAAAACTTGTATTTCATTATTGCGATAATTTAGAGTATAGATATTCTTTTGGCCAAAATATGATTTTTGTAAGCTGGAATAATCCTTAGTTATTGTTTTCACCAGGAAAACAATAACCGTACCAGACCATATGGGCAGTCAGAAGAAAGGAAAGAAAAAGTAAAGAAAAAGTAAAGAAAATTATGTTGAGTACCAACAGGTGTTGTAAGTACAATAGATTGTGATTTTTTAAAGCTTTTAAAAGATATATATAAAGAGGTAGTAGAAAGCGGGTTTTCATTAAAAAATGTGAAGACCTGCTTTTTGCTTCTGACAAAAGCATGAACCTATGATAATATAAGAAATGTTGGGTGAATTTTTCATTAAATTTCAATTAGATTCGTTACAGGATATAATTTCAAGTAAATAGTAACGTTAGATGGAGAGAGGGATATGAGTAGGTTTAAGGATTTTTTAAAGAGAAAAAATATTGAGATTTCTTTGAAGCGTTATGGAATTGATGCACTTGGTGCTATGGCACAGGGACTTTTTTGTTCACTTCTCATAGGTACTATTATAGATACTATAGGAAAACAGTTTGGGATTAGTTTTCTTCTTAGTACTGTAGCTACAATAGCAGGGAAGGAATATACCGTTGGAGGTCTTGCATCAGCTATGAGTGGTCCTGCCATGGCTACAGCTATTGGCTATGCGCTAAAATGTCCGCCGCTTGTTCTTTTTTCTATGATTACAGTTGGTTTTGCGGCAAATGCACTTGGAGGTGCAGGTGGCCCTTTGGCTGTGTTGTTTGTAACAATTCTGGCTGCAGAGATTGGTAAGGCTGTTTCAAAAGAGACTAAGGTTGATATTCTGGTAACTCCACTTGTTACAATCGGAGTTGGAGTATTTTTCTCCTGGCTTATTGCCCCGCCACTTGGAAAGGGTGCGATGCTACTTGGAGATGTAATAATGAAGGCAACCGAGCTTCATCCATTTTTCATGGGAATCATTGTTTCTGTTCTTGTAGGTATAGCTTTAACTCTTCCAATTTCGTCAGCGGCTATATGTGCAGCTTTTGGTCTTACAGGTCTTGCCGGAGGCGCTGCTGTAGCTGGCTGTTGTGCACAGATGATAGGGTTTGCAGTTATTTCTTTTAAAGAAAATAAGTGGGGCGGTTTAGTATCTCAGGGTATTGGAACTTCTATGCTCCAGATGGGAAATATTGTTAAAAATCCTAGAATATGGATAGCTCCAACACTTTGCTCTGCTATAACTGGGCCTCTTGCAACATGTCTGTTCAAATTACAGATGAATGGTGCACCTGTATCATCAGGAATGGGTACATGTGGAATGGTCGGTCCTATTGGCGTGTACACTGGCTGGGTAAATGATGTTCACGCAGGAGTTAAGGCATCAGTAACAAGCTTTGACTGGGTTGGACTTGTGATGATAGCTATTATACTTCCAGCTGTTTTATCACTTTTGATTAATGCTTTTGTAAAGAGACTTGGATGGGTCGAGGATGGAGATATGAAACTTGCGTAAGGAAATCTTTGCAGGTGATTAATAAAATTATTGAATGAAATTGTATTAAATATGTTTTTGAAGAAGGGAGCATAATATGAATTTTCAAACAGATATTTTCGAACAATATGATAAGAAATGGGCACTACTTACAGCTGGCAATAAAGAAAAATTTAACACCATGACTATTAGCTGGGGAGGTCTTGGAACACTTTGGGGCAAACCAGTTGCAAATGTTTATGTCAGAACAACAAGATATACACATGAGTTTATCGATAATAGTGATTATTTTACTATTAGTTTCTTTTCTGATGAATATAAGAAAACGTTGGCTGTTTTGGGCTCTAAGTCAGGCAGAGATATGGATAAGATGAAAGATTCAGGTCTTGTGCCAAAACAGCTGGAGCATTCCATGACTTTTGAAGAAGCAGAAGTTACGCTTGTATGTAAAAAGCTTTTTAAACAGACTTTAGATGTTAAGAATATGCCGGAAGATATAAGAACTCAGTATTATGAGAATCAACCAGACCATGACATGTATATAGGTGAAGTGGTAGAGATTATTTGATTTTTGGGGATTTACGATGGTAAAGCAAATTGTTAGAGATATATTATTTTTGCAAAAATAGATTTTTTTCCATAAACCTATTGACATAGTATGTAAAAGTAAGTATTATTATTTTCAATAAATGAGTCCCTATTCTATTTAAAAAAATGATAGGTGAAAGAGGAGGAGAAGATTATGTTAAACACAATGTCTATTAAATCATCATGTTGCATGTGCTGTTGTTTAATGAATAACTGTCAGGTACATAGAGAGGCGGATAAGTTGGCGTGTTGCTGATGATATAGTTTTTGAAATTTTTTGCCAAAGTCTATGTATCTGAGAGAACAATGTTCTCTCATTTTTTGTTTTATACAACTTGATTATTTATTAACTGCAAAATGTTTCAAAGTAAAATCGAGTAGCTGTCAGCATGTTTTATTATGCAAACTGACAGAAAGAAGGTGGGATATGAAAAATGTTTTAGCATTTGGTGATTCGAATACTTGGGGGCTTATTCCTGGTACAAAAGATAGATTTCCATGGGGGATTCGCTGGACTAGCATTATTCAGGAAAATTTAGAAGGCGTAAGAGTAATTGAGGAAGGACTTTGTGGAAGAACTACAGTATTTGAAGATGAACTTAGACCTTTGAGAAAGGCAATTGATGTTCTTCCGATGGTACTTGAAACAATTACTCCTATTGACTATGCAATTGTTATGCTTGGAACTAATGATTGTAAGGCTTTATTTCACAATAATGCATATACGATAATCAGTGGTTTAAAACTGTGTGTAAGTGAAATTGTAAAATACCTGCCGCCAGACAAAATCTTGATTGTATCTCCAATTTATCTTGGTGAGGATGTATGGAGAGAGGATAAAGATCCGGAATTTGACAAAGATTCAGTAAAGGTTAGTACCAAGCTTAAGAAATACTATAAAGAGTTTGCTTTAGAAAATGGGTATAGTTTTTTGGCAGCTTCTGATTATGCCAAGGCAAGTCATATTGATGAGGAGCATTTGGATGAGGAGGGACACAGGAATCTTTCTAAGGCAATAATTGAAAAAATAAGTCCGTTCTTGTTATAAAAGGACTAAAAAGTTGATGAAGGAGAATATTTAAATTATGAAAAAGAATCTTATTAAAAATATAAAGGCAAAAAAAATTATTACAGGAGCACTTGCGCTAGTACTTGGAGCGTCTATGCTTGGTGCTTGCGGAAAAAGTGATGCTGCAAATGGAGAAAATGGTGCGCAAAAACTTAAGGCAAACGGAAAGGTATACAGGACACTAGATGAAATCAAGAAGAGCGGAACAATTAATATTGGAGTTTTTTCTGACAAAAATCCATTCGGATATGTTGATGAAAATGGTGATTATCAGGGATATGATGTATATTTGGCTAACAGAATCGGAAAAGATCTCGGTGTGGAGATAAACTATGTTTCTACAGAAGCAGCAAATAGAGTTGAGTATCTTGAAAGTGGCAAAGTGGATATTGTTCTTGCCAACTTTACTGTGACAGATGAAAGGGCTCAAAAGGTTGACTTTGCGCTTCCATATATGAATGTTGCTCTTGGAGTGGTTTCACACAAGGATAAAGTTATAAAAGATATTGAAAAAGTCTCTTCTGATGAGCAGGTTATTGTTATTTCTGGTACAACTGCGGAGACCTTTTTAGAGAAAAACTACCCGGATATAAAGCTTCAAAAGTTTGACACTTATGCTGCAGCCAAGACTTCTTTTGAAAATGGAACTGGCATTGCGTGGGCAAATGATAATACAGAAGTTATTGCCTTTGCTAAAGAAAATGAAGGTTATGAAGTAGGTATTCCGTCACTTGGAAGTCAGGACACGATTGCTCCAGCTGTATCTAAGGGAAATGAATCACTTCTTAAGTGGTTAAATGACGAGCTTGTTACACTTGGAAAAGAGAAGTTCTTCCATGCTGATTATGAAAAGACTCTTATTGATACGTATGGTGCTGATTATGAGGATACACTTGTTGTTGAACAGGGCGATAACAAATAAGTAAGTTTAAAGATAAGTGTTTTTTAGATTATAAAATAATTTCAAAACAATAGTTTTGAAATAAAGGATTAAGGGTTTTTGAAGATGGATTTTAATGTTGTAATTTCGTATATTCCAACTTATGTTGATGCTTTTTTACTTACCGTAAAAATTGGTTGGATTGGTATAGCTTTTTCGCTTGTAATAGGTATATTATCAGCATTTATAATGCATTTCAAAATCCCTGTTCTTTCACAAATTGTCGCAGTTTACATAGAGCTGTTTAGAAACACGCCTTTACTGGTGCAGTTGTTTTTCATATATTTTGGACTACCTAAGATAGGTATCGTGATATCAGCAGGCACTTGCGGGGCTGTTGGATTAGGACTTCTTGGTGGAAGTTACATGGCAGAAGTTTTTAGAAGCGGCCTTGAGGGAGTATCTATATCTCAGACTGAAAGTTCACTTGCACTTGGTTTTAGTAAGACTCAAATGTTTATATATGTAATACTTCCTCAGGCTTTTTCTAAAAGTGTACCGGGGATTGTGGCAAATGTCATTTTTTTATTGAAAGAAACCAGTGTTTTTTCTGCAATTAGTCTTATGGATTTGATGTTTAGAGCAAAGGACCTTATAGGACTTTATTACAATACTACAGAAGCTTTGTTCTTACTGGTGATTTTCTATGTAATAATGCTTCTTCCGGTATCTTTTCTAGGAAGTGTTATTGAGAAAAAAGTGGTTTCTATTAACGGCTAAAACAAAATGGAGTGTGAAAGTAATGGGTTTTGAAGTTTTATTAAAAGGTAGTAATATGCTAAGGCTTTTGGAGGGGCTTTCCACTGCACTTAATATAAGTTTGATATCAGTTGCTATTAGTTTGGTACTTGGTATTATTCTGGGAATTTTAATGGCTATGCATAACCGTGTTGTATTATTTTTTTCCAAAATCTACTTGGAAATTGTGCGTATTATGCCACAGATGGTTCTTCTGTTTATTGTGTATTTTGGTTCAACAAAAGTAATAGGAATAAATTTATCAGCAGAAACTGCTTCTATTATTGTTTTCTCATTTTGGGGTGCTGCTGAGATGTCGGATCTTGTAAGAGGAGCGTTAAAGAGCATTCCGACGATACAGTATGAAAGCAGCGCAGCGCTTTCTCTTAGTTCATTTATGACATACAGATATATTATTATGCCACAGGTGGTAAGAATGCTTATACCTTTATCAATTAATCTTATTACCAGAATGATTAAGACTACAAGTCTTGTAATGATGATTGGAATTGTAGAAGTCTTAAAAGTGGGTCAGCAGATAATAGAAGCTAATAGAACGGCATCCCCAAATGCTGCGTTTTGGGTTTTTTTGGTAATATTCTTGCTGTACTTTGCAGCTTGTTGGCCGATTAGTCTACTTTCAAGATTTTTAGAAAAGAAATGGAAAGTTTAGTTATGAGTGAAATTCTTAAAGTAAAAAATATAAGTAAGAAATACGAAAATACAATTATATTCGAAAACTTAAATTTATCTGTACAAAAGGGCGAAGTACTCGTTATTGTTGGACCGTCCGGATGCGGAAAAAGCACTTTTTTAAGATGCCTTAATGCATTGGAAGATATACAGGAAGGTGAGATTATTCTAGATGGAGAAGTGATTAATTCTGATGCACATAACCTTCGAAAAATCAGAGAAAAGATTGGAATGGTTTTTCAGAGTTATGAACTGTTTCCTCATATGACTGTTTTGCAGAATGTGATTTTAGCTCCTGTTAAGGTGAAAAAGATAGATAAGAAGGAAGTAACTAAGAAGGCATTAGAACTTCTAAACAAAGTTGGTCTTCTTTCAAAGAAAGATAGTTATCCAAGACAGCTATCTGGCGGTCAAAAGCAGAGGGTTGCAATTGTCCGGGCATTAATGATGGAACCGGAGATTTTATTATTAGATGAGATTACTGCAGCACTTGATCCGGAGATGGTGAAGGAGGTTTTAGATGTGGTATTGTCTTTAGCAAAAGAAGGGAGGACAATGCTGATAGTTACTCATGAAATGCAGTTTGCAAGAGCAGTTGCTGATAGGATGATTTTTATCGATGAGGGAAAAATTGTGGAGGAAGGGAATCCGAAGGAATTCTTTGATAATCCAAAATCTGAGAGATTAAAGAGATTTCTTAATAACTTTAATTATGTTGAGACCAATTAAAAAATGGAACTGTTTCATAAGGAAACAGTTCCGTTTTTTATAGCAATAAGTTTTGAAACGAAGTTATTTGGTATTTTATGACGCTCTTCTTTGTCTTTGTAAAGAGCTGCATCAGCATATACTAGAACCTGTTCAGAAGTTTTATTAGGAGATGTACACTTATAGAAACCAGAACTAAATTGTGGAACGTAACTTAGTTCATTATTGGTTTCAAGTTCTTCCTGAAGCCATTGTCTGAACTTTTCGCTTAGTTCTTTTTCTTTTCCACAGACTACAAATTCGTCGCCGCCCCATCTGGCAGCTACAGCGCTTTTGTTTAAAAGCATGTGACCAAGTGATTTAGAAAAATAAATAAGAGCTTTATCTCCTTCATCATGCCCTAATATGTCATTGATACTCTTGAAATAATCCATGTCAATCATGATTATTGTGAGCGGATCTTCTTTGCTGCAAGTTGAGATTCCATCATTGATAAATTCAGTCATGCGTCTTCGGTTATAAAGCTTTGTAAGAGCGTCTGTGTATATTTGCGAATCTTGCAGTTCTACGAATATTTTTAATACTACAGGTATCACACATAGTTCAATTGCAGGCAGGTTCATTAGAAAGCCAATAAGGAAACCGCTAACTGTAAAGAATAGAATAAACAGTATCTGGCTATTATATTTTTTCTTTTCAGATTTGGTTTTAGCTCTTTTTTTGTTAAATATAGAAATGCCTGTTGCAGCAATAAGGTAGATATAATCAATAATAAGTATAAGATTTATTAGTGGTTTGAAGTATGCAACACCATCTTTTATCTCATAAACGAATACATACATGGGTGTGAACAGTATAAATAGATCAATAAGTACAGGTATGTGGATTATTATTCCCCATATATTTATTTTGTTTTTTAGAGAACTTTTCTGCGCGATATGCAAATCCGAATAAACATATAAAAACCAGAAAAAGCATGCACAGGACATTGCGGCAAAACCAATTGATACTACAAAAAGTACGAATAATTTTGGAAATATCGAGTAAAATCTTTCTCCTATAAGCAAGCGCAAATCAACAAGACAATATATCATAAATGAAATCAACATACCTTTGAAGCAGCGGATTTCACGCTTATTACCAATATTCTCATTTGCTTTAGAATAAATAATATTTAACGAAAGAAGGCTTATTAGAAGTATTAAAAAAATAAATGGCTTTATCTGTGCCTCAATGGGCATTACTTTCATCATGACTGTTTTCTCCTCGTGTTGTTTAAGTATGTAAATAATTGAATCCATAAACATACTAATTTTATTATACAACTAATAGTGCTATACTGATACCTTTTAACGTTAATTATTTTATTGACAAATAGTATCCGGGTGTATATAGTTGTTTCTATTCAAAGATAAATTAAAGTAAATATTATAAGAGTTAAAGAGGAAAAATGCATGGAGAAAAAGCAACAAACAGATGTAGTAAATGAGTGCTGCTGTAAAAAGAAAACTATTCGTTCTGATGAGCAAAAGACAGCTTTGATAAATAGATTAAAGCGAATAGAAGGACAGGTCAGAGGTCTCCAAAAGCTTGTGGAGTCTGATGCTTATTGTAATGATATCCTTCAACAGTCTATATCCGTTGGTTCTGCAATTGATGGTTTTAATCAGGAACTTCTTGGATGCCATATAAGAGGATGTATTGTTGATGGTATAAAAAACGGTGATGATGAAATTGTGGATGAATTGTTGAAAACTTTACGAAAACTCATGAAATGATTTAAATCTTTCTACGTTTTTTGAAGAAAAGAGTTTACTTGAGAGGACATAACATGAAGGACAGACAGAAACTAAATACTTACTTCTTGATTTCGATTATTTTGCTCGCAGTTATATTGAGTGCTATGCTTTGCGTTGATTTTTTTAACAAGAATTCGCAAGGAAAAGATTTTTCTAATGAATCGGTATCAACTGTAGTTAAAAAAGATACTAAAGAGAGAGTTTTAATTACAATTAATACCAAGACGCTTCAGGATGGTCTTGAAAATATGGGATTTCTGATTACTCAGGAGTACTATTTTACAAATATCGAAAGATATTCCAAAGAAAAAACATTTCTAAAGTTTATTACAACATCGTCAGAATTTATCTACAGTTATGATGGTACTGTAAGTGCTGGTGTAGATTTTTCTAAAATATCTATTACTAAAAATGATACAAATAAGACTTTGTTTATCAGTATTCCAAATTCAGAGATTAAATCTATAAACATAGATAAGAATACTTTCAAAATATATTCAGAGAGTGAATCTTTGTGGAATCCTCTTAAGCTTGATGACTACAATGCATCTCTTGCTGAATTTGAGAATGCTGCAAAAAGTAAGGCATTAGCTAATGGAATTTTGGTAAAGTCGGATGAGCAGGCAAAATTACTTATAAAGAATTTTGTTCAAAATTTTCCTAATGCTTCTGACTATAAAGTAGAATTTGGAATAAAACGATAAAAGGAGTTTGGTTTTGAGATTAAAAAAGACAGCTATTATAGCAATATTACTTCTTATTGCAGTGATTTCTTTTACGAAAATTGCACCTTTTGCGGCTTCTGCGGATAACCATCAGCATTCAATTGAGCAGACTCAGAAGAAAGTTGAAACAGTTATGAAGCTTTCAGGTGGCGCTGCTGGTGCTTCAGCTATTCTTTCTCTTTTGCCTGGAGATGCATGTACGCCTATTGCACAGCAGTTGGCGCAGCTTGCAACTTACTTTTTGGCAATCCTTAGTGCTTTGTATTTGGAAAAATTTTTAATTACAATGTCAGGATATGTAGTATTTACATTTTTTATACCAATTGTTTGCGTTCTTATGAGTGTTGCGCTTTTATTTAATAAAAAAAGATATCGTGTGATTGCAAGTAAAATAGCACTCATTGGGATTGTTGTTTATATGATAGTACCTGCAAGTGTAAGACTTTCGGATATTGTCTATGAAACTCAGAGAGAAAAAGTTGAGAATACAATAAATCAGTACGATGATATTGAAAACGATGAAAGTTTGGATTCTGAATTTGGTAATGAGTCGTCTTCTATTACCAATAAGATGGTGGATAAATTTACAGGCTTTCTTAGTGGAATGTTAGAATCACTTGCTGTAATGATTGTTACATCCTGTATTATTCCTATACTTGTATTTGCTTTCCTTGTATGGATGGTAAAAGTTTCATTTTCATCTAATATTACGATTAAGCTTCCGGAAAAATTTAATAGGGCTAAAGCTGATAAGAGAAAAAACTATACGGATGAAATTGATATAGATGAAAATGCAAGGGATGAGGAGATAGAAGAGTAAATTTAAGTTCGTGAGATTATAATCAAGCGGCAAACTAAACAAATAAATGACTTTTTGTTTAGTTTGCCGCTTTTAGTAATTACAAAATAGCTTCAATATACAATGTTTTTTCTTTTGACAGATCGTGATAAGTATCGCCACATTGAATAGTAGGTCTTGCTAAGTGTAGCGGATCAATATAGATGATTTCGCCTTCTTCACCATTATTGAGTCTTACTCTATTCTGACGGTAGGTTTCAACTATATTCTTTAAGAAGGTCATTATGGCCTCTACGTCGTATTTCTGCAGACCTTCATCTTCGAACATTTGTATTGCAACAAACGGGCACAAAGCTTCGCGATATACTCTGGCGCTGGTCATCGCATCATAAACGTCAGCTATTGCCACGATACGAGCAAATTTATCTATTTGTTCTCCTCGAAGATTACTAGGATAACCTGTTCCATCGCATCTTTCATGGTGTTGAAGGCAGGCTAGTTTAACATGTTCATTAATTTGCTGATTTTTTAAAATCTCATAACCTCTTTGGGGATGAGTCTGGATTAACTGATATTCTTCATCTGTGAGTTTATTTGGCTTATTGAGAATATCTTCAGGAATTTCCATTTTACCAATGTCATGAAGTATTCCTGCTTCTGTAAGAATGATTATTTCGTCAGGGCTCATTTTTAGCCATTGGCCTAGAATATTACAAATCATCGCAACATTTATGCAGTGTACATAAGTTGCATCATCGTAGCTTCGAAGAGAGTGAATCATTCCGAAAACTTCCTGAAGATTTGATCCACCGCTAATCATTGCGTATATAGGGTCAATCAAAGGCTTTGTTTCAATTGGTTTTCCACTGGAGATTGTTTCTTTGATATTTTTTTTAAAATCACCTGTAAAATCTTCAAAGTCTGTTTTAAATTTTTTGAAAGTTGGTGTTTGACGCATTCTTGCAGCGTAAGATTCGCTATCAACACTTATAACTTTTGAATCATCAATTAATACGTATATTATAGAATAAAAAGCAAGTTTTGTAATTGAAGCATCGTCAAGTACAGTTCCTTTTGACATTATAAGCTGGTTGTGATCAAAAGAATACACATTTTCAGCAAGCTTCATACCTGGTGTGAGTTCAGCAATTCGTAATCTAAGCATCATTCACCTCTCTATTAACAGTAATTTATGGTTAACATCATCTTTAAAAGCTTTTTGGTCAGTTAATTTATCGGTCTAAATATGTTAATATATTAGATGATATACGCTAACTGTGATTTCTTTATAAAAAATCTGGAGGGAAAATGAATAATTCAAGTGTTAAAACAGCTATTTTTATGGCAGATGGATGTGAAGAAGTTGAAGCCCTCAGCACTTATGATATCTTATATCGTGCCGGCATTGAATGCATTAAGGTTTCAGTCTCAGACAGCTTGTCTATAACTTCATCGCATAAAGTAACAATTCTTTGCGATACTACAATCAGTCAGTTGAATTTTGATGATATAGATATGATTATTCTTCCTGGCGGAGTTCCGGGAACACCGAATTTAAAAGCATGTTCTGTTTTGTGTGATAATATAAAAAAGTATATTGCAGAAGGAAAAAAAGTAGCAGCTATTTGTGCGGCTCCAACTATTTTGGCAGAGCTTGGGCTTTTGAAAAATAAGAAAGCAACTTGTTATCCTTCATGCAAAAATACTCTTACAGATAATGGTGCATTATATGTTGAGGACAAGGTTGTTGTAAGTGACAATATCATAACCAGCAGAGGTGTTGGAACAGCGCTTTACTTTGGACTTGCAATTGTTGAAATGTATTTTGGGTTAAAAGAAGCAGAGCATCTTAAGGAAAGTATTGTTTTATAATAAAATTTCAAGCCCCACGGCAGATGCTGCGGGGCGTTTTTTTGAGCATAGATTTTTGTCACTACGTTCTAAAAACCACGCAAACTGGTCATTTGAAAAGGCTTCGCCTTGAACCAGTTTGCCACTTGACTTTTGTTCTCACGAAACTCGCAGTAAATGCGAGTTTCTGAATGTAAGTGACAAGAAGTCATAGGTTATTGTTTTCATCAGGAAAATCAATAACCGTACCAGACCAAAATTCGTCGTTAAGACAAATTTTGTCCTGCGAAGCAGGATTCTTGCTGATGATTATCCTAAATCTCAGCAAGAAGTCATAGATAATAATAAATCGCGTAAATCACATGGTGATTTGTATGCTGACAAGCGTCAAAAAGTGGAGGAGAAAAGTATGAGTACGTATACAGTTAGAAGAGCAAATGAAAAAGATATTCCGCGTATATTGGATTTACTTGTCCAAGTTGATATGGTTCATCATAATGGGAGACCGGATTTGTTCAAGGGACCGGCTACTAAATATAACGAAGCTGAGTTAAGTAATATTTTAAAAGATGATAAGATGTTTGTTTTCGTATGCGTGAATGAGGATGACTACGTTTGTGCCCATGGATTTTGTATTGAAAAGCAGGTTGTTAATGATAACGTTTTGACTGATGTGAGAACTCTTTACATAGATGATATTTGCGTGGATGAAACATGCAGAGGACAAAATGTCGGGAAAATTCTATATGAGCATATTCATCAATTTGCAAAAGAAATGAAATTTTATAATATCACATTAAATGTTTGGTCATGCAATCCTTCTGCAAAAAAGTTCTATGAGAAAATGGGATTAAGACCTCAGAAGATATGCATGGAGACTATTATAGACAGGCAGGGAGAAGATTGATGCTACTTGATAAGGATATTAGAAAGCCTTTGGGGCTTTTTTTGCAGCACGAATATGGAAAGATAAAAATCATAGAAGAGAAGATGATTGGTAATTCCAGAGCAGATTTATTAGTAATAACAAGCAATGCTCTTATCGGTGTAGAGATAAAATCTGATGCTGATACATATGCTCGTCTTTCAAGTCAGACAGAAGATTATGATACCATTTTTGATTATAATATTGTGGCTGTCGGAAGTTCTCATGCATTTCATATTGAAGAACATGTACCAAAACACTGGGGAATCATAACGATAGATGAAATTGAAGAAGGAGTTGATTTCTATTTTCTTAGAAAGCCGGCAAAGAATGATAAAGCACTTATTGAAAGGAAGTTAGAGCTATTATGGCGTCCTGAATTTAATGTTGTTTTGCAAAATCACAATATGCCAAAGTATTCATCGTCTAGTAAGCCTTTTCTTATAAAAAAGATCATAGAATGGACCAAACTTCCTCTTCCTAAAACTGAAATTAAGAGATTAGAGCAGTTAAAACAAACTGATGATAGTATAAAAGTTCCACAAACTAGAATAGATATAGAAAAACTCTCGCCCGAAATCTGCAGTATTCTTCTTAACAGAAACGAAGAGAAGATACTTAAAGAAATTAAAGAATATAGAAAAAGTAAGAATCCAAGAAGAAGAGGAAGAAAAAGAAATACGAATATAAAATCAATTAGGAGAAGAGCCAAAAAATAACAAAAAAGTTCTTGATTTCCACTTTTGAGGAAATCAAGAACTTTACAAAATTTATAGAACTTTGCTCAAGAATAGCTTTGTTCTGTCATTCTGAGGATGATCAAAAAATTCTGAAGGGGTATTTTCTTCCAGGAAATTTCCACCATCTAAAAACATTACTCTATTAGAGACATTTCTGGCAAATCCCATTTCATGAGTAACTACAACCATTGTCATTTTTTCCTTGGCAAGGTCTTTCATTACGTTTAAAACTTCACCAACCATTTCAGGATCGAGAGCAGAAGTGGGTTCGTCGAATAGCATTACTTCAGGTTGCATACACAAAGCCCTTACTATGGCAATTCTTTGTTGTTGTCCGCCGGATAACTGGCTTGGATATGAATTGACTCTGTCTTCAAGTCCTACTCTTTTAAGAAGGCTTATTGCCATTTCTTCAGCTTCCTCTTGTGATTTGTGCTGAAGGCTTATAGGAGCGATTGTGAGGTTCTTTAAAATGGTCATATGTGGGAAGAGATTAAACTGTTGAAAAACCATTCCCATTTTTTGACGATGAATGTCGATATCTGTCTTGGGATTGCAGATATCAACGTTGTCGAACAGTATCTGTCCGGATGTCGGAGTCTCAAGTCTGTTCAGGCATCTAAGAAAAGTAGATTTTCCTGAACCAGACGGTCCTATTACGCATACAACATCGCCCTTATTTATATTGACAGTAATGTCATTTAAAACTTTCTTTTTGCCAAATTGTTTGCAAAGGTTTTTAACCTGTATAAGCGTGTCTTTGGTCTCTTTATTATTATCGTTCATTTTTACGAAGATTCCTTTCCAAATGCTTAACTATCTGAGTGAGTATCATTACTAAAACAAGATAAGTAAGTGCAACAGCAATAAGCGGCATAAATGCTGAGTAGGTACGGCTTCTAATGATATCTCCACCTTTGGTCAGGTCTTCAAGTGCTATGTATCCAGAAACAGAAGTCTCTTTAATAAGAGAAATAAATTCATTGCAGAGAGCAGGTATTACATTTTTTACTGCCTGAGGCATTATTATTTTTACCATTGTCTGATTAGATGAAAAACCTAGGCTTCTTCCAGCTTCGTACTGTCCACGCGGGATTGAATTTAATCCTGAACGGAATATTTCAGCCTGATATGCACCTGAATTTATACCAAAAGCAATGATAGCAACGAATGACTTATCAATTCGTGTGCTGCCAAATATTACAAAATATATTATGAGCAACTGAACAACAACTGGTGTTCCACGAATAATAGTAAGATAAATATCGCATATAAAATTTAGTATCTTACAATTTCCATTGTTATCATGGCTATATTTAATAACTGCTATGATAAAACCTAAAATAATACCTATGATAATCGAAAAAATAGAAATTTTAAGTGTAAGCAATAAACCATTCGTAAGATACTGCCAACGATTATCATCTATGAAGTTTAAAATAAACTGTTCTCTGAAATTTTCAAACATGTTCCTTAGTCCTTAGTAATATAATTATTCGGCGGTAATGTATTTATCAATAATCTTATCGATAGTACCGTCTTCTTTCAATTCGGCAAGTGCTTTATTAATCTTGTCAAGAAGTTCTGTATTTCCCTTGTTTACAGCAATAGCATAAGATTCTTCAGCATATGCAGTATCTAGAATTTTAAGCCCCTTGTTCTCAGATACGAACACCTTTGCAGGTTCATTATCGATTACAACTGCATCAATTTTGCCCTGTACAAGTGCCTGAACTGCCTCCATTCCCTTGTTATAACGCTCAACGTGATCATCGCCAAGGTCATCAGTTACGTACAAATCACCAGTTGTTCCTGTCTGAACACCGACAATCTTGTCTTTAAGGTCATCTGGACCTGAAATAGATGAGTTTTCAGGAACAATAATAGACTGACGAGCAGAAGCATAGGAATCTGAAAAGTCTACACTCTTTTTACGATCTTCTGTAACTGTCATTCCTGCCATGCCAAAATCCGCTTTCTTACTGGAAAGCTCAGGAATAATGGAATCAAATGCAATGTCTTCGATTTCAAGTTTGTAGCCAAGTTTATTAGCAATTGCTTCAGCTATTTCGGCATCAATTCCCACTATTTTATTATTGTCATGATATTCATAAGGTGGAAATTCGGCGTTAGTTGCCATTGTAATGGTATTATCATCATTTCCTGACTTTCCACATGCGCAGAAACTGGCAGTAAGTACCACAGCCATTATTGCAGACAGAATCTTTTTTTTCATAAATAATCCTCCTGTTATGAAATTAATGTAAAAAATAAAAATAATTATTAATGATATTAATTTTGCCATGAAAAAATATACAAATATTAAATCACAATAGTTGCATAAAATCAATACAAAAATGAATATTTATAGAATTTACTTTTTATGTTTTTACAGTTTTATACATTTAGAAGACTATTGAAAATAGACAGTTTTAAACGCGGACTGTTTAATACTTTTCGTCATTTTCATGAAGCATTTGTATATCATCAGCTGATAACTGCATTGTGGTGAAAGGGTTTTCTTCGTATTGTGTATATACTAACTTTTTGTGTAAAAGGCATAGTGTTTTTTCTAGGATAGGTGCATAAATATCATCACCTTTTTGTTCCATAAATATGCATACTTCTATTCCATAGGAATAGAGTTTACTTATCTGAGACTCTACAGAAAGCCTTATGTTCTCATAGTTTGGAAGCGGTGAAAGTGTATTGTATAGAGCTTGCATTGCACCTGATACATTTCTGATATATTCAGAAGGATTTGAAATCTTAGTAGAGGCTCCGAAAGTATTATTATACTGGTACAAAGTCTCTTTAACATTTCCTATACTATGAGCTCTTGCGTATAAATATGCCATTATTTCATAATCTTCCAATATGCAGTTTTCCCTCATTCGAATTTGGGGATTTTCGAAAAGTCTACGGTGAAAGATTTTTGTCGGAAGGTATCCTCCAAGACTTATCAGATAGCTTCTTTTTTCATCAGTTAAAACACCGGTAAGTTTATCACTTGCCTGAAGGATGATTTTGTCAAGAGATTGGTCATACATAGCGCAGTCAACGATTTCAAAACCGCCTTCCATTGCCCTTGAATAAAGCTTTTTGTACATATTTGCATTTATAAAATCATCGCTGTCGACAAAGCCAATATATTGACCTTTAGCTGCATTTAATCCGAGGTTACGGCAACCGCCTGGTCCTTTATGTTCTTTGGAATCAATTACGTGAATAAGTCCTGAATAATCCGTCTGATACCGTTGAATAATCTGCATAGTACGGTCAGTGGAAGCATCATTTATAATGATAATTTCTATATCAGAAAGTGTTTGCTTTACAACCGTATCTAAAGTAGCAGATATTGTTTTTTCTGAATTATAGGCTGGAATGATGATACTTACTTTTATAAGATCAGACATACCTTCCTCCTGATTATTTGCCTAATATTTGTATTTTTTGTAGTTCTGTAAAATAATATGTCTTATATTGTTTGGATTGATTAGCTATAGTTTTTGTTTTCATGCTTTTGTTTACAATTATTATAGTTAGTATTATTTCGGATTTATTGTCTGATTATTGAACCCACATTATTAATTTTACGTAAAAAAGTGATTATTATCAAGGTAAATGAAAAAATATTATTTTGACTATTGACATAATTGTATTACGGAACTATTATTAGTGTACTAACACAAATAATACAGTTCATACAAGAATGAAAGGAGCGAAGTAATTGTTTATTCATATCGACTATCAAGATTCTCGCCCCATTTATGAACAGATTTATGATGGTTTCAGAAAGCTGATTATAAATGGAGTTTTGGAGAGTAATGAGCAATTGCCTTCTGTTAGATCACTTGCTGTTGAACTGTCTACAAATCCAAATACAGTTCAGAAAGCGTATGCAGCTTTAGAACGTTCAGGATTTTTGTATACAGTCAAAGGTCGGGGAAACTTTGTAAGTGGTAATATGTCTTTGAAAATGGAAAGACAGAAAGAGCTCAGACTCGAAATTGAGAAAATTTTGAAAGAGGCTGAAGAAATTGGTATCGATAAAAAGGATTTGTTGGAAGGATTGATATAATTATAGTTTTTGTCACTTCGTTTAAAAACATAGCGACAATATGTGAGGAAAGTGTATGATTGAGATTGTTGATTTATTTAAGAGTTTTGAAACTGGAGATAAGAAAAATCCAATTAATGCTTTAAATGGTATCTCACTGAAAATTTCAGACGGAGAAGTATTTGGCTTGATTGGTACAAATGGTGCAGGTAAGTCTACTATGATGAGACTTATTTCAGGTATTTATCGTCCTGATAAGGGAAAAATACTTATGGATGGACAGCCTGTATATGATAATGTTGAGGCTAAAAAGGAGATTTTCTTTGGTGCTGACGAACCGTTCTTTTTTTCTAATAGTACACCAAAAGAAATGATGAATTACTATAAAGACCTTTATCCAAAATTTGACTGTGAGAGATTTTTTAGTCTTTTGGATAGATTTGGTCTTGAAAAAGTTAGAAAGATAACTACTTTTTCAAAAGGTATGAAGAAACAGCTGGTTTGTATTTTGGGCATTTGTTCTAATACGAAATATCTTTTTTTGGACGAAACATTTGATGGCCTTGATCCAGTTATGAGACAGGCGGTTAAAAGTCTTTTTGCTAATGATATGGAAACACGAGGACTTACACCTATAATTGCATCTCATAACCTTAGAGAATTAGAGGATATTTGCGATCATGTTGGTTTACTTCATCAAGGCGGTGTTATACTGTCTCAAAATATTGAAGAGATGAAGCTGGGTATTCAGAAAGTTCAGTGTGTTTTTGAGAATGAGAATGATTTATCAGGTTTAAAAGCAAAAACAACTGTAATGATTGATGATAAGCGTGGAAAACTCCACACACTAACTTTAAGAGGTAGTAGAGAAGAGATTGAGGGACTTTTTCGAGGATTAAAAATGGTTTTCTTCGAAATGCTTCCTTTGACACTAGAAGAAGTCTTTATTAGTGAAACGGAGGTGGTTGGATATGACATCAGAAAGATTATTGAGGGGTGATAATGTGAGTATTACACAAAATGAACCTAAGAAGACAGGCTGTTTTAAAAATTTCTTAACTTTGCAGAAGCAATTCATGAGAGAACATAATGCTTTTATCATTATTGTTTCTATTTTGTTCTTTCTATATTATGTTGGAATTCTCAGCACAGGCTGCATGCTTATAAAAGCAGATGTAGATTATGAAATTGATACTTTTACAAAATTTGAAGAGTATCTGTTCAAGTGGAATACAATAACTATATTAGGGTGTGTTGTTCTTGCAGCTATGTCTGCTGTGTTTAGTTTTAACTGGATGAATAATCGACAGAAAATCGATTTTTTTGAGGCTTTGCCTGTAAAAAGAAATATAAGATGGTTTGCAAATTACCTTAGTGGTATGCTTATGGTCGTGATTCCAGCAGCATTGTTTTGCCTATTGGGACTTGTTTGTACAGGCTTTTTTGGATATTTTTACAATCATTTGATAATACATGTAGTATGTAACTTTATTAAGGAAATTTCCTTTTTTGCAGCGATTTATTCGATTACTGTATTTTCAATGATGCTTTGTGGAAATTCATTTATTGCACTTTTACTATGTACAGTTTTGAATTTGGTAGAAGGAGATATTCTTTTATTAAGCAATTTTTATCCTTCTGCCTGCTTCGAAACATATTACTTGAATTTTTACAATACGTTCGAAGAGTGTAATTTCATTTCTCCTTTTCTTAAGGTGTTTTTACATAATGACATGAAGAATTCGTTAGTACTATACGATATTGTTTTTGCTATAGTAATGACAGTAATTTCGTTTGTTATTTTTCATTTTAGGAAAAATGAAATGGCGGGGAATTCATTCGTATTTAACAAGGTAAAAATGTTTACATTTGTATCGGTGACTATTCTTGGAACACTTAATGTAATGCTTATGTTTATTTATCTGTTCAAGGATTCTAATAGAATAAAAACAAATGTATTCCTGGTTTTAGTGACTGTTGTTATATGCTTTATAATATCAATGATAATGAATCTTATACTGCTTAATGGAGTAAAAGCATTATTTAAGAACTTTAAATTTACACTTGCCTGCTGTGTGTTTGCCTCAGTGTTCATTATTTCATTTAGACTTGATTTATTTGGATATAATTCATATCTTCCAAACCCATCTAAGGTTGAAAGTTGTGCGCTGTTCGATGCTTACTATGGAAGCGATAACGAACTATTTAATAGTGAGTATGCTAGTGACAGTCAGAGAATATCAAAATACTTTGCAGAAAAATATATGAATATCACTGATGTTCAAAGCTTCGAAAGAATTGCAGCTGTAGGACAAAGAAACAAAGTTACAAATGAGGTCTATGGTAATGATTTAGTGGTTTTATATAGAATGAAGAATGGAAGAAAGATATATCGTGTAATCACGGTTCCGTTCAACATAGATGAAGCTTTAATGGATAAGGTTACGAGCTCTAACCAGTTTAAAGAGGGTGCTTTCAAGATTTATCATGTAGATGAGTTTGAGAAAGAATATCCGGAGAATCATGACTTTTCATATCATAGTTATGGTGAATCTATTCATAGCACTAAAAGAAGTGCGGTTAAAGAGTTTGTTAAAGCTTACAAGAAAGATCTTGAAAGTTACTCATATAGTAAAGAGAAAAATGATCTTATTATAGGAAAAGTTCAATACTCTGGAGAGAAGGATTATTGCAAACGAAGCATCACTCTTCCTGTGTATGCTTCATATACTAATTCTATAAATGTGTTAAAGCAAAATGGTATGTTGCTTAGTCAGAAAGCAAGTACATATAATGTGAAAGCTATAACGATATCTCATTATTCAAATGTAGATGGAGAAGACATAAAAGATAAAACTGTCACTTACACTGATGAGAATAAGATGCATGAAATATTATCTCATGTTCACGGAAATAGTAGCAACTATTGGATGTCAGATGAGGAGGACGATAGCTCTGAAGATTATTACAGAATAAATATGTATTATATGTCAAGGAAAGAATTGACAGATAAACTTATAAAAGAAAAAAATAAAAATGAAAAAGATAAAAATGAAAAAGATAATGAGCTTAATAGTTCTGGCAGCAATAAAGAAGATCAAGACAGTTATGATGAGTACGATAGTGAGTATGGAGACGAATATGATGATGAATATGGATATGATGATGAATATGGATATGATGATGGCAGAGATTCGGATGAAGAAAATGTAATTATTCCTGTTCAAGACGAAGAAGGAAGAACTATTTCAAATTATAGAAACTTCAGTTTTAATAAAAATGAAGTACCTGCTTTTGTTATTTCAGATTTGAAGTAAAATGTCGAAATATCCAAAGCGTCTTGAACTTTCACTGCAGATGGTTTTAGGAAAATAGCAATTAGTAAACTAATTCGGGATGATTGTTTAATACATTCGTCCCGAAATTTTTTGCTTAATGGTAATTTCAAATTACAGATTAAACTGACCTAAACTACGACTTATTGCTCTTTGGGACAAAACTTCTCTAATTATAAATATTGGTCTGATACGGTTCTTGTTTTTCCTGATGAAAACAAGAACCTATGACTTCTTGCTGAGATTTAGGATAATCATCAGCAAGAATCCTGCTTCGCAGGACAAAATTTGTCTTAACGACAAATTTTGGTCTGGTACGGTTACCTGTTTTCCTGATGAAAACAATAACCTATGATTTATTTATACACTTTACTATGGATAAAATACTTAAAATATAATAAAATGTCGGAAGAAACAATAATTAATACAGGTTTTGAAGAGGTTTTGGAAATGAAAAGAAAATTGTTAGGAAATAGTATTGAAAAATTTAAAGATTTAGGGGATGATAATTGTTCTGAAGATAGCATAAAAGTTAAATTATTCTTTTTGATTCAATGGATTTTAATGGGGAGCATTACAGGAATTGTGGTTGGCGCAGTAGGAGCTGTGTTTTATCATGCAATTGTATTTGCTACAAAGTTTAGAACTAATCACGATTTTATTATTTTTCTGCTTCCATTTGCTGGCCTTTTTATAGTTTTCATGTATAGATCTTGTAAAGATTATGAGGATAGAGGAACTAATCTTGTAATCAAGTCTATTCAATCTGGCGAGAACCTTCCTCTTATAAAGGCTCCATTAATTTTTATTTCTACCACAGTGACACATCTTTTTGGCGGATCAACAGGAAGAGAGAGTGCTGCTCTGCAGATGGGTGGTAGCCTTGGCTATAATATAGGAAAGCTATTCAAACTAAATGAAGGTAATAGTAAAATTATTACTATGTGTGGCATGAGTGCAGCTTTTTCAGCTCTTTTTGGAACTCCGATGACTGCTGCTTTTATGGCGATGGAATTGGAAAGTGTTGGAATTATGTACTACTCAGCGTTGTTTCCTTGTGTCCTTTCGGCACTAATAGCTAATTTTGTTGCCAAAAACATGGGGGTTGCTGCAGAAATCTTTGTTGTTAATATTACATATGATTTTTCACCTGCAAAGGCTTTGGCAACGGGGGCTTTAGCGATTTTATGTGCTGTACTTAGTGTGTTTTTTTGTCAATCATTGAAATTTGCAGGTAAGAATTATAAAAAACTTTTGACAAATCCATATGTAAGAGTATTTGTGGGTGGTGTTATAGTAGTAGCACTGACATTTATTTCTGGTTCTCGTTATTATAATGGTGCAGGAATGAATGTTATAGAAATGGCAATTGAAGGAAAAGCACCATATCTTGCTTTTTTATTTAAGATTATATTTACTGCATTTACTCTTGGAGCAGGATATAAAGGTGGTGAGATTGTACCTGCTCTTTATGTTGGTGCAACGTTTGGATGTTTGTTTTCTAATATTTTTGGATTTGATTCGGCTCTTTGTGCTTCAATAGGAATGGGAGCTTTGTTTTGTGGTGTTACCAATTGTCCTATTTCATCATTGTTTATTTGTTTTGAACTTTTTGGATTTAAGGCAATGCCATTTTATTTGTTCGCGGTTGCGCTTAGTTATACTTTTTCTGGTTATCACAGTTTATATAGTAGCCAGAAGATTGTATATTCTAAATTTCATAATAAATATATTAACAGACCAACAAAGTAGAGTATATTGAAGAATATATAGGTTCTTGATTTTCCTGATGAAAACAAGAACCTATGCTTTATTGCTAATGAAATGGATTATGCTAAAACTTGTTTTATTCCAATAATCCTTATAAAAAAGAGGGAAATTTGAAAAGACTTGCATCTCTACAAATTTCTCTCTTTTTATTTGTTAGCGATTAAAAACTTAGTGTTTTTCGATTATTTTCTAAATGCACCTAGGTTTTTTACTTGAATAGATTCAAATGAACCATCATCATTGATGTAGATTCTGATGTAGTCCTTAGGATAGTCAGATGTGTCATTCTTATCAAGTGGAATTGTGTAATACTTAGAAGATTTCTTGTATCTGTAGTTTGTAATTCCCTGCTTATCTAATACAGCCTTAAGATCACTATCATTTGATTTGATAGTTATTCCACCAGGTAATTCAAAGCTTGCACTAGAATGATCACGTACTGTAACTGAAGTAATCATTGTATTCTGAAGGTATGTAGCGTTTTCAGATAAGTTATAAGCACTTACATTGATACGTTTATCACCCTTCTTCATGGATACAGAATAACCTTCTCCGGCACCAACCTTGTAAGAATCATCTTTACCATAGCTCCAACCATCATCTAAAAGAAGCTGCATTGGGAATGGTACAGAGTATGTCTTTCCTTCAAGTGTGACATTGCCACTTACTAAATCATCGCCAAGTGAGTCTGGAGCTTTATATTGGCTAAGGTATTCAGGCTTCTCATCACTTACTTTGGCTTCTTCCATGTCTGCTGGCTTAACTTCATTTTTTACTGAAATTGTACCAACGCCTGGTTTATCATCTTCAAACATGAATGATAAAGATGAATTGTAGTTTGAAGAATCATGGTTGAGGTAGTAGCTAATATGTGTATAAGATGAAGAACTATCACTTGTATAATCAGGTTCACCATAAATCTGCTTTATTTCATCAATTGTTGTTTTGCCAAGAACAACAGAACCTCCATGAGTAGTAACTTCTATGCCCATCTTATCAAATGTGAAGTCATACAAAGATACAGATGAAATGTAGCAATCCTTAACTTCCATTGCATTAAGAGAGAAGTTTGTAACTTCTATGGATACTCTGTGAGATGTATCATCTTTGTAAAGTACGTCTAAATAATCTGTCTGACCTGATGAAAGCTTTTTAGTTGCATCAGAATCTTCATTATACTGCCATCCCTTTGACATGAAATCTTCAACTTTTACTGGAAGACTATAATTCTGACCATCAATTGTGAATGAGAACAAATTATCATCACTGACAGTAGTTGTTGCTGTTGATGCCTCAGTTGAACTTCCTAATGTTACGTCTTCATCTGTTGTTGTGCTTTCAGTTGAAGCATTGTTAACGGCATCAAGATCTTCAGTAGTTGCGGTTGTTGATGCAACTGCTATTTCTTTGTCATCATCTTTCTTTTTGGTTTCTTTTTTCTTATTAGAAGAGTCTTTTTTCTTGGTTACTTCTCTTGAAGTTTCCTTATTGTCATTAAAGCTGGATATAATGCGAGTTGTTGCAAATGCGCCTGCACCTACAAGTAAGAGTACAATTAAAACAACAGCAATAACTGCTTTCTTGTTGCTCTTACCACTTTGAGCAGGAGGAACAGCTCCGTTAAAGTTGTTCTGAATAGGCTGTCCAGTCATAGGATCAAAACCGGCATTACCAGAAATAGGCTGCCCAGTCATAGGATCAAAACCGGCATTACCAGAAATAGGCTGTCCAGTCATAGGATCAAAACCGGCATTACCAGAAATAGGCTGTCCGGTCATAGGATCGAAACCGGCATTACCAGAAATAGGCTGCCCAGTCATAGGATCGAAACCGGCATTATCAGAAATAGGCTGTCCAGTCATAGGATCGAAGCCGCTGTTACCAGAAATAGGCTGACCGGTCATAGGATCAAAACCGGTATTACCAGAAATAGGCTGCCCAGTCATAGGATCAAAACCGGCATTGCTGGAAATAGGCTGACCGGTCATAGGATCAAAGCCGCCATTGCCGGAAATAGGCTGCCCAGTCATAGGATCAAAACCAGCATTACTAGAAATAGGCTGACCGGTCATAGGATCAAAACCAGCATTACTAGAAATAGGCTGTCCGGTCATGGAATCGAAACCGCCGTTTTCTAAATTAGACTCAGTATTTAATGTATTAGATTGTTGTCCATTTTCAAGATTATCATTTTCCGGAGCTATAGGTTGCCCAGTCATAGGATCGAAATTTTGTTCACTCATTTCATAATTCTCCCTTCAATTTTTGTTTCGCACCATGAAACGAATTTTATTTTATCAAATCACCGAATATCTAGCAACAGCAAAATTGTCGCTTTATCGGATAAAATTGTTAATACGATAAATGTTAATGGTATATTGTTCACTCGCTTCGATAGCATATAAGTGATATAATAAACAATTGTGTCGCATAATCACGATAAATCTTTTTTATGTGGCGCTTAAGTTTAATTTATTTAGAAGGAGATTATTATGTTAGAGATTAAGATTAAATATTTTGATAAGGATGCTGAGAAAATTGAACTTGTCGCAGGTAAGTCTGATTGGTTCGATCTTCGTGCATCGGAGGAGGTTGAATTTAAGGCTGGTGAGTTTAAACTTGTACCACTTGGAGTTGCTATGAAGCTTCCAGAGGGGTATGAAGCCCATATTGCACCTAGAAGTTCAACTTTCAAGAATTTTGGAGTACTTCAAACCAATTCAGTTGGAGTTGTGGATAATAGCTATTCAGGTGATGAAGATATGTGGAAAATGCCTTGTCTTGCAATGAGAGATACTGTGATTCGCAAGGGTGACAGAATTTGTCAGTTCAGAATAATGCAAAAGCAACCTGTAATAAATTTTGTTGAAGTTGAACATTTAGATGGAATTAATCGTGGTGGATTTGGTTCTACAGGAAAAAACTAATTGAAAACACACTTTTTTCACATTTTTTTCTATAAACAAACACAAAGTACTAATAGTATTATAAAGCGTTAAAAGCTTCAAAAAATATTTTAAGGGAGGGACTAAAGTGATTGAGGTTGATAATATCGTAAAAACTTATGGCGATTATCTTGCTGTTGATCATTTGTCTTTTAAATTGGAAAAAGGCAAAATTTATGGATTTTTAGGACCTAATGGTGCCGGAAAGTCTACTACAATGAATATTATGACAGGTTATATTGCTGCAGATAGCGGCAGTGTAAAAATAAACGGACATGATATTTTGAAGGAGCCAGAGGCTGCAAAGTCTCATATTGGTTATCTTCCGGAGATTCCACCGCTTTACACAGATATGACAGTGGGTGAGTATCTTAGATTTGTCAGTGAATTGAAAAAAGTTCCAAAGAAGATGATTAAAGATTCTCTGTCTCATATTTTGGAAAAGACAATGCTTACAGATTATGAGAATAGAATGATTCGTAATCTATCTAAAGGTTATCGTCAAAGAGTGGGGCTTGCTCAGGCTCTTGTAGGAGATCCTGAAGTTATCATTCTAGATGAGCCTACTGTAGGTCTTGATCCTCAGCAGATTAATCAGATGGAAGATTTGATGCGTGAGCTTAAAGAAAATCATATTGTTATATTGAGTTCGCATATTCTTTCACAGGTGAGCGAAGTGTGCGATTATATTCTTATTGTTTCTCATGGAAAACTTGTTCAGGAAGGTTCACAGGAAGAGCTCGAGGCAAATGAAAACAAGAATCAGACGTTGCAGCTTTCTTTACTTTCTGATAATAGAGATAAGATTATTGATGTTCTTTCATCTATTGGAAATGTTACTGTTACAGTTGGTGAAAATGAGGATGAGAACGGTGCATATTCTGCAAGTGTTGTAACTGATGGTTATAGAGATATCAGAAAAGAAGTTGGCATTTTGCTTGCTCAAAACAGTATTCCTGTTTTAGAACTGAGCGAGAAGAAGATTACTCTGGAAGATATTTTCCTTACAGCTACAAGCGAAACTCCTGGTATTTCCGAAAAAGCACGTCTTAAAGCTGAGAAAAAAGCAAAAAAAGAAGCTTTAAAGGATATGGAAGAAACTAAAGGTAATAAATCAGATGTAGCTGACAAGGATGTCCCAGAGGATGACATTAGCTCAGAATCTTTAGAGAATAGAACTAATGATTTATTAAAAGAAGAATCATCGGATATTGATGACAGTAGAAGTGGGGAGGAAAACTAACAATGCTTGCTATATTTAAAAGAGAGTTTAAATCCTATTTTCAGACTTTGATTGCGCCTATCGCAATTTTTATATTGTTACTTCTTGGTTTTTTGTTTTTTCAGGTTTATAACCTTGTTTCAGGGTATAACAATATTTCTAATATGTTATACAGTCTTTGCTTATATGGAATGACTTTTGCACTTCCTATTTTGTCAATGCGTGTTTTTGCTGATGAAAAAAGGACAAAGTCTGATCAGCTCATTTTGACTGCACCTGTTTCAATAGGGAAAATAGTTCTTGGAAAGTTTTTAGCACTTTCAGCTGTTTTTGCCATTCCTATGGCGTTTTTTTGCATATTGCCACCGGTTATGTCTCTTTATGGAAATGTACCGCTTAAGTGGAATTATGTTTCTATTGTAACCATTTTTTTGTACGGACTTATGATAATTGCAATTAGCATGTTCATGTCATCAATGACAGAGACTCCGGCTATTGCAGCTGTACTTGCTATTATCGTAACATTCCTTGGAATGATAATGAGTACAATTTATAAGAATATCAAGATTGAGTGGTTGTCAAAGGCTTTGTCTGCTGTTTACGATTTTGGAAGCAGACTTACAACACTGCTTAATGGAACACTTGATTGGACTGCTATTGTTTACTTTATTTCAGTTATTGCTTTGTTCCTTTTTTTATGTACACAATCTATACAAAAGAGAAGGTTTTCTTTTTCAAAAGATACTCTTTCTGTTAGTGCATACTCATTTGTAACAACTATTGTATGTATTTTGGTGATTGTATTTGTAAATCTGGCATCCAATCAGATTCCAGAGAGATTCAAGACTATTGATATTACCTCAAATCATTTATATTCTTTGACAAAAGATTCAAAAGATTTTGTTAAATCCATAAATGATGATATTAAGATTTATATTCTTAGCGAAAAAGATACAGACAATGGTTATGTGTCTGTAGTTGCCAAAAATATTGAGAATTATGCTTCTCTTAATAAGAAAATAAGCTATGAATATGTTAGCACTGTTACAAATCCTACTTTTGCAACAAAGTATACATCTGATAAATTGTCAGATGGTAGTGTAATTGTAGAAAACACTACTAAAAATCGTAGCAGAGTAATTGATTTTTACAGTTTTTTCAAACTTGATATGGATTACCAGACTTACCAGCAATACATTACGGGATATGATATTGAAGGAAAGCTTACAGAGGCTCTGCAATATGTTAATCTGTCAGAGGATTCTTTGAATAAGGCTTATTCGCTTACAGGTCACAATGAAGCCAGTCTTGATGACTCCTTTACAGACCTTTTGACCAAAAATTATTTGTCTATGACAGATTTGAATCTTATGACAAGCGAAAAAGTACCTGATGATTGTAAGGTTCTTTTCATTAACGCACCAAAAAATGACTTAAATGATGATGAAGTATTAAAGATTGAGGCTTACATCAAAAAAGGCGGAAATATTCTTTTTGTCAGCAGTATTTCTGGTACAGGACTTACAAATTTTGATAAAGTTCTTGACATGTATTCTGTTTCTATTGCAGATAACCTTGCTATTGAAAATGACTCACAGCACTATTACAACGGACAGTTTGGAACAAGTCAGATTTATCTTATTCCTGAAATGGGAAGTTCAGATATAGTTTCTGGATTTGGTGATGCTAATAATATGGTAATTGCGCCTATTTGCCAGCCAATTAGTTATGAAAAGAAAGATGGTTTGACATTTACAGAACTGCTTACGACATCTGATAAGGCAAGTCTTGGAAAGGTTAATGGAAATCAGGTTCAGCTCGTTGATAATACTCAGAAGAAGCTTGTAGTTGGTCTTGAAGCTGAGAAGAAGATAAGTGATAAAGTTAGCAGTAAGTGCATTGTTTACTCAAGTGAGAATATGTTTACTAAGGATGCTGATAAGCTTGTAAATGGTACAAACCAGAGACTATTTTCCAATACGGTGAACGCACTTTCAAAGGGTGAGTTTTCATTTGTATCAATTCCTGTGAAAGAGGTTAGCAATACAATTACACTTCCGGTTTCTACAGTTAGACTTATTTCTACAGTTTGGATTGTAATCATTTTTGCTGTCATTATCTGCGGCATTGTTACATGGGTTAGAAGAAGACATATGTAAAATGCTGAAAAAATATATATGATTCGAGGTGCTTAACATGAAAAAGCAGAAAATTCAGCTCATAATTATGTTAATTGTTCTTGCTGTTGTTGCAGGTACATGGTTTTTTCTTGGAAAATACAATAAAAATGCGGCTAAAGAGAAGGCAGATGATAAGTACACTGTGATGACTTTAGACAGTTCCAAGGTTAAAGAGATTCAGATAAAAAATGATAAGAATTCAGATATAACACTTGTTTTATCTGATAAAAACTGGTCTTTAAAGAACGATAAGGCATTAAATGTCGATGATAGTAAAGTTATTTCAAAGCTTAATCAGCTTAGTAAGGTAACTTCTTCAATTGAGATTAAAGATGTTACTGATTTTGATCAATACGGTCTTGAAAAGCCATCAACTACTGTTACATTGACACTTGATGATGGTAAAAAGATGGTACTAAACTTTGGTAATCTCAATTCTAATGCAGGAAAGTACTATGTAAGAATTGGCAGTGAAAATACAGTTTACTTTATTGATTCCACTATTAAGACTGCTTTTGATGTTGATACAGGCGATTTTGAAAAAGCAGATTCAGCATCAAGTGCTGCATCTTCAAAAGCAAGTAATGATTAATTTTTTGTCATAGTAAGTTACAGGCATTAAACAGTACCTCCATTTACTTTATCTGAATGAATTGCACAGAGATTGTATTTGTAATATAATCATGTGGTTTGGTTTGCGCACCTTAATCAATATTAAGAGTGTAAGGGGCAAATAGGGAATCCGTTTTTGGCGGTGAACATTGATAAGGTGAGTGGAGGATATTGTTTATGAGTTTGTGCGAGAGTGAACAAAACAGCACATATCGAATTAAGCAGATGAACTTTGAGTTGGATGAGACAGGTGCTGGAAAAAGACTTGAAGCGCTTGGTCTTAAGAAGGGCACAATTGTAACTGTTATCAGCAAAAAGAAGCAGGGTGGCGTTATAATAGATGCTGAGGGAAAACATATTGCGCTCTGCAGGTCTTTTGCTTCTGCAATAGATGTAGAGGAAAAAGAGGCTGTATAAGTGTAGTGTTTGAAAGTTTTTGTAATCTGAATTTCATCAGAAATGCGGATTCCGTATCTGACAGTTTTTTATCTTTATGGAAGTTTTTTCGGTAATAAATCTGTCTTGTTTAAAATATTTTTTTAAAAGAGGAACATGAAATGGCAATTAAGATTAGAACAAGATATGCACCAAGCCCAACTGGACGTATGCATGTAGGTAACCTTAGAACAGCTTTGTATGCTTATCTGATTGCGAAGCATGAAGATGGCGATTTTATTCTTAGAATTGAAGATACTGATCAGGAACGTTTTGTAGAAGGTGCTACTGAGATTATTTATCAAACACTTAAAGATACTGGACTTAAGCATGATGAAGGTCCGGATATTGGTGGCCCTGTCGGCCCTTATGTTCAGAGTGAACGTCAGACAAACGGACTTTATCTTAAATATGCTCAGGAACTTGTAGAAAAGGGAGAGGCATATTACTGTTTTTGTACTCAGGAAAGACTTGATTCTTTGAAACAGGAGATTGATGGCAAGGAAGTTATGGTATATGACAAGCATTGCCTCCATCTTTCCAAAGAAGAGGTTGAAAAGAATCTTGCTGATGGAAAGCCTTATGTTATTAGACAGAATAATCCTAGAGAAGGTGTTACAACTTTTCATGATGAACTTTATGGGGATATTTCTGTTGAAAATAAAGAGTTAGACGATATGGTATTGATTAAGTCAGATGGATATCCGACTTACAATTTTGCTAATGTTGTTGATGATCATCTTATGGGGATTACTCATGTTGTTCGTGGAAATGAGTATATTTCGTCTTCTCCTAAGTATAATCGTTTGTATGATGCTTTTGGATGGGAAGTTCCTAAATATATCCATTGTCCACTTATTACAGATGAGGATCATCACAAACTTTCCAAGCGTTCTGGTCACAGCTCTTTTGAGGACTTGATTGATCAGGGATTTTTAGCTGAAGCTGTAGTAAACTTTGTAGCACTTCTTGGATGGTCTCCTGAAGAGAACAAGGAAATCATGAATCTTGATGAACTTGTAAAGAGCTTTGATTATCATCGTATTAACAAGTCTCCAGCGGTATTTGATTATGTTAAGCTTCGTTGGATGAATGGCGAGTATATCAAGATGATGGATGATGATAAGTTTTATGAACTTGCACTTCCATATATGAGGGAAGTAATCAAGAGAGAGGTTGATTTTCATAAGATTGCTCCTATGATAAAGACTCGTATTGAAGTTTGGACAGATATTGCTGATATGATTGACTTCTTTGAGAGTGTTCCTGAATATGATAATTCAGTTTACTGTAACAAGAAAATGAAGACAGATGAGTCTTCTTCACTTACAGTATTGAAAGAGCTTCTTCCACTTTGTGAGAGCATAGATGATTATAGCAATGACAATCTCTTTGCTAAGATAAAAGAGTTTAATGCCAATAAGGGTTACAAGAATGGCTATACTTTATGGCCACTTCGTATCGCTCTTTCTGGTAAGATGATGACTCCTTGCGGCGGAACCGAGATGATGGATGTCTTAGGTAAGGAAGAGTCAATAAAGCGTCTCAAGGATGCTATTGCTAAACTTGAGGCTTAATAACAGGATATGTATTAATATATGAAATATAGAATCACGGAAGATTCCCTGAAAGGTTGCGGAGGAGATTTTTCCGCAGCCTTTTATGATGATGATTTTATCGTCAAAGGAAATAAAGAACAGATTGAAGCGATAACGCATATAAATGGGCCGGCAATGGTATTGGCGGGGCCTGGAAGTGGTAAAACATATGTTATCGTTCAAAGATTGAAATATATGATAACGAGAGCTCATATTAATCCAGCCAATATTCTCGTTATCACTTTTACAAAGGCTGCTGCCCTTGAAATGCAGAATAGATTTTTAAAAGAAACAGATGGAAAGTATCAAAATGTTGCATTCGGAACATTTCATTCTGTCTTTTATCAAATTCTTTGTAGATCTAAGCCGGGTTTTCGCCCGAAATTACTCACTAGTACCGATAAATATACTTTGCTTGATAAATCAATTAATAAAGTTTTGATGCTAAATGCAGAGGTAGTAAATGAATATTGTATAAGAGAAAGAGAAAAAGTTAACTTTTCGCAGGAGGATAAGAGGCTTATTTTGTCTGAAATTTCCAGACTAAAAAATGAAGGAAGTAATTTGTCTAATTGCATAGAGGAGGTTCCGTATAGATTTTTATTTGAAGATATATTCAGAGAGTATACCTATTACTGCAAGCAGATTGGAAGAATTGATTTTGATGACATGGTTTTAATGTGCCATAATCTTCTTTATAGAGATGCGAAAATCTTAGAGAAATGGCAGAACCTTTTTAAATATGTTCTTATAGATGAATATCAGGATATAAATAATTTGCAGGAACAGATTATCAGAATGTTGTGTGATAAAAGTCAGAATATTTTTGTCGTAGGAGATGATGACCAGTCTATATATGGTTTTAGAGGTGCAAAACCAGCTATCATGAAGGAATTCAAAGAATATTATGAAGATGTACATAATATTACATTGAAAATCAATTACAGGTGTGGTCAGGAGATAGTTGAAAATTCTTTAAAGCTTATTTCGGAGAATAAGAATAGATTTGTAAAGAAAATAGCTGCAGCAAATGCTGATAGGGCTGGAGAGTTTAGCATTCTTAAATTTGAATCAGAACAGGAAGAAGCAAAATTCCTTGTTGATATGATTGTCTATGAGTCTATGAACACTTCTCTAGACAAAATGGCAGTTTTGTTCAGGACAAATTCAGAAGCACAGTTATTGGCACTTAGATTAAGTGACAATAACATTCCATTTCTATTTGCCGGTGGTTTTAAAAGTTTTTACGAAAATAAAGATATTTCACTTATTTTAGATTATTTAAGATTTGTTACAAATGGACAACAAAGGGGTACTTTCCTGCGTATTATGAATCATCCTTTAAGGTACATTAAAAGAGATTCTTTGAAAGAAGTTGTGAGATTTGAAGATTTGTATTCTTTATACGCATATGATGAAGATATGCGCAGGGGTATCAAGAGGCTTTTTGATGGATTTAATCTAATATCTAGAATGAAATCTGAGTTTGCAATAAGATTTATCCTTTCCGAAATGGGAGTAAGGGAAGATGTCTGTAAGAATAAATCGAGTGAAGATGTTAAAATCTTTGAAGGTAATGTTGACAAAATGTTAGAAGATGCAAAACAGTATCCTGATATAAGAAAATTTTTGAAATTTGCAGATGATAGTAATGAAAAATCAAAGATAGTAAAAAATAGATGTAAAGGTGAAAGTGATAATAATGATGGTACTTATGATAAAGTCGCACTAAGACTTATGACTATGCACTCATCAAAAGGACTTGAATTTGACGTTGTCTTTTTGCCAAATCTTAATGAAGGAGTAATTCCTTCAAGGAAAAGTACTGAAGATGAGCAGATTGAGGAAGAGCGAAGACTCCTATATGTTGGAATGACGAGAGCTAAAAACAAATTGTATATGAGTTATGTATCAGGAAATGGAGATGATAATAGATCTCCTTCAAGATTTCTTAAACCTTTAATAAGAAAAAGTGTGAAAAAAGTGTGAAGATGTGGTATCATTTAAAGTGTCAGTGAGTTTTATTTTTATAACTATATTATAGGTGGAGGTGCATGGATGTTTTTTTCTGACATTGCAACAAAAATGAATCAAAGAATTATCGATGGTGAAGAGATCACTGTAGATCTTGATTTGGATGATGGAAGAAAAGTTACCTGTGCTACGATGATTATTCTGACTGTTAAAGAGAAAGATTATATTGTTTTGCTTCCTCTTGATAAGAAGGGTCAGAATACTGATGGAAATGTATGGTTCTACAGATATATAACTAAAGAGGGTTCAGAGCCTGAGCTTGGTTATATAAGTGATGACGATGAATACACAGATGTTTCAGATGCTTTTGATAAGTATTTGGATGAGTCAGAGCATGATGAAGTCGTTGATGCAACAGATGCAGATGAAATTTTAAAATGATAGAAATACCAGAGAATTTAAAACGTTCTCTGGTATTTTTATGCTGTGAGATAGTGTTGTTATTAAAAAAGAAAATGTGTTATACTAGTACCGATTATGATTTTTTACTGCCTAAAAAGCAGACAAAATCTTATAAATACTGAAGCTGTAGATGTTATTGCCGGCTTTATAGAAAAAATATGTTGGGATTATGTACCTGACCATGGGAGTTAAATGATAAAAAATTATAAAATAATGCCTGCTGGCCCGTATCCACTTGGACTTCGTAGACAGGGATCAACATTTCTTTATAGCGGAGTTTTTCGCAGAGCAACAGGTTGTGGAATTAAGCTTATAAAACTCTTGTTCAAAAAAGATAAGTGGGAAGTTGAAAAAGAAGAGATAATTTCTTTTGATGACTCATGTCGTTTTGGTGATATTTATTCGGCACAGATAAGTGGTATTGATGATGATTTTAATGCATATCAGGTTGTTGCTGATGGAAAGTGCTTTCCCGATTCTAGCGCTCGTAGAATATATGGACTTGAGAAATTTGGGAATTTTATTCCTGATTCTGCTATTTACAGCGCAATTGATGATACTGCAAGTTACGATTGGAAGAGGGATGAGAGGCCACAGATTCCTTTTTCTCAAAGTTTTTTTTACTTAGTTCATGTTCGTGGATACACTATGCAGGACAAGAGTGTTGAGGCAGCAAAAAGAGGTACTTTTAAAGGGCTTATTTCTAAGATTCCATATTTGAAATCTCTTGGTGTTACGACAATTGAGCTTATGCCTATTGCTGAGCAGGTTAGTGTTTTGCCTAAACGTTTCAGAAGAGTTGGACACGCGCCAGGAATAGTTAAAAGTAGTGTGATGTTCAGTGATAATGGCGTTTTAAAGGCAGAAAGTGCTTCTAATTCAAATAAACTCAATTACTGGGGATTTGAGAAGGCTTATTATTACGCTCCTCGAAGCTGTTACGCTTGTAAAGACAGTGATCCAATTGTCGAGTTTAAGGAAATGGTTGCCAGCTTCCACAAAGCTGGAATTGAGGTTATTGCACAGTTTTTTTTCACGGAAGATATGTATCTTCAGGAAGTGATTGATATTCTTCGTTTTTGGAGAATAGAGTATCATCTTGACGGCTTTCATCTTAAGGGCAAAAATCTTAATTCAACTGTAATTGCTCAAGAACCGCTTCTTGCTGATGTGAAGATTCTTGACTATGGTTTTGATTATGGAAGAATTTATAATGGTTGTCAGATTGAGCCTAGAAAGAGAAATTTGTGCGAATGCAGAGACGATTTTTTGTATACCGCAAGACATTTCCTTAAAGGCGATGACCATATTTTGTCAGATTTTCTTAGGATATCCAAGGAGGTTGGACAAGATCATGCGAATCTTCATTACATTTCTAATTATGAAGGATTTTGTCTTGCTGATATGGTTACTTACGAACATAAGCATAATGAGGCAAATGGTGAAGGTAATGCTGATGGACCTGATGATAATGAAACCTGGAATTGCGGAGTAGAAGGAAAGAGCAGGAAGAAATCTATTGTTTCATTAAGAAATAAACAGATAAGAAATGCTCTTGCACTTGTATTTTTGTCTCAGGGAGTTCCAGCTCTTTATGGAGGTGATGAATTCGGTAATTCACAAGATGGTAATAACAATCCTTATTGTCAGGATAATTCAATCGGCTGGATAAGTTGGAATCAGGCGGCAAAGAATGTTGATTTGACCAATTATGTGAAGTTTTTGACTGAAATTAGAAAAAAGTATTCGATGATTAGGTCAGAGACACCTTTTAGGCAGATAGATTATAAGGCATGTGGTTATCCGGATTTTTCTTATCACGGAAGCGAAGCGTGGAGACCGGATTTGTCTTCCTATAGTCATACTATTGGAATGCTCTATTGTGGAAATTATGTTCAAAATGATATGGATTCCGCAAGCATTTATGTGGCTTATAATATGCATTGGGAAAAGAAGCTTTTTGCACTTCCTGTTCTTCCGAAGGGATGTAACTGGAAACTTCTAATGGATACTGCAGGTGAAAGTTTTGACAAGATTTGTTATGAGGTTCCGGCAGAGCTTAAGTCTCAGCAAGAATATCTTCTTCAGGACAGAAGTATTTGCGTGTTTGTATCAGATGGGATGCCTATGCCTGAACGTAAAGGCAGACATGGGACAGAGAAAAGCTTTTTTTAAAGGCAGGTTGGAAATTGAGGCTTTAAATGGAACAAATAAATGATAGTAAAAACATAGCTGAAGTGAAAATTCCAAGGCTAAGGCTTATTAATGTATGGAGACATTTTAAAACAATAACACAGCACAAGGTAAAAGTGTGTCAGCATTGTTTTAAAATGGGACTTTATTATCAGGGACTTACGCATGATTTATCTAAGTATTCATTTACTGAATTTTGGGTAGGATGCAGGTTTTATCAAGGAACTCGTTCGCCTAATGCGAAAGAACGAGAAATATATGGTCTTTCAAAGGCGTGGCTTCATCACAAAGGAAGAAACAAGCACCATTTTGAATATTGGATAGACTTTTCTTGCAGAGCATCAGACAAGCCGTATGGTATTTTGCCTTGTAAAATGCCTGATAGATATATTGCAGAAATGGTAGCTGACAGGGTTGCCGCCTGCAAGATTTATATGGGAGAAAAGTATACATCATCTTCTCCATTAGAGTATTATCTTGCATCTAAGAAAAAGGGGGTGCCTATGCATCCTTATACTCAGGAAATGCTTGAAAAGTTTTTATATATGCTTGCAGATGAGGGTGAAGAAAAAACCTTTTCATATATTAAGAATGTATTTTTAAAAAACACAGACATTAAAGGAGAAAATTATGACAAACGAAATAAAAAATGAAGACGTGATTTCCCGTTTTCTTAAATACGTTAAATTTGATACTCAGTCAGATGAAAATACCGGCACATCACCTTCCACTATGAAACAGCATGAACTTGCAAAGTTTTTGTATAATGAGCTGACAGAGCTTGGAGCAAGCGATGTTTATTATGACAAAGAGCATTGCTATGTTTATGCTACTATTCCATCAAATCTGGAAGATAAGAAAGCCCCTACAATTGGTTTTATCAGCCATATGGATACATCTGATGCTGTAAGCGGTAAAGATGTAAATCCTAGAATTGTTGAAAACTATGATGGAAGTGATATCGTTCTTTGCGAGAAAGATCCGGACAGTGGAAAGAAGATTGTTCTTTCTCCAGTTGACTTCCCTGAACTTTATAACCATAAGTCAGAAGATCTTATTGTAACAGATGGTACAACACTTCTTGGTGCAGATGACAAGGCCGGCATAGCTGAGATTATGACTCTTTGCGAGAAACTATTGAAAAATCCGGATATTAAGCATGGCAAAATACGTGTTGCGTTTACTCCTGATGAGGAAATTGGTGAAGGTACAAAGCATTTTGATTTAGAGCGCTTTGGAGCTGATTTTGCTTATACAGTTGATGGTGGTAAACTTGGTGAACTTGAATATGAATGTTTTAACGCTGCTGAGGTTGAACTTGTAATTAATGGTCGAAGTGTGCACCCTGGAGATGCCAAAAACAAGATGTTAAACGCTACTTTAGTTGCATATGAGTTTCAGTCAATGCTTCCAAAGGAGCAGAATCCTATGTACACAGAGAAGCGTGAAGGATTTTTCCATCTCACTGTTATGAAGGGAACTTGTGAAAAGGCAGTTGTATATTATATTATCCGAGATCATGATATGGATAAGTTTGAGGATAAGAAGAAGCTTGTTAAGAAAATAGTTGAGTTCCTTAATGATAAATATGGCGAAGGAACTGTTGAGCTTACTATGGAAGATAGTTATTATAACATGATTGAGAAGATTCGTCCTCACATGCATTTGATTGAAAATGCACGCCTTGCAATGAAGGAGGCAGGAGTTGTGTCTATCGAGAATCCTATTCGTGGAGGCACAGATGGAGCAATGCTTTCTTTCAAAGGTCTTCCTTGTCCAAATCTTTGTACAGGTGGTTATAACTACCATGGAAGATATGAGTATGCATCAATTCCAGAAATGAGAAAAGTTACGGAAATTCTTGAAAATATAGTTAAGCTATATGCTGATTTTGAAAATTGAAACAATGTTAATAAGCTGCAAGACCCTAAGCTATACTAGGGTCTTGCAGTAGGATTTTTTTAGAAAGATATTTATGAATAAAGTTACAATAAGCAATAATTCAAATTATAAGATTGATGAAAATATGGAGGCAATGATTAATGCCTCTGATTTAAATGGACCAGTACCTATAAACGAGCCTGAAAGACAATACTATTTTATAAAAAAAGCAAGAAATTATGTTGATGAGCTAGCAAAAGAACTTGGAAGACGTCCTAAGGCTTGCAGCATTGCATTTGGATGTCAGATGAACGCTCGTGATTCTGAGAAGATTCTGGGTGTATTAAGATGTGTTGGATATGATGAAGCAGAAGATGAAAAGGCAGATTTTGTAATTTATAATACATGTACCGTTCGTGATAATGCTGATCAGAGAGTATACGGAAGACTTGGATATGCCGGTAGTTTGAAGAAAAAAAATCCACATATGAAAATTGCTGTCTGCGGTTGTATGATGCAGGAAGAAGTCGCAGTTGAAAAGATTCGTAAGAGTTACAGACAGGTTGATCTTATTTTCGGAACACATAATTTATTTAAATTTGCAGAACTGTTATGCTACATGTTTGAATCAGACAGAATGATTATTGATATTTGGAAGGAAACTACTGAGATTGTAGAAGATCTTCCTATTGAGCGTAAATATCCGTTCAAATCTGGTGTAAATATAATGTTTGGATGTAATAATTTCTGTACGTATTGTATAGTTCCATACGTTAGAGGAAGAGAGCGAAGCAGAGAACCTAAGGATATCATAAGAGAGATTGAGCATCTTGCTGCTGATGGTGTTAAGGAAGTAATGCTTCTTGGTCAGAATGTTAATTCCTATGGTCAGAATCTTGAGAATCCTATTTCTTTTGCTCAGCTTCTTGCAGAGGTATGCAAAGTTGACGGAATTGAAAGAGTAAGATTTATGACTCCTCATCCAAAAGATTTGTCACAGGAACTTATTGATGTAATAAGAGATAATCCAAAGGTGGCTCGTCATATTCATCTTCCATGCCAGTCTGGAAGTACAGAAATTCTAAGACGTATGAATCGCAAATATACTAAGGAATCTTATCTTGAACTTGCAACCAGAATAAGAGAGCAGCTTCCTGATGTTGCGATTACTACTGATATTATTGTTGGTTTCCCAGGTGAAACTGATAAAGATGTTGATGATACTATCGATCTTATTAATAAAGTTAAGTATGATAATGCGTTTACATTTATATATAGTAAGCGTACTGGAACGCCTGCTGCCTCTTTTGAAAATCAGGTTTCAGAAGAAGATGTTAAGAGAAACTTTGATAGAGTGTTGAAGGCTGTCCAGGAAAATGCTCATGCTCAGGCTAGAAAGTGGACTGGAACTGTTCAAAGAGTTTTGATTGAATCTATAAATGAACAGGATGAAAGTCTTGTAACAGGAAGAATGAGTAATAATACTCTTGTTCATTTTAAAGGTGATAAAACTAGAATTGGTACATTTGCAGATGTTCACCTTGACGAGTGTAGAGGTTTCTATTATATGGGCACTGAAGTAGGAGGCGTATAATTGGATACTCAGGATATAAGCGTGGGAATCCCTGAAGGGTTGGCAGTTAAGCCGGATATAGATAAAGTTTCACCTATGATGAAGCACTATCTTCAGACGAAAGAGGAAAATCCGGATTGTCTTTTGTTCTATAGACTAGGTGATTTCTACGAAATGTTTTTTGAAGATGCTATTATTTGTAGCAGAGAATTGGAATTGACGCTTACAGGTAAAGCTTGTGGTATGGAAGAACGTGCTCCTATGTGCGGTATTCCATATCATGCTGTGGATTCATACCTTACTCGCCTTGTAAAAAAAGGATATAAAGTAGCTATATGTGAGCAGATGGAAGATCCAAAACAAGCTAAGGGTATTGTTAAAAGAGAAGTTATAAGAATAGTAACGCCTGGAACTAATATTGATACGCAATCTCTTGAAGAATCACGAAATAATTATCTAATGTGCGTATATTATAGTGATGAAAGTATCGGAATTACTGCAGTTGATGTATCAACAGGTGATTTTTATCTTACTCAGGTGCAGAAACTTCGAGGTGTGCTTGATGAAATATCCAAGTATATGCCTTCGGAAATTATCTGCAATGAAGCGTTTTCTTTGTGTGGTGCAGATTTTGATGATTTAAAAGGAAGACTTGGAATTACTATTTATCCGCTTGATCCTCATTATTTTGATGAAGATTTATGCAAAAAGGCTATAATGAAGCAGTTTAATGTTAATTCATTAATCGGGCTTGGAATTGAAGATTTTCATGAAGGCGTACTTGCTGCTGGAGCATGCCTTACATATATGAGAGAAATGGCAAAATCTGATTTGACCAATCTTACGCACATAACTCCATATCTGACCAGTAAGTTTATGCTTTTAGATACTTCAACTCGTAGAAATCTTGAACTTGTAGAAACAATGAGAGACAAGCAAAAAAGAGGAACTCTTTTGTGGGTTCTTGATAAGACAAAAACCGCAATGGGTGCTAGAATGCTTAGAAATTTTATTGAGCAGCCACTTATCGATCTGGATGAAATGATTTTAAGGCAGAATGCAGTTGAAAGTCTTGTTAATAATGCTGTTTCAAGAGATGAAATCAGAGAATATCTTACACCGGTATATGATCTTGAAAGAATTATGAGTAAGGTCAGCTATAAGACAGCAAATCCAAGAGATTTATTGTCGTTTAGAAATTCTTTGAAGATGCTTCCAGCTATAAAAATTGCTCTCGAAGACTTAAAGGATTGTTCTGAACTTGAAAATGTTTTTGATAATATTGATGAACTTAAAGATATATATGAATTGATTGATTCTTCGATTGTTGAAGAACCACCTTTGGTTATTCGCGAGGGTGGAATAATAAAAGACGGTTTTGATGAGAATATTGATAATTTTAGACAGGCAAGAGCAAATGGAAAACAATGGCTTGCAGAACTTGAATCTAGAGTCAAAGAAGAAACAGGAATTAAGAATCTAAGAATCAAATACAGTAATGTATTTGGGTATGCGTTTGAAGTTACGAATTCTTTCAAGAATCTTGTACCAGAAAACTTCGAAAGAAAACAGACTCTTACTAATTGTGAGCGTTATACAACTAAAGAATTAAAAGAACTCGAAGATACTATTCTTAATGCAGAAGATAAGCTTAATGGTCTTGAGTACGAGCTTTTTTGCATGGTCAGAGATAAAATAGCTGCTCAAATGGAAAGAATTCAGAAAACTGCCAAAGCAATTGCTCTTTTGGATGTTTATTGTTCTCTTGCATTTGTTGCTGAAAGAAATCATTATACAAAGCCAATTCTTAATGATAAGGGAAAAATTCATATTTGCGAAGGACGTCATCCGGTTGTTGAACAGATGATGGATCAGTCAAATATGTTTATTGCTAATGATACTTATCTTGATAATAAAAAGCATATGATTGCGATTATAACCGGTCCTAATATGGCAGGAAAATCCACGTATATGCGTCAGACAGCACTTATTGTTTTAATGGCACAACTAGGAAGTTTTGTTCCTGCTCAAAGTGCAGAAATTGGAATTGTAGATAGAATTTTTACTCGTGTGGGTGCAAGTGATGATCTTGGAAGTGGCCAGTCTACTTTTATGGTGGAGATGAATGAAGTTGCTAATATTCTTAGAAATGCTACTAATAAGAGTCTTCTTATTCTTGATGAAATTGGCCGTGGAACTTCTACATATGATGGACTTTCAATTGCTTGGGCAGTTATTGAGCATATCGCTAACAGGAAATATCTTGGAGCAAGGTCACTTTTTGCGACACATTATCATGAATTGACAGAACTTGAAGGAAAGATTGATTCAGTTAACAATTATTGCATTGCTGTCAAAGAAAAAGGTGATGATATAGTTTTTCTTAGAAAAATTATCAAGGGCGGTGCAGACAAAAGTTATGGTATTCAAGTTGCAAAACTTGCAGGCATTCCTGACATGGTTACTGATAGAGCTAAGGAAATCTGTGCGCAGCTTGTAGATAGTGATATTACTGATAAAGTTCAGGAAATAGCAGCAATAAGCGCCAAAAATACGAAAGTTTCCAAGACTGAAGTAAAGCATTACGATACTGTGGATCTTGGTCAGATGAGCTTGTTTGATACTTATAAAGACGAAGATATATTGAAAGAATTAGAGTCTATAGATGTGACCAATTTAACACCTATGGATGCACTTAATACTTTATACAAACTTCAAAATGATTTGAAGAACAGATGGAAGGGCAATAAAGCAGTTAATGACTAATAGTTATTGACATCTTACACCTATAAGGAGTTGCACATGGCTGAAATACATATTCTCGATAAAAACACAGTTGATCAGATTGCGGCCGGTGAGGTTGTAGAAAGACCTAGCAGTGTTGTTAAGGAGCTGGTAGAAAATGCAATGGATGCAGGTGCTACTGCGATTACAGTTGAAATACATAATGGCGGAATTGATTTTATCAGGATTACGGATAACGGTGATGGAATCGAAGAAAGTCAGATAAAAAAAGCTTTTTTGCGTCATGCAACGAGCAAACTTGAAAGAATAGAGGATCTCTTTACCCTAAATACTCTAGGATTTAGAGGGGAGGCACTTTCAAGTATAGCATCTGTTGCTATGGTTGAAATGATTACCAAGACTTCTAAGTCTTTAACAGGAACAAGATATATTATTGAAGGTGGAGAAGAAAAAGAGTGTGAAGAAGTTGGAGCACCAAAGGGAACGACTATCATTGTAAGAAATCTCTTTTTTAATACACCAGTCCGAAAAAAGTTCCTGAAATCAGCACGTACTGAAGCAAGTTATGTAGCTGATCTTATGGAACACTTGGCGCTGGATAATCCAAATGTTTCTTTTCATTTCATCAATAATAAAGACGACCGTTTTCATACAAATGGTAATGGTGATTTGAAAGAACTTATATATCGAATTTATGGTAGAGATGTTTCAATGGCACTTGTTCCAATAAAGGTTGAATCTTGCGGCATTGTGATGGAAGGATATCTTGGAGAACCTTCCATTAACAGGTCTAATCGTAATTATGAGATATTCTTTGTGAATGGTCGTTATATTAAAGATAGGGTAATGTCTAAAGCAATCGAAGAAGGATACAAACAGTATTTGATGCAGCATAAGTTTCCATTTTGTGTTTTGCATTTTAGGCTGGATCCAGATCAGATTGATGTTAATGTTCACCCATCCAAGATGGAGATAAAGTTTCAAAATCAACATGAATTGTTTGAATTTATAAGGATTCATGTTGATGAAACTTTGAGAAATCATGAAATGATTCCAGAGGCGCTTCGTGATGAAGAAGAAGATTTGAAAGTAGCTGCGCTTAGTAAGAAGGCTAAGATAAATCCAGATGGAAGCATTGATTTTTTTGGTACTGAATCTGAATTTAAGAAAAATGGAACGTATCATGTTGATAAAAAGGCTCCAGGAAGTTTTCATGGCGAATTTGAATTAAGCGGAAAACAGATTGGTGGCGGTTTTACTAATGATTATGTTAAAAATGAAGAAGATTTTTCAGAAATTAAAAATAATCAGGTAAAAGAAAAATCAGCTGAACCATTTGAAACTTCTCGCTTTACTGAGCAGCAAAAAAAAGAAAGCAAACCTGTATTTGCTGAAAATGTCGATATTAAGCCGGTTAGGATTGAAGATAATGATATAAATCCTATTTGGTCAAATAAAAAAGATACAGATGATAATTCTTTGCCTAACAAAACAGAATTGTTTTTATTTGAATCTGATAAAGATAATACGATTATTAAAAATGATGAAAATAGAAGCGAGTTTATAAATGTTACAGATACTGCCAATTTAACAGAAGTTAAAGCAGCTTATGAAAACAAAGAAGGTCTAGAAGAATCTAATAGGGATGGAGATTTGTTATCTTCCTTAGAAGAAGCATCTGATAATAAAGAGAATTCTCCTGAAAACAGTAATTTTACAGGGAAAGTGATAGGACAACCTCTTGACAATATATCTGAGTATTCTTCGCCTATTTTAAAGAAGAGTGCGACCACATTTGTTGAAAAGCCTGTTCAAATGAAGCTTTTCGATGAAGAAGAAAAGATGCTCACGAGCGATAACAGAAGGCAGTACAAGATTATTGGCCAGGTTTTCAACACTTATTGGATTCTTGAATTCAAGGATAAATTGTATGTTGTTGACCAGCATGCGGCTCATGAAAAGGTGAATTTTGAGCACATGATGGCTTCTTTTAAAAATAAGAATGTTTGTAGTCAGATGGTTAATCCTCCTGTAATTATGACTTTTTCTGCACAGGAGGAAGAGATATATCTTGAATTTGAAGATTATTTTTCTAATCTTGGTTTTCAAATAGATCATTTTGGAGGAAAAGAGTATGCTATGAGGGCGATTCCTCAGGATTTGTTTGGATGTGATAATGCAAAAGAGATGTTTTTAGATATATTAGGAGAAATGAGTCATGATAGTGGACATAGAGAGCCTAATGTAATTTATTACAAGATTGCCAGCATGGCCTGTAAAGCTTCTGTGAAAGGAAATATGAGAATGTCTGTTCAAGAGATGGAAGCACTTATTGATGAACTTTTGACTTTGGAAAATCCTTATAATTGTCCACACGGAAGACCGACAATTATTTCGATGAGTAAATATGAACTTGAAAAGCGTTTTAAGCGCGTTGTGGATTGAGTATGAATAAACTGGTTATTTTAACGGGACCAACTGCTGTTGGTAAATCAAAATTGTCTATAGAACTTGCAAAGAAAATCGGAGGAGAGATTATTTCTGCTGATTCTATGCAGGTATATAAACACATGGATATAGGAACAGATAAAATTTCACCTGAGAAAATGGAAGGCGTAACTCATTATTTGATTGATATATTAGAGCCTACTGAAGAATTTAATGTTGTTCTTTTTCAGAAAAAAGTAAAAGAAGCTATGAAAAGGATCTATCAAAATGGGCATATTCCTATTCTTGTGGGTGGAACAGGTTTTTATATTCAGGCTGTATTGTATGATATAGATTTTACTCAGACTGATGCTGATACTTCTTTTAGAAAAGGATTAGAGCAGATTGCGCTAACTGAAGGTGCCTCTGTTTTGCATGAGAGATTATCTATGGTTGATCCTGAGTCAGCAAAGGCTATTCCAGAGGGAAATGTTAAACGAGTTATAAGAGCACTTGAGTATTTTGAGAAAACCGGAAAGAAAATTTCAGAGCATAATAAAGAGCAGCATGAACGCACATCGCCTTACGATTTCAGATATTTTGTTCTAACTGATGATAGAGACGAACTTTATAGAAGAATTGAAGTTAGAATTGATGAGATGATAAAAAATGGTCTGGTAGAGGAATGCCAAAATCTTAAGAAACTTGGAGTTACTAATGATATGACCTCTATGCAGGGGCTTGGATATCGTGAAGTAATGTCTTATTTAGATGGCAAGACAAATCTTGAAAATGCAATTTATCTTATAAAAAGAAATACAAGACATTTTGCCAAAAGACAGCTTACATGGTTTAGAAGAGAAAAAGATGTAATATGGCTTGACAAGAAGGCTTATAATAGAGAAGATGCGCTTGTGCTTAAAGCTATATGTTCTAAATTAAACTGGTGAATTATAGTTTTGTTTTAATTTGTATAATAAGGAAGTGAATTATATGTCAGAATTTAATAAAGCAAAGATGTTCGAGAAAATGGGTATTTCTGCTGATGTATATGAATATGGAGAAATGATTTGCAACTCTTTAAAAGAGCGCTTTGAGAGAATTGATCAGGTGGCAGAGTATAATCAGCTTAAGGTTATAAATGCTATGCAAAAAGCTCAGGTTCAAGAAGCTTGTCTTATGGGAACAACAGGTTATGGTTATAATGATCTTGGTCGTGATACTTTAGAAAAGGTATATGCAGATATTTTTCATACTGAAGATGCACTTGTAAGACCGCAGATAACATGTGGAACACATGCACTTGCACTTGCTCTTATGAGTAATCTTAGACCAGGCGATGAGCTTCTTTCTCCAGTCGGAAAACCATATGATACTTTGGAAGAAGTTATCGGAATACGTCCTTCAAAGGGTTCTCTTGCTGAATACGGTATTTCATACAAACAGGTAGATCTTTTAGAAGATGGAGGTTTTGATTACGATGGAATTGAGAAGGCTCTTAATTCCAAAACAAAACTTGTGACAATCCAGCGATCGAAAGGATATCAAACAAGACCTACACTTTCTGTTGAGAGAATTGGCGAACTTATTAGCTTCATAAAAGAAAGAAGACCTGACGTTTTGGTTATGGTCGATAACTGTTATGGGGAATTTGTTGAAACTATAGAGCCTACAGATGTAGGTGCTGATATGGTAGTAGGATCTCTTATCAAGAACCCTGGCGGCGGACTTGCACCTATTGGTGGATATATTGCGGGTAAGAAAGAATGTGTAGAAAATGCAGCGTATCGTCTTACTAGTCCTGGATTGGGTAAAGAAGTTGGGGCCTCGCTTGGTATTCTTCCGCAGTTTTATCAGGGATTATTCCTTGCACCTATAGTAGTTGCATCAGCGCTTAAGGGAGCTATTTTTGCAGCAAATCTTTATGAAAGACTGGGATATTCGTGTCTTCCTAACGCAACAGAAGATCGTTTTGATATTATTCAGGCTATTACTTTTGGAACAGAAGATGGACTTGTTGGATTTTGCGAAGGTATTCAATCGGGTTCTCCAGTAGATAGTTTTGTAACTCCAGAACCATGGCCAATGCCTGGATATGATTCAAATGTTATTATGGCAGCCGGTAATTTTGTTTCCGGTTCATCAATTGAATTATCAGCCGATGGTCCGCTAAAGCCTCCTTATGCTGTATATTTTCAAGGAGGACTTACATTTCCTCATGCAAAGTATGGTATTTTAAAGACGGTTCAGGCTCTTAAGGATAAAGGTGTTATAGATACTGTCAATTTGAAAAACAAATGATATTTTTCTATATAGGTTTTTTTCCAAAAAACTATACAGTAAATTTTTTTTGTAGTAAAATATAGAAACATGGGGAAATTATTGTTTGATTCCTACTGTCCGGAGAGGCTTTTGATAGTAGGAGGAAAAGTTTGAGTCATAAAAAATCACTTTCAAATATGCTTCAGGATGGGAGCGCAAGTATTGAGGCTCTACCTTTTGAACGTTTTCGAAAATATGGACCTGAAACTTTAACAGATGCAGAACTTCTTGCTGTTTTAATACGGTGTGGGACTTTGAACTCTACTCCGATGGAGATTGGTCAGGAAGTCTTAAAAAGGGGAAGTATCTATGAAAAGGGATTAAATGGACTTCATCATCTTTCTGTGAAAGAGTTATGTGAGATTAATGGTATTGGTGAAGTTAAAGCTATCCAGTTGAAGGCTATAGGTGAGATTGCGAGGAGAATGTCTGTTTCAAGCAAAAATGATAGATTATGTTGTAATAATCCGACGACTGTGGCAAAGCATTATATGGAAATGATGCGCCATGAAGAAAGAGAACAGCTTCGTATTCTGTCGCTAGGAACCCACTTGGAGCTAAAAAGTGATAAGGTGATATATCAAGGAACTGCTGACAGATGTCTAATAGAACCGCGTGATATTTTTCAATTTGCATTACGGGCAGGAGCGGTTTCTATTATTCTTTTACATAATCATCCCAGCGGAGATCCCACTCCGTCCAACGCAGATTGCAAAATTACAAAACGCATAAGCACACTTGGAAAAGAGCTTGGAATTATACTCCAAGATCATATAATTATTGGAGATAACAAATATATAAGCTTTAGGGAAAATAAATTGCTTGATTTTAATTAAATCATAATTACAGGAGGTCCACTTTGGCTAATAACGCATTTGGTATTGACCTGGGAACAAGTACCATAAAAATTTATAACAGAGCAACTGATAGCACAATCGTTGAAAAAAATATGATTGCTATTCAAAATAAATCAACAATCCGTGCAATTGGTAATGAAGCATACGAAATGTATGAGAAAACGCCGGAATCTATTCGTGTATCATATCCGCTTAGTAATGGCGTCATTGCAGATATTAAGCACATGGGTATATTAATCAATCGCTTTATTACTCAGGAAATGAAGGGTAGTGTTAAGCCTGCTGATTATTATATTGCAACACCATATGATATTACATCTGTTGAAACACGAGCTTTCACAGATTTGATTCGTGATAGTAATGTTAAGGCAAAGAAAATTAAAGTAGTAGATAAGTCTATTGCTGGCGGACTTGGAATGGATGTTGATGTACAGAATTCTAATGGTGTTCTTATTGTGGATGTTGGATTTGACACAACTGAAATTTCTGTATTGTCACTTGGTGGAATTGTTATCAGCAAGCTTATTAAAGTTGGCGGACGTAAGTTTGATGATTCTATTCGTTCTGCAATTCGAAAAGAGTATAGTCTTTTGATTGGTTCTAAAACAGCTGAAAATGTTAAGATGGAACTTAGAAATTTGGAAAACGAAAATAAGCCGGCTGTAGTATATGGTAGAGATATTGTGACAGGCCTTCCTATTGAACGTGAGATTCCAACAGATCTTGTAAATAATGCTCTTATAGAGAGCTTTGATACTATTTTAGATAATATTAAAGCTACTTTGGAGAAAACACCACCAGAACTTGCTGCTGATATTTACAAGCATGGTCTCTACCTTACTGGCGGAGCATCTCAGGTATACCATTTGGCACAGCAGATTAGCAATGGATGCGGTTTGAATGTCAATATATCAGAGGAGCCAGTTGAATCTGTAACTTTTGGATTGGCTAAGATAATCAAGGATGATCAATATAAATCACTTGCAAGGGATGAGTAAATGAGTTCTGTGATTAGAAGAGAAAGAGAGAAATTTACCATTCCTGGTAAATATCTCCTTTTTATTTTGACAACATTATCTATAGTGTTAGCTGTGATAACAATTAATACCAACATTTTTTCTGGTGTATCCAATACAATTGTTGGTGTAATTGTTGTGCCGTTTCAAAAGGGTGCTACGGTAGCTGGAACCTTTTTGACACATCAGGCTGAGAAGTTTACTACAATGGATAAGCTTCGAGAGGAAAATCATAAGTTAAAAAAACAGGTTGCTGATTTAATGGAAGCAAATACTCAGCTTGCGCAGGATCAGTATGAAATTCAGGAACTTAGAAAACTGTATAGTCTTGATGCGAAGTATTCTTCCTATAAAAAAGTTGGAGCAAGAGTCATTGCAAAGGATTCGGGCAACTGGTATCACAGTTTTATTATAAACAAAGGTACAGAAGACGGCTTGGCTGTAAATATGAATATTATTGCAGATGGCGGTCTTGTAGGAAGAATTTCAAGTATCGGTAAGAATTGGTCGAAGATTACAACTATAATTGCTGATAATTCTGCTGTAAGTGGTAAAGTTTTAACTACATCTGATAATTTAATTGTATCTGGTAGTCTTGAAAACTATTCCAAAGGAGTTATTAACTTTTCTAAACTTAAGGATGATTCGGATAGAGTATCTGTCAGTGATAAAATAGTTACATCAAATATTTCTGATAAGTATCTTCCTGGAATATTAATAGGTTATATTACAACGATTGAATCAGATTCAAATAACCTGACTAAATCTGGAACTGTTACACCAGCTGTTGACTTTGAACATCTTGATGAAGTTCTTGTTATTACAACGCTTAAACAGACTGTAAATGAGGATAAGGAAGTATTAGAAACTGACTCTATTATTCCTGACACTAATAAGAAAAAATCTAGCGAGAATTCAAATGAAAATAGTAGCGAGGAATCATCTGGTAGTGATGAAGCAGAAAATAGACAGAATAACTAGGAGGTATGTATGAGGAAATTTCTTGCAACTTTTCTGATGATTCTTGTTTGTTATTTGCTTCAGACAACCGTTTTTTCTTATTTTAGGTTTGGAGATATAGTACCGAATTGTTTGCTTATAATTACAGTCTCATCAGGTATTATGCGTGGTGACAGACATGGTTTGTTGGCTGGATTTGTGTGCGGATTGTTAGTGGATATTTTCTTTGGAAATTTTATTGGATTTTATGCAATTTTATATATGTATGCAGGATTTCTAAGTGGAATTTTTCATAAAATCTATTTTCCAGAAAATATGTTATTTTCATTAGGTGTTATAACAGGAGTAGATTTTTGCTACGGATTTCTGGTCTATGTTTTGAGCTTTTTGCTTAGATCTAGATTTGCATTTGGATATTATCTGCTTCATATTATTGTGCCAGAAGTAATATATACATCAATTGTTGCGGTATTTCTTTATCCAGTTATATTGAAAGTCAATATGAAAGTGGATGATATTATTCAAGGGAGCGCGAAAAAATTTGTTTGATGAAATTAAAGAAGCCATTGCGAGGTTTTTAACTTCACGCCTTTTAGTTATTGGCCTAGTGATGATACTTATTGCGAGTGGTCTTGTTTATAGACTATTTGATTTGCAGATAATAAAAGGTGAAGCATATTTGGATTCATTTCAGCTTAGAATAAAAAAAGAAAAAGAAATTCAGGCTGCAAGAGGAAATATTTATGATAAAAATGGAAATCTTCTTGCGTATAATGAACTTGCAAACTCGGTTGTAATTGAAGATGTATATGAAAGTGGTTCACAGCGTAGCAAAAAGATTAATGCTACGCTTAATGCAGTTGTAGACATTGTTGAAAAGAACGGTGATGCAATTGTAAATGACTTAAGTATTCAGTTAAATGAAAATAATGAATTTGAATTCACTGTTGAAGGAACAATGCAACTGAGATTTTTGGCTGATATTTATGGATATAAAACCATAGATAAAATGAAGTATGATGAAAGAACTTCAACCGCTGACGATGTAATGAACTATATGGGAAAAAAGTTTGAAGTCGGCGAGTATATAAATCCTGATGATAAGAATAGTTTTGTTGCAGGTAAAGGATATAGCAAAAAGAGATTTCTTCAGCTTGTAACATTAAGATATAATATGAGTCTTAACAGTTATCAGAAGTATATTGACACAACTATTGCGGAAGATGTATCTGATAAAACTGTATCTGATATTGAAGAGAATAAGTCTTGCCTTGAAGGTGTAAGTATAGATGAAAAAACTGCAAGAAAGTATGTAGATTCTAAGTATTTTGCTCAAATATTGGGATATACAGGCAAAATATCTTCTACTGAACTTAAAGATTTAAGAGAAAAATATCCTAATCTCAATTATGATGGAAATGATACCGTTGGAAAATCAGGAATCGAAGCAGCAATGGAAACAACTTTGCAGGGAAAAAAAGGTTCGGAAACATTATTTGTAGATAAAGTTGGACAGGTTCTTGATACCACTAACTATATTGAACCATCTGCTGGAAATGATGTTTATCTTACAATAGATAAGGATTTGCAAGAAGCTGCTTATGATATTCTTGAATCAAGACTTGCAGGTATTTTGTCGAGGAAAATTGTTAATTCTAAAAAAGTAGGAACCACAGCAAAATCAAGTGATATCATGATAGCTGTTTATGATGTTTACTATAAACTTTTTGAGAATACAGTAATTGATACAAAGAAGTTTAATAACAAAAATGCAAGTGCAACAGAAAAAAAAGTTGCAAAAGTATTTGCCGGTAAACAAAAAAATGTTCTTTCTACATTAAAAAAAGAATTGACATCATCTAAAACTGCATATAATAAACTTCCGCTTGAATATCAAAACTATGAGACATATATTACTGGAATTCTACGTAATAGTGGAATTCTGACAAATGAAGATTATCATGATGAAACGTATATTAAGTACGCCAAAAATGAAAGTATTTCTTTAAATGAGTACTTACACTATGCTATTTCTATGAATTGGGTTGATATTACAAAGCTTGAGCTTGATGGACAATATTCTGATTCAGAAGAAGTGTACTTGCAAGTTGTCAATCATTTAATTAATACTTTGGAAAATGATGTTACTTTTAGTAAGATGCTGTATAGATATATTTTACAGTCTGATTTAATAAGTCCAACTGACTGTTGTAATCTTTTACTTGATCAAAAAGTTGTAAAGCTTTCAGATGCTGAACTTACAAGGTGGAAATCTGGTAGCGAATCTGCATATACTTTTATAATGAATCGTATTCAGAAACTTGATTTGACACCTGCACAATTAAATCTTGATCCATGTAGTGGATCTATTGTTATTACAGATATTAAGACAGGTGAAGTGAGAGCACTTGTTTCATATCCGGGTTATGATAATAATAAAATGGCAAATGGAGTAGATGCTAAGTATTATGCAAAGCTTAGAGCTGATTTATCTAATCCATTGTACAACTATGCAACGCAGCAGAAGACGGCTCCTGGATCAACTTTTAAACCATTGTCAGCAACAGCGGGTCTTATGGAAGGTGTGATTTCTACAACATCAACGATTACATGTACAGGAAGTTTTACAAGATTTAATCCAGCGCCTAAATGTTGGATTTATCCGCGTGCACATGGTTCTTTAAATGTATCTGGAGGTATCACTAATTCTTGTAACGATTTCTTCTTTGAAGTTGGTTATAGACTTGGATCGGTTGGAGGAAATTATAATTCTGACAAAGGTCTTGAAAAGTTAAAGAAATATGCCAACTTGTATGGACTTACAGAGAAAAGTGGAATAGAAATTGAAGAAAGTGAACCGTCTGTTTCTAAAGAAGATGCAGTTAGATCTGCTATTGGACAGGGTAGTAATGCGTATACTACAGTTCAGCTTTCTAGATATATAACAACTGTTGCAAACAGTGGAACATGTTTTAATTTAACACTAATTGATAAAACAACAGATTCTAATGGTAAATTGTTAAAAGATAACAAAGCAACAGTTAGAAACAAGGTAAAAATGCCTAGCGCATATTGGGATGCTATTCATGCTGGTATGAGAGGCGTTGTTGAGAAAAGGAGTGAATATGCAAATCTTGGAGTAAATGTAGCAGGTAAGACAGGTACAGCCGAAGAGAGACATGATAGAGCTAACCATGCTTTGTTTGTAAGTTATGCTCCGTATGAACAACCTTGTATATCTGTAACTACTCGAGTGGCTTATGGTTATTCTTCTAGTTATGCTGCACAAATTTCAAGAGATGTATATGATTATTATTTCAATGAAGAATCTAGAGAAAAACTTCTTAAAGGAGGAGCAAAGACTCTAGAAGGTGGTGGAAGAGCCGACTAAAGAGGGTTATATGAATAAAAAATATAAGCTGCGAAATTTTGATTTTATGTTAGTTATAATGGCATGGGCACTATCTGCTGTTGGTGTAGTAGCTGTTAGCTCATCTAATAATACACTAACATCCAAGCAAATATTGGGTATAGTAATTGGTACCATAGTTATGTTTTTTATAGCTTTTGTTGATTATGTAAAAGTGATTAAGTATAATTATGTGTTTTATTCGATTACTATTTTGATGCTTGCTGCTGTTAAAATAATGGGAAGATCGTCACATGGTGCGACAAGATGGCTGAGAATTGGAGGATTCATGTTTCAGCCATCTGAATTTTCCAAAATCTTGCTAATTCTATTTTTTTCAAAACTAATGTTTGATAACAGAAAAAAAGCAAAAACTATAAAATATGTAATTACATGTATCCTCTATTTTGTACCGCCTCTTTTGCTGGTTTTGGTAGAACCCGATTTATCCACTAGTATTTTAATTTGTCTTGTATTTGTGGCTCTATTATATGAATCTGGAATTAGTTCCAAACTTGTAACTATGACTCTACTTGTTGCAATTCCGGTACTTGCTGTTGGCTTTTATCTTGTAATTATGCCTAATAGTCCTATTGTCAAGAAATATCAGCAAGAAAGAGTCTTGGCATGGCTTCATCCAGAAGATTATGCCAGCACAACAGCTTATCAGACTATGAATTCTATTATGGCTATTGGTTCCGGACAGCTTGAAGGAAAAGGTTATAATACAAATGAAATTAGTTCTGTTTTAAATGGCGGATTTATCTCTGAGTCTGATACTGACTTTATATTCACAGTTATTGGCGAAGAGTTTGGATTTATAGGAGGAATTGTAGTTGTATCTCTTATTTTGATTATTTCTTTAAGATGTTTAATGATTGCCGGGAAGGCAAAAGATTTGTCGGGGAGGCTGATTGCAACCGGAGTCGGAGCATGGATAGGATTTCAAGGCTTTATGAATATTGCAGTTGCAACTGGAGCTATGCCTAATACAGGTCTTCCTCTACCTTTAGTAAGTAGTGGTCTTACATCAATTGTTAGTGTATATATTGGAATTGGTTTTGTGTTAAATGTAGGACTTCAACAAACAAGACGATATTCATGACAAGAAGTAATGTTAGTTTCTGATGAAAAAATAAGAAGTCATGACTTTGAAAAATTCACATATTTTTGATAATATTGTTGTAAAATATGTAGAAGTTTTGATTAGCTCCTTGAAATAATTTCAAAATAGGTTAAAATCCTTAGTGGAAACGATACCATAATTATATTAATTTGAAATGATTATATATAATTTTAGAATATAGATGGAGGGAAATAAAATGAACATTGCTTTAATAGCACATGATGCAAAGAAGAAACTCATGCAGAATTTTTGTATTGCCTATAGAGGAGTTTTAAGTAAAAATGAATTATATGCTACAGGAACAACTGGCCGACTAGTCGAAGAAGTAACGAATTTAAGTGTTCACAAGTTTCTTGCAGGACATTTGGGTGGAGAGCAGCAAATCGGTGCAGCAATTGAACACAATGAAATTGATTTAGTTATATTTCTTAGAGATCCTTTGACACAGAAGTCACATGAACCTGATGTTGGAAATGTTATGCATTTATGTGATGTACATAATATTCCAGTAGCAACAAATTTAGCTTCAGCAGAACTTTTGATTAAATCATTAGATAGAGGAGATCTTGAGTGGCGTGAGATGTATAAATAAGCATAAAGTTCTTATTTCAATTTTTTTACTTAGTAGCATTTTTCTTGGTGGTTGTAACAGCGCATCATATGAGATGCCATATTCTTCTGATAATACTAATTCTGTTGCAGGAACACAGCTACTAGAGACATTTTCATCAAACTTATGTGTTGTTGGAAGCGATATTCCTAAAGAGGGTATTACTATGTCAAATAATTCATGCGCAGGGTTATTTGACTTAAATAAGAAAGAAACCCTTTATGCAGTTAATGTTAACGAAAGAATAAATCCTGCTTCTCTGACAAAAATAATGACTGCCCTTGTAGCTTTGAAATATGGATCATTGGATAAAGTGCTAACCGCCTCCTCTAATGTCAATATTTCAGAATCAGGAGCTCAACTTATAGGTCTGTCTAAAGGCGATACAATGACTTTGGATCAGGCTTTACATTTGTTACTTATTTATTCTGCTAATGATGCGGCAGAACTTATCGCAGAGAATATAGGTGGTTCTGAGGATTCTTTCGTAGAAATGATGAATCAAGAAGCGAGGTCTATTGGTGCGGTTGGGTGTAATTTTAGAAATCCTCATGGCTTAACAGCTGAAAACCACTATGTTACTGCATATGATATGTATTTGATTTTTAATGAAGCCATGAAGTATGATACATTTCAAGAAATTATAAATATGGGGGTGTATTCAACTACATATACCAAGGCTGATGGAAGTGGAAAAAAAGTTGATATTAAGTCAACAAATGCTTTTTTGCGAGGAGATAGGAAGGCACCTACTAATATTACAGTTATAGGTGGCAAGACAGGTACTACGAACGCTGCTGGTCACTGTCTAATTTTGCTTGCAAAAGATTCATCCGGAAACCCATATATCGCTGTTGTAATGCGTGCTGAGGATACAGATACTCTGTACAATGAAATGACACAGCTTCTTGCTAGCTGTGCTGAACAGTGAGTAAGAAAATATATATTGTTTTTTCTATCATACAAACTTATAATAGTATTATGTAGGAGCGAAAACCTGGTTAGAGTATTTTGAAGGGTTTGTCTTATCCGCTCATTTTTCCTATTAGTATTCAAGCATCCGTACAGAAGAAAGTGATCAACAAATTTAAGGAGGTTACGCTTATGGTACAGCTGATTGTAGGTAAGAAAGGAAAGGGTAAGACCAAATGTCTCTTGGAAAAGGTTAATTCCGAGGTCAAGAGCATTTTGGGGGATGTAGTATTTCTTGACAAGAATACGAGCCACATGTATGAGTTGAATAATAAGGTTCGACTTATTGTAGTTCCAGATTTTATGATTGATACAGAAGAAGAGTTTGTAGGCTTTATAGCAGGTATTATTTCTCAAGATCATGATTTGCAACAAGTTTATGTAGATAGTTTTCTAAATGTCTCTGGAATAGGAGAAGGTGGTATTCTTCCTATTATCGAGAAACTCGAAAAATTCAGTGATAATTTCCATATCGATTTTATATTGAGTATTTCAATGGATGAGACTGAGCTACCCGAGTCAGTTCGTAAAAATGTTGTGACCTCTCTTTGATTTTGATATATTGCTTTTTATTTTGATAACATTATTAATTATGAAGCCGCGACTTGTGCCGCGGCTTTTATAATTACATTGGAGGTAGAGATGGCTTCTTCCCGAAAAAAAAATAATGTAATAAGTATGAACGACGGGCGAAAAGCTGTTAATATCGGCTACCTTATTTTCGCTGGTTTATTATTTTATATTTGCAGTTGTATTTGGCAATATGCGCATACGAAGCATATTGTTGGATATGAAGTGGTTGAAGGCTCCATCTCGACCAATAATATCTATACAGCTATTGCACTTAGACAGGAAATGACTGTACCTAATGCTGTAGCAGGTCCGGTTTATTATTTTGCAACAGAGGATAGAAAAGTTGCAGCTAAAGATTTAGTTTATGTTGTCGATGAATCAGATACTCTTTCACAGAGCAAAGATGTTGGTTCTGCAGATAATAGCATGTCTTTATCAGAATCTGATTATTCAGCAATTCAGAATAACATTGAAGGTTTTTGTGAAACATTTTCAGCTTCAAAGTTTAGTCAGGTTTATGATTTTAAAAATAGCATACAGGGATCGGTTTCAAAACTTGTTAATAGTCTTTATTTAAAAAATATTGATGATTTAAAAGCATCTTCCCAAGCTTTTTCATATCAATATTCTCCTGCATCTGGAGTTGTAGTGTATTCAGTTGATGGATATGAAGGTTTAACATTGAAAGATATGAAAAGTGATTATTTTGATCAGGAAAAGTATAACAAAACTGTTTTTGGATCTAATGAGATAATTGCTGCAAATGATCCTGCATATAAACTTGTCACATCAGAAGATTGGTCGGTTGTGATTAATACAGATGAAGAAACTGCAAAAAAATTAGTTGATGAAAAATTTGTTCAGGTCCGCTTTTTGAAAAACCAGGTTAAGGCATGGGGAGAAGTATCTTCTTTTACAAATAAGGATGGCGAAACATTTGTTGCGCTGACATTTACAAATTCTATGATAACTTTTGCATCGGACAGATTTTTATCAATTGAAATTATTAGTAATCAAGAAAAAGGATTGAAAATACCTAATAGTGCAATTGTAAAAAAAGAATTTTATTTGATTCCAAAAGACTATGTTGTTAGTAGTGATAACGAACAATATGTATATAGAAAAGCTTTTTCTGACGATGGTACAGAATCGCAGGAAAAAGTATCTGCTCAGATATGCGGTTTGTCAAAAAATGAAAAAGAATACTACATAGATAAAACTTCATTAAGAACAGGAGATATTCTCTTAAATCCTTCGAATGATCAGACTTTTACCGTTAGTAAAGTTGATTCACTTTATGGAGTATATAATATCAATAAAGGATATGCTGACTTTAAAGAAATTGTTAGAGATAAGCGTTATTCCAATGATGAGTATTCAATTGTTAAGTCAAATACTAAATATGGTTTGAGTGTTTATGATTACATTGTTCTTGATGCATCAGCAGTTGTTGATGATGAATTAATAAAATGAGAAAAAACATTGACATTATCATTGAAAAAAACGATAATATAGTAGTAGTTGAGGATTTTATCTGGTTTTTCAGGTGAAATTTTTGTTACTGAATTAAATAACTTAAGGAAATCGGTAACGAATTATTAGAGGGATCTGCCTAAAGTTCAATCAATGGTGGAGTTAGGAGAAAAGTATGAGTATAATGGACAGCTTACTAAAGACCATGAAGTTGACTGACGTAGATGATGATTATTATGATGATGGCGATGATGATTACTATGAAAAGGGTTCCAATGCATTAGACACTAAGCCAATTGGCAAAGATGATCCATCCATAGAGGTTCCTGAGGAGAAGCTTTCTAAGAGAAGCGGAGCGCAGATTAGAACAATGTCTGGTACCAAAGCAAGGAAGTCTAATGGTGGACTGAGTGCACTAGAGCATAATAGTGGTATGGAAGTATGTGTTATTAAACCTAAGTCCTTTGAAGAGGCTGGTGCTATAACTGAAACTCTTTTGTCTAATCGCACAGTCGTATTGAATTTAGAAGGTTTAGATGTTGATGTTGCACAGCGTATTATTGATTTTGCATCTGGTTCTACATTTGCTATAAATGGCACATTACAAAAGATTTCTAAGTTCATTTTCATAATTACACCACCTACTGTTGACGTTTCTGGTGATTTTCAGGAATTAATTGGTGGGTTAGATGAGAAGAAAGCTTCATTTCAGGTTGATACAACCTTAAGCTAACTAACATCAGCGTTATTTTCAACGACTAATAATAAAGCAATGTTGCTTTTTTGTAGCTGTTCATGGCGCAATTATTTAATGACAGTTACGCTTTTGAAAAGCGAAAGGCAAATTTTGAGTTTGCTTTTCGCTTTTTATATTGAATCAAAACAGGAGTTTTTCGTATAACGTCTGTTTAAATAAAGGAGCTATTTATGGGAGAACAAATACTTAATGTGAATTATGAAGAAAAGCCTTGTTATGACATTATTTTTAGAAATGATTTTGATGGGCTTGCTTCAAGGGTTAGAGAATTAGGATTTCTTAAGAGAAAAATCTGCATCATTACTGATTCAAATGTAAGACCTTTATATCTTGATTGCGTTAGAGACCTTTTAAAAAGCGTTGGAAAAGTTTTTGCATTTGAAATTGAAGCTGGTGAAGATAATAAGAATCTTAATACTGTTCGTAATATATACGGTTACTTAATTGAAAATCATTTTGATAGACATGATTTGTTAGTTGCACTTGGCGGGGGTGTTGTAGGAGATATTACTGGTTTCGCTGCAAGTACATATTTGCGAGGAATTGCTTTTATTCAAATTCCAACGACTCTTTTGGCTCAGACAGATTCAAGTATTGGAGGAAAAACAGGTGTTGATTTTGAAGGATACAAGAACATGGTAGGAGCTTTTTATATGCCTGCTCTTGTTTATATAAATACTGAAGTTTTGAAAACTCTTGATGATCGTCAATTTGCTGCTGGATTTGCTGAAGTTATGAAATATGGTCTTATAATGGACCAGGAGTTTTATTTCTGGCTTATTGAAAACATGTATGAAATACAGGAGAAAGACAATGAAGTTCTTACTCATATGATTTATAGAAGTTGTGAATGCAAAAAGGAAGTAGTTGAGAAAGATCCAAAAGAGCAGAATGAGCGTGCTCTTCTTAACTTTGGTCATACAATAGGACATGCTATTGAAAAGGCTAGTAATTTCAAGCTTCTTCATGGCGAATGTGTTGCTCTTGGAAGTATTGCTGCAGCGTACATTTCCATGAAAAAAGGTTTGATTGAAACAGGTACGTGCTACGAGATTAGAGATATGTTTGTTCCTTTTAACCTTCCTATTTCTGTCGAAAATATTGAGCCTAATCAGATTGCAGAGCTTATAAAGAGCGATAAAAAAGTGGATAATGGTACAATTCGCTTCATTCTTTTGCACGATATAGGCAAAGCTTTTATAGATACAACTGTTACTAAAGAAGAAATATGTGAAGCAGTAAAAGAAATTTTGTATATGGAGAATGGGGATTAATATATGCCGCAAATAACTAAGAGAAAGAAAGTTTTTTTATTGGCTGATATAGTTTTACTCATACTATTAGTGTTTTTTGATCAATTTACTAAATATTTAGCTGTGAAGTTTTTGAAAGGTAAAGAGAATTTTTATCTTTTAAAAGATATTCTTGAACTTCAATATCTTGAAAATAACGGTGCAGCTTTTGGAGTACTGCAGAATCAAAAAGCGTTTTTTATTTTAATTGCGATTCTGATTTTGGCAGTAATAGCATATGTATTGTTTCTTATACCAGATGATAAGAAATACAATATTGTACATATCCTTCTAATCAGCATAAGCGCGGGTGCTGTTGGAAATATGATTGATAGATTAAAGGGAACTTATGTAGTTGATTTTATCTATTTTAAAATAATTAATTTCCCGATTTTTAATGTGGCAGATATTTATATTACTGTAGCGACATTTGTCTTTGCATTTATGATTTGTTTTTATTATAAAGAAAAAGATTTTGAGTTTTTAAGTTTTAAACAGCAAAAGAAGATTAGAGATATTAAGTGATTTTAAGATGTTAGTATCAAATTTAAATAGGAAAATTATTAATTTATGACTTTAATTTGATACTAACAACTTGACTTTATGCATGCTAAAAGTAATAATTTGGAGTTGAATTTTATGATTGTATCTGACAATAATGATGGAATTCGTTTGGATAAATATCTTAGTCTGCAATATTCAGAGCATTCTAGATCATATTTAAAAAATCTGATTTCAGACGGAAAAGTTACTGTTAACGGAAAAGAAGTTTTGAAAGGATCTTTTATCGTTTCAGCAGGAGATGAAATTGAGTTTGAACTTCCGCCTGTTCAGGAGTTAAGTGTCGAGGAAGAAGATATTCCTCTAGATATTTTATACGAAGATAATGATGTTTTGGTGATTAATAAGCCTAAGAATATGGTAGTACATCCAGCTGCAGGGCATAGTAGTGGAACGCTTGTTAATGCTGTTTTGTTTCATTGTAAGGGAAATCTTTCGGGTATAAATGGTGTTCTAAGACCTGGAATTGTTCATCGCATTGATAAAGATACAACAGGATCTGTTATTATCTGTAAAAATGATAAATCTCATCAAAGTATTGCAAAGCAGCTTAAGGATCATAGTATTAACAGAATATATCATGCTATAGTTTACGGTATTATCGATAATGATGAGGGCACTATTAAAGGCTCTATAGGACGAAGTACTGTAGATAGAAAAAAGATGGCTATTAATGAGAAGAATGGAAAGCCTGCTGTGACGCACTATAAGGTTCTAAAACGATTTTCAACTGATAAGATGACATATATTGCATGCAAACTAGAAACAGGCCGTACGCATCAAATTAGAGTGCATATGGCTAGTATTGGTCATCCACTTCTTGGCGATGAGGTTTATGCTGGTAATAGAAAAACAAAATTTAAGCTTGAAGGACAGTGTCTTCATGCAAAAATACTGGGTTTTGTGCATCCAACAACAGGAGAGTATGTCGAAACAGACGCTCCATTACCTGAATATTTTGAACATTTATTAGAAATACTGAAATAGTAATGTATTTGTTGAAGAATAGCGACAATTCTTGAATTGAGTTTGATTTTCATCTATAATTAGAAGTGTTTGAGATATTATTTCATATATCGTTATCTATAAAAGGAGGATATGTGTTATGAATTCTATTATTACGATAGGAAGAGAATTTGGTTCGGGAGGTAGAGCCATCGGGGAACTTGTTGCGAAAAAATGTAATGTGAAGTATTACGATAAGGAATTGATTGCAAGGGTGGCAAAAGAAAGTGGTTTTTGCGAAGAGATGATTGAAAATCACGATGAAAGACCAACTAATTCCTTTTTGTACAATCTTGTTATGGACACATATTCATTTGGCTATAACTCTTCAAGTTTTATGGATATGCCAATTAGTCATAAGGTTTTTTTGGCCCAGTTTGATACCATTAAGAAAATTGCAAAGGAAGGTCCATGTGTTATCATCGGAAGATGCGCTGATTATGCATTAAGTGATTTCTCTAATGTAGTTAATATATTTATCACAGCTGATGAAAAAGAAAAAATTCGCCGTATAAAGAACAGATATGCTGATATAACAAGCGACGAAAAGGCTAGAGATATGTTTCTTAAGAAAGATAAACAGCGTAAAAGCTATTATAATTATTATACGTCCAAGAAATGGGCAGCTTGTGACAGCTATGATTTAACAGTCAGAGCTGGAATTGTTTCAGATGAAGCTACTGCAGATTTTATTATTGATTATGTCAATAAAATAGAAGAAACAAGAAAAAATTATTAATATGCTTTCTTTTAAAATTGATGAACTATAGATAAATGACTTGGCTTGATTTTATAATAAGAGTGGTATAAGTTAAACAATGCCTGCAAAAGAGTGTTGTTTAACTTATACCAAACTATTCGCAAAACACAGGTTTTTCGAATAGTTTGGTATAAGTTGTGCTTTTCTCAATATTTTATCATCTTTTAAAAAATCTATATTTTAAAAGAGTTTTTGTTTTATTTTGATGAACTTATGAATCATAGATAAATGACTTTGCTTGATTTTTATAACCGGAGGTTTTATGCAGTCAAATATTAATTCAGACAATCAACGCTATTTTGAGGAACAAGATAAAGAAAATATTCAAAAATTGCGTGCAGTTATTGAAACGTTACCATCTTTTTGCAAAAGTTATTTTCGTTCTATTTCAAATACTGCTGCTGTAAGAACAAGACTTGGTTACGCATATGATCTTCGAATTTTTTTTGAATATTTACATGAAATAAATCCTGTTTTATCTAAGATTGACATTAAGGATTTTCCTATTGATGTCCTAGATCAGATTAAACGCGATGATTTGGATGAATATCTAGAATATGTTACTTTGTATGATAAAGATGGTATGGAGTTTACTAATGGAGAAAATGGCAAGAAACGTAAAGTTTCTGCTCTTCGTTCCATGTATAATTACTTCTTTAAAATGGATAAAATTGAGACAAATCCAGCTTCTAAAGTTAATACTCCTAAACTTCATGACAAGGAAATTATCAGATTAGAACCTAATGAAGTGGCTATAATGCTTGATAAAGTTGAGGAGGGCGAAGGGCTTACCAAGCGCCAGAAGGCTTACCATAAGCTTACCAGAAATAGAGATGTTGCTCTTATTACTCTCCTTCTTGGAACAGGTATACGTGTTTCTGAGTGTGTTGGTCTTGATCTTAGTGATATAAATTTCGATACTAATGGTATTAGAGTTCATAGAAAAGGTGGAAATGAATCTATTGTTTATTTTGGTGATGAGGTTGAGTCTGCACTTAGAGTTTATCTCTTAGAAAGAAATAAAATTGTTGCTTTATCAGGACATGAAGATGCTCTTTTTTTGTCGATTCAAAATCGCCGAATTACAGTTAGAGCTGTCGAAAATCTCGTTAAAAAGTATGCTAAGACTGTAACTACTCTAAAGAAAATTACACCTCATAAGCTTAGAAGCACTTTTGGTACAAATCTTTATAATGAAACAGGTGATATTTATCTTGTAGCTGATGTGCTTGGTCACAAAGATGTTAATACTACAAGAAAACACTATGCGGCTATGCAAGATGCCAACCGAAGAAAGGCTGCCAGAATTATCCATTTACGTGAAGAGAACGAATAACAATCAAAAAGCCATAATTTTAATGGTTTTACCTAAAATCATGGCTTTTTGATTAATAAATAAATGCTCTTTTATTCTTCACAACTATCAACAATTTCAACAGATTGGTCTGATATCTCATTTATGGTATCAATGATTCGATTTTTATACTCTTCGCTAGATTTATCCATTTCTATACCTTTTTCTCTTAAACGTATATCAGTAATGTTTCTAGCAATATTGTATAAAGTATAGCTTCCGTGTTGAATCATTCCATTGTCATCGGATTGCGTGAATTGTGAACCAAATTTAAGATTCAGGCATGAATTACCATCAGATTGATTTCTAACCTCTATCTTAAATATATAATCATTTATTTCATTTTCGCTCATACTGCTTTCTCCTTACATATTTTTAAACTCATTCGCACACTATATTTTTCGGTATATTATTCAAAAAAAAATAAGAAAAAAGGCTTAAAATGATAAAGAAATAATAAATTAGAACTCAAATTCTTTGGCATCTCTCCAAATTCGTTCCAAATCATAATATTTTCTACTTTCATCATCGAAAATGTGAATTACAATATCTCCATAATCCATTAGAATCCAGTTAGAATTATTATGTCCTTCAATATAATTTACAAAATATCCGGCGTGTCCAAGAATTTCATCAACCCTGTTTTTTAAAGCATTAATCTGGTTTTTATTCGTACCATTAGCGATTATGAATAAATCAGACATTACAGATACTTCACTGATATCTAAAACCTTGATATCTTGTCCTTTTACATCTTCAAGTGCTGAAACTGCAAGCTTTGCCATTTCTTTTGATTTTTCTGTTACAAAACTCATAAATCAGAGGTGTTCCTTCCTAAAATAATATCATTATAAAAATCATATGTTACTTTTGTCATAGGATCTTCTTCGAAATCTTCTGACTCGAGGTAAGTTAGTGTATTATGTAAAATATGCCATACAGCTTTATCGATATCACTTAAAGCTTCTTTTCTAATGCTTTCAATTTCTGGTAGTGGTGCTCTATTTGGCTCAATATAATCAGCGGTAAAGATAATTTTATCTAACTTGGTCATATTTGGACGACCTGTTGTATGATAACGTATAGCATCTAAGATATAGTAGTCAGTGATTCCATATTTATACTGTGCAAGACACATGCCAGCTTTCGCGTGAATGAGTTTTTGATTCCTTAACTCTATATCTGTTAGTTCAACATGATACTTATTGCAGATTGAAATCTGTTTTTCATGAGGAAGACATTTTGCACAATCATGAAGCATTCCTGCGACTAATGCTTTTTCAACATCTTCATCAAACACAAAAGCCATATTTGCAGCTGTATATGCTACACCAAGCGTATGATCAAAACGGTTCTTTTTTAAAGTCTTTTCCATTTCGATGCGTAACTGTTGTGATTTTTCCAAAATACTGTCTGACATTATAGTTTCTCCTGGTTGTGATGATTTTTGTCGGTTCTATGATTAAGATAACATATATATATTTTTTGTATGTAATGTTTTCAATATATTTTAACATCGTCAGAATTTAATGAAATCTGATTGTCTTCTGCATATAAATTATTCATTACAATATACTCTAAACATTCCTCCGGAAGCAAGTATCGAACGGATTGTTTATTGTGTATTTTTTCTCTAATCATCGTAGAACTAATATCAAGTCGTCCTGTTCTAATCATCCTTATATCTGCACTTGGAACGATACTTTTTAATTCTTCAATTTTTTTAACAAGCGTTTTTTCGTCCGTATCATTTCGCACAGCAGCTAAAATCGTACAAATTTCAAGAATATCAGTGAAACGAACCCATTTATCTAGTGAATTCACTGAATCAGCACCCATTATAAAGTATAAGTCATCACCTGGGTACATGTCAGAAAGCTGTTCCAAAGTTTCAATTGTATAGGTGTCACCTGGTCTGTCTATTTCAATCCGAGATACAGTGAAATAAGGATTTGATTCAACAGCCTTTTTTACAAGTTGATACCTGATTGATCCGTCAGGGATTTCCATACCTTGCTTAAAGTATGAAAATCCACTTGGAATAAAAATAACTCTATCTAAGTGAAACTGCTCTCTTGCCTGTTCTGCCATGTATAAATGAGCATTGTGAATCGGATTAAAAGTTCCACCCATTATACCAATCTTTTTATTACTCATATCATATCCTCTGTGATTCTATACTGCTTCAAAGGCTTGGTCTAGTCTTTTTACTTGTAGTTGTCTATAATAATTGTATTTGGTAACAATGATTTTAGCTTCCTACATATAATATATCGGGAAAATTACTTATTTTATTATCGTGGAAGTTTTATTTCAGGCTTTTCATGAAACTGTTTATATAGAACAACCTTTCTTCCGGTTACAGCTACAAGCGTGGAACGAGTACGATCTGCAATCATATTTGCAGCTGTTTTAACATCTTCTGGACAGTTTTTTAAAATAGAAATCTTTACCAGTTCTCTATTATTAAAGGATTCGCTTACTGCTTCAGTAACTTCAGGGGAAACTGCGCTTTTTCCAATCTGAAAAATAGGATCTACATCAGCTGCAAGACTGCGTAAATATGCTCTTTGTTTGCTAGTTAAGTTAACCATGTTTCCTTCTTTCTTGAATAAGATAAATCATTGTAAAACGCAATGGGAATTTATTATATTCATTAATCAATCTCAGAATTATCAAAATCTTCTTTATCAAAATCTTCATCACCGAAATTTTCTTCATTAAAATCAGTATTTGAAGATTCTTCGGCCTGTTTAATAGTGTCTGCATTTCTAAAATAGTCGAATGCCAGTCCATACATACGAACAGTATCACCTTCTTGAATATTAAGTGCTTCAAGTTCATCAAGAATTTTATTATCTTCAAGGAATTTTTGGAAGAAAATAAAGCCTTTTTCTGAATCAAGATTTGTATATCCAAGCATTTTTTCAATCTTTGGTCCTTCTACAACATACTCATGAGATTTGGAATCATAAGTAACAGTGAAGGATTCTGTAGTAGTTGCAAGTTCTACTTCCGGATCAAATTCCTGTTCGTAAACCATAGGTTTGTCACCCATTTCAACTAATGTACGGCTCACATAATAAAGAAGTTCTTTAAGTCCTTTTCCGGTTATTGTTGATAAAGGAAATACCTTAACTCCTTTTGGTTCAAATTCTTTACGAATCTTCTCTACAATGTTGTTAGCGTCTTCTTCAGAGAGCATATCGAGCTTATTTGCGGCTATAATTTGAGTTTTCTGTCCTAAATCAGCATTATAATTTGAAAGCTCCTTGTTAATAGCATATATATCATCTATAGGATCTCTTCCTTCAGTTGATGCTGCATCTACTACATGAATAATAAGCCTTGTTCTTTCGATATGACGTAAGAATTCATGACCAAGTCCAGCACCTGAAGCGGCACCTTCTATAAGTCCAGGTATATCAGCTACAACAAAACCCTTTGCATCTGGAAGATCTACCACTCCCAAAGAAGGTGTTAATGTTGTGAAATGATAATTGGCAATCTTGGGTTTTGCATTAGAAACTTTGGAAAGAAAAGTTGATTTACCAACATTTGGAAAACCTGCAAGACCAACATCAGCTATAACCTTAAGTTCAAGTATGATTTCGAGTTCCTTAGCTGGCTGACCAGGTTGAGCATACTTTGGGGCTTGCATAGTAGATGTGGCGTAATGCATATTTCCGTTTCCGCCACGGCCACCTTTAAGCAATACTACGCGCTTATTATCACCAGACATATCTGCTATTATTTTTTTGCTTGAAGCTTCTTTAATGACAGTTCCTTCTGGAACTTTAAGAATAATATCGGCACCACTTTTACCTGTACAGCGATTCTGACCGCCTTCATCACCATTTTCAGCTTTATATTTTCCACCAAAATGGTAATCAGAAAGCGTATTAAGACCGTTGTCAACAACTACAACGACATCTCCACCTTTACCGCCATCTCCGCCATTTGGGCCGCCGCTTGCGACAAATTTTTCTCTTCTAAAAGAAACATGGCCGTCGCCGCCTTTTCCACTTTTAATAAAAATCCTAGCCTGATCTACAAATTGTGGCATTTTATCTCCGTTCTGACTTTCCTCACAGCTTCGCAAAAATGCTGAGCCATTCCTGTCAGTTCAATGATGGACTGTGTAAATACAGCCTGTGAGTGTATTCGATTAAAAAGGGACTTCAAACTTATTGTTTGAAGTCCCCTCGAGTTCAATTTAAAATTGCTAATCAATCTTTAGCAACAACTGGGTGAACACTAGCCTGCTTCTTGTCTCTACCCTTACGCTCAAATCTTAGAACGCCGTCAACAAGTGCGAATAATGTATCATCCTTACCGATTCCTACATTAACGCCAGGGTGAATGTGTGTTCCACGCTGTCTGTAAAGAATGTTACCAGCTTTTACGAACTGACCATCAGCTCTCTTTGCTCCTAATCTCTTGGATTCGGAATCACGACCGTTCTTTGTGGATCCGACACCCTTCTTATGAGCAAAAAATTGAAGGTTCATCTGTAACATAGCTCTAGACCTCCTCAAATTTAATGTTCAAATACTGTTCTCCATACTGCTTAAACACAGAGGTGACACCGAGTTCGAATGATTTCATAAGAAGCGTTGCTTCGTCAGAAATATCACTAACTCCGGATTTGAACTTACAAGATATAAATCCCTGCTCTTCATCCGCTTCTACATCCATTAAATCGCCACACAATTCTTCAATTGAATTGATGGTATTTATAGTCAGCATTGAAATTGCCGCACAGACAATATCCATTCCTTCATAACTAAATCCTGAATGTCCATTGCAGGAAAATCCTTTATACCATCCTTTGGCATTTTTCTGAATAGTAATGTTTGTCATAATATCTGTCTTCCAGTATGATTTTAAAACCTAGACATGCTCCAGAAATTAGAGAGAAATCTTTTCAATCTTAACCTGTGTATAAGCCTGTCTGTGACCGTTCTTCTTGTGATAACCTGTCTTTGGCTTGAACTTATAAACGATAACCTTCTTTGCACGAGCCTGCTTTACAACAGTAGCCTCTACCTTTGCAGATGCTACATCTCCAGCAACCTTAAGCTCCTTGTCATCATTTACAGCAAGAACCTGGTCAAATGTAACCTTTTCGTCAGCTGCAGCTTCAAGCTTCTCAACGTTGATTACATCACCCTCGGAAACTTTGTACTGCTTACCACCTGTAACAATAATTGCGTACATAAGTAACCTCCTTCTTCAAAAAAACTCGCTAACTATGGTGATACTATTTTAGTATACTTAAACCTCGTTAAGCGGCATACTCAATTATAATAAGTCAGTCATTAGAGTTTGTCAATAACTTTTGATTTTTTTTATAATATCTTTGGAAATTTCTTTTATTATATGGTAAAATTATAAACTGTAGGCATGATATGTCCAAAATAATTGCCATTACACTGTTTTCTTGTTCATAAATAGCAGATAACGTTCTTACGTAGTCTGCAAAATGATATGATGAAAGAACTGATGCAATTGTTGATTGGTTTAGATTTTTACTGCGAAATTCTAAACCAATCAATAGTATTCCTCACAAATTCATTCTTTTATCGTCTCACGGCACGCGGCTATTTTCTATAGTTTTTTTCATGAAGGAAAATAATGAACCATACTAGACCAAAATCTATTGTAAGAGTTATTTTGTCCTTCAAAGCAGGATTTTTACTAATGATTATTCTAAATCTTAGTAAGAAGTCATGATAATAGGAAGATATATCGCGAAAGGGATTAATCTGATATTTAGGAGAACGAACTTGAAAAAACTTAATATTTACAAGACTAAACTTATTACTACTATTTTATCTTTTTGCTGCATTTGTTCTATTGTATTCAATATGATGCCTGTAATAACTACATCTGGTGCAGCTACTAATTCCCGAGTACCTGCAGATATTATTGAGAAGCTTGGAATTGGATGGAACTTGGGAAACAGTTTGGATTGTGTCAATAAAAAACTGGGGTACACAAAAGATACAGAGGAAATCTGGGGCAATAAAAAGGCTACTTCCAAGCTTTTTAAGGCTGTTAAAAAAGCTGGTTTTAGTTCTGTTAGGATTCCTGTAACTTATTACAATCATATTGATTCCAAGAAGAAAATTGATCCAGAGTGGCTTAAGCGTGTATCTGAGGTGGTTGATTATGCTATAAATGAAAATTTATATGTAGTAATTGATGTACATCATGATGCAGGTATGGATAAGCAATACAGTTGGATTTTTGCTGATACTGATACTTATGCTCAGTCATCAACTGATTTAACAGCGCTTTGGGCACAGATTGCAGAGTATTTTAAGAATTATGATGAACACTTAATTTTTCAGGCTACAAATGAGATCATCAACGTTGATGGTAATTGGGACTGGGGGCAAAGCTATAAGGATTTTAGAGTCGTTCATGACCTTGATCAGCATTTTATAAATGTTGTAAGAGGCTCAGGTGGAAATAATGCAACTAGATATTTGATGTTAACAACCTGGGGAGCTTCTGTGGATTCATGTGAAATTGAATCTTTGTTTTATAAGCCTTTTGAAGATGCTGTAAAAGGAAGGCTTATTATGAGTGTTCACAATTATGCTACAAAGCAGGATGGAATTAATGCTGTTGTTGCTTCTCTTTCAAATTATAGCAAGAAATATAATATTCCTGTAGTTATTGATGAGTCTGGTACATTTGATAGAGAAGACATGAATGTGCGAATTGCTGCTCTATCTCATTGGGTGTATATAACAAGAAAAGAACATATGGGATACTTTTGGTGGGACAATGGAAGTGACAGTGCTCTTTTTTCAAGAGTTGATTATCACGTAATTCATGAGGATTTAATACGTGCCATTAAAGCTGGTTATGCAAAAAAGTACCGACAAGGAGTTTATTTTAATCCTTTTTTTCGCTGATTTTAATATATTTTTTGGGGATAAGGAGTTAAGAAAGTTTATTTTTTATGAGTAATATTTTAATGATTGACGACGATACAGAGCTTCTTTTTTTAAATAAGAAGTACTTTGTTCAAAAGGGATATAATGTATTGTGTTTCTCTGATCCACTAGAAGGAATAGATTATTTGAAAAATAATTCTGCTGATATTATTTTGCTGGATGTTATGATGCCCAATATAGATGGGTTTGAGGCAATGTGTAGGATTCGTCAGTTTTCTAAGGTACCCATTATCTTTTTGACTGGAAAAGATGATGAAGAAAACAAAATTAAAGGTCTTTTAAATGGTGCTGATGATTATATGTGTAAACCTTTTAGTCTTGCTGAATTATCCGCAAGAATTCAGGTTCAACTTCGAAAGGAATCTCTTTTAATAAAGAAGAATGTTAAACAAAAGAGTTCAATTCAGACTTTGTCATTTCCTCCTCTTTTGTTAAATAGGTTAGATCGAAAGCTATTTTACCTAGATCAAGAGGTGCCTTTATCTAACAGAGAGTTTTCTTTTTTACAATATATGATGGAGAATGCTCGTAGATTAGTTACTTTTGAAGAAATTGGAAATAAGATATGGGGGTTTTATGAAGAAAAAGATAGGCGTAGTGTCATGGTTCTTGCCAGTCGAGTAAGAAATCGTTTATCATGTTTTAGTGACTTGGAAAATGCAATTGAAACCGAATATGGAAAAGGCTATCGATTTACTTTAAAAAGTTGATTATATGTAAGCATGGATAAGTCTTTTATATTAAGATTTTACTAGAATAAATAAAAAATATTTATTCTAGTAATTAGTTAAAACACTTATTTTAATAATTTGCGAAATAAAAAATATTTATTTGTTAATCTGTAAATGTGTCAAAAGTAAATAATATTGATTTACTATGAAAAATCATAGATTGTATAAAATTTTAAAACATTATTTTCTTAGAGGAGCCGAGGTGCTTAGATATTGAATACTAAAGATTATAAAGAAGTTCAGGAGCTTGAAAAAAAAGAGTATCAAGCTCCTGAACTTGCAATTGAAAACCTAACAAAGGCATTATACGAATCGAATCAGAAATTAGCTCGAGTTATGAGAGAAAGAGATGATATTTTTAGTAATATCTCACATGATCTTCGCTCTCCTATTACAACAATCCATAATTCTTTGGAATATTTACTTGAACAGAAGGATTTATCAAAAGAAGAAATTAGTGAAACATTAAATATAATGTATAAAAGGACCTTAACTCTTGAGCATATGGTTGAAAATATTTTTCTTTTGACAAAACTAAAATCTTCCAATCAGTTATTTTCTTTTAAAAATGTTCCAATAGGTTCATTTTTGGAAGATTTATTTTATCAGCGTATGGTTGAACAAAAATATTCCGAAAGAAAATTGATGATTAATATTCCTATGGATTTTCCTTATTCTGCTAATATTGATATTGATTATCTAACCAGAGCTATTGATAATCTTTTAGAAAATGCTTTAAAAGCTTCAAAGAAAGACGATATCATTAGTCTTGAAGCTTTATTATTGGACGATTTTCATATTAAAGAAATTGTAAAGACACAATCGGATGGAACATGTATATCAGATAAAGATATAGATGTTTTTATACACTCTAATCCGGGTACAGCATATTGCTATATAAAAATTTGGAATACAGGGTCAATTATGACACAAGATATGATTTCTCATATTTTTGAAAGAACATATACAGCTCAAAATGCTAGAACTCCTTCTTCGAAATCAGGAATAGGGCTTGGATTGACCATTTGTAGATCAATAATTGAGAAGCACGAAGGAAAAATCTGGTGTACCTCTATTCCAACTGAAGAAAAGTGTATTTTTAATATTCTTCTTCCGGTTTATAGTATGTAAAATATTTTTAACATAAAAGCATTAAACCCGCATTGACTGCGAATTTTGTGAGAACAATGCTAAGTTGCAAACTGTTCTTGGGCAAATTCTTTTTAAATTGCTAGTTGCGTGTTTTTTGTTACAATGTGAAAAAATATAGATTTTTTATTATTAGATAGATACAGAAAAATACTAGACTTCTTGCTGATGATTAATCCAAATCTCAACAAGAAGTCTAGTATTTTTTAATTATATTTGATATTTACAAAAATATGTATGAAATTACATGTCAGTGTTTTAATGATTTTACTGTCATATAAAAGGTATTTTTTTCTATTTTTCGAAAACTTGAATGAATCAAATGCTCAAAATATAGTTTGCTAATCTCTGAGTCTGAAAATAATGATTTTGAATACTTAATTAAAGAGTTTTCCTCGAGTTCTTTTTTCCAATTGTTCTTATCTTCTAGCGACCATTTGTATTCATGTTTAATACTATAAATCTGTCGTATATAAAACATAATCCAATATTTGTGCATTTCTTTATTATATTCATTTTGTAAATCAAATTTTTTAAAATCTTTAATGTACTGGGCAAAGATTTTTTCCCTATTTTCAAGTTCTAGTTGACAGTCTTTCCGATTTTTGCAATAAATTCTTGATAAGCTATTTCGATTTTGATATCTATAAAAGTATAGTTTGTTATGGATTATTCTGACATTATTTATAAATAAGAGATACTCTAGTAAAAATACAAAATCTTCTCCTAATGTTATGTCAGAATGAAAATAAACTCTATTTTTTTTAATGACATCTAAGCAAAACATTTTGTTCCAAACAACACCAAAATAGTGATGTCCAGGATCAATTAAAGTCATCTTTATAAACTCTTTTGATGTTAAATTACTGTTCCGTAAAAGAGGCTTTTGAGGAATTGTAACATCATAGATGAGTCTGTTGTACCCACATATGACCAAATCTGTCTGGCTTTTTTTTATAATAGACCACATTTTATAAATATAGTCTTTTTGCACAAAATCATCCCCGTCAATAAAAACTATGTAGTTTCCTTTTGCATGTTCAATTCCTCTATTTCTTGCAACAGATACTCCTTGTCTTGTTTGCGTAAATAGCTTTATGCGCTTATCGTTTTTTGTGTAGCTTAATACTTTTTTCGCTGTTGAATCTGTTGAACCATCATCTATTATGAGTATTTCAATATTCGAGTATGTTTGACTAAGGATACTTTGCAAACAATCATCAATTGTATTCGAACATTGATATACTGGAACTACAACAGATATCAAATCCCCATTTAACATCTTTTATACTCACCACATTATTATAGATAGTACTTTTATTAGCAAATTTAACTAATAAAATGAATAATGACTTTATGAAACAAATAAATTAGTATTATCAAGAATCGAAATTATAAAAAAGTAGTAATCTGTAAGTTTAACATTTCGATTCTTGACGTATAGTTCTATTAAAAGCTTTCAAAAGTCTTCAATCGTTTGCATTCAAACCTAGATTTTTTATCAAAGATAATCTGTTTTCACCAACATTAATCTTTTCTTTGACAGAATAGACTTGATCATGATGGAAAATATACTTCCATAAAAATTTAAAATCTCTTTGTATCCAAGCAAATGGCAAAAGGCACGGATGCTTTTTAACATAAGTATAGCAAGAAGGTATACTTTTAACGCTAGGAAAAATCATCTGAATTTTCCTAGAAACTTCAGATGATGCTACTTTGGCATTTCCTGTAAAATAGGGAGCCATCGCGCCCATTATTTGCCAATCAGCATCCTTTTTAATTGTATGTCCGCCATACAAAAGATCTAGCTTGAATTGTTCGATTTCCTTTGTAACTCTTACATTTCTGTTTGCAAGAATTTTTGGGTTCATACCTAAATAATCAATGCAAATCTTGAAAAAACTATCACAAAAACATGAATAGCCTAAATATTCAATCTTTTTCCAAAAGTTTTCCCAATCAATTTTGGCATAGTAGGCATTGATATAATAGGTTATATCAAGTAAATAGCGCATTCCAATTCCATCAAGCGAAAAATGCTTTATAACATGAAACATTTGATAAATCAAATGTTCTTCGTAACCGAGTGTGGTTATGTGAATATTACATGCACATATATTCACCAGTGAATCTCTGTTTGTTAAATCCATTTCCTTTAACTTTTCAATTTTAGGCCCTGTAAAATCTTCCCATAATCTTGTGTGAAGTTCAATTACATGTTTTGGATTTTCATGGAGAAAAACCAATACGTTCTCTTTACACTCATCTTCTATCAACCTGTAATCCATATTATTAAGAAGTTTTATAGCATCTTCCTTTTCTTCCTCATAGACAAAAATATCTGAATCACATCCAGGTCTTTCAAATGATTGAGGATACAAAGATGCTAATACTATCCCCTTAAAGAAAACAAAGGTAAGATTTTCTTCTTTTGCTTTCTTGGATAATTTGAAAATTTGCATTGATTTAGACATCTCTGTGAACATTGTTTTTTGAGTGTGATTTTTCCACAATGTCAAAAGTTTTTTGTCATCCTCTGTACCATTGTATGCTGCAACAGTTTTATATAAAAACGGCATAACATTATTTGAATCAGCAATACAAAAAAGATTATTTAACCCCTCTTGCTTTATTATTTCATTAATCTTATTTTGATCATAACCTTTTTGCATTCCCATTCCTAGCAATTTCAGAAAATTATCAACCGTATTTTCTGTAATAACCGGTTTTGCAATATCATGTTTTTCCATAACACTTTCCCCTTACTTTTTTCTTGTGCTTATTTTTTTCGCTTGAGTTTTTTCGAAATAAGTTCTCTAGCCATTATTCTCTCTTCTTTATTAAGAACAATTACATAATTAATTGCATATCCCAAAATACCACTGAAAATTGATATTATAATAAGCATTAACCATGAATTAATTGTAACAAAATATCTTATTGTAGCAAAACATAAAAATACAATTATTGATGAAAACGTTCCTCGTAACAATGGTATGTAGAAAGTCCACCATTTTTGTTTAAGAATATGAGCTGCATATATTGGCGCAAAGAAGAATACTCTTGCAGTTAATAAAATAGAGCTGACTATCTGAATCGCATAAATTCCAAGACTGGAATGTTCACACAACAGGATTGAACCAATTATATTGGCAACTCCTATTCCTAAAGAAACAAACACTGGTATTCTTAGCTTGGCTGTTATTTGATTAACAGTATAAAGTGGATAAATATAAACATCAAAAACAGTTTGAGCCAAAATCATTATTGAAAGAATCTGGATGGTTCTAATCTCCGATGAATTATAAGCTGGAAGCCACAAACTAAAGAACTCAGTTCCAAAGGCTATAAATCCAAGTATTGGAATCGAACATATAAAACCACAGACTTTAATAGCATGCTTTACATATGTGGTAAATTTGTCCATGTCTCCTTCAGCATAGATATAGGTCATTTCTGGGCCGAAAGAACTGCAAACAATGCCTATAATTGACATTAAATAATTTGGAAATGTTTTGGCAAATGTCATCAATGTCATTGATGCTGCATTTATATAGAGATTTGTAATAAGCGTATCACATCCATTTACAAGAATAGCAGATAACTGCTGAACCGAGTTCCATATTCCGGTCTTTATTAAATCCATGATTGAAGATAATTTTACAAGACTTTTTTTGAAGTATAATTCTGGGGTTAGCTTTTTGGTAAAGTAAATATTAGTAGCAATTATATAAAAGCCAGTGATAAATTTTGTTAAACCAACATACCATGCATTTGATGGAAAGAAAGCAAATAGAATAAATAACAGGGTAGCTCTAATAAAATTACATTCCATTGCTCTTCTAGCAGATAAGTCTAATCTATTTGCAGCAAAAGTTGAAACACCATAGCTATTTGTAATAAGACTTGCAAAAAAATCAAAAAAGATAAAAGCCCATAATAATTTTACGTCCAAAGTATTTTTTGCAGGAATTTGAAGCCACTTGTCCAAATATAAAATAGAACATGTAACAGGAAGAAAACAAATCGCTGACATAATTATATTAGCAGCCATTGCAGATGAAAAATATGATCTAGCAGATTCATAATCTTTCCTACTTACATTTATTGTTATATACCTTCCGAGCATTGCATTTAGAGCAGATGTAACGATTGTAATATAGCCCGTTGTCTGAAAAGCTAAATTGATAAATCCATATATATCTTTTCCAACATTTTTGCTGATAAAAGGCGCTAATATAAAATTTATTCCTAAATTCACAATAAATGAAATGAACTGAGCTATCATATTGATAGCAATTTTCTTTTTATTACTCATTTTAACTTCCTTATAATATGTTTCTGTCAGAAATTCAATTTACGTTTTATATATAATTTTGGACAAATAGCAAAAGCCATATAGCCAAGTTTTTTCTTTAAAGGCACTGGTAGAACGATAACATACTTTTTAATGATTTTTTTATAATGCGATGAATATTTTTTAAAATATTCTACTGAAAGATCATTTTGAAAAATAGTATGTCGCGCTAGATTTCTGAAATATAATCGATATAAATTCAGGATTTTTTCCAAAGAATAGTAATCATTTCTTTGATAATAATAATCCATTCGTTCTTCATAGGCATCAAACTTGGAAAGATTCTTTTCAGAAAAACTTTCTTTCATGATACTATTTTGTCGACTAAGATAATTATAAAGAGGGTGTTCTATGTAGCAGATTGTATCAGCTCTATCCAAAAGCTTATATGTGGTAAATTCATCTTCGTGAATCTTTCCTTTTGGATATCTAATATTTTTGAAAAAATAGGCTGGATACATTTTATTCCATGCAACAACAAATGTTACTATTTTTTCTTCTTCAAAATAGTATTTATGTCTATCTGCCAAGGAATGAATGTAAACACACTTCTCATTATTTATAAATGAAGTATTTGTTACTTCTGGCTCTGTAATTGGATTAAAATCACATACGCTAAGTTGTGCTTTTCCTGCTAAAATTGGTTTTATCAGTAATTCTATCATTTGAGGATGAATCGAATCATCCGAATCAATAAAAACAAGGTATTCACCAGTAGCAACTTCTATACCTGCGTTTCTCGCATCAGAAAGGCCGCCATTTTCCTTATGAATGACTTGTATTCTGAAATCTTTAATAGCATATTCATCGCATATCTGACCACAATTATCTGGTGACCCATCATCAACTAATATAATCTCAAGGTTGGAATATGTTTGATTTAAGATGCTTTCGATGCATATTTTTAAACAACCTTCAACCTTGTAAATAGGTACAATTACACTTACAAGCACTTGTTCCATGCTTAAACCTCCAAGCGAATATATATTCTTCATGTTATAATGACCAGCAATAATACAAAAAAGAATATATTGTATATTTTATTCCTCTTGTTATCCCGAGTGTATTTACTGTGACATAAAACTTTGTTAAAGAAAGATTAAGCATTAATCTAAAAGCTTTTTTATTTGATAAATGCTTTATAATTATCCTTTGACTTTTTAAACTTTCATTCATAAGTTCGTGATAAAGTAAAAGGATGTGTATAAGATAATAATGTCTTGCAATGTATGATTTTTCTTCATTTTTTGATATCAAATCAAATACATCAGAACTAATCTGCACATACCTTTCAAGAATGTTTTTATCTTTGACTTTGGATATTGTAGAGCCTTCTCTATGTCGATAATAATACAATCTTTTGTTTGTAACTAAAGCTTTTCTGGAATACATGAGGTATTTTAGATTAAAGCATACGTCCTCGCCTAATACAGGTTTGTATATAGGAAAGGATAAATTATTATTTTTAATAACCTTGGCGCTATATAATCTGTTCCACACTTCAAATCCACATTTATATGGAAGAAAAATATTGGTAATAAAATACATTCTTGATTTTTGATTTGTTAAATCAATTGAGATTTCTGAAAAATGACGTTCTTCGCATTCTTTTCCATTTGAAAAAACATGAGTATAATTAAACATAATCGTATCTAGGCGATTTTGTTCAATTTTCTCCATACAAAAAGAAATCAAATCCTCGTGCAGATAATCATCACTGTCAGCAAAATATAAGTAATCTCCTGTCGATTCTTTTATTCCGAGATTTCTTGCATTTGATTGACCAGAATTATTTATATGAAATAATCGAATTCTAGAATCATTATTTTGATATTGTTTACAAATATCATAGCTTGAATCAGTTGAACCATCATCTATCAATATGATTTCAAGATTTTTATATGTTTGATTAACAACTGAATCCAAACATTTTTTTAAATATTGTTCGACGTTATATATTGGAATAATAACGCTTACTAAATTACCCATTTATCCCCTCACATTAACCTGATGTCTAACTAAATCCATTAAATCCTTTTATAAAAAACATTAGAATACTTAATGGATTCGCTTTTTCTGGCACTTCCAAATAAAAAAATAAATATTCGGAAAATACATAAATAAAAAGCATTCAGTTTTTAGTCTAAAATCCATTTTACATTTTTTACCTATGTTTTGTATAGTCTTTTTAACTGATTTTGCTCTATCTCCCTTAAAAATATCTTGTTTTATATTTTCTTTATCAAATCTGTATTGAAGAAAACAAAACATATGAAGAAGATGTGATAATTCTTTTGTCCAAAAAAAGTATTCTTTTTTTTGATTATAAAAATTAAGTTTATCAATATAAGCGTCTAAAAGCTGTATATTTTTTGGTGTTAGCTTCTTTCCAACAATACTTGCTTTGTGCTGGTGATAGAAGTATAAAGGCTGATTAAGATATATTATGCGTGATGCTTTATATAATATTTTAAAAACGCTTGCCTCGTCTTCATAAATTCTTTTTGAAGGAAAATCAATGTCATCATATAAAGATTTTTTACATAATTTATTCCACAAGACTGAGAAAGTAACGCCATCCTGATAAGAAGCATATCCCTGAAGTAATGCTTCTTTGCCATTTAAAACAGATTTACTAACGTTTACAGGTAGATTATCATGAACCATTTTGTCAACATCGTTATCATAGACATATTTGTAATCACACATGGCTATATCAGCTTCAAAATCAATAATTTGATTCATTAGAATTTCATACATATGATTGTTAATATAATCATCAGGATCAACAAATGTAATAAAATCTCCGCTGGCTTTTTTGAGTCCAATATTTCTTGCGTCGGCTACTCCTCGATTTTCCTGATGAACTACTACTATTCGACTATCTTTTTTGGCATATTCATCACAAATTTGAGGACATTTGTCATCAGAACCATCATCAATAAGAATTATTTCCAAATTAGTATAGCTCTGAGCTAAAATTGAATCTAAGCATCTTTCTAAATATTGCTCGACTCTGAATATAGGTACAATAACAGATATTTTATTTTCAAAACGACTATCGTTGGTAGATGTCATTTATTTATACACTCCTTATCCAGTAAATCTAAAAGTTTATCAGATTTTCCAGTTCTGACTTTGCGAACGAATAAATCTTTCTGAATACGTATTTTATCGTAATCTTGTTCAGTCATTACCGTAACTTCTTTTGGAAATTCAAAGTAAGTTAGATTTCTCCAGTTAACAAGCCAGCGTTTCATTGGTTCATTGTGTAGAATACACTTGTCTTTGAATTTGCTGTTGTGAACAACCGTATGAAAATATTCCTCATCAGGAAACTGCATAATACGCATTTTTTCATTAAAACGTTTATGAGTTTTTTCAAATGTATCAAGATATTTCGCACAATCTCTTGATACTGCCCATTGAGCACATCCATAGTAAATTGGATAATCACCATCTTCTTCTTTTATTACACCATTAGAAAAAAAAGTAGTAATACTCATCAATGCAGTATAAGCCATGAGCAAGAGCTTATGCGGATTTTTGTGAGAACATTTTCCATATGGATTATCTTTTTTATAGTAAAGCTTATATTTTCGAGAGAACTCAAAATCTCTGGTTTGGGCTATTGGACATCCTCTGATAAACTCTCTTCCATTATTAGCTATAAAAAATTCTTTTATGTATTGATTAGATTTTATAGGATAATCAAGATTTTGCATCATAACAAAATAATCATACTTTACGTTACTATTTAAAGCTGTTCTCAAAAGTTCAAAACAAGCATTAATCGCATTGTAACCTCCCCAGTATACTGGATATCTATTTGGTGTAAAGTATACTCTATCAATAGAATTTAAATATTTTTTAAATGGTGCTATATTCTGTTTTGCGTCAACATGAACGTACATGTCAAAATCAGCATCTTTTGTCAAACGTTTTGCACAGCGGGCTACTAATTCAGGATCAGTGTGACACAGATTTAAAAATGCGATTTTCATTTTATTCCCCAATCTTACTTATCTGGTAAACTTATATTTGAATAAATGCAAAATGGTACATGCATCAAAAAGCAGCTTATAATGACCTTTTTTAACCATAAGTAAAGGTATTTTTTTGATGGTACTACCGCTTTTGCACGGATTATACTTTGATACTAAATTGCGAACAATTGCCTCATCTGCAAAAGATCTGAATGCTTCATATCTTTTTCGTCGATTAATACTATTGTTTTTTGCGGAGAGTAAAAATGCCATTTCTACAACCGACATCAGAATTGTTCCGCTCCAAGTAGGAGTAATATCAATTTTAGAACGATTTTTTATTCTATTTGTCAGTTTTACTCTGGCAATGTTAAGTCTTTTTTTACCTTCAAGCTTAGAGAATGGTTCGCGTTCATAACGAAATATCGCAGAGCTTTCTCTTGTTACAAGATAGTAAAAACTATCATGACATACACTTACTTTATTGCAACAGCTGATATATTCGGTAATGAATACGGTATCTTCTCCTACTTTTAATGTAGTATCAAAGGATAGATTATTATTGATTATAACATCTTTTCTAAGTAAAACATGCCATAATGCAGGGTTTTCAACATAAAGCGAATTTTTCTTTCCCTGAATCCAATTATTAACACTATCAAAAGATAAACCAACGAAATACGGAAGAATACTATTAAAGATTTCGATTTTACCTTCATATTTATCTTTTGAAAAAATCGGTTTTAATTCTGTAATATTAGACTGGCTTTCGTATTTGTAATAGCCAAATATTACAGCTTCAGAAATATCCTTTTCTGCAATTTCAACAAGTTTAGTGCATGTATTTTGCTTTTCAAAATCATCACCATCAAAAAATAGAATGTACTTGCCCTTAGCGATGGAAATTCCATCATTTCTAGCAGCTGAAACACCTTCATTTTTTTTATGAATCACCTTTATTCTTGAATCTTTTTCGGCGTAGGTATCAATTATTTTACCTGTCTCATCTGTCGATCCATCATCAATTACTATTACTTCTATTTCGTTTTGAGGAAAATCTTGATTTAATGCACTGTCAAGACATTTTCCAATGTATCCCTCAATATTGTAAGCTGGGATAATAATGCTTATGCAAGTGTTCATTTCTTTTTTTCTCCTGTACCTTGGCAATATACATTCCTACAATCAGAAGTGAAAAACAAATTGAGCAGTTCATTACATATGCTTCCATAATTGTATACAGTGTGTATAAAACCAAAAAAATACAATCTATTGTCTCCATTTCTTTGGCATATTTCCAAAAGAAAAAAGATATCATTATTAAATAGATAACGCCATAACTTATAAACATCCAAATAAAGCAATTGTCAAAAATCATACTATCAATCCAATATCCTCTCCAATATATTTTGGGAGGAAATTCAACAGTTTTTCCAAACCAGGACATTCCTTTTAAATCATAGGCAACAGCTCCATATAAAAGCCTACCTGTAAAAAAATTATCCAGTTTTTTGAAAATATCAGAAAAAAAGCCGTTTACAAAACCAATAATAACGGTTGTAAAGAATACTGATAATACTGCGTATAAATATCGAGATAAAAATTTTATATTAATCTCGAAGATTTTTTTGTATCTTCCTGTTAGAGACTTAAATGCAAGTATATTTAAACAAGCTAATGTGATAATAATAAAAGATGTATTAGAATCACAACATAAATAAAAAATGAAATTGATAAACCATATAAATCCTATGTGACCTGGTTTTAATTTATCATTTTTGGCATATAAGAATTCAAGTGATGACCAACAAATATACATTGCAAATGTATTGGCGTGTCCCTGATAAAAAGTCATTCTCGGGCCTCCGCCTAATCTATAGGAATATGTAACTTTCCAAGGAAAGAATATTAAATCTTTTATATAGCAAAACACATGATAACCAAGCAAAACAAACTTTGTGATGCTCGTTGCTGATAATACTTTTTTTAAATCAATTTCCTGCATTGCACATAATAACAATGATGTGAAGAACAAATAAAAATAGTGGCATTTTATGCAGGTAAAAACACATGTAAAAAAGAACATAGCAGATAAAATAATGCTTTTAAAAGTATATTTTTGAGTTAGAATTTTTATGCTAATCAAAAATATAAATAATATAATCATAAAATCATCTAATTTATCTGGTTTACGCAAAATCATAGATGAATCTGTTATGTTCTTTATGGCAAGTATAATCATAGCAGCTATAAATAAAGATTGATGAAATTTTTTCTTTTTTTCACCTTCAATGGCATACCATGATAACATTACTTCGATAATCCTTTCGCTTTCAATCTATAATATGCTAATGATAAAGTAATTAATTTGTACTTCATCATCAAATATTCCAAACGTTTATATAGTGGAATATCTGAAAATTTTAGTTTACTAATAACATCTTTTGACATATTACATCCATATAAAAATGTCAGATTTTTTTTAGCATTTTCTTGAATACTGTAAGTTCGAAATAAATCTGTCATTATCCTAAAATGATAGACATATGCCGCTTTTTTTAAATCATCATTCTTATTGGTTATGTACTTTAGATAATAAGAGTATAAATACTCGTTAAATTTCATTCTGTTTTCAACATTAAATCCATGCATAGCACTTTGTGAATGAATTCTATAATTAAGAATACTTTCCTTTTTAAAAGAAATTGTCTTTGCATAAGTATAGTATTCCATAACAAACAATAAGTCTTCTCCACTTTTTATACCCTTTTGAAAGCAAATCTGGTGCTCCTTTATAATGCTGTTTTTAAATAATTTTCCCCAGCATTCATTAAGACTAGATGTAGAATACATAATGAAATCAGCTGTGTTGGTTTTATCAATATTGTCGCCTATAACAGGAAGAGATACCTCTTCCTGTTTTCCTGATTCCATAAAAAGGTTGTGATGAGAATAGGCACAAAAATCATAATTTTTTTCTATGTCAGAAAAAATAGATGTTAACGAATTTTCACGCAAACAGTCGTCTGCATCTAGAAAAAAAATATATTTTCCAGATGCTAGAAACAGTCCTGTATTTCTTGCTTGAGATACTCCGCTATTTATTTGAGATACAACATTTAAATTAATATATGTTGAATCAAAAAATTTAGAATATGAATTAGCAATTTCAAAAGTTTCATCCGTGCTTCCATCATCAATTATGATAATTTCAACCATATGATTATACATAGTCGAATTATTGCATTCATACAATAATGAATCTAAGCAGCTTTTAATATGATTTTGTGCATTATAAGCAGGTATAATAATACTTAAACTAATATTGTTTTCCATTTTTTAATCACATCACTTTAACTTTGATTTGGGAATTATAGCAATTATGTTGTCATTTTCAGAAATTGCGCATTGGCTTGCTTCTCTTATTTTTCCAGAGAAAAATTCTTTGCAAAAATAAAATGCTGCAACAACAACAAAACCAAATGCAAATCCAAGTATACGCTTTTTCCAAACTTCAGTAAGGCCTTTAGAAACTACATAAGCCTCTTGTGCAGGCTCAAGGATTTGTACTGCATCTGTTCCAGTCATATTCTTAATCTCTATTGCAAATGATTTTGATACAGCATTAGCAATTTCAACTGAAAGCGCTGGATCAGAACTATATGCAGAAACAGTTAAGGTTATATCATCTGTGGATTTAGTTATGCCAATCATATTTTGAATATCCTTGGCTGACAATTTCGTTCCTGAAATCATTGAAGCAGCACGTGTACAAACTGTTGTTCCCTGAACCAATGAAGAATAAGTTGTTACAATGCTTGCTGTTTTAGAAGACTGTCCAGACTCGCCATAAAAGGCATTATAAATTGTTGTTGAAGCACAATATGAATTTGTTACTGGATTGAGAACAGTAATCAAAATAACAGCAATAAAACCAATACATCCGCCTAGTACACAGGCAAAGATATTCTTCAAAATGTACAAAAAGCTTTCTATAAAATCTTCAACGCGAATATCCATATTAAAATTAAACTCCCTTTTTACCTTTTATTTTCTTCAATGAAAAAAGTCCTAACAAAGCTGCAATAATTAAGCATATCCCAGATATAGTAAAGTTTATGCCATTTAATTTGTTCATAGATTCGCTATAATCTGTAGCGTTCTTTTTGTCAGAAACATTTATTGTAAAACTTTGAGGTATAGTTTTATATTCATTACCATCATTGTCTTTATAAGAAAAGTATACATTTAGATTTTGCTTTCCTTTTTTGGCAATATTTAAATAGCAGTCAGTATTATTTGAACTGCCTTTTTCCAAAATTCCAATTTTCTTTGTCTGATTTTTCATATTAGTGCCACTAACGTGCATTGAAATATCAGATATTCTTGTTGAGCTGATGTTAGCTAATGATACTCCTATACGAACAGGCTGATCAATCGATATATCTGTATTAACATCAATTTTCTTTATATTTAAGGCGCAATCCATGGATGTCGCAAGAGAAATTTGTTGGAAAATTTCATTATGTGTGCTGTATGCATCCGAATAAGAAACTTTGATATTACATACGATATTAGATAGAGATGTATTACTTAGATTTTTCAAACGTAATTTACAAGTCTGAGTTTCCTGTTGAACTAATTGTCCAATGTAAGCAATAGAACTACTGCCATTTGCTGGAGCAATCAAATTTTGATCTTGTGAAACAGAAACGTAAACATTACCAGCAATTTCAGTATAACTTGTGTTTTTAACAGATAATGTTAATACAAAATTGGAATTAGATTCATCTTCAATTGTGTAAGAATCAATTAGAACAGTGACATTATCAAAAGGCTGCTCATTTAATCCTTTTATTCTTTGAATAGTTTCAGGCTTAGAAGCTGAAGCAGTTGCAGAATTTAAATTGTTTTTTTCTTCAACTTTCTGTTTTGAATTAGTAGCTGAAGCTTTGCCAGAATTATCCTGTATCAAAGAATCAGAAACTGGATTATTCTTTGTTGTATCTTGTGGCAAAGAATTTGAGATAGAATTATTCTTTGTATCTGATTTTGTTGCAGCATCTCTTGTTGAGACGGAAGTTGATTCTTGTTTAGTAGCTGAAGGAGCTTTTTCAGCATTATATCGAGAAGCAGTGTTTCCCGATGGCGAATATACATTTGCTGCAGCATAAGCTACACTTTGATTACAAAATAATACTATTAAAACAATTGGCAATACCTTACCAATGAAAAACTTTTTCATATATAACAATCCCCTTAAAAATGCAAGCTTTTAGTAACGTTGTTAAATACAACCCCTGCATACTTTTCTTCATATTCATTAACGTGCATCCTGGCTTCGAACATTTGTCTCTTTGTAGAATGATTCTGAGAAGAAACAAGCATAAAGTAGTCCATTTCAGGAATCAATAAAAGTGCATCGCTAAATATATTGATAGACGCTGTATCAAAAACAACGTAATCATACTCTCTCTTGACTTTTTTAATCAGAGCTTTCATAGATTCTCTTCCAAGTTTCATAATGTTTGTAGCATTACTACTCATTCCGGAAGTGATAATCTCAAGGCCTCTTATATTAGTAGGATGAACGATTTCATCTATGTTGTTGTAGTTTCCTGTTGAATAGTCAGTTAAACCGGCTTCTTCCGGACATGTAAGGTGTTTATTTTCAGGTGATTTCCGTATATCACTATCTACAAACAGTACCTTGTTTCCGCTTTTTGCCAGAAAAATTGCGCTATTAATAGCTACTGTTGTATTACCAACGTTTGTGTCAACTCCAGTAAATAAAAATGCTTTTGCGCCTTTTGCTTCATGAAGATGATGCATTTGTACACAAAAACGTTCAATTGCATCAGAAAATTCTGAATTATGCAATTGATACAATTCAATATCTTTCATCAATAAAACTCCATTCATAAAATATTTATGCAGAAATCTCTTCAACTTCTGATAATGAGACCTTCCCTTCTTTGATACAAATTTCTTTATTACAATATTTAAGAACCGCTTTTCTATGTGTGATAAGCAGACAAGTCGGTTTATCAACAAGGCTATTTAGATTCTTTAATAACTCGATTTCTGTATCCTCATCAAGAGCAGACGTAGCTTCATCAAAAACTATAAAAGGAGATTTTCTCAAAAGAGCTCTCGCAATAGCAATTCGCTGTGCTTGACCTTCTGATAAACCACTCCCTTTTTCCCCGATTTTTGTATTTAGCCCGTTTGGAAGTTTTGAAATAAATTCATCACAAACGGCAATGTGTAAAGCTTCGTCAATCTCTTTCATTGATGCATTCTTATTTGCAAGCTTAAGGTTTTCAAGAATTGTACCAGAGAAAAGAGTGTTTCCTTGTGGAACATATGAAATTCTTTTTCTAATTGTTCCTGTTGATTTATATGAATTCTTAAAGCAATCATAGAAAACTATATTTCCATGTAAAGGCTCTAAGAAATGCATAATAAGTCTAACAAGTGTTGTTTTACCAACACCTGATTTTCCAACTATGGCAATGGATTCTCCTGGTTCAATATCAATATTTACATTTGATAGAACCTCTTTGGAGGATTCTTTTCCTTTGTAGGAAAAGCTTACATTGTTCAATTGAACACCTATTGAGCCTTTTAGATTTGGCTCATTTCCAATTGACTCGTTGTGAAAATTCTGGATTTCTATTACTCTTCCTGCAGAGGCAAAAATTGTTGCAAGCTGTGAAAACTGACTAGCAATACCCATAATAGGAGTCTGAATTCGACCAAATAAAGTCATTGTCAGTGTCAATATACCAAATGTAATCGTGCCCTTTGAAATACCGATTGCTGAATAGATAAATGCAATCATCATTCCTATACTAAAAGTACCATTTAATACAACTGTTGCTGCTGACGATACAATATTTTTCTTCCAAACCCAAAAAAATCTTTCATTTCGAAGCACTGTAAGTTTGCCTGAAAAGTCATCCTCTGCTGAAAAAGCTTTAACTACAAGCAGGTTTGCTAAACTTTCTTGGATAAAAGATCTGTAGTTTGTCTCTGTTTCCTGAACTTTGACCTGAAGCTTTTTTAGCTTTTTGCCTAGTATCCATGAAAAAAGTAGTCCGAATGGAGTCAAGAACAAAGCTGCAACCGCAAGAAAGTGAGAATAATGAAACAGTGTGAAGAAGAATGATACCAACTGAACCACAAGAATAATGATGTGAGGTACTGTGGAAACCATTCCAGTAGCAATATTGCCAGCATCACTTGTCATTCGAGTCATCATATCTCCAGTATGAAATCTTTGAGAGTCTTCCCATGTCGAATGCAAGATTTTTTCATAAATTTGCTTTCTGATTCCAAAACTGTATTTCTCATTGAGCATCGCTGACATTAAATTTGTGCCCTCGATAATCAAAAGTTGAGAAATAGCTAACATTGCATATAGAGCAAACAATACAGTATTAATTTGGCCTTTTCCGGCACTGTCTACAACTCTTTGGGAAATAATCGCATAATAAATGCTCAAATACGTTAGTCCTATTTGAATTGCCATTAGAAAGGCTATTTTCCACTTATAAGGACTTGTATATTTCAGAAGCCATCGAAAATAGTTATATCCCCTTTTTTTGTTAGTTTTGAATAAACAAACACATTTTTTTATTTTTCCAACCATAACTTTCTCCCCTTTGTCTGCTACCACAGACAAAATACTGCTATAATTTATCACATTTCGGAATATAAATCAATTACTTATTCTTTTTTTATTATAAAAAATAAGTTGAAATATTATAATCTTGTGGTAGAATTTAGTATGCAGTTATTTTTATGAAGTTTTAAGGGGGTTGTATGTATGACTAAAGAAACAATTATTACACTGATTAAGAAACTAGATGTAACTGATATTACTGGTGATAAGGTAATGATTGATTTTGAAACGGGAAAATACTTTATGCTGAAAGGAACGGCTGTTGATATTTGGGATAGTATCCAGTCTCCTATTTCTTTTGGTAATTTGCTTGGAAAACTCGAGAATATCTATGAAGTTGACGAAGCAACATGTAAAGATGATGTTGAAAAATTTTTGAATCAATTAGAAAGTAATAAATTCATTACTCTTTCTTAAAATAATTGCACATAAACAAAAAGCTGTTAGGAGTTTAGGCTTCTTAACAGCTTTTTTTATGACCTGCGTTATTTATAAAACTCTATTAATAATTACAAAAATAGCTCATGAGATGTATCTCATGAGCTATTAACTTATTCATATGTATAAGTTATAAATTAGTGAGCAGTTTCGCTACCGCTAATAGATCCGTTACCTGGGCGATACCATCTTCCGTTGATTTCAACCCAATCTCCGTCAAAGTTTTCGTCTGGAGCCATACCATTTGCTGTAGCATTGATGTTAAGCTCTTCCATAACTGGTGCATTCCACTTCATTATTGTGTCCCCCTTTCTTCAAGCGATGAAGCTATGATAATACTATATTTCCTAAACATCAAATATTCTAACAAAATTGATAGAAAAATGTTTTTTAATGAAATTATGCTTACTCGTCAGCAAAAAAATTCCGTCCATGCTATTTATAAAAATAACATGAACGGAACAATAATTCATCTCTATGAATTAAAATTACTGAGCGATTTCTCCACCGCTTACAGAGCCATTACCTGGGCGATACCATTTTCCGTTGATTTCAACCCAATCTCCGTCAAAGTTTTCGTCTGGAGCCATACCATTTGCTGTAGCATTGATGTTAAGCTCTTCCATAACTGGTGCATTCCACTTCATTATTGTGTCCCCCTTTCTTCATTTGATAAGTTTATGATAATACTTATCTTTTATGATTTCAAACAATCTAACAACATTGATAGAAAACTGTATTTAGTAATAAGAAATTGCTAAATAATGCGAGTTTATTTGCAGATTCTCTTTATAATCTGGTCCATCATTTTAGCTCTTTGAGTTATAGTATAACCCTCTCTTGGTCTTGTTATTTTTAAAACACTGATTTGAGCTCCGAGTTTGGAACACTTCATAAATAAATCTATAGAATTACCAGCTTCATTAGAAGATTGTCCTTGGAAAAGATTTTTTAAAATGTACTTTATTTTTTCTCCACCAGTAATTTCATTTACAACAGGTTCGGTAATTTCATCAGAAATATCCAAATGAAAAAGTGCTTTTACGGGTTTTGGATCATTTATGTAAATATCCTTTGCATCTATAAAAAACTTATCTCTTTCATCTCCTAAAACTTGTTTATAAAGATTTTTGTTCAGATTATTAAAATCCATTGTATCGCCACATAGTTTTCTAAGAGGGAAAGATGCAATTGCATTCATGTTGCTATCAATAGGACAAATTCTAACAATGTCATCAGACAAAAAACCATAGTCCATATTTAACAATGCATCTGTTATTGAAGACTTTCCAGCCCCGGATTCACCGCTTATTATAAAGGCATTATCACCATAGGAAATGCAACTTCCGTGCATTAGCAAATCTTTTCTAATGACCATATTAAATACAAGTAACCAACAAAGAATTATCTGACTAAACCAGCTGTTTTCAATTCCATCAACTATTCTATATTCGATAACGTTCTTTGTTATTTTAAAGAATCCAAATTCAGGAAATGCTAGACTGACTTCATCGGATGTTATGTTTCTATATACAATGTTTTCTTCTGATTTGGAAAGAATACATTCATCAGGAAAAGAATGGTATTTAACAGTTATATCCGGAGTATCAAAATGGGTTTGGACTGCACCTTCAATTTCATAATCAGATTCAATGTTGTAACCAAAAATATAATACTTATACATAGCGTTCACCTTGATTAAAATATTATTTGCTAAAAAAATTCCGTCCATGCTATTTATAAAAATAACATGAACGGAACAATAATTCATCTCTATGAATTAAAATTACTGAGCGATTTCTCCGCCGCTTACAGAGCCATTACCTGGGCGATACCATTTTCCGTTGATTTCAACCCAATCTCCGTCAAAGTTTTCGTCTGGAGCCATACCATTTGCTGTAGCATTGATGTTAAGCTCTTCCATAACTGGTGCATTCCACTTCATTATTGTGTCCCCCTTTCTTCATTTGATGAGTTTATGATAATACTTATCTTTTATGATTTCAAACAATCTAACAACATTGATAGATTGTTGCTTTTGTCTCATCAAGCTGTCATGTACTCATGAATCATTACAGCGTTAATTAGTGCTATAAATTCATTGTCTTTAAGCTCGTCTTTTTGTCCACGTTCAATGTCTTTTTTTATCTTATCAAGGTTCAAAATAGCACTTGTCGGATTAGCATTGATTATCGAGAGCATTTGAATACTTGCTTTGCCCCATTCTTTTCGTATTCTTGAATACATATCTGCACTTTGTCGTCCCTTAAAGGATTGATTAAGTATATGTTCCGGAATAAGATCCTTCATGTAAACGCTAATAAGTCTTCTGAACTCCTCACCTTTTTGATACTGTTCAAGAGGAAGGTTCATACAAAACTCAATAAGTCTTCTGTCTTTTGTTGGATCGCGCATCATTACTCCAGAGTAAATTGAAAACTTGCTTGTAAGTTCTCCAATTTGTCTTTGTGAAAGACGGCGATTTTCCATTTCGAGAAACTTATTATAATCATATCCCATGTCCTTACAGTCTTTGTAATATTTTAAAATCGTATCCGTGATACTATATTTTTTTAGGATATCGTGTTCAATATAGTTTTTATCTTCTGAAAAAACAAGATTGTTTTTCTCAAGCTTTAGACGTGATTTTAATAAACATTTTCGGAAGTATTTATAGGAATAACCCATTTTTCGACAAAAAATTTTGGCCTCTTTAAGTGCTTTAAAATAATGTCTTTTATTCCAAAGTTCGTTAACATACAAAGCATAGTCTCCGAATGAAACTGTTGTGTTTCCATATTCTCCCGTTAAAAGAATCCTACAGTTTTGTTTTCTGCTTTCTTTCATTGATTTGAAAATCCAGACGAGATTTTCGAGAGATTTGTATGGCATTTCAATCACGTTCATCATTTCATCATGAATATCCCATAATCCTATTCCATGTAGATCTATAAAACTGGTATCAAGATTTCCAAAAATCGAAGCAGTCTTTTTTACACTCTCTGACTCATCTGAAAAACCAAATCCATTTGATACATTAAGGCTTTTATCAGGAACAGAGGTGTAGGTGAAAATTTTCTTACCAGATTTTTTTAAATATGGCGCAGCAACAGCGCAAACACTTGTTGAATCATAACCACCACTAAGAAGCATTGCAGTCTCGCCATCTGCTCTTAAAACATCTTTTATAGCCTTAAAATAAATCCTTCTAAATTCGTCTGCATATTCTTTATCAGTTTTGAATTTTATTTTTTTTCCATTTTTTAGTGGATCATAATATCTGATATTTTCTACCTTGGCTCCGTCAAAAGTTATATACTCAGCAGGAGCAACACGATAAATGTCTTTAATTGGCGTTTCATAGATTTCATTTATCATAATCGGCCCAAGAATGGAATTCGTAGTTGCAAGCCATTTTTCATTATATTTAAAATCGTCAAGTTGTTTTAGTGGTTCAATCAAAGAAGAATAATAAATAGTACTTCCAATCACTCGATAATAGATACATACATTTCCGACTCCGTCATCTGCCAAATAGATTTTTTTTGAATTGTCATCATACCAACATATTGAAAAAGCTCCCAACATGTTATAAACACAAGATATACCTTTTTTCTCAAGTGCTTTAAATGCAATTTCTGCATCTCCTGTTTCTTGCAAATCGTCATCATGAATCTGAGCAATCTTGTTTATTTCATTTCGATTATCTAGCATCATTACAGCATTTCCATAGTAACCGTTTTCGGAAACATATGGTAATTGTTCATAATGGCTTTCACGAGTGATATACTGCATTCCATTACCCATATAGATATTTTTTTTCCTGTACTCAGTCAGATTATCAAGCGGAATATCAGTAATCGAATTTTTAAAAATTCTGATAGATTCGTCAGAAATCTCCTTTCCATCAAAATCTACCGCTCCCCACATTATCGGCATAACAAAACCTCTTTCTTAAAACTAATCAAAAATATGGAAAGTGCATTCAATATGAAATACACTTTCCATAAATATATTTCTGTACTAAATAATTACACATGTAAATACTAGCACAAGAAATCAGCCACGTCAAAATCGTTATTGCTTTACCTATTCATAAACTTATTGGTAATGCTACTTTTGGATAATCTCACCATCAACATGCCAACCATCATTTTCTTTTTTTATGGAATACCATTGAACTCTGTATCCATCTGGTATGTATTTACTATAAGATGGTATTTCACCTAAGTTTTTAAGAATTGCTTCCTCATCATTTTTTATTGTGGTTGGTGTTAAAATAGTACCACTTCCAAGCGAAATGTAATTTGATGCTTTATAATTTGTACGACTTCCGCCTTGTTTTACGAGATAAAACATAGCTTTAGTTGCAGTTGATGATGGTTTCTGAGGCTCCGGATTTACAGGTGTAGGTGTTTCTGGTTCTGGATCTGCAGGTTTAGGCTCCGGATTTGAAGGCTCTGGATCTGAAGGCTTTTGGTTATCATCTTGTTTATTTTCTTTGATTTCGCCATCAACATGCCAACCATCGCCTTCTTTTTTAATTGAATACCATTCAACATATTCATTTTGATTTAAATATTTTGAATAATCAGGAATCTGAGCTAAATTCTTCAGAATTTTATCTGAATCATTTTTAATAGTCTCTTCTTTTGTTATATAGCCTTTTCCAAGTGAAATATAGTTTGAAGCTTTGTAATTTGTACGGCTTCCACCTTTTTTTAATAAATAATAGCTGGCAACAGTCTTTTTAGTTACAATAGAAGGCTCCGGCTCTGGTTTTGGTTCAGGTTTTGGCTCTGGTTTTGGAACATTGGATTCTGAACCATTGAGGTTAATTGTTGAACTTTCGCTATTGCAACGGTAAGTCAAAACACCATCTTTTATGTCAACTATTTCAACATTAGAAGCTGCTGTATATACAACTTCTGATGTTGAAGATGTGAGTTTGGCTTTTTCAATATTTTTACCGTTTGCGAAATACCAGTATCCTTTATAAAATGCGATTTGATTCTCAACATCATGCAATACACTATCAGAATAGATAGTTGAGTCTGCTACAGCTGTTGAACCATCTAAAGGAGTGACTTTATATCCTGTATGCTTTTTGAGCTTATCCGTCTGAAATTCCTTATCGGAACGTAAAAAGAAATGTCTGAAATAAATTCCATTTCCTGTTCCTTTCGAATATCCAGTATCGTCCCATGTGGCATCTACGTTATACCATTTATTATCAATCTTAACGTAATTCCAACTATGATTTGAATTATAAACTTCAAAACTCTCGATACCTGCTAGCTTTAAAAGCAGTGTATACGCATTATTGTATCCACTGCATATTCCTGTTCCGAAGATTAGAGGACCTCCGCCCATATAACAGTAATTGTTAGAGTTGGCATATACAGTGCATTTTACAAGTTCATCATGCAAATATAATGCCTTATCTGCCTCTGTCATATCATTTTGTATTCCAGAAAGAATACGATTTGTATTCTGTTTGATTTTAGAAAAATTTGACTTAAAGTCTACGGGAGCTCTCCCATATGTTTTTAAATAAACCGTTTTAACTTTACTATTTGGAAGTTTTTCATCACCAAGCCCTAGATAAGAATAACAGTATTTGGCAAGAAGTGCATCTCCGCTACTGCCTGCCTTATCATATAGTTCCTTTAATTCATGGAAATACAGGTTGTACTTGGATACATCATGCATAGAATAATCAGCAGTTGTAAGCATTTTTGTAAACATATTTACCAATTCTGTTTTGTCAGAATTAGATATAGCCTTTGATTCAAAGCCTCTAAACAAAAATGCTTGAACAAAGATAGATAATGTTAAAATGATTGATAGAATCTTAAAAGTGCCTCGTGTTACTTTTTTCTTCTGAAAATGCATATTGACCTCCGATTTTTAATGAACAGCGTAACGTTGTTAATATAACAAAGTGTGATATTAACATTTATTCTTCTTGTGTATCATTAAATAATTTAGGATACATAGTGCACTTAACCCATAAAATATATCGGAGAGAAATATGGAATATCAAAGGTTTGAAAACGTTGCTACTTTGGTATAGCCTTTACCATATCCTCCTGTAATAAAAGTGTTTCCGCAGCGAAGCCAGGCATGAGCTTGTAGTCCATGCTCCGAATTTTTTATCCCGAGATAAATTGTTGAAGAGATATTTTTTTCTGACAACAATTTTCGTAAAGTCAACGCTCTCACAAAACATTTTGCATTCCATGGAAGATGCTCAGTTATACGATTAACATGAAAAGCATAAAGATTTGCAAGTTGAAGATTTTCCGGAGTTTCCTCATAAGGAGATTCTTCTCCCTCTTTGCCTAATCTTTTTTTAAGCTTTTTCATGGAAGTGTGCTTTACGATAAATCTGTAATAGAATGAATAAAGGTAGGATTTTATTGTCACAACCTTTTCTCCATTATCTCTAAAAAAAGAAATTATGTCAATATTTTTCATATATTTTATCCTTTGTTTTAAAAAATGTAACTTTGATACAATAAAAAGCTGATATTTGACTCTTTATTATTCTCTCGAAATGTGATAACCTTTAAAGCGTATGTTTATTTGCGTACTTTTATGACTAACCTTTATTTACAACAAATGTTGGTCTATTGCTTTTTTAGGCATCAAATGATTTTAACATACAAAAATAATCTATAAACTCTTAGAGGTTAATATGAAAATAAGTATTATTGTACCAGTCTATAACGTTGAGAAGTATTTAAGTCGATGCATGGAATCACTTATCCATCAAACCTTAGATGATATCGAAATTCTTGCAGTGAATGATGGCTCTACTGATAACTCTTTAAGCATTCTAGAAGATTATGCCACTAAATCTGACAAAATTCAAATCTTAAACAAAAAAAATGGTGGTTTATCTGATGCCCGCAACTATGCTATTCCATTCTGCAAGGGCGAGTACATAGGTTTTGTAGATTCAGATGATTATGTTGATCTTGACATGTACGAAAACTTATATAACAAAGCTATCTTTGACGATGCAGACATTGTCGAATGTAACCTTCATCATACATGGGAAGATCATGAAGATACTGAAATAGGTGAAAAAATAACCGATAAGCAGAAGCTACTTAGAGTAGGTAGATCTGTTGTTTGGAATAAAATCTATAAAAGAGAATGGTTTGAACAATTACAGATAATATTTCCTAAGGGATTTATTTATGAAGATGTTGAATTTTTTTCTATGTTAGTTCCATATATAAGAAAAATTTCTTATGTAGATAATGCTTCTTATCATTATATTCAACGTTCCTCATCTATAAATAATTATCAAACCCTAAAGACTATGGAAATTTTGGATATTTTAAATCACATTATGTTTTTTTACAAAAATCGTGGTTTATATGATGAATATAGAGATTCACTTGAGTATTTGTTTACTAGAATTCTATTGTGCAGTTCGCTTAGTAGAATGTCTAGAATTCCAGATAAGAGTGACAGAAAACGAGCAATACAATCAAATTGGTTATTTCTAAATCTTAATTTTCCAAAGTGGAAAGAGAATGCTTATTTAAGAACGCAAAAAGGAAAAAATGCCATTTTTATGCGTGCTATGAATCCTGTTACTTATTACACTAGTGCTTTTTTACTTCATCTTTTTAGATAAAAAACAGCCTATACGTTTAGATAATAAGCGTATGGGCTGTTTTTTTATCTTTTGGTATTTAATGTGTTTTTAAAACATGTTTTAAAAGTGTTATTATTTAATTCTTTTTAACTTTTCGAAGTACAATAACACTGATACTAACAGCTGCCAACATTAATATGCAAATATTTAGAGCAAGATTGCTGTTATCTCCTGTACTTCTTGGTCTTCTTTTACCTAAAACTTCGCCTTCTTTTGCTTTTTTTCTAGAAGCGCCAAGAACGTCTCCTTCTTGTTTTTTTGTTCTTTTTTGACCAAGAACACTTCCTTCATTTTCCTTATTTCTTCGTTTGCCAGAAATTTCTCCCTGATCTTCATCATTGATACCATTTATGAGTTCAACCTTTTGGACAGTTTTCTGCTTATCTGGTGTTACTGTTGTAGGCTGTGGAGTTGAATCATTGTGGACTGAAGGATCATTTGGTCTTGGATTATCATTATGAGGCGGCGTATTTGGAGTTGGAGTATCTTTTGAAGGTGTATTAGGAATAGTTTCATCTTTCTTTTTTACTTCTAACAAGCCAAGTTTTTCTTCAATCAGTTCATAGTTTTCTTTTTTCGCAGTGAAGTTATTATCATCACTCTTCCAGGTCATTTCATATGTGTTGTCAGATTTTCCAACCTCTGTTTGACTTCCTGTTGTTTCAAAACCGTAAGTTTCGTTATTAACAATACCTTCTACCTTATAACCTTTTTCTGTAAGAGGCTTCCCATCATAGTATTTCTCAGCAGAATCAGTTTTAATCTTAATAGGAGCAGGTGTTACAGCAAGCTTTGCTGTATTAACTTTTACTGTGACATTATACATAGTAGAGTCATCTAACGTTCCTTTATTCCCTGGAATATTAGTTGCTAGCATGTGATGCAATCCATCATCCAAATCAATATATACACAATATTTAACCGTTATTGGAGTTTCTCCAACATCTTTAACATCTCTTGATTCAAGCCTAACAGCAATCTTAAATTTTTTCATGTACTCATCAGATTTATCTGCAGTTACACTCACTTTGTCATTTGTAAAAAGTCCATTCATGGACTTTACCATAAAGCCATTATGAATCTTTCCGTCATAAACATAGGTCAAATCTTCTGGAGTTATTGTAATCTCGATATCTTCCTGACGACCAACGTGAGTCCACTGAAGGCTTCCATCAATGTTCCATTTTTCGTTTGGCTTTCCATAAGAGTCTTTTTCTGATGCTTTAACCACGTACCACTTAATAGTACTGAAATTACTTACGAAAACTTCATTATTTACAATGCAGGTTATATTGTTACCTTCAACATTTATTATAACTTTTTGATTCTTCGGAGTAGAATGGTATATTCCACTTTTTTCCAGTGTACGGTCTATCTTGACGTATTTTGTCAAATCATCTTTTGCATATGACTGATAGTTTTTAGTAATGCAATTAGCAACCCTTGAGCTTCCGTTTCTGGAAAATGTCAAATATGCAACTGTTGGATTTTGAATTGATTGGTAAGGACCCTCGTCTCTTGTAACTGTAACTTCCGGAACTTCATAAATCCATTGTCCATTTACTTTGGCTGGCATACGTATATATGCTCCAGCTATTTTGTCCATGTTCATATCGAGCTCATCTTTTTTTAAAGACTTATATATAAATTTTAAAGAGCTCAAATCATCTATTTCTTTGAATTCTCCATTTTCACTTGTTGTATAAAAAATAGAGAAATTACTATTTACTTTTTCATTAGAATCACTTTCTTGGCGATTTTCTGCTGATATTTCATTTTTGTTATTATGTTTGGAAATTTTTATTTTATATATTTTTTCATTGCCGATTTTGGCGCTGACGCATTGATAATCTTTAATTGCAGGTGCAATATCTGTTGGCAGATAGTCTTTGTCATAAACTACAGCGGCAAAGATATCTTTCTCTGAAATCAAATCTTTAATACTAGTTCCATCTTCTGTCTCGTATGAAAAAAGATCTTTATCGAGCCTGATTTGATCAAGAGTTGAAGGTTCCATCCTCTCTTTATTGCTTAGTACAGTGATTGTAAATGTAGAACACTGTTTTGTAGTGAAAGAAACAGACCTTTTTGATGTAGATGAAGGTACTTTTTCTATTTTTTCAACGTCCCTGTTCTTAGTAGTTACGTTATAAACATCTACTTTTTGACTATCCTTTTTATTAACATTATCAAATGTAACGTTAATATTTCCGTTTAACATACCATTTTCTATTTTTGATTCCTTAGATCTTAATAAAATATCATATGAATATGTATTATCGATAGTTGTTTCGCTTCCTGCGTTATTGGAAATTACTTTTTTGATATTTTTTTCAGTTTCCTGATCAACTTTGATAACGTCAACAGCTGTATCTTGTGGAAGAATTCCTTTGTCCACGTGAATCGTTATTTTGACACCATCAAGTTTCTTTGAAAAATCTACTGATTCTGATGATCTGATATCTTCGCTTGTTTTATCAGATTCCTTTTTGTCTTGAACTTGTTCTCTGGAAGAATCTGTTTCATCATCAAGTAATTCTACGTTTTCGACACCATTTATAGTTTCAATTGAAGGATTACCTTCTATTTCTGTTTCTTGAGCATTTTTTGTTTGCAACTCTTCATTTGGAATATTCTCTGTTTCCAATGATCTGTTACTGTTTTGATCTTTAGATTGTCCAGAATCATCGCTTTGACCGGTATTATTTGTTTCAACCTCTTGCAAAGATTCGTTTGACCCGAATTCATCTTTCGAAGAAAGCTGTGTCACATCACTTGATGGCGGTTCACCCTCAACCTGCCTTTCAAGTTGTGTTAAATTGTCCTCCATTGCATAGCTAGACACAATTGGTCCTCCCAAAAAAGAAGAACCAACAGTAGCTACTGCCAGAATGGTTGACAGTAATCTTATTCTTTTCATTTCTATCTCCTCCCTAGACGATATGGGAAATAACTTTTTGAAAAATTCCCTAACCTAATCTTACTTCACGTTATATCATACAAATTATCATAATTAAAAATTAATTTGATATTTAGGTATATGCGTATAATAGTTATCAATATAGCGATAGTGTTTTAAGTTTTTGTTTATATTTTAGATAATATTTGTTATAATTAGTTTAAAGGTAATGATGAGCTTTGAAATAAAAAACATTGTTATTAATTTTCTTAAGGAGAAAAGTGTAGATGGGAATAAATGTGGCAGAGCCAGAAAAAAATAATCAGATATCCAAGCAATATAAGAAAGTCAAGATTGTTGAGATATTAGTGGTTTTCGTCTGCTTTCTTTTTGCTGTTATTTATCATTATTATAGTTATAAAATGATTAGTTTTAATTCCTTCTTTGGACCTTTTACTATATTATTAGTTGTATTTACTCTTATAATATTTTTTTTGATTTATGAATTGTTATCATTTATTCCTAAAATAGAGGATATCGAAAATTCGGCAGACAGAAATCTTTTGGACAATCTCACAGGGATACCTAACAGATTATCATGTGATTTAATTTTTGAAATGTATGGAAAAAATAAAAGTATAGAAAATGTAGGATGTGCCATTATTACTATTGGCAATCTTGTAACAATAAACGAATCAATAGGTAGAGATGCTGGTAATCAAGCCATTATTGACTTTTCGTGGATGCTTGAAGATATTAGTGAAGATTTCGGATTTGTAGGTAGAAACGGTGGTAATGAATTTCTTCTTATAATTCAGGAGTGTAATAGACAACTTATGGATGATTTCTTTAGAAATCTTGAGCAACGTGTTGAAAAATATAATAAACTTAATCTTGTTCACCCAATATCTCCTTATTATAAATATGTTTTAAATAGTGAATTACAAGCGACTAGGTTTTCTGATATTATAACGGAAGCTTATCATAGAATGCATACAAGACCAGGAAGGATATATAATAAATTTTTTTAAGAATCATTCTACTTAACTAAATCATAAGAATTATAAGTTGTTGATTAAGCAAGAAAAAAAGGATATCTTCGAAGAAAAAAATCTTTATTATCTTTCGAAAATATCCTTTTTGTAATTATTTAATTATTCGTATATAAGTCTATTTAAAATAGTAATTTTTTTACAAGAGAAAAATCAAAAATCAGTGTCTTGTTTTATGCATGACGACTTACTAATGCGGTATTCTCTACTGTAAGCATATATGACTGGATTGTATTAACCATTCTCTTGCGCTGGCTGTGGTAATAGTCAAAATGCATACTCTTGGCCTTAGCAATGCTATCAGCAAGCTGTTTTTCATCCTGACATACAAGAACATAATTTTTCAAAGAAAAAACTCTGGCAATATCAAGCTGATGATCATCAACATGTTCTCTGTATTTTGCCAAACGAGGAAAAACAATTATTGGTGTCTTGCATTGCATAGCTTGAATAATAGAACCAACGCCGCAATGAGTAATAACAAGACTGCTTTCTCTCATTAATCTTCCCATTTCGTCTTTGTCAAAAAAAGGCTGATATTTATAATGCCTTGGAGAATAATCAGAATTACCAACCTGTGCAATAACAGGTTCTTTGATTTCCCCATTTTCAATCATAATATCAATCTGTCTTAAAAGACGATTCAACTGAAACTTTTGTGTACCCAACGTTACAAAAATCATACCCTAATCCCCTTTCAGCAAAACTTATTTATGTTTAACTGTTAACCTGCAAATTACAGGTTAATTAAAACCAAAACTTTTTTCAAAAATTGAATAAGAATTTCCAGGAAAAGAAATCAAAAAATTCCGCCTCCGAATACACCGTTCGGTACTTTATCTTTCAAATCTTCCCACTGATAGATAAATAAATCAGCGACGTGCTTCATAATTTTTCCTGTTAATGATAATTCATCAACTCTAGCGAAAGATTCTATATAGATAACTTTAACTCTTTTGAGTTTTCCTAAAATACATATTGGAACAGTAGCCAAAGCTCCTGTGGAAATAATGAAGTCCGGACGCTCTTTTTTTAGTACGTCATTGGACTTTAGAGTTAACTTAATGAAGTTAAAGAAAAAACCTTTTTCATGTCGGTTGATAACCGGTACTGTAATAGTCCTTTCACAGATTTTATTTTCTGAGAACTCTACTTCTTCCGTGAAAAGAAAAGAATCATACTTTTCTGCCAACTCCTTAAGACACGAAACTTCTTCTAAGTGTCCTCCAGCGGAAGCAGCAAAACAAACTTTATATCCCATATATCCCTTAAACCCTATTCATACAAAAATCACCCATTAAAAACTTATTTAATGATATCACAAATTCAGATAAAATAAACATTATTTTTAAAAAAAATTATTTTTCTGTTCGGCTTCTGATAAATTCTCCTATTCCCAATAGAGTAAAATCAACAAAGCGAACATGGCTATAATCCTTTTTACATTCCGTAATAATAACATCTTTAAGTGCACTATAATCTTTTTGAGATTGCATGTTTATAAAATCAACCATTATCATTCCAGTCAGATTTCGTAAACGTATCTGTCTTAGAATTTCTTTTGCAGCTTCAATATTTATCTGTAAAAAAAGATTTCCTTTTTGTTTTATACTTTTTCCTGTATTAACATCTATAACATGCATAGCTTCGGTAGATTCTACAACAAGATATGCTCCGCTGTTCAGCCAGACATTTTTCTTTTTTATTTCATCAAGCTGTGAGGAAATTCGATAAAGAACATTAAGCGAAACATTTTCATCTATCCATTCTCGTACAAGCATGTCAGGATTTTCTTTTCGCCAAACAGAGTCTTCAATAATATTTTTCATTGAACATGTCTGAGCAATTATTTCAATCTCATTTTTGGAGTCTTGATTAAAGAAATCAAAGCAAGCCTTTAGATATCTCGATATTATATCATCAGTTTGAGGCATGTATAGACAAGTTCCAATTGAAAGATGTTTTCCCTTGTTTATTATATCTGTTAGAGTATCTGTGATTGCTTTAGAATCATTAAAAATATCATCGACTACTGATTCTTCGTTTTTTCTATGAGAAAGCTCTGTTCGTAGAATAAGACCTCTAGAAGGCATGTTGTCATGCTCTTCAAGAAACGAAACCAGTTCTTTGTTTTTTTTACATTCTTTTAAAAGACTATCTTTATCACTTTCGGAAAGTTTTCTTGAGCAGCCAATTCCTCTTTTTCCTAAAGTTATAGCAGTTATTTTACTACTTAAACTAAGTTTCATAGTTAGAGTTGCCTGCTTTGTTTTAACCGGTGCTTTTAAAATTTGGACTATAACTAAATCTCCACCTTTTAATCTATCACCTGTTTTAAAATGTCTATTTATGACACATTCGCTTATTATTTCAGAAAAAGGAAGATAACCAATAGAGTATTGCTTATCTTCTACATTCTGATATTTTACAAATGCAGCGTTCAAGTTATCAACAATGTAATCAACTCTTCCAACATAAATAGAAGAAACAACGTTCCCCTTTTTTGCTTCGTCCTGCCTTTTTGGACAGGAGAAGCAAAGCTCTAATTTTTTGTCATCTATTGCACAGATTCTTATACTATCGTTTTCTTCTAAAACAAGAATATGTTTATTGAAGTTATATTTTTCCATTTTGGAATACGGTTTAATTAATTCCATATCTAAATCCTAGTTTATATAGATTTTTTCGCATGATTCTGCAATCATAGGAATTTCATAGGTTCCTTTATCGTCACTTTCGGATAAATAAGTGTCTACCCTGTGAATTTTATATACAAAATCAGGCATTTCGATACCAAGAGATTTGTAGAAATTTTCAATTATAAGTCCTGGTTTTAAATGATCTCTACTGCCAGAACTTATAAGCATATGAATACATTTGCAGTCTTTTGAAAGAGAATTATCTTCGTATCTATAATTCTTGTTTGAAAATCCTTGAAGTTTATCCCTATCAACTATCTCGAACCTGTAAATAAAAGGTTTCATATCAATTTCAACTTCACCCTTTTTGCTTTTCTTAACAGCCATAAGTTTATCTGAATCAATATACTTCATGAGCATATTTTCCCAATCTTTACAAGGTTCTTTTCCATTTCTGAAAGTAAGAATCCATTCGGCAGCATCGACCATAGTCATAGCCTTTTGAGAATGTTCATCAAGATGCTCGATTGCGGTAATCTTTACTCCTTCATTCATTACACTGTTAAGATCGTCTTTCATTTTGTTGAGGTCTACAGGACTATCAAGCTGAATATCAATGTATTCACCATCACTTGTGGCACCGACACTAAGAGGTTCTGCAAATGACATAATCTGATGAGGACTATAGCCTTCAGAATATTTAACATTAATCTCTGCTCGTCTGTTGCATTTTTGGAAATATCTCATAAGATCCAAATGACCTATAAAGCGTATTGGACCGTTCTTGGTAAACTTTAAACGTATTTTTTCCATTTTCAAATAACTCCTGTCCTATTTATCTTGCTTCACCGCTACAGCTCTTGCCAGCGTTAGGATCTTTTTTATCGTAGCAGACGCCTACACCATATTTTCTAGCACCACAACCAAGACATTGTTGTGCACAATTTGGTGAAACACTGCCATTTTGTGCAGTATGCCATTCTCTTAAAAGGAAAGACTTATCTACACCGCAGTCGAGAATATCCCATGGAAAAATCTCATCATCTTTTCTTTCGCGAACAGTGTAAAAATCTGGGTTAACACCACATTCTTCAAATGTTTTGAGCCAAATATCATAGTGAAAATATTCACTCCATGCATCATATACACAACCATTTTGGTATGCTTTTAAGATAACATCACATAAATGTCTGTCACCTCTTGCAAAGACTCCTTCGAGCATGCTTGCATCCGCTTCATGCCACATATAACGAATATGACGCTGATTAACCTGACTTCTTATGCCAGCTTTAGTCTTTGCTGCTTTTGTAAGAAACTCTTCAGGTGTATTCATTCTTGCCCATTGAAATGGAGTAAACGGTTTTGGAACAAAGAAACTTGTACTTGCAGTGATGTCTATGCTTTTTCCGTTTCTCTTTTCTTTAGGTAATGTTGCATAATATTCTGCCGCCACTGCATTGCAGATTTCACCGATACCAGCAATATCTTCATCTGTTTCTGTCGGATGGCCAAGCATGAAATAAAATTTAACTTTATTCCAACCGCCTTCAAAAGCTTCTCGACTTCCACGCAGAATATCTTCAACAGTAACACCTTTATTAATTACATCTCTAAGCCTTTGAGTTCCAGCTTCTGCAGCAAATGTTAAAGAACTTTTTTTGATATCCTGTACTTTACTCATAACATCTAATGAGAAGTTATCGATTCGTAGTGAAGGGAGTGAAATATTAACATGTCTGCTACCACACTCACGAAGAAGGAAATCCAATAGTTCTGGTAATTGTGAGTAGTCACTTGTCGAAAGAGAACTTAAAGATATTTCTTCATAACCTGTATTTTTCAGCATTTCAAGAGCATACTTTTTAAGAACTTCAACGCTTTTTTCTCGCTTTGGTCTATAAAGCTGTCCTGCCTGACAGAATCTACATCCTCTGATGCATCCACGCATAACTTCAAGAACAATTCTATCCTGCGTAGCCTTAATAAATGGAACTACAGGTTTGGTAGGATAAAAAGCTTCGTCAAGATTTGTTACAACTTCCTTTGAGATATGAGAAGGAACACCGTCATATTTAGGAGTCATAGACTCAATAGTTCCGTCTTCTTTATAAGCTACATCATAAAATGATGGAATATACATTCCAGGAATTTTTGCTACTTCCAGCAAAAAATCATGTTTGGTCGTTCCACTTTCTTTAGCTTTTTCGTATAAATCAAAGAGAGCCCTATATTGTGTTTCTCCTTCACCAATATAGAAAATATCAAAGAAATCAGCTATAGGCTCAGGATTATACGTACATGGACCTCCGCCGATAACAATCGGATATGAGAAATCTGTTCTGTCTTTACTCAAAAAAGGTATTCCAGATAAATCAAGAACCTGCAGAATGTTAGTGTAGCAAAGTTCATACTGCAGAGTAAATGCAAGGAAATCAAAGTTTTTTACAGGATCCTGCGACTCAAGACAGAATAATGGAATGTTGTTTTTTCTCATTACAGCATCCATATCCATCCATGGAGAATAAACTCTTTCGCACCATACATCTTCGTAAGAATTGAACATTCCATACAAAATTTGGATTCCCAAATGAGACATTCCAATTTCATAAACGTCAGGGAAACAGAAAGCAAAACGAATTTTAACGTCATCTTTATTCTTGGTAACGCTATTAACTTCATTTCCAATATAACGTTCTGGTTTAGAAACTGATAAAAGTATTTCATCAGTTAAAGCTAGATTTTCATTCATCTATTAACAACTCCAATCAGAATTTCTATAATAATTTTTTACAAAAATAAAAAGGAGTACTCCGGCATCTGCTAGAGCCACCCCTTTATAATTTAACATCATAAATCAATTTTGGCAATTGAATTAAAGAAACATGAATAAGAACCCGTGTGACAAGCTGCTCCAATCTGCTTAACTTTTGCAAGAATCGTATCTTTATCACAATCAGCTACAAGGTCTTGTACATATTGAAAATGTCCACTTGTATTTCCTTTTATCCACAGTTCTTTTCGCGACCTGCTGTAATAAGTCATTTTTCCGGTTGCGATAGTTGTATTAAATGCTTCTTCATTCATGTAAGCAACCATAAGCACCTGATTTGACAAGTAGTCCTGCACCACAACAGGTACAAGATTATCTGGGCCAAGTTTAAAATCAGACCATTTATAATCCGTTTTTAAAGGCTTTTTTGAATACTCTTCATTACAATCAATCTCACTATCAATACTTTCGCCAAGACTTCCTTTAGTACTTAAAACTTCTGTGATACGTGTATCAAATTGTGTCGCTTCATCCATGGCTTTTGCAAAAGATTTAAACATTGCTTCAATCTTATGATGATCATTTTGTCCTGAAAAGAGCTTAAAATGCAAGTTAATCATAGCACTATAGGATAATGCATAGAAAAACTCTTCTACAAGCTGTGTATCAAAATCTCCAACCATTGGTGCAGTAAAACAAGCATCTGAAACGAAATATGGACGTCCGCATAAATCTACAGCGCACATTGAAAGTGTTTCATCCATAGGTAGAGTGCAGCTTCCATATCGTTTTATACCTTTTTTATCTCCGACAGCTTTAGCTATAGCCTGACCAATCACTATTCCAGTATCTTCTACGCTATGATGGCCATCTACTTCATAGTCTCCCTTAACTTTGACACTTAAATCGAAAAATCCGTGCCTGGCAAAAGCATTCAACATATGATCCAAAAAACCAATACCGGTTGCAATATCCGCTTTTCCGCTACCATCAAGGTTGATAGTAACAGATATATTAGTCTCTCCTGTTTTTCTATGAACTGTTGCTATTCTGCTCATTGGGTATCTCCTTCAAAACGAACTGCAATACTGTTGGCATGTGCAGTTAAGAATTCTTCTTTGGCAAAAAGTTCTATATCTTTGTGTACAGATTTTAGTCCCTCTCGTGAATAAGAGATGATACTGGTCTTTTTTACAAAGTCATCTACAGATAATGGACTAAAAAATCTTGCAGTTTGATTGGTTGGAAGGATATGGTTAGGTCCTGCAAAATAGTCTCCAAGTGGCTCGGATGAATAGTGACCAAGGAAAATTGCACCAGCATTTTTTATTTTTGTCATTGTTTCAAAAGGATTTTTAGTAATAATTTCTAAATGTTCAGAAGCAATTGCATTAGCACAGTCGATTGCATCATCCATATTTTGAGCGACAAAGATATATCCATAGCTATCAAGTGATTTTGTTATTATTTCTTTTCTTTCTAGTACTTTGACAAATTTATCAACTTCTTCAGAGACTTTTTTGGCAATTTCTTCAGAAGTTGTAACCAAAATAGCACTTGCCATTTCATCATGTTCTGCTTGAGAAAGCAAATCAGCAGCAACCCATCTTGGATTGGAAGTTTCATCTGCAATAACCAAAATTTCGGATGGACCAGCAATAGAATCAATAGAAACATATCCAAAGCAAGCTTTTTTTGCTAGAGCAACAAAAATATTTCCTGGACCTGTTATCTTGTCAACTTTAGGAATAGATTCTGTGCCAAAAGCCATTGCCGCAATAGCTTGAGCACCGCCAACTTTATATACTCTATCGGCGCCGGCTATATCCGCAGCCACTAGTGTTCCAGGATTAACTTTTCCATCTTTTCCAGGAGGCGTGCATGCGATAATTTCATTAACTCCTGCAACTTTGGCAGGAACAATATTCATTAGGACACTACTTGGATATGCTGCTTTTCCACCTGGAACATATACTCCTGACTTCTCGATTGGAAGAATTCTTTGACCAAGTATAGAACCATCATCTTTTGTCTCAATCCAAGTATTTCTCTTTTGCTTTTCATGAAAATCTCTAATATTGGCAGCAGCCTTTTTCATCACTTCTATAAAATCAGGAGAAATTTTTGTATAAGCTTCTTGAATTTCTTCTTTGGTTACCAGAATGTTATCAGAGCTAATGTCGCATTTATCAAACTTTTTTGTATAGTCAAATAAGGCCTTGTCACCATTTGTTCGTACATTTGAGATAATATCATTTACTGTTTGTTCATATTCTATATAACTTGCAGGACTTCTATTTTCCAACAAATCCAGAAGCTCTTTTTTTGATTCATTAGTAAGTTTTACAATTCGCATATTCCATTCTCCCTAATATACTTAATCCAGATTTTCTTTCATAGCTTTAATTAGTTTTCGAATCCTATCCGTTTCAATCTGCATACTTACCTGATTGACAATAACCCTTGCGGAAAGTGGACAGATTTCTTCGAGTACTTCCAATCCGTTAGCCTTAAGAGTTGAACCGGTTTCCACTATATCAACAATTACATCGGACAACCCCACAATAGGTCCAAGTTCAACTGAACCGTTTAATTTTATAATATCAACTGTTTGATTTTTTTTATTATAAAAATAGTCTTTTGCAATGTTAGGATATTTACTTGCAACTCGAATCATTTCATGATGGTCAAGGAGTTCTTTTGCTGATTTTGGACCAGCGACACACATCCTGCATTTTCCAAAACCAAGATCAAGAACTTCATATACATTTCGCTGCTCTTCTAAAATAGTATCTTCACCAACAATTCCAATATCAGCAGCTCCATACTCTACATAGGTAGGGACATCAGGACCTTTTGCTAAAAAGAATTTCAGTTTTAATTCTTCATTGGTAAAAATAAGTTTTCTCGTATTTTTGTCAGTAACTTCGTTACAAGTAATACCACATTTATCAAGCAGCTCCATTGTTTGATTAACAAGCCGGCCTTTTCCAAGTGCAAATGTTAAATAACGCATATTATCACCTTTCACTAGTTTAAAGAATTAAGATTCAGAAATTTTTTCAAGTGCAACATAATATCCAGCATTTCGAAGTTTTCTTGCCTTTTGGAGTATTTCTTCGTAGTTGTCATCTGTAAAATAAAGAGTTTGATGTCCTTCTGCAAATGGAATATTAATCTTCTGGCTGTACAGAGCTTTCATAAGGTATTCTAAATCAACCATAAAACCTATAGCAGGCGCATCTTTCCCGAATTTGCTCAAAAGCGTATCATATCTTCCGCCAGTCGCAATAGCATCTCCAACGCCATAAGTATAAGCTCTAAACATTACTCCTGTGTAATAATTCAATGGAGAAAGCATGGATAAATCAAAAGAAATGTATTTTTCAACACCATATATTTTGAGCTTTTGATATAGACTTTTAAGGTGTGCAATAGCTGAGCTTGATCGTTTATTATTTACATTAATAAGTGCATTATCAAGTTCATTGGCCTTTGCAAAATCCGGAGAATTAAGCAAAATGTTAATATACTTATCTTCAACACCGGCATCAATAAGGATTTTTTCTGCAGCAAAGTAATTTTTGCCAGAAATAGCATCTCTTAATTCGATTTCAGTAGCTTCATCAATTTTAGCTTCTTCGCAAATTCCTCTGTAGTAATCAGCTTCGCCAATAGTTACCTGAAAATCTTTAAGCCCGGTTTCTTCAAGCGACTGTATCATCATGGCTATTATTTCAGCATCAGCATACACACTTCCATCACACATAAGTTCAGCTCCAAGTTGAGTATGCTCAGACATTTTTCCCTGGAGGCGATGATTATTAGTAAAAGTATTTCCACTATAGCAAATGCGCACAGAATCATCATTTTCCATGAAATATTTTGCTATACATCTTGCAACAGATGGAGTGAAATCAGGTCTTAGTACAATGGTACTTCCATCATTATCAAAAAATTTATACAAATCTTTTGAGTTTTCCTGGCTGATTTCTTTTGCAAAAACTTCAAAGAATTCAAATGTAGGCGTTGTAATATTTGAATATCCAAACCTTTTCATTATTTCTTTGATTCGATGTTTTACAGTGCTTCTATCACTACATTCTCTGCCATAAATGTCACGAACACCATCAGGTGTATGAACCAGTTCCCTATTCATTTTCTTAGTAGCTAAATTCATTGTAAAGTCTCCTTATATGGTGAGCTTGGTTAATTATATGACTTCTTGCTGAGATTTAGGATAATCATCAGCAAGAATCCTGCTTCGCAGGACAAAATTTCTCTTAACGACAAATTTTGGTCTGGTACGGTTATTGATTTTCTAGATGAAAACAATAACCTATAAATTACTCAAAAGGGCATATTAAAAAATCAACAACGCTTCATTACGTTAATGTGTTATTTATCTAATGTAATAAACTATTAAGAGTATATCTGATAAAAGCAATCTTGTCAAAGACTTTTAATACATTTTTTAATTTCTTTCTTCTAAATCAAGTTGAAGAGCCTCAAGGTACGGAACAAGGCCGTCATGTTTATGCCTTATGAAATATTTGTCATCAAGTTCTTCGTGACGAAAACTCTTTCTTCCGCCTTCTTTCATTCTTTCCCAAAATACTTTCAAATATCTGAAAGGTAGATAATATAGTTCATCTCTACTAGTATAATAAATTAGAAAAAAAGCTACTCCATCCTGCTTTTCAAATTCTTCCATGAATTTAACCTGATGTGGATGTATATTTTGTAATGAAAAGGTATCAACAGCACACTCTTTTGCATCAAAGCATACAGGAATTCCCTGAACAGCGCCAATGTAATCAACCGTACTTTTTTGATCAAAATATGCAAGTGTTATATGTCTTGTTTCTTTATCAATATTAATCGGTGTAATAGGTGTTGGTATTTTCTGCATGAGACAAAGCCCATCTAAAAGATATTTTTCATTTGTCCTGTTTACCATATCTTCTAATACCGAACCTCTAAGTCCTCTGGAATTCCACGTTGCCATATTTTTTCTTTCCTTGTGTCATTTTTTACATTTCATTTATAACTTGGTTCATTTTTGTTGGTAGCACTGAAACAAATTCTCGTTCGCTTAAATCTTCAAAGCCTTCTGGCATTTTTGGAAAAACAACTCTATAGCAGTGAAGCATCTGAGATTTAATGCCATATGTTGAACGGAAATACGTATTTATATCTTCAATTCCATATTTATAATCTCCTATAAGCGGATGTCCTATACTCGATAAATGCGCCCTTATTTGGTGTGTTTTTCCAGTTATAAGTTCTACTTCAAGATATGTTATGTTCTTTTTTTCATTTTGTTTTATCGGATAATAGGCTGTTACTATCTTTGAAGAATCATCGTTTTCTTCTTCAGAAACACTGACTGTATTAGTTTTTTCGTCCTTATGTAAAAAGCCATTAATTCTCGCTTTATCGGTAATAATGCCGCTTACAACCGTTCTATAATATTTCTCAAGTGTTCGCTCTTTTAATAGTTTTGCCATAAGCTGTGCTCCAGGAAGTGTTATAGCTATTATAACAATGCCTGATGTGTTTCTATCTAATCTGTTGCAGATAGATGGCTTGAATGTTGTAAGACTTTTTGCATCTATCTTATTTGTAGCAAGAAGATAGCCAATTCCCCATTCATTCAGCGATATGTCAGAAGGTTCTGCCTTTTGAGTTAATACACCTTCTGGCTTATTAACAAGCAAAATGTGGTGGTTTTCAAAGACTATAGATATATTTTTTAGCTTTCTGTATGCTTTTTCATAAGTTGCAGTGGATATACCTTTTCCGCTTTCAATTGCCTTAATATTTTCATTTGCAAATTTTAAAAATGTATCGTCTGAAAAATAAATCTTAACTACATCGCCTTTTTCAAGTTTTTCTTTACCATCAGCTTTTTTGTCATTTAATACTATATTTTTTTTTCTAAGCATTTTATAAATAAAGCCGGAAGATGCTTTTGACAAATACTGCGATAGAAATTTATCAAATCTCTTTCCGGCTTCATTTTCCTGTATTCTGATTTCTCTCATTAGACTAGCTTTTTCTCCTCATATTTAGTTAATGCTTACCTGCATTATGTAGGTAAGCATTAACATTACTACTAAACTTATTGGCTCGAGCTTATAAAGAAGCCGACATCAAAACTCCCATAGGAGTTTGAATTGTTCCTGGTTTCCAGTTTGCTTCTATTTCTTTTGGATTTATTTTATGGTCTTCTCTTAGCTTTTCAAGTTGCTTTAATCTCTCGCAAAAATCATCAAGCTTCGTGAAAATCTTGATTGTGTAATCATTATGTTTGTTTTGATTCAATAAAAGTTCTATGTGCTTTTCACAGTCAGAAATATCCATATCATCATCTTGTGTAAAGCCGATTACATTTTTCTCAAGTACGGTTAATGCTGCCACGTGAAAAGTAGCCCTTTCAGAAGTCATTTCAAGCTCATAATTAACTAGAAGACTTCCCTTACACTTCTCTATTCGTTCAAAAGCATCTTCACTTATTTTTTTTCCTCTGAAATACATAATAAAGTTAACAACACTCCATCCAGTCGGAAGACAGCCAAGTGCAGCAACAATAGATAACCCGTTCTGATTTGTTTTAAAACGAATCAGTCCTATTAGAAACAGTCCGACCACAATTCCTATACAAATAAGAGAACGAATAAAAGTAAATCTTTTGTTATATTCAATATAACCTTTGTGACCTTTTGTGATTTTTTTCATTATTTTCCTAACACTATTCTAATTATTTTTGAGACTTTCGATTTCTTCTAATGTAAGTCTTCTATATTCTCCAAAGTCAAGATTACTATCTAGAATAACTGCTCCCATTCTAACTCTTTTTAAGTATTCAACTTTGTTTCCTACAGCTTCTAACATTCTTTTTACTTGATGAAAACGTCCTTCATGGAGCGTTAAATAGATTACACTTCTTCCCTTTTCGTCTTTTTCTCCTAGACGGCATTTTGCAGGGAGTGTTATATCTTTTTCTCCACTTTTTTTGATGTCCCCAATATCAACACCTTCTTCAAGTTTTTTGATATCACTTGAAGAAATCTCATGTTCTAAGTGAACTTCATATTCCTTATCAACATGTTTTGTCGGAGATAAAAGGCTATGGATGAGTCCACCATCATCAGTCAGTATCAAAAGTCCTTCAGTGTCTTTGTCAAGACGTCCAACTGGAGAAAGCCCTTTAACATTTTCATTTTTTAATAGATTTAAAACGGTAATGCTTTTCCCGTCTTTTGTTGCGGATACAACATCAGCAGGTTTATTAAGCATGTAATAACGGAACTTTTCATAAACAAGTATTTGTCCCATAAATACTACTTCATCATTCTCTTCATCAATGTGCATATCTGGTTTTTTGGCAACAATTCCGTTAACCTTAACAACTCCGTTTTTAACATAGTCTTTAATTTCTTTTCTTGTGCCTATACCTTGGTCACCAAGAAACTTATCTAATCTTTTCATTAAAAATCCTTTTTTATTTCATTATTACCGGTAAGCTATCTGCAGTAAGGTCATACTGGTTGTATGCTCTTATGGTTAGTATCTTAGAATTATTTGGATTAGGAATAACCACAGTATCTGTTTCAAGAGCTCTGTTCCAACCAACGACAGATGACCAGGTAATTCCACCATCTAAACTATATTTGTAATATATAATCATTGTATCAGGGTCTTTTACAGAAATATTTGCGGTAATGTTTTTTGCAGATTTATTCCTAACAGCAGAATTAATCTTGCAGACAGTAGGATTTGTTAAATCTTCTCCCTTAGGAAATTTTGGAGGTACTACATTGTTTTTTGGATAATTTCCATAGTTTACTTTTAATAAACTGCTTGAAAGACCAAAATATTTTGCGACTGCTGTAGCGTCAGCCTTTCCAAGAATAGTATATGGATCTTTTGATGATTTAAGCCAGTTTAAATCCGCGCCCTGATCCAGATAACAATGCTCGATTATTACGCATGGAATATTAAAAAGTCTGGAATTATTAATTATTCCATAATAATCACCATTTGTACCGAGTTTAGTCTTAACACCTCTTGGATAAATTCCAAGATTTAAAAGCTCGTTTTCCTCGATTTCACCAAATGAGTAACCTTTTTGATAAAAAGAACCAAAGCCAGAGGTCCATACTTCGGAACCACAAAGATCGTGACCTGTAGAAGCATTAAAATGAATTGAATAAACGAAATCAGCATTAACACTTGCTGCATATGCGGCTCTGTTTTTGAGTGATATTTCTGTGTCAGTTGTTCTTGTCATATAGATATTGACACCTTCATATTTTGAAAGTTCTTCTTTCATGGCATTTGCAACTTTAAGAGTAATTTCTTTTTCACTCAGACCATTATATTGAGCACCAAGATTTCTTCCACCTGTTCCACCGTGTCCCGGGTCAATACAGATGTTAACTACTCTTGAAGCTTCAACTTTGCTTTCTGAACTTTTCATAGAAAACAAACTAGAAGAAACTAAAAATGCAACTAAAGCCACGCTGACTTTTTTCTTAAGTGATTTCTTATTCATATTACCCTTCCTGTTCTTGTTATTTAATACTGTCCTTGATATTATTTTTTAGTTTAAAAAGCAGCGCCGGATCTAATGAACCAATCGCTGCTTTTGTAATAGGTAGTTTTTCTCAGGTTAATCCTTCTGCTACTTCCATAGTAGGAATAGTTCCTGTCTGAGAAGAGTCAGAATAATCAGCTTCTGTAGACTTATCAGGTGAGGATTCTTCCTGAGGTGGAACCAGTTCAGATCTATTGGAACGAACCATTTCTGCATACGCAGAAAGATCTGTGAGCATACCTTCATAATGCTTATTTGTAGTATCAATAGAATTTTGCAATATACGTTCAACTTCAGCTAACAATCCATCTGTATACTGTACAGCAGAAGCCTTCATTGTATTGGCTTCCATTGTAGCTCTGTTTAGAAGATCCTGAGCTTGAGTTGCAGCAGCGCTTACTACTTGATTGGCCTGCTCATAAGCTTGCTTCATAATAACATTTTCGTCAATTAGTTCATTAGTCTGCTTTTTTGCATCCTCGATGAGCTGTTCAGCTTTTGTCTTAGCATCATTTAAAATTGCCTCTTTATTGGAAACAATTTTCTGATAACGCTTTATTTCATCAGGAGTTTTAGCTCGAAGTGTTCGAAGAAGCTCCTGAATTTCCTCTTTATTTACTCTGATGTCAGTATTGGAAAAAGCAACAAATTTGCAATTCTCAATATAGGCATCAATTTCGTCTATCATTTGTTCGATTTTGCTGCTCATAGGCGGACTCCCCTTTTAGTTTTTTGGACAAATTACCTTTCATCAGGAAAATTAAATTCTTTCCTCAAGTGCTATTCTAACATTATCAGTAACCATTGATGAAACATCACCATGGTAACTTGCAATTTCTTTAACAGTCGAACTGCTAAGGTATGAATACCTTAAATTAGTTGTTAGAAACACTGTATCAACGTTATTGTGTGAAAGTTCACGATTGGTTTGAGCAATTTGCAATTCATATTCAAAGTCTGTTATAGCTCTAAGCCCCCTCAGGACAATATGAATATTTTTTTGCCTGCAATAGTCAATCATCAAACCATCGAAAGAATCTACTTCAATATTACCTAAATCCCTAGTAATATCTTCTATCATTTTAACACGTTCGTCTACTGAAAACAATGAACTCTTAGAAGAGTTATTCATTACAGTGACAATAACTTTGTCAAACATAATAGATGCTCTTTTTATAACGTCCAAATGACCTAATGTTATCGGGTCAAAAGAACCCGGATATACAGCAACTTTCATAAAATACAATGCCTCTTATATTACTTTATTTTTTTTAAAAATACATGTTTGTTACTCTTGTATAGCTTTTCTCTTGTTATATTGAACCCTAAGGCTTCTACAAAAGAAAAATCCTCATCAAGAATTGCTTCACATATAATTGTTGTATATTCCGTGATATACGGAAGCTGACTTAATGTCTGCAGAGTATATTCATACAGACCTTCTTTGTATGGTGGATCAATATAAACAAGGTCAACTTCTTTTTCATGGATGCTTCGAAGTCCCATTGTTACATCTTTCTTGATAACAGTAGCCATATCCTCAAAATGTGTTTTATGAAGATTTTGAAGAATGCATGCATTGGGTTCTTTTCCATTGTCTATAAAGTAAGCATGCTTTGCTCCTCGGGAAAGTGCTTCGATTCCAATTCCGCCACTTCCAGCAAATGTATCAATGAAAACAGAACCTGGTACTTCCATTTGAATCATATTAAAGAGTGTTTCTTTGATTCTATCTTGTGTAGGTCTTGTCTCCTGCCCTGAAGGAGTGACAAGTGGCATACTACGAGCTTCACCAGCTATTACTCTCATATTAATTATCCTAGCCTTTCTTGGGTTTTACACCCTTGGTTGCACGACCTGCAATTTTCAAATCTGAAAGTGCAACATTTTTATCATTTACTTTAACGACTTTTTCTTCCTCCGCATGCAAGAGCCATACATTTTCAATAAAATCTCCCTTGCCAAGATTCATGCCTTTGGCACCTGCAGCAGTTTTTTTCTGGGTTGGAATCTCTTCAATAGGGAATCTGAGGTAATAGCCATTTTTGGTAGACAAAACTACGCTCTCTTCTCCATCAATTATTCCCACATATTTTACCCTATCATCATCAGAAAGTTTTGTTGCAGCAACACTCTTTCTTGTAACATCAAATTCACCACCGTCAACAATCTTTATCATAGACAAATCTGTAACAAACAATACTCTGTATAGATTTAGGCTTGATTGTGGCATTACACAAATAATCTCTTCTTTTGTTGTATCAAAATTAGATATATTGTCAATAGGCACACCTTTATCGCGCATTTTTCCCTGCGGCATATCCGAAGCTTTAATAGTATGAAGCTGACCAACATTCGTAAACACACATACTTTTCCTGTGTTTTTCATAATAAAGCTGTATTTAAAATCCTGCTTTATTGTTTCAAAGTTCTTTTCGTAAGTATTAGAATCTATAGTTTTAACATAACCAAACTTATCCATAAGAAAAGCAACATCTATCTCTTCTTCAGGTTTTTCTTCATACACAGCTTCGGCATAATTACCAATTTCCGTTTTTCTTGCGCTCTTATATTGCTTGCGAATATTTCTAAGTTCTTCCTGTATTACCATTGACATTGATAATCTGTCTTCAAGAATATCTTCGTATCTGTATATATTGGCAACAGTTTCTTCATGCTCTTTTACAAGGGCATCAAGTTCAAGTCCTATAAGTTTATACAAACGCATTTCTAGAATTGCGTCTGCCTGCCTAGGAGTAAATTTCAGCTGAGAAGCCATTACTTTTGATTCTCTGGATTTGAAATTTATTCCCTCGGTTGTTCCATTTACAAGACATTCCTTTGCTTGTGCTCTATCATGAGAACCCCTTAAGATTTCAATTACAAGGTCGATTACATTGCATGCCTTTATAAGGCCTTCTTGTATTTCTTTCTTCTCGCGTTCTTTTGCTAAAAGTGTAGTGTATTTTCTTGTTGTTGTCTCAAACTGGAAATCAATATTAGCCTGCAATATTTCCTTTAATCCCATAGTTTCCGGGCGGCCATTATATATTGCCAGCATATTAACACCAAATGTATCTTCTAACTTTGTCTTTTTGTATAAAAGATTTGTGAAATTTTCTACATCAGTGTTTTTACGCAGTTCGATTACAATACGAACTCCTTCCTTGGAAGACTGGTTTGAAATATCAATAATATCATTTGAAACCTTCTTTTCAGCAAGGGAAGCAACATCCTGACAAAACTTGGAAATTCCACTACCTATCATTGTATAAGGAATTTCAGTAATAATTAGATTAATATGACCGTTCTTGGTCTTTTCTGTTTCTACTTTTCCTCTTAATCGAATTTTTCCTTCGCCTTTTTCGTAAATGCTTTCAAGGTCGGTTTGGTTAATTACAATTCCACCAGTTGGAAAATCAGGACCTTTTACAAAACGCATCAGCTGTTTTGTGGTCATTTCAGGATTTTGCATAAGCGAAATTTCTGCATCAATAACCTCTGCAAGATTATGTGGTGGAGTATTTGTGGCCATACCAACAGCTATACCTTCAGATCCATTTATTAAGAAATTTGGAATTTTAACAGGCAATACAGAAGGTTCTTTTTCGGTCTCGTCAAAGTTAGGAACAAAATCTACAATATCTTTATCAAGATCAGAGAGGAAATTTTCTTGGGTGATTTTTGCCAGCCTTGCTTCTGTGTAACGCATAGCTGCGGCGCCATCACCCTCAATTGTTCCAAAGTTACCATGTCCGTCAACAAGCGGAACACCTTTTTTGAATGTCTGTGCCATTACAACAAGACAATCGTAAATAGAGCTATCACCATGGGGATGATATTTACCCATGGTATCACCTACGATACGCGCACTTTTTCTGTAAGGGCGGTCATATCGGATGCCAAGCTCATACATATCATATAAAGTTCGTCTTTGAACCGGTTTCAAACCATCTCTGATATCCGGCAAAGCTCTAGATACAATTACACTCATAGCGTAGTCAATATATGACTTCTGCATAATTTCGGAGTATTCACTTCGAATAATACGATCTTCCATTATAGACGATCCTTTCAGGTTTTTAACAATATTTCATTAGCTGTCAATTTCAGCATCATTTGCGTGATCGTGGATAAAATCACGTCTTGGAGCAACATCTGTTCCCATAAGAAGTGATGTCATTTGTGAAGCTGCTTTTGCATCATCAATTTCTACAACACGCATCATGCGTCGTTCCGGATCAAGTGTGGTTTCCCATAACTGACTAGGATCCATTTCACCAAGACCCTTGTATCTTTGAAGAGTAAAACTTCCTGTATGAGTTTTACGATACTTTTCAAGTGCTTTATCATCATAAAGATATTCTTCCTTTCCGCGGGAAGGCATAACTTTATAAAGAGGTGGCATAGCAATATAAACATGTCCCTCAGAAATAAGCTCAGGCATAAATCTGTAGAACAAAGTCAATAGAAGCGTAGCAATATGCGCACCATCGACGTCGGCATCTGCCATTATGACAATTTTGTCATATCTTAATTTGGATATATCAAAATCATTTCCATAACCTTCAGAGAAACCACATCCAAAAGCATTAATCATGGTTTTAATTTCTGCATTTGCTAAAACTTTATCGATACTTGCTTTTTCAACATTAAGAATCTTACCTCTAATAGGGAGAATAGCCTGATACTCTCTATTTCTTGCCATTTTAGCAGAACCACCGGCAGAATCACCCTCTACAATAAAAATCTCGCATTTTTTTGCATCCTTACTGATACAGTTAGCAAGTTTACCATTGCTGTCAAAAGAGTATTTCTGTTTTGTTAGAAGATTTGTTTTGGTTTTCTCTTCGGTTTTTCTAATCTTTGCTGCTTTTTCTGCACAGCTGATAACAGCCTTTAAAGATTCAAGGTTTCTATCAAAATATCTTGTTAGTTCATCACTAGCCACTTTCGATACAGCTTTGCCAGCATCCTGATTATCAAGCTTTGTTTTAGTCTGACCTTCAAATCGAGGATCTGGATGTTTTATAGAAATAACAGCAGTCATTCCGTTACGTACATCAGCACCTGTATAATTCTGATCTTTATCCTTGAGATTACCGAGTTCTCTAGCATAATTATTTATTATTGTTGTGAAAACTGTTTTGAATCCGGTAATGTGCGTACCGCCTTCGGCATTGTAAATATTATTACAAAAACCTAAAACATCTTCATGGAAATCATTTACATACTGAAATGCAACCTCTACGGACACATTGTCACTTTCTCCTTTAAAGTAGACAACATCCTGCATCGTCTCGGAATTTTTGTTCATTTCCTTAACAAATCCAATGATTCCCTCAGGTTCCTGAAATTCAAGATGTTCTTCTGTTCCTTCTCTCTTATCATCATAAATGATACGAAGATTTGGATTTAAATATGCTGTTTCATGAAGTCTGTTCTTAATATCATCTTCCTTGAAACGCGTTTTATCAAAAATGGTATCATCTGGAAGAAATGATATTGTTGTTCCATGCTGATTAGTCTTACCAACTTCCGGGAGTAGTCCGTCTACAAGTTGTGTTGTAGGTTTTCCTCTTTCGTAAGAATCTTCATAGATAAATCCGTTTTCTTTAATACGAACTTTCATCCAGGTTGAAAGTGCATTAACAACGGAAGAACCTACTCCATGTAGTCCGCCGGAGGTTTTATAAGCAGCATTGTCAAATTTTCCTCCAGCATGAAGCGTTGTAAGAACAACTCTTTCAGCAGTTATGCCCTTTGCATGCATTCCAACTGGAATACCTCTTCCATTATCTTCAATTGTAGCTGAACCATCTGCCTCTAAGGTAACATGAATCTGGCTGCAGTATCCTGCAAGATGTTCATCGACAGAGTTATCAACAATTTCATAAATAAGATGGTTTAATCCACGTGTTGATGTACTTCCGATGTACATACCTGGTCTCTTACGAACAGCTTCGAGTCCCTCTAATACTGTAATGCTCGACGCATTATATTCGTTTTGATTCGACATTAAAAAAGAATCCTCCCTCGTTTGGCAAATTATTTCAAAATTTTGGTGATAGTTACAGCTAAAGCACCTGGTCCGATATGGCATGAAACAGATAATGACAATGGATCCATGTTTACTTCAAAGCCTGGAAAAGCATCCTCAATAACAGATTTCCACTGATTAGCTTTTTCAATATCATCAGTATAAGCAGCATCGATTTTTACGTTTTCAGGGTCAAGACCTCCAAAACGATTTTCCGCATCTTCTTTAATAGCAGCAAGCATAAGTTTTTCGCCCTGAGAAGATGTTCTTGCCTTAGCAAAAGCATCAAGCTTTTCACCCTGAATCTGAAGAACTGGTTTTAATCGAAGCAGTGTTCCAAGCGCAGCAGCTGCAGGAGTTATTCTGCCACCTTTTTTCAGGTAATGAAGGGTATCTAACATAATATATATACTAGAATTGAATTTATCTTTTTCAAGAATATCCTTTATTTCAGCAGCATTCTTTCCTTCTTTTGCAAGTCTTAGAGCATCAAAAACAGAGTTTTTCATTGTTACAGAAATTCTCTGATTATCAACTACCTGAACTTTTCCATCATAATCCTGAGCAAAAATCATAGCACTCTGACAAGAACTTGAAAGGCCACTGCTCATCGGAATGTAAACGATTTCGTCATATTCTTTTAATGAAGCTTCCCATACCTTCATCAATGTGTCGGGAGAAGGCTGAGAAGTTGAAATCTCGTCATTATCATTTTTTAACTTACTATAAAATTCTTCCTGAGTAAGATTTATGTCTTCTTCGTAATCTACTCCATTAATTCGAAATGGCATTGGAATAACGGTAATTCCCATTTCCTTTGCCTGTGACTGGGTAATGCCACTGTTAGAATCTGTGATAACTGCAACCTTTGCCATATTTATATCCTACTTTCTGTTAAGTGTTTTTGTGATTTTTTTGTAAAAAACTTAAATTACATACTCTCAATATATTACAACGTAACGTTTTCGTTGGCAACTGTAACAGCTTGCAACAAAGCAGTATTCTGTGGTAATTCAAGAGTAGGGTCTTCTGACAATATTCTGTCAGCATCAATACTTGCCATTTGTACTAGTTTAGAATCAGCATATATATCCGCCAATTTGAAATATAAATCCCCGCTTTGAGCAATTCCAAATAAATCTCCAGGTCCCCGTTGTTTTAAATCTTCATTAGCAATATAGAACCCATCATTAGACTGACCTAATACTTTTAGTCTATTTTCAGCTTCCTTGCTTTTTGAAGTATTAATAAAAATGCAGTAACTTTGATCTTTTCCTCTTCCAACACGTCCTCTAAGCTGGTGAAGCTGAGCAAGACCAAATCGCTGTGCATTTTCTATCATCATTACTGTTGCATTTGGAACATTAATTCCAACTTCAATAACGGTTGTTGATACTAGAATATCTATTTGTTTCAAAGAAAAAGCTTCCATTAGTTTGTCTTTTTCAGATGGCTTCATTTTTCCATTAAGCATTTCGATTCTTACACCAGGAAGAGCTTCTCGGAGTTTCGTGGTGTAATCAGTTACATTTTCAACATCATTCATTTCGCCCTCTTCAATCATTGGACAAATCACATATGCCTGATGACCTTCTTTTATTTGCTTATTTATAAATTTATAAGCAGCAGGTCTGTAACTTTCATCTACAACAGAATTTTTTATAGGAAGTCTTCCTTTAGGCATTTCATCTACGATAGAAACATGTAAATCTCCATATAATACAATTGCAAGAGTCCTTGGAATAGGAGTTGCACTCATCGCAAGAATATGGGCTCTATTACCTTTTTTGGCAAGCTTTTCTCTTTGTCTTACACCAAAACGGTGTTGTTCATCAGTAATTACAAGAGAAAGATTTTTATATTTAACAGGTTCTTGAATAAGAGCATTTGTACCAATACAAACATTTACTGTTCCATCAGCTATTTTTGCACGATTTTCTTTTTTTTGTTTTGCTGTAAGACTTCCTACCATAAGAACAGGCTTTATAGGTAGAGAATATTTTTTTGAAAGTTCAAGTAAATCTTCATAATGCTGCCTTGCAAGAACTTCAGTTGGAGCCATCAAAGCTCCCTGATATCCGTTTTCGACAGCCATAAGCAAAGAAAGAAATGCAAGAATAGTCTTACCACATCCAACATCCCCTTGCACCAGCCGGTTCATTACATGTTCGCTTTTTAAGTCTTTTTTTATCTCTTCCCAAACTTTTTTTTGAGCATTGGTCAGTTCAAAAGGTAGTTTTTGTAAGAAATCATCAGTCTGCGAATGCTTTGTAAAAATTGATTTACTTTGAAGTTCTTCATCTGTTAGTTTTAAAAGTCGAAGCCTTATAATAAAAAACAAAAATTCATCGTATGCAAGACGTTTTCTTGCTCTTTCATAGCAATCCTGATTTTTTGGAAAATGTATACTTCTTACTGCATCGCGATAATTCATAAAATTATGCTCGAAAATAAGATAAGAAGGAACCGTTTCCTTCAAATAAATGCTACTTTCAAGTGCTGATGTAACAGCCTTTACAACAGTATTGTTACTAAGTCCTTTGACAAGAGAATAACGCGGTTGCATAGTTCCCTGCATAGCAAGATACTCTGAAACTTCATATATTTTGGGCTGTTCTAACACTGTCATAGAGCCCTTTTTCTTTAACAACCCACGAAATATATAAAAATGTCCACTTTTTAATGAGCTTCTAAGATAAGGCGTATTAAAAAATGTCACTTTAAGCCTACCTGTATTATCTGCAATATCAAAAGTTATAATTGATAGATTTCTAACTTTTTTAACACTGATGTTAGTAACGATTTGGCATCTAAGTGCAAGTGTATTTCCTGCAACAGCATTTTCAACTTTTATTACCGGCTCGAAGATATCGTAATTTCTTGGATAAAAATGCAATAGGTCATTAATTCTTGTAACGCCAACTTTATCAAAAAGCTTTGCTGTTTTTTCGCCAATACCTTTAATACTTTCTATATTTTCTAATAAAGCTTCTTCATTCATACACTTTTCCTTCGCCAAACAACTAATTAGCGGAGCCTGACATAATAGTCAGTCTCCGCTAAACAATCTCACACAGTAATATAGATGTATCAAACATACTGCTGAGCTAAAAGATTTTTCATTCGCTGAAGAACAAGTTCAACTTGTCCGGATTTGCAGCGTTCCAAAAACTTACCATTGTCAAAATAATCTTCTCGTAGCATCATTGTCATCAAAGCGCAACACAAATCATAATTTGCATGTGGCAGACGCTTTAATTCTACATCAGCCTCTACTGGTCCTGTGGTCATATAATCGGCATAATTATACTTTAAATCACCCATATTCCCCAGAACATTGTAGTAGTCAACTGTGCGATCTGATCCTTCAATTGCTCTCAGAATCTTAATCTTTTCCACATTTTTCATCTGCTTTATCCTCTTATGAATCTAATGATAGATGGTGTTCCTTCACCATCATTAAGACTCGCATCCTCCCTTGACGCGTTGCCAACCAAGGAATATCATAGCATATTAAAAAATGTTTTTCTCTTGGCAGAATTTACAAATAAAATAATGCAAATTTTCGAAAATGATTATTCGTTAATTAAAAATCAATTTCAGACTGCCTCTCCTGCGCTTTCTTCAAAATCGTCATTATTTTCTATTGACGTATTTTCACTAATGCTATCTAAAACATTAGTATCGGCAGGTATACTTAAAGCTTTACTAACTTTTACGCCAAGGCTCTCATTATATCCCATTTTTTTGGCTATTTCTCTGATTGCCTTGACTGTATTACTTATTTCAGATTTATCTTTGCAGAGTGCAATTGGAACTCCGTTTTCATAAACAGTGGAATAGCCTTTTGCAATTAATTCATTCATGAATTTCTGCTTGGATATTTCATTAGATATAGTTCCCATAGTTCCTCTTTTTTATTCAGCACTTACGATATAGTAGTATACAGGCTGTCCACCAAACTGCAATTCAACATCACAGTCAGGATGAGCTGCTGCAACACGTTCTCTAAGCTTCTCTGCTGTTTCTTCATCGACATCTGCACCATAATAAATGCTGATAAGTTCGATTTCTTCATTCACAAAGCTTTCAAGCATGTCAAAAGTAACATCTTCCATTTCTCTGCCAACAGCAAGAATTCCGCTATCGCCAATTCCCATGTAGTCACCTTCATGAATCTGCTTATCATCAATAACAGTATCTCTTACTGCATAGGTAACTTCACCAGTATGTACACCGCTTATAGCATCAAGAATTGTTTCCTCATTCTCTTTGGCAGAAGCATCAGGAAGGAAATTAATAGCAGCTGTAATACCCTGAGGAACTGTCTTTGTAGGAATTACAATTACTTCTTTATCCTCAGAAATGTCTCTTGCCTGATTTGCTGCCATAATAATATTTTTATTATTAGGAAGTACAAATACAGTTTTAGCATTTACATGTTCAATAGCTGTAAGAATATCATCTGTGCTCGGGTTCATTGTCTGTCCGCCAGAAATAACTTCATCTACGCCAAGTCCCTTGAAAAGCTCAGCAAGTCCGTCACCGGCACAAACTGCAACAAAACCAAAGTCTTTAGCTTCTTTTTGAGATTCTGCAACACTATTGTCCTTCATAGAACCATAAGCTTCACCCTTGTCATCGTCCCACTTTGCAGCGCCATTAAGAACTGCATCGACATGTTTTCCAGATAAACTGATATTTCCTTCTGGATATTCATATTCAGCCTTCTGAGGAACTGTTCTTTCTGCCATTCCGGAAATTTCCTGATCGATTTCATCAACTTTTCCGTCTTTGTTCATGTGGAAGAGCTTCTCGCGATGCTCCATGCGCATATTATCAACCTTCATATTGGAAAGCTGACCAAGAAGAAGTGCCTTCTGAATTGCAAGACCTGGATCATTTGTATGAACGTGAATCTTACAAATCTCATCATCCGCAACCATAACAATACTATCGCCGATATCACCAAGGAATTTTCTGAAATCCTGTTCCTGAACAGCCTTAAGTGGATTTTTTAACAAAATAACAAATTCTGTACAATAACCAAACTTTATTTCTGTTGGAGCAGATTTGGAAACCATTGTCTTGGGAGCTACATTCTCTTCAGATGAAGTAGAAACTGCACTTAAATCAATCTCTTTTCCAAGAAGACCATCGAATGCGCCTTTCATAACCTGAACAAGACCTTCTCCACCTGAATCTACCACTCCAGCTTGTTTAAGAACCGGAAGCATATCAGGAGTTTTATCAAGCACTTCATCAGCATAACGAATTACTTCTTCACAAAATTTCTCGAGATCAGTTTCGCCACCTGAAGCAATTTCTCTTGCTTTGTCAGCGGCGCCCTTGGCTACAGTAAGAATTGTTCCTTCTTTTGGCTTCATTACAGCCTTATAAGCTGTTTCAACCGCTTTATCAAAAGCATCTGCCATAACAGCAACATCAACTGTTTCATGTTCTTTAATAACCTTTGTAAAGCCTCGAAGAAGCTGAGAAAGGATAACACCAGAGTTACCTCTTGCACCTCTTAAAGAACCTGAAGAAATCCCCTTACAAACAGCAACCATATCATTTTGATCACATGCCTGAACTTCTTTTGCTGCAGACATAATTGTCATTGTCATGTTAGTGCCTGTATCACCGTCTGGTACCGGAAATACATTTAACTGGTTAATCCAATCTTTTTTTGCCTCCAGATTCTGAGCTCCAGCTAAAAACATCTTAGCTATCAATCTGGAATCTATGGAATTGATACTCAAAAGTCTATCCTGCTACTACAAACATATACATCTGTATACGCTAGATGGAATTTTTTCCATCCAAATAGCTTTTCCTTTCATAAATTTTAAATGGATTCTGATTAATTTAACTGATTAAAACAGCTGACTTAGTCGATAACACGAACACCTTCAACGAAAATGTTAATCTTTTCGATTTCTAGACCGGTGAACTCTTCAACTTTGTATTTCACATTATCAATCAAATTATCAGCGACTGCAGAAATGCTTACGCCATAAGAAACAATCACATGAAAATTTAAAATAAGTTTTCCAGTAGATGTAATTTCAACATTAATTCCCTTAGTCATATTATCGCTGCGAAGTAAGCTTACTAAGCCATCACGCAGACTAACATTTGCCATTCCGACAATACCGAAGCATTCCATTGCAACTGCACCAGCATATTGCGCAATAACCTCTGCGTCAATAGAGATATTGCCCATATGTGTATTCATAGATGAAGCCTTCATTGATTGTCCTCCTCAATTATTCTTTGTCATATATAAACGTATTATGTGTCTTTTGACAACGCATATAATCGTATTATAATTTATTTGTTCAAAAAAATAAAGAGTATGTTTGTGGTACTTATGTTAAATTGCAACAAAAAAGAGCGTTTCCATCACTCGGAAAAACGCTCTTAATGTTTCATTTCCCAAAAACAGATCAAGCTCTCTCAACAGCGTTAGATCTCATGCAGCTAGTGCATACGTTCATTCTACGTGTAGAACCATTAATCTTAACAGCGACACGCTTAACGTTTGCATTCCATGCTCTGTTTGATCTTCTATGAGAATGGCTTACGTTGTTACCGAAATGAACGCCCTTGCCACAAACTTCGCACTTTGCCATTTTGACACCTCCTTATAAGCCATGTGAAATCTGATAATCTACATAACAATATTTTTATATAATTGCATGCATATTCATGCCGCAACAGTGATACTATATCAAAGAATTTTCTTTTTGGCAAGTAGTTTCTAGCTATTTTTATGAAAAATTTAATTGCTAATTTCAGGTTACTTTAACTGTTTAAAAGTTGTAAAACAAGTTGCTTTGATTGATTGGCCTGCGCAAGCATTGACTGACCTGTTTGGGCAAGAATATTGTGCTGACTGAAATGTACCATTTCTTTTGCCATGTCAGCATCTCTTATTAGTGATTCAGCTGAAGTTGTGTTTTCTACAACATTATCAAGATTCTTAATAATATGTTCGAGCCTATTCTGAAATGCACCGTAATATGAGCGCACATTTGAAACTTTCTCTATAGCATTTTTTATTTTATCTATAGCTGCGCTTGCTTCATCTCTTGTCAGAACCCTAACATAGGAACGTGCTGGATTAGATACTGATATATCCATATTATCCAGATATTCAAAAGGCGAAACAGATGAACTTCCTCCAAGCAGTACATCTGCAGACATTTTAAATCTTCTCATCTGAATGTAATCAGGTGATTCGGATCCAACATGTATGCAAATTCCATTTGCCTGTCCGCCGCCCATTGTAGCTGGCCCAATATTTGTAGCATTGTATCCGTTTTTTATACTATAAAACTCTGGAACAATTACATAATTGTCGTAACTTCCGCCTGCTCCAAAAAGACTTGACGGTTCTGTACTTAGCGATCCAAGAACAGAGCCTGCTCCATTAGTTCCTCGTGTTCTTAGTAAATCTCTTATAAAATCAAATCTTTCGGTATTAACAGATGTATCACCGCTGAAAAAACTACCAGCAAAATCGCTCTCATTTGAATAAGATCCAACTTTTGACGCAATTGCTTCTCCTAGCGATGACTGATTTGTTTGGATTCCTTCTGCAGGAGTGGAATTACTCTTATTAGCTATATAAGTTAGAATTTCATCCAATCCATTACCTATACTAGTGTTAGACAAATTGTTTCCGCCTGCCTTATATCCAAGATACATGGAAGCCAAATATCCTGCGCCATAATCTCTATAGCTTCCATTTGCCAGATATGAAGCAATTTCTGCATCAGTGGAATTCTCATTTAAATGATAAGTAACCCATCCATCATCACCACTTGAAGTCTGTGCCATTCCTTCAACAAACCATGAAGGAAAATTATTCATCATACCTCCAGTTACCATATCATACATAATAAGATGAGTCATTTCATGCGCAACTGTAGTTGCAAGCTGACCAGAATTATAATTATTGATATTAAAATCAGACATATCTACAGCCATCTGATACTCTATTGCTGCACCATCTGCCGACTCTCCTACACGCATTTTTGCAACTGCAAGTGTTTGACCCTGTCCATCAACATTTGTTAGATTCAGACCAATTTTGACTCCCTGTGTTGCTGCAACCGAAAAAAGGCTATCATACCTGGTCGCAAGTTTACTCATAACATCTTTGGCAACACCTGTTACATATTCAGCTATAGTCTGCCTATCACCGGTATACCCTGTAGCTTCTCCTTCTACTGTTTCACTGACACTGTCGACTTTATTGCCTTGTCTTGTAATGTAGTTAAATTCAACAGTTATATTGTATGCTGAAAGAATTGCATCAACCCTTGAGAAATTGGGCGCTTCACCAGTTTCCGGGAAACATTCTATTTCATTAAATCTTGCCTGAGAAGTCGAATGATTGATTTCTTCACATAGAGCATCCATTTCTTCCTGGATATAGCTTCTATCATTGTCAGTTAAAGTATCATTAGCAGCTTTTACTGCAAGTTCATTCATTCTTTGTAGCATATCATGAACTTCATTTAATGCTCCTTCTGAAATTTTAACAAACGAAATACCATCATTAGCGTTTGAACTTGCCTGAGTAAGTCCACGAATTTGCCTTCTCATTTTTTCGGAAATTGCCAACCCGGCAGCGTCGTCAGCTGCTTTATTAATTCTATAGCCAGAAGATAGTTTTTCAGCGCACTGAGCCTGATTTCCAGTAGTTATTTTCAATTGCCTTTGAGAATTTATGGCAGACATATTATGTTGAACTACATTACTCATATCTTATCCTCAATCAACATTTTTCTATATAAGCTTATTCTTAAATCATAGCAATAAATAATAAAACATATTATTCATTCAGTTTATCGACATATAACTTTATCTTCTTGACATTTCCTTTAGAAAATCATAGTAGTTGAGTTTTTGAAAAAATATACTGATTACAAAAAGCCATAAAAAAACATAATAAAAGAGCAATGCTTTTTATTTGCACTACTCTTTTATTATGTTTAACTCAATTCGCTATATTTTATCAAATATATTTACTTTATTATATGGAATGATTTCTGAATAATATTGACAATTAAATGTGTTTATCCCACGTACGAGCCTGAAAGCTTTGAATATTCAATATTAATCATCTGCATAAGCTGAGAGTCTCCGCTTTCGTTGTCCGGATGAAAAATTTTCATAAGGTCACGATAACGTTTCTTCAAAGCATCTTCGGTATCAGCTCCTTTGAAGAAAAAATCTATAGCATCTGCAGCTTGTTCATCCATATATCTCTGATCTTCTGCAAGAAAGCTTCTTTCAAGCTCAAGCTGTTTCTTATCTTGGTTGAGCTTGTCAAAACCTTCTTTTAAGATTTTCATTTTTTGGTCAAAAAATAATCTGTCTTTTCTTAACTGCTCCTGCTTGCGCTCAAATTCTGTAGCAATTTCATCCATCTGACTGCGAAAGTTCCTACGCTCTTCTTCTAATTTTGCAAGCTGTTCATCAAGCAAAGACTCTTTTTCCTGCAATCTGCAGTTTTCAGAAAACAAAAACTGTCTGATTTCGTTGAGCTGCTGGTAATCACCTGCTTCAATTAGAATTTCTATTCCCTTATTTGTGTACATATTAATTTTTTGATCCATATTAGGCTCCATCCCTTTATAACTTTTTCCTATTAACAACATTACATAAAACTATTTTATTCTTCATCTTCTGGAAAAGCTGCATCTACAACTTCACTGTCATCAGGCATATCAGCTTTTCCTGCAGTAAAACGATCCACAACATCCGGGACTAAATCTAAAATCTTGGTTACTGCGTCCTGGTTCTTGATATTTACAAGTTTTGTGTGGCCATCCTTTATTACAAGTACTGCAGTAGGTGACATCTTAGCACCAAATCCGCCACCACCATTTGTCTTTCTATCATCGTTTTTAGAGCCGGCACCGACACCAAATGATACATCAACAAGAGGAAGAATAATTGTATCTCCTACAACGGTAGGCTCTCCCACAACTGTTTTGGTTGAAAGAAGGTTTCCCATACCATCAAGCAGAGAGTTTACAACCTCTCCAAAATTATTATCACTCATAAAGTCCTCCCACCTTATTTCTTACGTCCATGCATGATTATGTCAAATCTATGCAAAACCTTTCGTATGTTTTTATCAAAATAAATCTTACAAGCGCTGATTAAAATAAAAAAGATTGTCAATTTACCTTTTATTTTTATATCGGCACGAATTACTACATCATTAAAATCCGGTTCTAAAGTAATGCTATATCTTGAAAATGAATTCAAAATATACAATGCGGATAATAAATTTGCAGTATCTGCCGGATCTCCGGTACCAAACAATAAATCAGCATCGAATTTCCGTGGTAAAAGACAACGCGCAATAAAAAATATTTCTTTAGTAGCCCTAGTGTAAGCCTTATCAAAAGTCTTACTTTCAAGGACATTATAAATCGCCTTTATTTTATCACAAACACTCGATATTGTATAGATAAGCTTTTTTATAGAATTTGTCTTTCCGTCAAAAAAATCCTTAAATTTGGATATTTTATCTGTCAAACGCATTATTTTTTCTTTAATCTTTGCAATAAATGCAAAAAAGCCCCTATCCTGTCTAGGCTTATCTTCATCATTGTAAAACGTGTCTTCTTCTTGTGCTTTATTATTTGAAAAATCAGACTTTTCTTCTTTGGAATTAGAATAAACTTCTGATGATTCTTTTTCTTTATTAATGCCTTCAAAAGATGTGGTTTCTTCCTTTTCTCCGTAAGAATTTGAATCCAATGTTTTTTCTTTGTTTTCCTGGTCTTCGCTACTATTGCTGTAATCATTATCAACAAAATCGTCAAAATCATTGTTGACAATTTCATGATTTTCTTGGCTATCCAAATTTTCTTTAGCTTTTCTGGTAATGTTATTGGCCTTTTTTCCATTGTGTTCACCCTCTAAAGCAACTTTGCTTTTTTCTTTTTTCGGCAAGATTCTAAAAAAAAGAACCTTTAACGTAAAGTCTTTTTTATCCGGGTATGCTACCTCTCCCCTTATAAAGTGAAGAAACCAGTTAAATCGAAAAACTGCACAGATACCATCTAAAAAATCAATTTCTTTGTTAGAAAACCTTTTTTCAGGCACATAAAGACTTGCTTCATATCTTATTGGAACAAACAAAACTAATATGATAAGAAGTAAAAAAACAGCAAGAAGAATCAGTAAAATTATGCCGATTGTTTTTAGTATTGCAAGTATTATTCCTAGCATCATCCCTCCCTAGCTGTTTTAACAGCACTTGAAGCACTTTGTAAATAACCAAGAAGCTGCCCGGGCATGTTACATTCAGATGCTTCATCACTGATTTTTACTATTATATCCAAAGCTTCTCGATATCCTTTTGCAATTCCATAAACATAAACCGGATTGTGCTTGTAATACTTTTGCTTAAGTATTAAACTATGACAAATCTCAAGCTGATCCACGTTATTAGAAGCTTTGCAGATAACGTAGATTAATAGCTGAGGTTTGCCCAAAGCAAGCTTTAATTTGACTAGTCTTGGATGGGTAATAGATTCACCAATATACATTTTTTTGTCAAAAACACAATAATGTCGTATATTCATTTTTTTCTCCCATCTTTTTTATTCGTTTTTTATCGTATTGACTTTGAAATATTCATCGAAAATACGCTTTGCAACAGGAACTGCCATATGTCCTCCACTTCCCGCATTTTCCATAATAACAGTTACACAAATTTGAGGATCGTTTGCAGGAGCAAAACCTGTAAACCATGCATGAGAATTTCTTGTTTTATCTTCAAATTCTGCAGAACCGGTTTTTCCAACAGCTTCATATTCAGCATTTTTTAAAGATGATGCAGTTCCTTTTGTGACAACAGCTCTCATCATTTGTGTTAATATTTCAGCTTCATTTTCACTCATAATTCTGCCAATTTCTGAACTTTCAAACTTTTTTACAACGTTTCCATCAGAAGAAACCACCCTATCAATCTGGTAAGGCTTTTTTAAGATACCATCATTGGCAATTGCCATTGTTATCATATTCATGTGTAACGGCGATACCGAAGTTGCGCCCTGTCCTATTGATAATTGCATAATAGCATGCGTTGACAAGGATGTAGATGCAGTTGCCCTGCTTTTTGCAGTAGCAAAATCCACAGGTAGTGGAGCATTGAACAGCATGCTATCAAGAGTTTTTGCAAAATCTGTCTGATTAAGCATAAGTCCAATATTAGAATAAGACGAGTTACACGAAACTGCAAAAGACTTTGTAAAATCTTCTTTTCCATGAACCTGTCCATGATAACATTTAATAGTATTACCATCCTTGGTGATTGATCCATGACACATATAAGAATAACCCATAAAATTAGTTGGATTTTCGCGAATGTATTCTAGACTTGTTAAAATCTTAAAAGTTGATCCCGGAGGATACAACCCCTGTGTTGCTCTATTCAAAAGAGGAGCATTTTCTTTATCTTTAGACAATGTATTCCAATCATCAGCAATAGTATTTGGATCAAAATCAGGTTTGCTGACCATTGCCAAAATTTCTCCTGTCTTCGGATTAGAAATAATAACGGCTCCATTATATTGTCCGAGTGAGTAATATGCAAGTCTTTGAAGGCTGGAATTAAGCGTTACATAGACGTTATCACCTGGAAATTTCTTCTTGGCATTTGAATATGCTGCTTTGGTTGAAAGATCTGAATTACAGTTTATTAAATAGTAATTAACCTGATTTTCAATTCCTGCTCCTCCAAGCTTGGAATATCCTACAACATGTGCAAACTCGTTTTTGTATGGATAAACACGGTTTTCATTTCCATTATCATCTATTTGTGTAATAGCAAGCTCTACTCCATCACTTGATATAATACTTCCTCTTGAATTTTCTTTCTTTAGCTGAGAAGCTCTTGTATTATATTTGTTTTCTACGAAAGTCTGAGCATTAGAATAACTGTAAATACCAATGTAACTTAGCATCGATATAATCAGTAGTGAGAAAAAAATACCAAGAAAAACAAGCGCTTTATTATTTGAATGTTTTCTTTTTTTTCGGGAATTCTCATGCTCAAATGCTTCATACATTTCATCATTCAACATAGTAATCTTCCTGTCTTTGTTTATTCCTTAATTGCTGATTCTGACGCTGCTTTTTCAGTTGCCTTTTTTCAAATTTTTCCATAGCTTCATAGAATTCATCTGCTCTTATGAGACAAGCAGCTTCAAATACTCCCATCATCAGTGACGTCGACACAAGTGATGAACCTCCATAACTTACAAGAGGAAGAGTTACACCTGTAAGTGGAATAAATTTTGTGCCTCCTCCGACAGTTAAGAAAGTTTGAAAAATAAAACTTACAGCAATTCCTCCGCATAAAAGTTTGCTGAAATTATCACGAAGTCTGGATGCTTCCAACAAAATCATAAGAAACATTCCAAGCATTACAAGAATTAGAGCAATTGCATAAATCATTCCAAGTTCCTGACAAATTGCTGAAAAAATAAAGTCATCTTCTACATATGGTATTGTTTTGGGATTACCATGATATAGACCAAGTCCCCACAATCCACCTGAACTGATTGCAAACAAAGATTGTGCAATCTGATATCCTGATGAATCAATTTTAGACCATGGATCAAGCCATGCATGAACACGTAATCGTACATGTGCAAACATTACATAACCTATGACAGAACCTATTACTGCCAGCATAAATCCTGTTAACAGATATGAAGGTTTTCTTGTAGACAAAAACACCATGCAAAGACATATTACAAATAAAATCGCAGATGTACCTAAATCCTTACTAATCATAAGTATGGCAATATATATCATTGTAATTGCAAAACTTAGAGTAGTTTCTGTAAGCCCGTTTGACTGATACATTGTGCTTGCTATGAAAAAAATAAGCAAAATCTTTACGAACTCTGACGGCTGGAAAGTTACATGTGCAACAGTAATTGACAAATAAGATCCATTAGTAGCCTTACCCACTATAAGAACTACACTTAAAAAGAAAACTCCCAAAAGAGAATAAACCCATTTTAAATCCATTAGTACAGGAAAACGATATACAATTTCACATGCGGCCATCATAAGAGCTATTGCAATTGCAGAAAAAATAAGTTGTCTTATTGCTTTTTTCTCATCTATTCTAAGTAGAATAATCATCGAAGTCATCATTAGAAAGGCCATATGATTTATGATAAGTCTATTAGCATCAGGAAAAATAGCTTTAGTCAGCAGCATCATTGCAAGTAACACAATAGTCATAAAAACGGCATAAAAAAAATGACTTATTACTCCCGTTCTCATTACTATCTGTAAAAAACCAAGTATTTCTATTAAAGCAAGTATAATGGTTTGCAAAACATAAATAGGACTTCTCTTTTTTTCACTTCTGTAATTAAGTGCCACGAAGCCTAAAGTAGCAAATAAAATACTAAGTCCTGCCACTAGATACTTCGAAATTTCTAATATATAAAGCGTCATTTATACTTTTACTCCACCCCTCGTTTAAAATGTCCAGTCGTATAGTTTTCATAAGGGCAATCCGCCTTATGAAGCGTTAATAAATCATTCCAAAAAGCTAAAATCTTAGAAGTTGTATTTTCATCTTCTATAGTAAAATCAATTCTAAAATTAGAAATTCCACTTTCTTTCTGTAATAATGAAAGCTGTTTGTGTAGTGAAAGCGGAACAGCATTATAGCAGACATTGAGACAGCACTTGCAATCATTTAATACCGGCAATTTATTATTTTTCCTGTCAGTCATAATAGTAATATCTCTATTAAAACGTCCCATTTTCCCACTGCAAGAATCTGTAGTTTTCTTAAGGCATCCACTACTAATCATCATAGGAATATGACCATAAATGCACATCGAAAAATCTCTTCCTGTAGTTTTATCTAAAAGAGAACTTATTTCTCTATTGTTTAATTCATACGGAATACAGGCTTCATCAATAATTTCTTCGTTAAAAAGGAAATTGCTTGCACCATGATTCCATATATAAACACCGTAGTCACCTATTACTTTTCCTGTGTATGAAATTGATTTCAAAAAGCCTAGTTCTTCAAGATTTCTTGCAAGAACCCCTTTTAAAAAATTGTTTTCTGCAAGGATTTTCTGAATATCTTCTGTAGAAAATAAATCTTTTTCTTCCCTTAACATAAAAGGAAGAACTAAATAGAAATCAATTTCACTTGCACTTTTTACCAGTGATGAAACACTATCATCTGCAAAAAGAAAATAGTCTATATATATTCTGGTTATATCAGCACTACTATTTATAACAGCTTTAAGCTGTGGTATAGTCTGCACATAAACATCTAGTTTCTTTGTCAAAATTACTTAAACCTCGAATTTATTAAATTTTTAAATTGGCTGCTCCAAAAATTATTTAGAAGGTGTCAATACACTTTCTAATTCATCTATTGCTTTTCTTCTTAATTCGTTAAGCATTTTTATAGGAATAAAAATACCTTCATCTTCCGATATATCAAGTGTTAAGTCTTCTTTAGTCAGGCTAAAAAAGCTATCACCGCATTTCATAAGATGCTTTGCAATATCATCGCTTGTCATAGGCCTGTTTGAAGCTTTTTGTACAACATCTCCAACAACTGATATACTTTCATCTCCAATAGAAAGAGTTAACACAGACTCTTCTCCAACATGAAAATAGGCATATGCGACAATAGGAAGTTTCTTTTCACCGATAATGTATTTTTCTCTTATCTTAGATAGAAGAATTTCATCTGAACCAGCGTAGCCTGGCTGATCTAATGTAACCATATTTTTGCCATTATGCTGATTATAGTATCCTGTGCTTATTCCTGTTCTAAGATATAAATGTCTAAGAATATCCATATCCTTTTTGGAAACTTTATATTCAGCCTTTGGATTTGCAAGATATTTATCTATATATTTTCTATAAATTGCTGTCACTCCTGCGGCAAATTCAGGTTTTTTCATTCTTCCCTCGATTTTGAAAGAATCTATTCCAGCTTCTATAAGGCTTGGCAGAATTTCAATTGTACACATATCTTTAAGGCTAAGAGGGTAAAAACTTTCTTGACCTTCTACTTTATAAGATAATCTACAAGGCTGTGCACAGCGACCTCTATTCCCACTTCTTCCACCTACGATACTAGAAAAAAGGCACATTCCTGAGTAGCAATAGCACATTGCTCCATGAATAAAAGCTTCAACTTCGATATCAGCTTCTTTTCGTATCCGTGAAATTTCTTTAAGGCTAAGTTCTCTTGCAGGAACTACTCGAACTGCACCTAGGCTCTTCATAAGTTTTGCTCCATGAACGCCACTAATCGCCATTTGAGTACTTGTGTGAAGCTCTACATTTGGAAAATGCTCCTTAATAAATCCAAATACACCAAAATCCTGTACGATTACTCCGTCAAGCCCTGCATCAGCATACGGCTTTAAAAAATCGTACAGGTCAGCAAATTCTTCTTCTTTAACCAGTGTATTTACGGTCATATAAAGCTTACGATTATGCAGATGTGCATATTTTATAGCTCTTACAACCTGACTTTCATCAAAATTATCAGCATACGCTCTTGCACCAAAACGCTGACCACCTATATAAACAGCATCGGCACCTGCTGCAATAGCACCTAGGAAAGCTTCATAATTTCCAGCAGGTGCTAATAATTCAGGAACATTTTTTCCTTTAAAATTGTTAAAACTCATATTTTTTCTCTAAATTAATTATCTCTTTTTATTATTTGATTGATATCCTGAAGATGAATTATTATTGTTTTTTAGCTGTGTTTCCAGTTCGATAAGCTTTTTTGCATCAGCATCAAGATTATCCTGAACATTTTTTAAATTTTTCTCTGTATTTTCCAGCTTTATTTGTGATGTAACAAGTTCATGCTTAAGATCATATAATTCTTTTTCTTTTTCCTTGATTTCTTCATCAAGAAGTCTTATCTGATCTTTCGCTTTAAAATAATCGTCTGCAAGATTGAGCTGAATCATAAGATTCTGCATATCAATTGGTTGTCTGTTAAATCCCTCAATTTCACCACACTCTGAAAGTTTGCTGTTAAGATATGATGCTACTTTTTGTAAATATTCTTCGCTTTCAAAACCTGTCAGAGTCAAAACTTTACCACCAATAATGACTTGTGTATCCGTTTTTTCTGCCATAACATCCTCCCTAAGCCCTAAATATAATGCTTTTAAACATAATATCTTATTATAGGCTCACTATTGTATTTTATCAATTCCCATTTGACGATATCCTAAATCAGACACCATTCGTCCCCTTGGAGTTCTCGTAATGAGCCCGCATTTTATAAGATACGGTTCGTATACATCTTCTATTGTTCCAGAATCTTCTCCAACAGCTGCAGCCAAAGTGTCAAGTCCAACAGGTCCTCCTCCGAACTTTTCAATCATTGTACGAAGAAGTTCGTGATCTGTTCTATCTAGTCCCATATCATCAACATCTAATAATCGTAATGCTTCTGAGACAATGTCAAGAGTTACTATTCCATTATTTCTGACCTGGGCAAAATCTCTTACTCTTTTTAGCGTTCTGTTTGCAAGTCGCGGAGTTCCTCTACTTCGTCTTGCCATTTCAATGGCACTGTCAAAATCAACTTCAACACCTAGAACTTTCGCAGATTGAATAATAATTTGAGCAAGCTCATCATCATTATAAAACTCCATTCTATGTATCATTCCAAATCTATCACGAAGAGGTGCAGATAACATACCCGCTCTTGTAGTAGCTCCAACAAGAGTAAATTTTGGAAGGTCAAGTCTTATGGAACGGGCTGTTGGCCCTTTACCAATCATAATATCTATAACAAAATCTTCCATTGCAGGATAAAGCACTTCTTCAACCTGTCTATTAAGACGGTGGATTTCATCAATAAATAAAATATCTCCTTCTTGAAGATTATTAAGTATTGCTGCCATTTCACCCGGCTTCTCAATTGCTGGTCCGGAAGTTATCTTAATATTAACCCCCATTTCACTTGCCATAATTTGAGCAAGTGTTGTTTTTCCAAGCCCTGGAGGTCCATAAAACAAAATATGATCGAGACTGTCGCCTCTTTCTTTTGCTGCTGCAATATATATTTTTAAACTCTTCTTTATCTTTTCCTGTCCTATATAATGGTCTAAAGTTTTTGGTCTTAAAGAACCTTCAACCTGAACATCTTCACTGGTAAAACCAGGTTCCATCATATTTTTACCGGCAGCAGATGTCTTGATACTGCGCTTTGGCATACAAATCCTCCAAGTTACATATTGTTATATAAATTTAAGTGACTGTTTCAATATTTCCTCAGTACTGCTTTGAGGATTATCGATAAGTACTTTTCTGACCGCTTTTAAAGCATCTGTTGAATTATATCCAAGAGCAACAAGTGCTTCAACAGCTTCATCTTTTGCTGCATTATCGCCTAAACCAGATGCTGTACTAGAAATATTTGCAGAATTAGCAGATGAAGTAATCTCTTCATTAGAAAATTTATCTTTTAATTCAAGAACCATTCTCTCCGCAGTTTTTTTGCCAATACCAGGAGCTTTTGAAATCGTCTTTACGTCGCCTGCCAAAATAGCAAACCTTAAATCGTCAGTTGAAAATACTGATAATATTAAAAGTGCCCCCTTTGGTCCTATACCAGAAACACTTATAAGACGCTTAAACATAGCAATTTCATCTCTTGTAATAAATCCATAAAGACTCATTTCGTCTTCTTTAACATTTAAATATGTAAATAATTTAGCCTTATTCCCTATTCCAGGCAGTCTGTCACAAGTCGATGCGCAAATATGGACTTCATAGCCAACACCGCCAACGTCAATAACTGCCAAATCTATATCAAGATATTCAAGAATACCTTCTACAAATGCAATCATTAGTTTTCCTCATAAAATTATTTTACCGAATCGTTTTCTTTACCACAGGAATGACAGCCTCTGCAATTATTCCTATAAGAAGACCGGTAATAAGACCTGCAATCATTAGAGCAGGTGTATAATACATTATTCCGCTTGTCTTGACGATAAACGCCGCCACAAGTAATTGACCGACATTGTGGGATACACCTCCACAAATCGATGTCCCTTTTATTGAAAATAAATCAAAATGTTTAACCAAAATCATTATAAAGCCACTTATTAAAGCTCCTGAAAGACTAAACAGTATTCCAAAAAGACTCCCAAACATAAATCCGGATAACAATATTCTGGAAGCGTTGATAAGTAAAGCTTCTTTCCAGCCAAAAAGGTATAAAACCATTACAATTGCCATGTTAGGCAAACCAAGTTTCATTCCTGGAACTGCAAAAGGAAAGGGAATTTGCGATTCAATATAAGATAGAATTAACGAAGTGCAAAGTAATAGACCAAGCTGTGACGTTTTTATCTTCATATCTCCCCCTTTTTTTACACTATTTTGCTGTAGCATCAACTTCATTTTCTTCACTCGAACTGATTCTAACTACAAGCTCGTGTGGCAAACAGATAATACTTTCTCCATTTTTAGATATTTTACCTAATAAGACACATACTTGATCGGGGCAATTAGCGCAACTCATATAACAGCTCTTGTCTTTGATAACAAGAGTGTTGCTATTACCAAATTCTCCTTTTATTTCAACTGTCTGATCAACATACAAATCATACGTTTGAGTAACTTTTCCGCCAACTACGATTTCGACCTTTGGATGCTCTGTTTTGCCATAAAAAAGAGTGAAAAAAAGCCAAATGACCAAAGCAGTCGCAGTGACTGCAATAGTCAAAATGATTTCTCTCTTAGTCTTTTTCGTACCACTTGCGCTCGTATTTGTCATGGGTTTACTATATTCCTCGGATTTCCAAGCTTCCATGCTTTGATGTTTTCTTTAACTTCTTCAATACATCTTTTTCTTGACCCTGTACTTGCCCACGCTATATGTGGAGTAACAATAAGTTTTCCACTATCTTGAATTTCGAGAAGTCTTGAATTTTGAGCCATCGGTTCAGGATCTAATACGTCTAATCCGGCTGCTGCAATTTCATTATTTAACAGTGCATTGACCAAATCGTTTTCAGAAACGACCGCGCCTCTCGCAACATTGACTAAAATAGCAGTTTTCTTCATCTTCTTAAAAGCAGTTTCATTCATTAAATTTCTGGTCAAATCACTAAGTGGACAATGAAGCGATATAATATCGCTTCTTGATAAAAGGTCATCAAATTCGACTCTTTCGTAATCGGTACAACTACTCTTTCCAGATGCTGAATAGAAAATGACTTTTGCACCAAAAGCTTTAGCTATTTCGGCTACTTTTCTTCCAATATTGCCCATTCCGACAATTCCCCAGGTCATGTTACTAAAATCACTAAAAGGTATGTCAAGACAGCAGAAATGCTCTTGGGCAGCGTAAGCACCGCTTTTTACAAAATTATCATAGTGAGGTAAATGCTCTAAAAGATAAAGAGCAAGAGCGAAAGTATGCTGAGCGACTGACATAGTCGAATAATTTCTGACATTTGCGACTTTAACATTATGCCTTGAGCACTCTTTTATGTTAGCATTATCAAAACCAGTTGCAAACTCGCATATAAGCTGAAGTTTAGGCGCATTCTCAAGAATTGTAGCTGTAATCTTACTTTTATTTATTAGAAGTACCTGTGCATCAGCAAGCCTTTCTTTGGCATTTATGTCAGTTATTTTATCTTTATAATAATCAACTTCTCCTAATTCATTAAAAATAGTGTAGTCAAGATCTTCTCCTACACTATCAATATCTGCCGCAACAATTTTCATAGTATGTTCTCTTCCTATCTTAGACTATAAGTTTTACGCAACCTTTTTGAATCTTTTCAACAACTATTGTTCTATCGCTGATTTATACAGTTTTGCTGTTTGCATATTTCATCGTAGATATCAAAACAGAATAAAGTTTCCCAATAATACCACTTATGAAATAGTACAAAACAGCAAAACTCATCTTTCTAGATTACAATATTTTTGATGATATTAAATTCAGTCTTCAATAGCCAAAAGGTTAAGAATTCCATGAACATAAATCTCAGCCTGAAGCAAAAGTTCATTTACAGGAACCCACTCATTAGCATCATGAATCTTATAGTCTGTGCCAGGAAATGCACATCCAAAAGCGATTGTATTGTTGATTTCCTTGGCATATGTACCGCCACCAATTGTCATTGGCTTATTTACTGTATCGTTTGTAACATCCTTATATGCATTATAAAGAGATTTAGCAAGAGGTGATTCCGGATCAACAAATAAAGGCTCTGATTTAACATCTATGGCTATTTCTCCGTTTTCATCCTTTGCATTTTTATCTATAAGCTTGCATACATCTTCAACATGCATTGTTACAGGGAATCTTATGTCAATTGTACCCTCTACTACACCGTCTTTCATAGAAATAACACCGCAGTTAAGAGTAAGTTTTCCATACTTATCTTCAAGCTTAATTCCAAGCTTGTCGCCATCTGTACCTGTTCCAAAGTGATCGCAATAAAAATCTGTAACAGGATCAACAAATCCAGCCTCTTTAAGTCCTTCGAATAAGAAGCTGATTGCATTAATTCCGAGTTCTGGTAAAGAAGCATGTGCCGGCTTACCTGTTACAACGAGAGTATCTACTCCGTTTTCTGAAGTTACAACAAGACCACAACCATTTTCTTCAATAACATTTTTAAGAGTATCCATATTATAGGTATTGCTCTTAACTTTAGCTGTAACCTTTCCAGGAACGATATTTTTTGCAGCACCACCCTCGATAGCGATAAGATTTGTATTCTGGCATGTATAGTGACCATGAATGATACCCTTTTCACCATAAATTTCAGGGAAATCGCCATCAGGAGTAAATCCGTAGTCAACATGACCTTCAACTTTTACATAATGTTCAAGACACTTAGAACCTGTCTCTTCGTTTGTACCCATAATAAGACGAACTCTCTTATTCATTGGAACATTCATATCTTTAAGAACTTTGAATGCTATCATTGAAGCCACAACAGCTCCTTTATCATCTGCTACTCCTCGTCCATAAACATTTCCGTCTTTTTCAACCATTTCATATGGCTCAGTATTCCAACCATCATTTTTATCAGCAGGAACAACATCAAGATGTCCGATTACACCAATAAGTTTTTTACCTGTTCCCATCTGAGCATACCCAGCATAATTATCAAGATTTTTAACTTCAAAACCGTCTTCTTTAAGCATATCAAGGGCTGTATTTAAAGCTTTAGCAGGACCTTCACCAAAAGGCATCCCTTCTTTTGCTTTTCCCTCTTCACTATTGATTGATACAAGCTTTCCTAAACGATTAAGAAGCTCTTCCCTATATGATTCTACTCTTTCCTTTATTTCATTGTTATTCATAGTATTATCCCTTCTGTCATTTCTTTGCAATGCTTTATAAATTCAGCATTTAATTCTCTTTGCAGGTAAATGTAACATTTTGAAACCACACTCTTTATGATATCACAAATATTAATTAAAAGGTCGATAAAAACATAACTAAAAATGGTAATACACCAAGTTCTACGTTATAATATGACTATAACAATACATATAGACCATGGGGAGGGTGTATGAGAATTATTTTCATAAGGCATGCAGAGCCTGATTATTCAATTGATGGTTTAACTTCAAAAGGAAAAAAAGAAGCAGTTTTACTTTCGCATAGAACTAAAAACTGGGACGTAGATGCATTTTTTTGTTCACCGCTTGGAAGAGCTAAAGAAACAGCTGCTCCTACTCTTAGACTTCATCATGCTAAAGCTACTGTTTATGATTGGCTGCAAGAATTCAATTATACAGCAAAAGATCCGATTACAGGTGAGGAACGTAACCCGTGGGATTATATGCCTGATTTCTATACAACTGCGCCTTTGATGCTCAGTCCAAAAAAATGGTATCAAAGCTCAATATATAGAGAAAATCCTGAAATAGAGAAAAAATGGGTTGAAGTTACACTTGGTCTTGACTATATCTTATCTAAATACGGATATAAACGTCATGATGGGTATTATATTTTCCATGAGCCAAATGGAACTGAACTAAATGCGGAGATTTCTGACATTCAGCTTCATGGAGATAAAGCTTACGAGTCAAGAGATGAAGATGATAGCAAAACAATTGTAATATTTGCTCATCTTGGTGTTATTGATGTAATGCTTGCTCATCTTCTCAACGTATCACCGGTTACATTATGGCATGGCACTTTTCTGCCACCATCTTCTGTAACTATTGTTAATGCGGAAAAAAGACTTCATAACCAAGCTCATTTCAGAATTCAAACACTAGGTGATACATCGCATCTTCTCATGGAAAACGAGATAGTTTCTTCGTATGGAGCCTTCGGAAGTGTATTTTCTTTTTAACGATAATGTATTGACCATTTTATCGTTTAATTCTATACTATAAATAGGAAATTCGGTCTTATTATTTTTATACTATCTAGACATATTTTTGTAATGGATTATTCTTAAACAATAAATACAGTGTCACTAAATGTGATTTTTGTTTAGATTTTAGAATAATCACCTTTATTATTTAAAAAGGTAATACTGCTTATGGAAAAAGAATATACTCCTGAACGTGTCCGTATGACAATGCAAACTCTTCGTCCGCTCTATGATATAGTAAGACTTGTCGATCCTGAGGAATGTCGAGTGATAATTATTGATGATGACAATCAAATCCATACAGGCGAAGCGTGTCACAGTGTTTGGAATAGTCATAACAGATGCAGTAATTGTACAAGTTTGAAAGCTGTACGTACATTTTCAACAGTTGAACGTACAGAAAATTATCATGGGCGTAAGTTTCAGATTCATTCAACGCCCATTATGCTTAGCTTGCCTGATGATGTGCATCTTCCATGTGTAATGGAGATGATTACTATTCAGTCTACCGTAAGTGAAGAACCTAAGATTTCTTTGCCAGAGAAAGAAAATGAAAATGTGCTCTATCTTCTTTTTCACGATCAGATGACAGGGCTTCCTAACTATGAAGGCTTTTTGTTTCAGGCCAGACACCTTTTGGAATCACACAAGGATGATTCAGGTGTTATGATTTTGCTTAATATTAGGGGGTTCCAATCAATAAACACCTTCCTTGGTCGTGAGAAGGGAAACGAAATACTTGTCTTTATAGCAGATCTTTTAAAGAACGCTTTTCCTGAAGATGCTGTTATTGGTCATGTATATGGTGACAGGTTTGCTATTTGTGTACCTTCCAGGATGTTTGACGAAGATTGCATTGCAGATATTATACTTCAATCCACAAATCAGATTCATGATTTGGCAAGGCCTATCACCTTGCACTTTGGACTATATAGAATTACTGACCATTCTCTTCCAATTCCATTTATGCTGGATCAGGCTACAATGGCAATGGAAAGAATACACCAAAATATCGTATCTGGTTTTTCATGGTTTGATCAGACACTTATGCACAAGATTTCTAGAAGAGAAAAAACTGTTCAAAGTTTTGAACGAGCGCTTGAAGAACATGAATTCCAGATATATCTTCAGCCAAGGCTTGATACATCTTCTAATGCGATTGGAGCCGAAGTATTGACAAGGTGGATACTTCCTGACGGAGATGTTGTTAAACCTGATTCCTTTATAGATATTCTTGAAGAATCAGTTCTTATCGCTAGATTTGATACTTATATTTGGGAAGAATCTGCCAAGTTATTAAAAAAATGGCAGGATATGGGAAGACGCGATTTGCATTTATCTATTCACGTCTCTTCCAGAGATTTCCTGTATTTGGATATTCCTAGATTTTTCTTTGAATTGTCAAGAAAACATTTAATAGATGCCTCAAAGTTACATATTGAAATACCGGAAACTGCAATTGGCGATCATGGCAATCTTCTGGCGGGTAATATAGTTCAGCTTCGTTCTTTTGGATTTAAAGTATTTATTGACAGATTTGGTGTAGGACAATCTTCACTTAAAATGATTGATCAGATTGAAGCTGATGGAATATGTCTTGACAGATCATTTATCGCAGAAAGCGAAAAAAGAAAACGTACCAAGATTATTCTAAGCTCAATAGTTAAAATGTGTGAAGAACTTGGGGTTACAGTGATTGCAAAGGGAATTGAGACATCAGAAACCTATGAACATCTTACAGACATCGGCGTTCCATATTTTCAGGGGCTTTTGTTCAATAAACCAATGCCAAAAGAAGAATTCGAAGAAAAATATATGCTACAAGCAAATAAAAATACCGCACCTGTTTTCTAAAATACAATTAGCCGATACCATTACTAATTCATGGTATCGGCTAAATTTTTACTATATATTTTGTTTTATTTTATAAAACAAGATTAATATCATTCTTCATAATACTTTTTTCAAACAATTTATTTAAAAACTTGTTCATAATCCTTTTTCAAACTACCATTCCACAGTCATTCATAACTAAAAAATTTATTTATAGAGCTCCAAAATGCTTTAAAATCAGCATATTGATAATTCCAAGTATTGCCAAGTGAACAGGATAGAATCCATAAAAGAAAGTCTTAATATTACGACCTTTTTGTCCATTATAAAAGTGGATAAACAGTGCATCAATTAAAGCTGCAAGTTCTACCAATCCTGCTGATATTCCAAGCCATATTACTCCTTCTATCATAGAAAATACCGGATTAAAACTTGCACTTTTCCTATTGTAGTACATTATTATTATCGTAATAATACCGCAATATGAATAATCCGTTTTTAAAATATATGCGGCAGCACATCCTGTAGCAGCTATTAAAGTACTCCCTATGATAGCTTCAATATGTGAAGAATAACCCTTATTTTTGTTCATAATATAGCTATTTGCCTTATCGATACCTGCAATTGTTAACAAACCTATTGCAAGCGTGATAAATACATTATTATAATCGGGAGCAAAGATTTTTCTGGAAAAAGCCATATCAAATGGCACTTCAGAAATAACTGCCAGTATTGCTAATCTTTGTAGATACTTTTTCAAATCATGAGTATAAAAATATCCCTCAACGATAAAAAAGCAATAAATAGGAAACGAAATTCTACCTATCATCCTCATGACTAAATAAACATTCCTTAATATTAGAACCCAGTTTTCTTCAAGTCCAATATAGTTTTTTATTACTATATCCTCAACAATTGAAGCTCCTAAATGATCTATAAACATGCAGATTACGGCAATAATTTTTAATCCGGTTGTTGTTAATCCTTTAGTAACATTTGTGTTTTGTGGTGTCGCTGCAATATTCATTAGTTTTCCTCCAAAGTCTATAGATTTGAATATAATTTTGCTCCTTTTTTGCTAATCCAAACAGTCATTACAATATTCAGGAATAACAGCACAACTGTAACAGATGTCAGAAACAAAGAAGCCCCCAAACCTTGACTAAAAAACTGTTCATATGCAAAAAATATAGCTGCTACAATACCAAAGCCTCCAAATATAGCAAGAAAAGTTCCTCCACTTCTTTTGATAGGCTCAAGTTCATTAGTCCAAGTAAGAACCGGCATTTTTATTGCAATAATTGTATTTAGAAGTCCAGAAAAAATCACATACATAATTGCCAGGCATACAATCAGTATAGCTACAGTTACTGATGTATTAGAAACAAGCAATATACAGATTGTAGCAAATATCATAGGCACAATCGTCAATATTATCTGCATAAAAGCTTTAGCAAAAAGAGTCATTTTAGCAGGAACAGGCAGTGATTGCATTACCCAAAGACTTTTCCCTTCAAGAGACACTGATGGAGCTGCTATATCACATACATTCACTAAGAATAACATTCCTACTAAAAGATAAACAGCTATATCATCTGAATTAGCAGCCATTACGAAGTCGAATGCATAAAGAACTTTTTCTTTTTTTATCAAAATAAAAATACCACTAACAATCAAAAAAACTAATCCAATGCCACAATTGAGCATATAGCTAGGACTTGCGAAAAATCTAGCAAATTCTTTTGAAAGAACAGCGCCGAATAAAGACTTTTCTTTTCTTTTTTTAGAAACATACTTAACTTTGCTTGTCTTCTCGCTGGTTGTTACAATTCCTATAAAGCTTCTCATCATCAAATAGCACAGCAGTGCTAGTGCTGCTATTGTTATACAAAAGAAAGAAAGTGCATAACTATATTTACCCTCTCCGATGCTTCCAAAAGCATATAATATATAAGCGTTTCCTTTAATTTTAGTTCCATAGGTTACAGCGTTTAATACAAGATTGTTTATAAGTTCATTTGCCTTGAAATAGCAAAAATAGTACACGCCCATAAATATCAATGATAAAAACACTGTTACAAAGCTTCTATTTTTAAGCTTCACGCTTATTTTAGCTATAATAAGACCAATAAGACAAGATACTACCATTACAAAAAAGGAAATCGAAAGTATCATCAAAATACCGCATATCAGTTTATTAGTAGAAAACTGAACATTTTGAAAATATACAATTTCCATCGGAATCGTGACGGTTAAAATATACATGATACCCATCACATATACTGTTAATAGCCTTGAAATGACTATGTCTCTTGGTGGTATTGGCATGGATAATAACAGTTCATTATCTTTTGACAAATACAAAGCATTATAAGAATTATAAATACTTCCAAAAGAGCCTATCATTATTGCGATAAATCCCATTATCAGAAAGTACAACCATTCTGTTTTACATGCTACAAGACCTTTACACATAGAGGATGCAAAAAATGTAAACATTCCTCCTAGAAGACCTATCATTATTGCCAGAAAAAATAGAACACCCAAAAAAGTAGACAACTTAGAACGCATTTTATTATTTTTAGCATCATAAAAATAGCCTTTAAATATTTCAAAGAGTTGTTTTTTTAATAAGATTTTCAGCATTATTTATTCAGCCTCCAATTCCAAGAATACTTCTTCTAAGCTGTCATCTCCTTTGACTTCCTCCATTGTTCCAATTTTAACAAGCTTTCCCTGTTTTATAATAGCAACTTTGTCGCAGAGTTTTTCTGCTACTTCCAATACGTGTGTTGAAAAAAAGATTGCTCCGCCATTGTTACAATGTTCACGCATCATCTCTTTTAAAATGTGTGCAGCTTTTGGATCTAGACCAACAAAAGGTTCATCCATAATGATTAGCTTTGGCGAATGCATCCATGCAGATATCAAGGCTAGTTTTTGTTTCATACCATGAGAATATGATGAAATAGGTTGGAGCCAATTCATTTTTTATTTCAAATAATTCAGCGTAATGATCAATTTTTTTTAACCTGTCATAAGCAGATACTCTGAATACATCAGCAACAAAGTTTAAATACTTTATTCCGCTCATATAATCATACAAATCAGGATTATCAGGTATATAAGCAATTTTTTGTTTACATTCAATAGGATTTTCTTTTACAGAAGCACCATCAATTGTGATTTTACCCTCGTCAAAATTTAAAATTCCAACAGTACTTTTAAGTGTAGTACTTTTACCGGCTCCATTATGTCCGATAAAACCAAAGATTTCACCATCCTCTATAGTTAATGATATGTCATCTACTGCTTTTTTATCACCATAAACCTTAGTTAAATGTTCTATTTTAAGCATCATTTCCTCCAGAGTTTTCATTAATTATAATGATTTTTAGTTTATCTTTTTAATGCAGCAGGACATTTATGTGGCATTCCAGGTCCATACTGACATCGTAGACAATTATAGCATTTTACAAAAGATTTACTCTCCAATACAGCTTCACTAAATGAAGGGTCTGCAAGAAGAGCTCGTCCTAAGTCAACCGTATCAACAAGTTTATTCTCAATTAGATACCTAACAGCATCAGGTGCAAGCAATCCATTTACACAAGAAACGGGAACAATGTCTTTGAAGTGTTCATGGAATCTTACTCCCAGTTCGCAAATATCATTGTATACAGGATTTCTCGCCTTAACACTAGAATCATCCCATTCTATACCGGTTGAAACTTGTAAATAGTTACATGAAGCTTTGACATATTCATCAGCTATTTTTATAGCTTCATCTACAGTAGGCTCTACTCCAGCTGTTCGAACTGAAATAAGAAAATCTTCTCCGCATTTTGCGCGTATTTTCTGTATTATTTCTGTTGCAAATCTTGCTCTGTTTTTGGCATCTCCACCATATTCATCTTTTCTATGATTTGTTTTTTTAGAAATAAACTGATTTATAAGATAGCCATGACAGCCATGAAGCTGAATTCCATCATATCCTGCTTCTTTAGCCCTAATTGCAGCCTCGACATATTTAGTCTGCATTTCATGGATTTCTTCTATAGACATCTCTCTCGAATAGACGTTCTCATCCCTGGTAGGAACAGCTGAAGGACCAATCATTTCTCCGCAATCAGGATTAGAAACGATTCCTGTATGATTGAGCTGTATAATAACTGCTGTTTCATTATCGTGGCATGCTTTTACTATTTCTTTGTGCCCTTTAATCTGCTCATCTTCCCAAAGACCCATGTGATTTTTCCAAAATCGTCCAGATGGAGTAACCGCTGTTGCTTCAACACATATAAGTCCTACACCATGTTCTGCTCTTTCTTTATAGTGTTCTATGTGCTTTGACGTAACTTTTCCATCTTCTCCTGCATAGTCAAATTTTACAGTTGGTGCCATCGTAAGTCTGTTTTTTATTACAGTTTTGTTAATTGTAATCGGACTTCCAACTAACTCCCATTTAGTACTGTTTTTGTGCATAAAAATCCCCTCTCCATAAGAATATAATAGATTAATTTTATCACAGCAAAACTATAATTAAAACAATTATATAATTCTTGTCAATTTCATTCTATGAAGAGGGAATAAATATTAAATTATTTTTTGTATTTTCTTGATGGTACTAAAATGAAAATAAACGCTGCACATATTATTGCTGTGATCATAAATCCTCCAGCAATATACTGCATTGTTCTAGTTCTTCTTGCTCCTTTTACTGCACCGGTATTTCCTTTTACAAGAATCATAGTTGAAAATGGTTCAACTGTAACATTGTTAGATACTGCGCCAAGCGATGTGCATCCTGCCTTTTTACCATTAACGCAAACGTTCCATTTTCCTTTTGGAAGACTTATACTTGTGCCTTTTTCATTAGGATTAAATACAAGAATAATCTTTTCTGAAGGTTCTCCTTCAACCTTTTTATCCTCGTTGTCCATTGTAAATGCAATAACATTTTCATCGAGATTTTCAATAGGAGTAACTCTTTTGTCAATCTCTTTTCTACTGTCTAATCGTAAAAGACTATGTTCTTTTCTAAAACTGATAAGCCCTTTATAGAATTCAAGGTTTTCCTGATACTTCTTATCATCGAGATTTTCCCATTTAATGCAGTTTATTTTATCTCCTGAGTTATAACTGTTATCATCAAAAGTTCCATCCTCTTTAACCTTAGTTCTTAATATTTCTTCACCAGCCTGCATAAAAGGAACACCCTCAGAAGTCAGATAATAAGCTGCTGCAAGATTATTCATCTTTATTCGTGTCTCTTCATCAATTTTAGGGCGAGCTGTAGCAATTCTGTCAAAAAGAGTGTTATTGTCATGGCAAGAAGCATATTGGATAATCTGAGTAGGATTCTTGCACCAGGTCTCATTTGCCATAAAAGATGCTTTCAACGATTTTTCACAGTTTTTAGCACCTGATGCCCAACCAGTCTCTGATGTATTAAATACACTTCCTTTCAGGTTATCTCTTATGTTGTCATTAAAATATGCAAAAGAAGGTGTTTTATCTGATGCTTTTTGCGTTGCTAAAATAACATTTTCTTTTGTAATATCAGTATTCATGCTCCATCCTTCGCCATAGAATATAACGTCAGGATGATTTTTGTGCACCTCTTTTACTATCTCGTTTATAGTATCAACATCCAGAAGGCCCACAAGATCAAATCTAAAACCGTCAATATGATACTCATCTGCCCAGTAACAAACCGAATCAACAATATATTTTCTAACCATTGATCTTTCTGATGCAGTATCATTACCGCATCCAGAACCATTGGAATATGTTCCATCAGCATTAATCCTGGAAAAATATCCTGGAACAAGACGATTAATGCAGAAATCTTTTCCACTATAGACGTGATTATAAACAACATCCATAACAACAGAAAGGCTATTATCGTGGAGAGATTTTATCATCTGTTTTGCTTCTTTTACTCTTGTTTCTCCATTATACGGATCAGTTGAATAAGAACCTTCCGGTACATTGAAATTAACAGGGTCATATCCCCAGTTAAACCTTTCTGTAGTCTGTAAATTTTCATCGACTGATCCAAAATCATAAAACGGCATAAGATGAATATGCGTAACACCAAGACTCTTTAAATAATCAATTCCTGTTGGATTACCTCCTTTTGTCTTGGTACCTGTTTTAGTAAAAGCTGTATACTTACCAGCATCTTTTATATTTCCATTTTCATCAACAGAAAAGTCTCTAATATGCAGTTCATAAATCATTGCATCTGTCATCTTTATTCCAGCATGTGGATTTTTGTCTTCATCCCATCCTTGCGGATTTGTAGAATCAAGATCAATGACCATGGCTCTTTTACCATTGACACCGGTTGTACGTGCATATGGATCGCAAGCTTCAACATCAAGTCCGTCAAGAACCACTTTAAAAGTATAATATGTACCCTTTAAATCACCTTGAACTTCTGCAATCCAAGTACCATTTTTGTCAGATGTCATTTTGACTTCTTCTTTTAAATCTTTTTCCCAAGGTTTACCTGATTCATACAAATTAACACTAGCTTCTTGTGCGGTTGGAGCCCATAAACGAAAAACTGTCTTATTCTTACTATAAGATGCGCCAAGGTCATTTCCTGTATAAGTATACTTATCTTCGAACTCCTTTTCTCCATAGATAATAGGCATTGATACTGGATATTCCCTGTCTTCAAAACCTATTCGATAACTTCGGCTTGCATCAAGTTTTTCTACCAATACTACATCATACAGATATTCGCTATCAGATACTTTTTTAGAAAGAGCAACTGATTTAATTTTTATTTTTCCATCTCGGCCTACTACATACAAAGAGTCTTTCAACTTATCATTCATTTTCCCTGTAAGAGTTAGCTGTAGCATATTTTTTCCATCATATACTGCTTTTTTCAACTTAGTACCAATAACCACATCATCTCCATATTTCTTCGTAGCACCTTCTGTACCCGACTCAACATAAGCATGTACTGTTCCTGATACAACTTCCGAAATATCCACATATTGATCATCTGGATAATCTTTGTCCCAATCTTTAGTTCTAACTATAAAACCAACTCTCGATGCACCATTAGTAATATTTATAGTTGCAACCATATCTCCTTCTTCTTTTTCAAAAGGATAACCTGCTCCTTCACCACCTTCTGGCCACATCCATGCGTCCCATTTTTGGTAATCACCATCTTTTCTATGATAATGAAGTTTCAGCGTTACGCCATCAGCTGCATATACACGAATTTGTGTCCATGAGTCCCCAAGAAACGTTGCTGTTACAAGCAATACCATTAGAAAAAAAGCCATTACTCTTGATGTAATACTCTTTTTCATCTCTACACCTCCTAATATTATTCAGAAAACGTTTTCCATGATTAATTTTACGCTTTTTGGCGCAGTGAGTAAAGGCTAAAACAGCGAAAGTTCAACGAAATATCATTACGATAGATAGTACTTAGTAGAACTAGATGATAATCTTTTTTGAACTTGCAAATTTAGATAAAAAAATATCCATTTGATAGAAATAATCTAACAAATGGATATTTTTTTATCTTGCTATAAATTAAAAATCAATTTTTACGAATTTGAATCATTATTATCATTTTTCAAATTTGTCAAACTATGAAGTCCCAAAGCTATAGTTGATCCATTATGAAGCATAGCACTTGTAGCAGGCGCAATAAGTCCTGTAAGTCCCATACCGATTAAACCTAGATTAAAACCAACCACAAAACGGTAATTAAAATGTATACGTTTCATAAGAAGCTTACTAAGTTCTTTCAATGTAACAAGCTTATACAAATCATCTTCAGAAATCATAACATCTGCTATTTGTCTTGCAAGCTGCGCTCCTTGACTTATAGCTATTCCACAATCAGCTTCAGAAAGTGCTGGTGAGTCATTTATTCCATCACCAATCATTATCACTGTATGTCCTTTTGCCTTCTCTCTGCTAACAAATTCAGCCTTTTCTTCCGGAAGAACTTCGGCATAATAGGAATCGACTCCAACTTCTATAGCAACTCTTCGTGCTATATGCTTAGAATCTCCTGTCATCATAACAATATTGCTAAATCCTGCATCATGAAGCTTTTTTATAACATCTGGAGCTTCTTTTCTTAACGGATCCTCAAGGCATATTACTGCTGAAAGATATCCGCCAATTGCTAAAAACAGCCTTGAATACTGTTCTGGAATATTACTTAGTTTATAACGTTCGTTTTCAGGAATAATACATTTCTCATCTTCCATTACGAAATGCCAACTACCTATAACAACTTTTTTACCATCAATATCAGAAGCAATACCATGTGCTACTACATATTCGATGCTACTATGCATTTCATCATGAACAAGTCCTTTTATGGAAGCTTCTTTAACAACAGCATTTGCAATAGAATGAGGATAATGTTCTTCAAGACAAGCTGCTATCTTAAGCATTTCATCTTTATCATTTCCTGAAAAAGTAACAATATCAACTACTTTTGGCGAAGCCATTGTAAGAGTTCCTGTTTTGTCAAAAACAATTGTATCAGCCTTAGCTATAGCTTCTAGGAACTTTCCGCCTTTTACTGTAAGATGATTGTCTTGACATTCACGCATTGCAGATAAAACTGTAACAGGCATTGATAACTTAAGAGCACATGAAAAATCAACCATAAGAACAGATAATGCCTTGGTAATATTTCTGGTTATAAGATATGCCAGAATTGTACCTCCAAATGTATAAGGAACAAGTTTATCAGCTAAATGTTCTGCTTTCGATTCAACACCAGACTTAAGCTGTTCTGAATCCTCAATCATCTTTATTATCTTTTCGTATCGGCTTGCACCTGAAGCTTTCTCTACTCTAAGAAGAATATCTCCTTCTTCTAATACAGTTCCTGCATAAACATAAGCACCTGTTTCTTTTGCTACAGGAATGCCTTCTCCGGTAAGAGCTGCCTGATTAATCATAGCTTGTCCATCAACAATTGTTCCATCAAACGGAATAACACTGCCAACTCTTACTGAAATAGTATCTCCAGGAACTATCTGACTAAAAGGAACCTGAACTTCAATACCATCTTTTCTAAGCCATACTTTATCAGATTTAAGAGCCATACTTCTTGCCAAATCATCAACAGACTTTTTATGCGTCCACTCTTCTAGAAGATCTCCTATTCCAAGAAGGAACATTACAGATGAAGCTGTTTCATAATCTCCTGTCAAAAGTGATACAGAAATAGCTGTGGCATCAAGCACTGGTACTTCTAGTTTTTTACTTTTAAATAAGCAAGCCAAACCTTTATATACGAACTTTGTCGCCATGACAAAAGCTTTAACTCGTCTTATCGGTGAAGGAAGAACAAATCTGCAACCATAGTGAAGTATAATCTTTGAAATCAGTTTTTCCTTGTATGAAGCCATTAACATACGGCTAGAGCCTTCAGGAACAAGAGCTTTTATTTCCTCAGATTCAGAATTGAATTCACAAATTTTTGAAAGTAGTTCGTCTCTATTGCCTTTGAAAACAACAACTGCATCAGCACTTCTTTCATAAACTGTAGCCTTTTCAACTCCATCAAGAGAAAGCAGATAGTATTGTAACCTATCTGCTTCCTCAAAGGAAAATCGTCTCTTAGGCATGGAAAAACGAATTCGTCCGCTTATCTCATGTTTAATGACTATTTTCATATTTAATTATTCTCCAACTACTACATCTTCCTTAGATTTGCGATCTTTATTGATTTCCTTTGCTTCTGCAAGAACATCATCGCAATTCTCCTGGATTTTGTTAGCAGTATCCATTACACACTCTTTAGCACGAAGAATAGCCGCTGTAGTATGTGTGTAGCACTTTTTTGCATCTTTGCTTGATAAAATCTTTATACCAGCTGTACCAAAAAGAACCCCACCTAAAAATAATGCACATTGACGTAAATTCTTCATAATAAAATCTCCTATCTAACACATAATTTGTTACTGAATACTTATAGTTAACAACATATCAGTAACTGTTCAATTAAACCTGGCACACAATTATCTAATTGAACCCAAAAGAAACAAACTTCATTGTACATCAATGAAATCCCAATTTCAAGTTGCTAGATAAGAAAATTTATCAACAAGGAATGACATTTACCGCATGTTCCGTAAGAATTATTATTATTTCTTTACGTGAAATGCGTCCATTCCTGGATATACTGCACTATCTCCAAGCTGTTCTTCAATTCTAAGAAGCTGATTATATTTTGCAACACGTTCTGAACGACTTGGTGCACCTGTCTTAATCTGGCATGTATTAAGAGCTACAGCAAGATCAGCAATTGTTGTATCAGCAGTTTCACCTGAACGATGTGAAGAAATCGCTGTATATCCAGCATTATGAGCCATTTTGATAGCTTCAAGAGTCTCGGATACTGATCCAATCTGATTAAGCTTAATAAGAATTGAATTACCTGCTCCAAGCTTAATGCCCTTGCTAAGTCTTTCGGTGTTAGTAACAAAAAGATCATCACCAACAAGCTGAACTTTTCCACCAATTTTAGCAGTCATCTTCTTCCAGCCATCCCAATCTTCTTCATCCAATCCATCTTCGATAGAAATAATAGGATATTTATCAACAAGGCTCTCCCAGTGAGCAATAAGTTCATCAGAAGTAAATTCTTTTCCAGATTTTGGCTGCTTATAAAAACCTTTTCCTTTTTCGCTCTTCCATTCAGATGCAGCAGCATCCATAGCAATCATGAAATCCTTGCCTGGTTCAAAACCTGCAGCCTTAATTGCTTCAAGAATCTTCTCAATAGCCTCCTCATCGTTCTTTAACTTATTAGGAGCAAAACCGCCTTCATCACCAACTGCTGTAACATCACCCATTTCACCTATAAGTTTCTTAAGGTTATGGAAAACTTCAGCGCACCAGCGAAGAGCTTCTTTAAATGAAGGAGCTCCTACAGGCATAATCATAAATTCCTGTGTATCAACAGCACTGTCAGCATGAGCACCACCATTTAAGATATTCATCATTGGAACTGGAAGTCTGTTTCCAGATACACCGCCAAGAAATCTATAAAGCGGGATATCAAGAGATTTTGCAGCAGCTCTTGCAGTTGCAATAGAAACAGCCAAAATAGCATTTGCGCCAAGTTTTGATTTATCTTTTGTACCATCAGCTTTCAACATAGCTGCATCGACTGCATAAGTGTCAGATGCGTCAAGACCTTTAACAGCATCATTTATTACAGTATTTATGTTATTAACTGCTTTTGTAACACCTTTGCCCAAATATCTTGATTTATCGCCATCTCTAAGTTCAAGTGCTTCAAATTCGCCTGTTGATGCTCCACTTGGTGCAGTTCCAGTTGCAACAGTTCCGTCTACAAGAGTTACCTGTGCTTCAACAGTCGGATTTCCACGAGAGTCCAAAATTTCTCTTCCAATAACTTTTTCGATAGTAAGTTTACTCATAATTATAATGCTCCTTTCAAAAAGCAATTTTTATAGGGAATAAATGTTTCTTAGTATCCCTAAATCTGTAATTTATTTTCAAATGTAGTAATTATCAGTTTATCGAATTCCTCTTTTCATACCCATTCGGCGTTTGGTAATAAAAAGAGGAATTCAGATGATTTACACAAAGTTAGCTATCGCTAACAATGACAATTCTATATTCTCTTTCTCTTATAGTCAATACCAGTAAATGATTATTTTTATCATGTAATTAGCCTTGATTTGTAACTTGAATTAATTGTTTTCGTTAGTCTTACCTAACTATTATATAATTGTTTTCCTTTAAAATGTTGTATTCAAATGAGAACAATTCTCAATTAGCTATAAAAAGAGTCATTTTCTCTTGTTTTATGGTAAAATTTACTTCTAAATTATTAATTATTATTGAAAGGATTTGCCATGGATAAATATGCTCTTCTTTTTCCTATCATATTTATTTTTCATGATATGGAAGAAATAATCGGATTTGGTTTTTGGTTAGATAAAAACAGGAATATGTTAAAAAATAAATATCCCTCTATCGCCAAAACCTATAAGAATTTTTCTACTGAGGGATTTGCACTCGCTGTATTTGAAGAATTTATAGTATGCACAATTGTATCGGTACTTGCCTTATATACCAAAATAACGGTTATTGAATATATTTGGTTAGGAGGTTTTATAGGATGCGCTATTCATTTCATAATTCACATTCTTCAATCCCTTTTTATAAAACAATATATACCAGCACTTGCAACTAGTATTATATCTCTGCCTATAAGCATTTTGATTATCTATAAATGCTTTGCAAAAGTTAGTAATGTAGACTTTATTTTTACAATGTGTATTTTACTTGGAATTGCAATAGTAGTCATAAATTTAAAATTTGCTCAATCGCTTATTGGATGCTTTTCAAAAAATATTTAAAAAAATAAGCAAAAAAGAGTTTGTATGTAAGAATATATTTTCTTATATACAAACTCTTTTACTATTGATTAGTTTCGATTATTTTTTTAATTCCTCTATCATTTTATCATAAGGAATATAAACACTTGAGTCTACTTCTTTTGCCTTATCTAAATCATAGACTTTTTTCAGATTAGTATTATATGTTGTTTCATCAACATCTTTTTCATCAATCTGGTAATCACGCTTTAATTCGTCTCCATCACCTTCTTTGGCATCTTCTGGTACGTATTCATGGATAAATCCATTAAAAACCTTCTTCCATCTACCATTGTCAAGATGATATACCATATCGTAGTATCCACCCATGTTTCCGTCAGAATTGCAAATTAATCCGCTTTTTTCTATATATGTGAAATGAAGTCTGCTTGTCTGAAGCTCAGTTACAGTTCCATCATGAAAGGATACAATTTGACATCCACCAGCTTCAAAGCCAGAATTTACAACTAGTTCTGGAATATCGTCATCATCAATATAAATAAGCGCATAAGTCTGTCCATCATCATTTTCAGGTCTTTCTTGGGTACAATAAGTTTCATATGCATCTTTCCATGATGAAAAACCTTTTCCAAACGTAGAACCACTAATTCCATTATAGAAATCTTCAGAATTGACAGGTTTATATTCTGAAAATGGAGTTAAGCTAAAACTAATTCGTTGAGTCTTATATTCGGTAATAAATTTCTCTGCATCGTCTTGAGTAATATCAGTTTCACTATCAGGCTTAGAAAATAACTTCCATGAAACATTCCCATTATCATCTTTAGAAGACTTTAAACTTTCAGAAACCTCAGTTTTTAATCCGTCTTTAGAAAGCTTGTAAAAGCACATCTCATTTCGGGAATCAGATAAATACTCGCTATATAAAGTATTATTGCTGCAAAGATAATATCTGGTAAATTCATCACTACCTGTAATAAAATAAGGCACATTGTGATTCACTGAATAAACAGCAAATATTACCTTTTCAAGATTTTTATCATCAGATGTATTACCGATAATAAGTTCATTTACTCCATCATTATTCAGATCAACAAAACCATATCCGGAGTATTCTAAAGCTTTTGATTTATCAAGACCATCCTTTGAATAAGCATAAGTTGCCATTGCACTTACAGGATTTGTTGTATAAAAATCACTATATACAACTGCATTTTCCAGCTGATAATACTGCATATCCAAAACATCTTCATACACACTTTCATCTGAAGATATTTTTTCTAATTTGTTATCAGATGTGCTTGCTATATTTGAAGAACTGTCTGCCTTGATTGAATCTTCAACTTGAGCATTATTTGTCATATTTAATGAACCGGAATTACGCTCTGAAGAATTTTCTGTACTATCCTTCTTAGATTCTTCTAATTGTATAGAACTTCCGCATCCACCTAACATTCCTATTATGGTAACAGCTAAAGTTGAACTGATAATTTTTTTCTTGATTTTCTTATCCATTTTCCCTTCTTTCCAATTTCAAAAAATAATTGCTAATGAAAATTTTAATTGATATGTTTATGATTTAAGAAACAAAACTTTTTGAACAATCAAGCAAAAAATATTTTGTGCAATAATATGTTACCTCAAGATGAATTTTATTACTACTTTAATATTAAGCAATTCGTCAAAGTATTCATGCAATTCATCAATTTGACTTTTCTTCTTTAATTTACGTATGAATAATCTAAGTTTTTAATTATTTTTCTTAAAAAAACTGCCATCAGCAGAGCTGATGGCAGAAAATATTTTTATTATTTAATTAATAAAATTCAATTCAAAAAGGATTAATCAACTTTTATCTCATGAATCCATCCTTCTGGTGCCTCTAATCTGCCCATCTGGATGCCTGTAAGTGTATCATAAAGTTTCTGAATAACTGGTCCCATCTTTTCCATACCTGATTCAAAACAAATTTCCTTACCATGGTCGTTAATTTTTCCTACAGGACTAATAACAGCCGCTGTTCCGCAAAGACCCATTTCTTTGAAATTATGAACTTCATCAAGGCGAACAGTTCTCTCTTCAACCTTAAGTCCAAGAATATGCTCAGCAACATATACAATTGAACGACGGGTAACGGATGGAAGAATTGAATCAGATGCAGACTTTGGTACTACTAAATTTCCATCGGCATCAACGAAAATAATGTTTGCACCACCTGTTTCTTCAATTGTAGTACGGGTAGCAGGATCAAGGTACACATTCTCTGCAAAACCTTCGTTATGAGCTGTAACAATTGCGTGAAGACTCATAGCATAGTTAAGTCCAGCTTTGATATTACCTGTACCATGTGGTGCTGCTCTATCAAAATCAGATACTTTTACTACGATTGGCTTAGCACCACCCTTGAAATAAGGTCCAACAGGAGTGCAGAACATGCGGAACTGATACTCATCAGCAGGCTTAACACCAATTACAACTGAAGAGCCGAACATAACAGGCCTTATGTACAATGTTGCTCCGCTTCCATATGGTGGAACCCAATCCTTATTAGCTGAAACAACCTTATCTAATGCATCGATAAATTGTTCTTCAGAAAAAGGCGGCATCTCCAAGCGCTTTGCTGAATCAACCATACGTTTTGCATTAAGATCTGGACGGAAAGTAACAATTCTTCCATCTTCTGTCTCATATGCCTTAAGTCCCTCAAAGCATGACTGTGAATACTGCAAAACACCAGCACATTCGTTGAGGACAACATTGGCATCATCTGTAATATGTCCTTCGTCCCATTTGCCATTTTTAAAGTCAGACACATAACGATAGTCTGTCTTCATATAAGAAAAACCAATATTTGCCCAGTCTAATTCTTTCTTTGCCATTTTTATTGTCCCCTTTGCATATATTTACTTTAAAGCATTAAAGTATTGCTATGTAAACATTATAGAACACCTTTTTATATTGTCAAGGTATAATAATGCTTTCTATTACTAATGTTTACTCATCTACGTTCAAATATTCCATTTAACCTTTACATACTATTCTTCGGATCTACTTTCTGCTTTAATGGACTCATCAGTAACTTTTACAACATTATTATCTATTTGATTAGTACTTGATTTATCAGCTGTCGTTTTTGATTTTTTTATAATTTCTTCATCATTACTCTCAGCTTTTGCCTTAGTTTTTTCTTCGAGTTTTTTATCTCTTTTTTTCTTAGAACTAAATAACCTACTCCACGATGACTGCTCAGGTTTTGATCTATACTTAACACTGTTTTTATCACTTAAATAGAAAATCTTCCCATCTTCTATATACGCTGTTTCGATATAAGTTTCATCATCTGTTGTCAATTTTTTCTTTTCAAGGCTATAGTTTGTAATTTGATGAATAACTGTGTAGATTACTGCAAAAATAGGAACACCCAAAATCCATCCTGCAAATCCCCAAATGCTGCCAAAAAGCATAATAGAGAATATTACCCAAAAAGCTGAAAGTCCTGTTGAACTTCCAAGAATCTTTGGACCCAAAATGTTACCATCAAACTGCTGTAAAATAATTACAAAAACAAGAAAGATTAAAGCTTTTATAGGATTTATAAGAATCAAAATCAGTACCCCCATTATTCCGCCAATATATGGTCCAAAAAATGGTATAAGATTCGTAACTCCTACTATAACAGCTATTAGCACAGGATAAGGAATATCCATTAGTTCATTACCAATATAACTCATCAAACCTATGATAAGAGAATCTATTATTTTACCTAGCAAAAAACCAATAAAAGTATGATGAACCAATCTACAACCTGAGATTATCTCGTTAGCTACATTTTCATTAAAGAATGCATAAGCCATTTTTTTGGCACAGCCACAAAAACTTTCTTTTGAGTGAAGTGTATAAATCGCAACAATGAAACCTACAATGAGATTAATAAATACACCTACTATATTTAAAGCCTGTTTTGAAACTGTAGTAACAATCGAATCAAGATTTGGAATTACTTTATCTTGTGCGAATCTATTCAGCCTTCGATATCCTTGAGATATCAAATAAGTAATATTATGCCTAACCTCTGGTTTTGACTTGTCCAAAAAATCATTTAAGCGATACTGTAAATTGTAGTAATATGCAGGAATATTCCTAATAATATCTGTTATGCTCTGAAAAAGCTGGGGAATAACATAGGAAAAGAGTCCCCATACAAGACTTATAAGAAAAGCCATTGTTATAGCAATAGATATATTTCTTATAAGCTTTTTTTGCTTTAATTCACCTTTTTCATCGCGCTTTGCTCCACAAAATTCCCAGATTCTTTCAAGTATTTTCTGCTCTACAAAATTCATGACAGGAGACATTACATACGCAATAATTACTCCGTATACAATGCCTTTCATGCCACCTACAATCTCGCTTACACCATCTATTAAAATACTTCCCTGAAACAATACATAATAGACTAGCATAATTAGAAATGCAGTTATTGTAATTGTTATTGCCCACGTAATCTGATTTCTATCTGGTTTCAACTTCAAAACTGATACCTCGCCTTTATGCCTGTCTAATTACTGATTATCATTTTCCTTAATAAGTGATTTTAACTTATAAACAAGGCTATCTAAATCTTCAAGTTCCAGTTTTTCAATCTCACCTTTATCAGCATATGAAGCAAATGAAGAATCAAGTGGGAGTCTTCCAATCACATCAATTCCCTTTGAAGCTGCATATGAATCAATTTTACTTTCGCCAAAAATCTGAAGCATTTCACCACAATGTGGACACTTCATATAACTCATATTCTCAACAAGTCCTAATACAGGGATTTTCATCATATCAGCCATATTTATCGCTTTTTCAACAATCATGGCTACCAGATCCTGAGGAGTAGACACCACTATAATTCCATCAACGGGAAGTGACTGAAATACTGTAAGCGGTACATCTCCAGTTCCAGGAGGCATATCTACAAACATGTAGTCTACATCTCCCCACATCACTTCTGCCCAAAACTGTTTTACAACTCCCGCGATAACAGGTCCTCTCCAAATTACAGGATCAGTCTCACTCTTCATCAAAAGATTAAGTGACATAATCTTGATATCAGTCTCTGATTTTGCTGGAATAATAAGATTACTCTCATTGACCTGTTCTACGCTTTCAACATTGAACATTTTTGGAATAGATGGTCCAGTTATATCTGCATCTAAAATTGCCGTCTTGAATCCTGCTCTGTTCATTGCACATGCGCTAAGTGCTGTAACAAAGCTTTTTCCAACACCACCTTTTCCTGAAACAATACCAATAACTTTTTTTACATGAGTTCCCTTAGCAGGCTCAACTCTAAAGTTAGGTGGCTGTTTAGCAGCAAATTTTTTCCTTAGTTCTTCGTTTGCCATTTAGTTTTCCTCCTACCTAAAACAGTAATATTAACTATTCAGGTAATTAACAAGTCCTCCGCAATCAATTATTTTTTGCATAAAAGGAGGAAATGCCTGTCCTTTATATTTTTTACCTGTAGTCTCATCAGTAATGATACCACTATTGAAGTCAACATTCACGCAATCTCCAGAAGAAATTTCATTTGCTGCTTCAGGACATTCCACTATAGGCAGACCGATATTGATACTATTTCGATAAAATATTCTTGCAAAAGTATCAGCTATAACGCATGAAACACCAGCAGCTTTAATGGAAATAGGTGCATGTTCTCTAGATGAACCACATCCAAAGTTCTTCGTTGCAACTATGATGTCGCCTTCTTGTACTTTATTTACAAAATCTTTATCAATATCTTCCATGCAGTGCTTTGCTAAATCTTTTGGATCTGTATTGTTTAGATATCTTGCAGGAATTATGACATCTGTGTCAACATTGTCACCATATTTAAAAACAGTTCCTCTTGCGTTCTCCATTACACTTCTCCTCTAATTGTATCTTTGGCATATTATTCAACTACTTCACTTGGCTGAGAAATTTTGCCAGTCACAGCACTTGCTGCAGCAACTTCCGGTGAAGCAAGATAAATTTCTGAATCAATTGCTCCCATTCGTCCAACAAAGTTTCTATTAGTAGTAGAAACACATTTTTCACCACTTGCAAGAACTCCCATATATCCACCAAGACAAGGTCCACAGGTAGGTGTAGAAACAATACCACCAGCAGTAATGAAAGTTTCAATAAGTCCCTCTTTCAATGCCTGAAGATAAATTTTTTGAGTAGCCGGGATGACAATAAGACGAACACCCTCTGCAATATGCTTTCCTTCGAGAATCTTAGCTGCAGCTCTTAAATCAGAAATTCTTCCATTTGTACAAGATCCTATTACAACCTGATCTATCTTTATTTCTGGAATTTCATCAAAAGTTTTAGCATTTTCAGGAAGATGAGGAAATGCTACGGTTGATTTAAGAGTTGATAAATCGATTTCAATTGTTCTAACATATTCAGCATCTTCGTCAGCTTCAAACACCTCATATTCTTTAGATGGCGCATGCTCCTTTAAATACTCGATTGTTTTGTCATCAACCGGAAAGATACCATTTTTTCCACCAGCTTCAATTGCCATATTGGCTATAGTAAATCTATCGTCCATAGAAAGTTCATGTACACCTTCTCCGGTAAATTCAATAGACTGATACAAAGCACCATCAACGCCTATCATTCCAATAATATGAAGAATTAAATCTTTTCCTGATACATACTTTGGCATTTTGCCTTTTAATACAAATTTGATTGCTGAAGGAACTTTAAACCAAGCCTTACCAGTAGACATTCCTGCAGCCATATCGGTTGAGCCTACACCAGTTGAAAATGCTCCAAGAGCACCATATGTACAAGTATGTGAATCTGCTCCTATAATAACATCACCCGGAACAGTCAGTCCGCTTTCAGGAAGAAGTGCATGCTCAATACCCATCTGACCTACTTCGAAATAATTAGTAATTTTATTACGACGCGCAAATTCTCTTACACACTTACAATTTTCAGCCGATTTAATATCTTTATTTGGCACAAAATGATCAGGAACAAGTGCAATCTTATCCTTATCAAAGACGCCTTTTTTATTAAAGCGTTCCATCTGCGATATAGCAACCGGACTAGTAATATCATTTCCTAAAACTAAATCTAGATTCGCCTCAATAAGCTGACCAGCTTCTACATAATCAAGCCCCGCATGTTTTGCCAGAATCTTCTGGCTCATCGTCATTTTGCTCATCTACCCAATCTCCTTTTTTCCTTTGAGATTTAAAAACAATAAAATACATAATAACGAGACATATACCACTAGCACTAATATATGCTCCTGTTTTCAAATATGCAGGAAAATATCTGACAGTAATGTCATGAATCCCACTTTCAACAGGAATCGCCATGAGTCCATAATCTGCAGTGATTATCTCTGTTTCTTTTCCATCAACATAGGCTTTCATCCCTGGAACATTTGGAACAGAGAAAAAAACTAGTTCCTTAGTAGTAAAATCAGCTGTAGTAGCTTTAAAACCATCTTTTGTAGTTTTAAAATCAGTACATGCTGTTTTTCTTCTTGAATAACAGTTATTTCTAAATTCCACAACATCCATTCCAGTCTCAATATCTAAAGAAGATAATTCCTGTAATGATAAAAAGCCTTGTTTTTTCAGTTCATTAACTTTATCATCTGGTAAAATAATTGTCTTAACCAGATATTTATCTGCCTCGCTGGCATTTACAAGTTCCCAAGAACTTTCTTTTGTATAATAATCAAAAGTAAATCCCATAGGAATATAATTACTATTTTCATATAGGGTGAAACCATTTTGTGTTGCATTTTCACCTGCTTCGAAATAGTCCATCGTTCCTTCATCTTTTCCGAATTCGCCATCTGTATTAATATCTGTATTTTCTATATAATATCTGCAAGATAAAAGAGCTCGCAATCCTACTCTGTCAAGCGGCGAATCGGATTCGACGGTTCTGGTAATGCCCGCTGCTTTTTTATAAAAATCAAAAATCTGACTATTTACAGTAGACAGGAAACAATGTACGGTAGGAATTCCCCAACACATTTCATAATTTGTCGAAGTGGAATCAGTCTCAACTCTGCAAAAAGATGAATTATCTATAAGAGGTTTTGTATCAAGCATCTGGATCTGCCACATTTTCATTCCATAATCGCTTATAAGTGAACTTCCATTCCACAACACAATCATAGTGCCAAAGACACCTGCTCCAACTATTCCTAAATATGACCACAACAGTCTCCAAAATCGTCTTCTGGTTAGAAATACAATAAGAATAAGTACAGCATAAAAAACAGCTGTTCCAAGTACGTCACGCCAGAACATGTCTTTGTTAATCAGCATAGACATATAAGCTATATTTCCATCATCATCTCTTGATGGAAGAACAGCTATTATTATCATAAGCAAAAAAAGTAAAATAGTTGCAAGCGTTCCTATTCTTAGATTCTGACCATTTACTTCAGTTTCCAATATTTCGACAGTTGCAAGTGACATGAGTAATATCGGCATATAGAACCATCTTGCATAATATTCTGAATTAAATAGTGAAAACATTGAATTCAGAACCGGAATAAAAGAAATGAATAAAGAGATTAACAGCATACTCTTTTTCCAGTCTTTTTTTCCTTTGTTCATGCGAAAATATCCAATAACTCCGGCTAGTCCGAACATAGGAAGATATATAGCAAGAGAAGCATTTTTCACTGTTGCAGTGTAAAAAAGCGTTCCTCTTCCAATAATATCCGGAAGCATAACCATGCTCTTTAGAATGTCCCAATACATCTTGGCACTTGGATAAACTACCATATCATATCCAAGAAGATAATTACTAAGTCTGCTGTTACCAGCAACTCCTCCAAAAGCAAGCATAAGGAAAAGTCCAGCCAGCATTACACCAATAATTCCTCCAAAAGCTGCTCTAAAAAACATTCTTATAACATTTTGCTTTGGATTATTTTTTACATACCTTACAAAAAAATACAAAATTAAAAATATAACCTGTCCAAAGAAGAAATAATAATTAATAATGCTGCACACCATTACTGATAATGCAAACATAATAAGTGGTTTTCCTGATAATATATTTTTTTTCAAATTCTTTTTATCATCCACTTCCATTAACTTATCAAAAGCAAGCATCAAAAGAGGGAAAAAAGCAACTGCATCTGTAAAATGATTAAACACTATGTTACACGCATTAAAACCACAAAAAGCAAACAACAGCGCACCAATTTTCGCACCTTTATTAGTTCTTGAATTATTTCTAAAATACAGATAACCATTAGCCGTAGCAACTCCATATTTAAGTGCCATCAAAAATGGCATCATATATGCCAAAAAATGCTCTGGAAAAGGTATTGTAATCCAAAAAAATGGGCTTCCCATAAGATAAAATGACAAATCTGCCACTAAATCTCCACCAAGGTCAAGATTGAAATTCCAAAAGAACTGACCATTTCGTACTGCTCTATGCGCTAAAACATAAAAAGGCACTTGCTGAACATTATAATCACCATAATAAAAAAATAGTCCATTGTGATGTATAATAATCGGAAGTGCAGCAATTGCGTACATTACAAAGCCAAGACACAGCATCAATAAATAATTTTTTAATACCACATGACCTTTTTTGGGAATTAATTCAATTTCTTCGTAGGATTGTTTTATTTCAGATTCTTCTATCACGACGTTTTCTCCCTATTAACCTTAAGTTGTGATTAGGTATTTTTTTAGAAAAAGAGGAGTGTCACCAATCAGGTGGACGGTGGCACTCCTTAATAATACCTTAATCTGCTGGCTTTCGCAAGAAACGCCAACTAATCTAATTAGTTGTTGATAAGCTTGTCATTTTCATTATTCCAGCTATAAAGCTTTCTGATTTCTGTACCAACCTTTTCAGATGGATGAGCTGCAGCTTTCTTCTTCATAGCTTGGAAGTGAATTTGACCATTCTTCATATCCTGAATAAACTCAGAAGCAAATGTACCATCCTGAATGTCAGAAAGTACCTTCTTCATAGCCTTCTTAGTCTCTTCTGTGATAATCTTAGGACCTGTTACGTAATCGCCATACTCAGCAGTGTTAGAGATAGAATATCTCATACCTTCGAATCCGCTCTGATAAATAAGATCAACAATAAGCTTCATTTCGTGAATACACTCAAAGTATGCGTTTCTTGGATCGTAACCAGCCTCACAAAGAGTTTCGAAACCAGTCTGCATAAGTGCACATACACCACCGCAAAGAACAGCCTGCTCACCAAAAAGGTCTGTCTCAGTCTCTGTCTTGAAAGTTGTCTCAAGGATACCAGCTCTTGCTCCACCAATACCAGCACCATAAGCAAGTGCAAGATCAAGAGCCTTACCTGTAGCATCCTGCTCTACTGCAACTAGACAAGGAGTTCCTTTACCTGCTTCGTACTCAGAGCGAACTGTGTGTCCAGGAGCCTTAGGTGCAATCATTGTTACATCTACATCCTTAGGAGGAACGATGAGCTTATAGTTAATGTTGAAACCATGAGCGAACATCAGCATATTGCCTGGTTCAAGGTTTGGCTCTACATCAGCTTTGTACATATCAGCCTGCTTCTCATCATTGATAAGAATCATGATGATATCAGCCCACTTTGCAGCATCTGCTGTATTCATAACTGTAAGTCCCTGAGACTCTGCCTTAGCCTTAGACTTGGAACCCTCATATAATCCAATTCGAACATCACAACCTGAATCCTTGAGATTCAAAGCATGTGCATGTCCCTGTGAACCATAACCGATAATGGCAATCTTCTTGCCTTCCAATAAAGAGAGATTACAATCTTCCTGATAAAAAATTCTAGCATCTGCCATAACTACATTTCCTCCATCTTTCTATATAATATTTGAATGATTAGCGTCAATTTGTGTTACTTATATTTCTAGCAAGGCAATAGACCTGTAAACTATCCCCAGTAACTTTTTTCTGACGTTGTGCCATATATGATAAAAGGTAAAAACCTTTACCAGCAATTATCTTATTGATAGTATTGTTTATCAAAACTGTTACTCATCAAGATAAACAACATTCTCAATTCCTCGTCCAAGACCTGCCAAACCAGTTCTTGCCAGTTCCAAAATCTCATAACCATCTAAAAGTCTGAGAAAAGCTTCAATTTTGTCCTGATTACCGGTTATTTCGATAATAAGACTTTCTGTTCCAACATCAATAATTTTACATCTGAATACATCGGCAACTGCTATAATCTGTTGTCTCTGCTCTGCATTAGCTCTTACCTTTACAAGAGCCAGTTCCCTGTAAACAGATTCATTAGGCTTAAGTTCATGGATATCTCTTACGTCTACTAGCTTTGCAACCTGTTTCTCAATCTGATCCAAAATAACATCATCACCAACAGTGACTATCGTAATTCGAGTAAATCTAGGATCAGCTGTTACACCTGCTGTAATTGATTCAATGTTGTAACCTCTTCTTGAAAACAATCCAGAAATTCGACTAAGAGTACCTGATGTGTTGTCAACTAGTAATTGGAAAACCTTTTTATAGGTTTGTGTAGTAGTATCTGCCATGCATCTTCACCTCTTTAAAGTATGAAATCATATCATTGTTATTCGACTTTTCGTTAATTTGTTTTACAAAATACTTGGTCGATTTAGGTCAATTATATATGTGTAAATTTAACCTGTCAACCATACAAATTTATCCTTTATTTATAATTTTCTTAACCTATTTTAATCTGATAGAGCGTTGCACTTTGACGCTTTAAACTGTGATACATAGAGTTGTTAATAATTATTAGCTCATCGCTGCCTTTATCGAAAGAATAGAATTTACTGTGATTTTTGTAAAAACGTGCATTAAATCACGCAAAAAAGCTGTGAAGAAATGAAAAATCATATCATTTCTTCACAGCTTTTAGTGTATTGTCATATTAAAAAGTTAGAAATTCGCTCCATTCCAACCCCAGTCTTTTACGCTGAAATAACTGATATAGAGCTTATCCGAAGCAATTCCAAGGACCTCTCCATATATTTTCGTTAATTCCTCAGTCATTTTTTGGGTGCTACTTCCGGAGATGCTTCCAAAAACTTTCACTTCAATATATGCCATTGGAGCCTCGTTTTCTCCACGAAAATACATAGGAATATCACCCTCAATTGCAATCATCAACCAGTTCTCCGATTTTCCCGGAAAAATCTGTATAGCTTCTCCTAAGCGTGTCTTCAACAAAACTTCTTTTTCTTTTGAAACTGTAATATTAGTTTTAGTATCAATAAACGGCATTCTCTCCTCCTTTATTTTAACTTCCTATTATTTCAATTTCACCTTGAGAATTTGGATCATCTCTTATTATCTCACCAACCTTTGGCACAACAATTTTTCCGCTCTTTGGATTTTTAATGCTTACAACTTCGCTAACAAGAGTCGCTTCAACTTCAGACTTTTCAAAAGCAAGATCTGATTCAATCATTTTACAGTTTATAAGCTTAAGATTCTTACAATAACATAAAGGCTGTGTGCCAATTATAGTACAGTTTTCAAAAGTTACATTTTCGCAATACCATGCTAAGTACTCACCCTTTATAGTACTATTTCTTATCACAACATCTTTAGCATGCCAAAAAGAATCCTTGGTATCGAAATTACAGTTATCAAAAAATGATTCTGTAATATATTGAAAAGAATACTTCCCTTTAAGCTCAACTTTATTAAAGCTTAGATTTTCTGACCTCATCATAAAATATTCACTAACAGCTTTTGAATCGCACATAGTAATATTTTTTACAGACCAGCCAAATTCGGGTGATACAATATCACAATCATGAATTGATACATTTTCACACTCTCGAAGTGCTTTTATACCATGCATTCTAGTATTATTAATCGAAATATTCTTAGAATACCACAATGAAGCTCGACATTTATCTGTCATTTCAGAGTTATTAATAGACAGATTATCATCATGCCAAAATGGATATCTTAGATTAAAGAAGCAATTATTAACACTAATGTTTCTGCTTTCTTTTAAAGCACTTTCACCATCTAAAGGTCCATCAAACTTGCAATTATTAAGGCAAGCACCATCGCTATTATATAAAGCTCTTTCCTGATCAAAATTCTGATTTTCGATATTTACCATAAAAACACCAACTTTCCATAATAGACATTAAAGTCAGTCACAGTATTCAAGATAAAAGATAAGTAATAAATTCAGAAATAGCAATAATAGCGATAAATGCACCAATAACAATGTAAACATCTTTTTTTATAGAATATCGACTTAAAAATCCGCCACCATACTCGCCCATAGGATAACCATAACCTATCTGATTATTCTGATAATATCCATTTGAATATAAAGTTGGATTTCCTGCAGACTCAGCATACATTCCGGTATCAGTATACCCAATTGCATTTGTATACGTAGCATTTACAGCATTACTATGCCCCAATAAGTTGGCATTCGTATATGCAGATGTTCCCGTATTTCCATATCCAGATGCATTTGTATATGCTGTATTATTATTTATATATGCTGCATTATTATTTCCACATCTAGTTGCATTTGAATACGTTGTATTTACATTGTTATATCCCACAGCAGTCTGCTTCGCAGTATTTCCAGCGTTGCTATACTCTACTGTATTTGAATATGACGCACCTTCACTATTACTGTATGAAGCTGTATTGCTATTTCCAGAATAACCCGAATTAGCATTTACTGCAATCTTGCTATTAAGAGCTGAATTCGAATATGCATTAGATTCTGAAGTATTGCTGCTAGAAGTTGCATTTGAATATGCATTTAATCCTGTATTATTCCTATTATTATCTGTTACATTACCTTGATTATTATATAATCCGTTGTAGCTAACATTTAATGACTTTCCGCAAAATGTACAGAACTTTACTCCCTCTTTAAGTTCGTGTCCACAATTATAACAAATCATTCCCCGTCCTCTTTTTCTGTATAACATTGTTTTCATCGCCTACTTATAAAAATCTGTAGACGACAGAATAAAACTATTTTTCATTCTCAATGCATTTAGTAAGTGCTAAAGTGCCTGTTCTGGCTACTTCAGCAATAGATATACCTCTTAACATTGACAACAAAAGCTGTACTCTTTCTGGAACATCACAGATTTGAATCATCATGTAGCTCTTAGACATATCTACAATCTGAGCATGCATTATTTCGCAATTCTCCATGATGTCTCTGCGATTATTCTTATTATATTTTACCTTAATTAGCATTAATTCTCTACTAATACTATCAAATTCGTCAAAAGTTTTTACTTTTATTACATCTAGTTTTTTGTTTAACTGTTTCTCAACCTGCTCTAATACACATTTGTCACCACTTGATACAATGGTCATTCGTGAAACAGCTTTATCTTCTGTCTCACCAACAGCAAGAGAATCAATATTAAAAGATCTCCTGGCAAAAAGACCTGCTACTTTTGACAAAACACCTGTTCTATTTTCAACTAGAACTGAATATATTTTTTTCATAATGCTTTCCTCAATTTTAATATTACGCCTTTGCTAAATCCATTGGATCGACAATTACTTCCATAAGTACAGAATCATCATTTTTCAAAAAATCATCAATAGACTCTTCCATATCCTTTCGTCCATCAAGTTTTATATATCTCATATCATAAGCTTTTGCAATATATGATAAGTCAGGCTTTCCTGCAATATCAACCATTGAATAATGATCCTGCCAAGTGTAATGTTGATACTCTCTTACCATTCCAAGATAATTGTTTCTAAAAACGATTATTTTCACAGGAACTTCAAACTGATTCATTGTGGCCAATTCCATCATAGACATCTGAAAAGCTCCATCTCCGCATCCAACAACAACCTGCTTTTTTCCGTCAGCAAGTTTTGCTCCGATTCCAGCGGGGATAGAATATCCCATTGTCCCCATTCCGCCACTTGTCATAAAGCGCTGATTTTCTTTTATATTAAAAAATGCTGTAGCCCAAATCTGATTTTGACCTACATCGGCAATATAAATCGCATCATTCTCCATTTTTGATGAAAGCTTATTCAAAAAAATCTTAGAATCAACATATTCATCTCCTATAACAGGTCTGTTATCAGGATGAGCTTTTTTCTCTTCATTTAGTTCATTAATCCAATCTGTATGGTCTTTAACTGTAATTTCATTTTCAGTAATCTGTCCAAATATTCTTTTGATATCACCAACAAGAGGAATTGTCGGACCAACATTTTTTCCGATTTCAGCAGGATCAACATCAATATGAACCAGAATTTTATTCTCTGTAATCATATCAGGTCTATTAACAGCCCTATCTGCAACTCTTGCACCTACCATAAGTACCAAATCAGATCTGTCAAGTGCCTTGTTGGCAAAAAAACGTCCATTGTTTCCAACCATTCCGTAGTACAGAGGATTTTCGCTATCCATTGCACCAAGTCCCATCATTGTGGATACAACCGGGATTTGATATTTTTTGGCGAAATCTCTTATTATATCTTTAGCATCAGCCAAAAGAACACCACCGCCTACGCACATTATTGGTCTTTCAGATTTTTCAACAACTTTAATCACTTTTCGAATCTGGGCTGCATTTCCATCCACCGTTGGTTTGTAGGTGCGCATAGTAATACTATCAGGATACTTAAAATTATTAATAGTCTTTTGTTGAATATCAATCGGAATGTCGATTAATACAGGGCCTTTTCTGCCTGAATTGGCTATAAAAAAAGCCTCTTTAAATATTCTTGGAATATCGTTAACATCTCGTACAAGATAGCTATATTTCACAAAAGATTCGACAGCTCCTGTAATATCTGCCTCCTGAAAAACGTCCGAACCAATCATGGCACTGTTAACCTGACCAGTAATTGCAACAAGAGGGATACTATCTGCAAAAGCTGTAGCAATTCCTGTTATCAAATTGGTTGCACCTGGACCTGATGTTACAACACAGACACCTGGTTTTCCGCTTATTCTGGCATATCCACTTGCGCAATGAGCCGCATTCTGCTCAGTTCTGATAAGAATCTTCTGAATATCAGAACTAAGCAGACTATTATAAAAAGGTGCTATTGCCACTCCTGGATATCCGAACAATACTTCAACCTTTTCTTTTTCTAAACACTTTACAATTGCATCTGCTCCGTTCATCAAAAGCCTCCGTAAATCTAATTTTGTACTTATAAAAATCAAGAATTTTTAAAATCATCCTATTAGTTTATCAATTACTTTTACACAATCAGCAGCATCTGAAGAATATCCATCCGCGCCGATTTCATCGGCATACTCCTTAGTAACACATGCGCCGCCTATAACAATCTTGGATTTGCATTTTTTATCCCTTGCAATAGAAATAACATTTTTCATTTCAGCCATTGTAGTAGTCATAAGAGCACTAAGTGCAATTACCTGAGCGTTTTCCCTAATTGCCGTATCTACTACAATTTCAGATTCTACATCTTTTCCTAAATCTATGACATTATAGCCATAATTCTTAAGCATCAATACCACGAGATTTTTTCCAATATCATGAACATCACCATGAACAGTCGCAATTACAACGGTTCCCTTTGACTCTTGAACACTATCTGACGTTTTAAGAAGCGGCTCTAAATATGCAATGCTAAGTTTCATAGCTTCGGCGCTTCCTATAAGCTGAGGCAAAAAATACGTTCCCTTATCAAATTTCGCCCCAACATCATTTATTGCTGGCATAAGGACATTGTTCAAGATATCTTGAGGATTACATCCCATTTCTACAGCATTTTGAGTATTTTTAGCAATTCCTCTTTTGTTTCCGCTCAATACATCTTTATAGATAGTATCGAGAGCCTGCTGTTTTGGATCAGTATTCGTCAGACTATTGTCATTTTTTGCAGTGTCACCAAAGTTTGTTCGATTTCTCGCAGTCTCTCCGCTTTCCATATCTGGATAAATCATTCCCGGCTTTGCTTTCTTTCCGTCTTCAAGATCATACCTTAGCATTCTATTGATATAACTAATATCAGAATTTTCTTTATTTATAAGCAAATCAGATGCAAATGCGGCATTTATAAGCAACTCCTGAGATGGATTAGCAATAGCCATAGTAAGTCCTCTATCTATCGCCATAGTCAAAAAAGCAGTATTCACAAAACTTCTTTGCGGAAGTCCAAATGATATATTTGAAAGACCACAAATCGTTGCAAAGTCATTTTCTTTACAATATCTAATAGTTTCCAAAGTCTTAACAGCTGCATCTTTGTCCGCACCTACTGTAGCCACAAGACCATCAACCACTATATCATTTTTACTTAATCCGTATTCTTTTGCGAGTTTTGTAAGTCTTTCGATATTATCGATTTTCTCTTCGAGGGTATTTGGAATACCATTTTCTCCTACTGGGAGTAAAATGAACATCGCGCCATATTTTTTTGCCAAAGGAAGGCACACTTCTGCCTTACCCTTTTCAAGTGAAATAGAGTTAATCAATGCTCTGCCAGGATACCATCTAAGAGCTTTTTCTAACACCTCAACATTACTTGTGTCAATGCAAAGAGGAAGATTTGTAACCTGAGTCACCTCAAAAAGTACCTTCATCATTATCTCTTTTTCATCTATTCCACTCATACCAACATTAACGTCAAGAATAGATGCACCATCATTTTCCTGTTCCTGTGCAAAATCACAGACCATATCCAGACAGTCATTTCTAAGCTGTTCTTGAAGTTTTTTCTTACCTGTCGGATTGATTCTTTCGCCTACAATCATAAATGGATCATTTAATGAAAATGAACAAATATCTCTTTCTGATGTTAAAATTCGAACCCCGACTTTTTTCCTGCTTATTCTCTCCATATCTTTTAAAGCTATCGATTCAAAACGGTCTTTCAGTGCTTTAATAAATAACGGCGTGGTACCGCAGCACCCTCCAAGTACAGATGCTCCATTTTCAACCAAAACATCCATCTGCTGTGCAAATTCTTCAGGTTCAACATCATAAAAAGTATTACCATCTTTATCAATTTGCGGAAGCCCTGCATTTGGTTTAGCAATAATCGGAATAGATGTAACCTCTGCCATTCTCCTTATGACTTCTGCCATTTTATCAGGTCCTGTTGAACAGTTTGCGCCAACACAAACCGCTCCCAGAGATTCCATCACAACCGCAGCACACTCAGGAGTAGTTCCGTAAAGCGTTCTACAATCAGATTCAAATGTCAAAGTCACCATAACAGGAAGCTTTGAAACTTCTTTTGCAGCAATCAAAGCAGCCCTACATTCTTGAAGGCTCATCATAGTTTCAACAATAAGAATATCCACTCCAGCATCATCTAATACTTTTATTTGTTCTTTATATACTTCAATAAGCTCATCAAAAGACAAATCTCCAACCGGCTGCAGTTGCCTACCTGTCATTGTAATATCACCTGCCACATAAGCCTTACCAGAGGATGCCTCCTTAGAAAGCGCTACAAGATCCCTATTGATCCGTTCGAGCTTATCTTCAAGACCGTATTCCTTCAATTTTATTCTATTTGCTGTGAATGTTGGAGCATAAAGAATATTACTTCCTGCCTCGACATATTGTTTTTGAAGACTTAGCATGACATCTTTGTGCTCTAGAATCCAAGCCTCCGGACACACACCAGCTGGCATTCCTGCCTTCATTAAATTTGTACCCGTTGCTCCATCCAGAAAAACAGGACTAGATTTACACAGTTCCCAAAACATTTCTTTTGTCATGCTACTCCTCCGATAGTTTTCTAATCAATTTACTTTATCCTATCACAGTAGCAAAAAAACTACAAACAAAAACATTTAAATATAGAAGATTCTTAGTCTTTTTTATCTGTTTTCTGGACTGTATTTTGTCTCGTTTCTTCTAAAAGTTTTAAATACTTTTCCATTGCTTTATTGGACTGTTCTCGAATGCTTTGAATCTGCATGAACATCTCATCTTTTGTTTCAAGCACCGCTTGCTTTCGTGCAATTTGAATTTCAGCCTCCTTGGAGTTTTTCAAAGCTTCAATCTTAGCCTTATAATCTTCGTTTTCCTTTTCAAGAAATTCATTTCTCGTTATAAGAACCTTATTTTGGCTTACAACCTTTGATAAGTTTTCTTTTATTGGTGATTCAGCTTTTTTCAAAGAAGAAATTTCATCCTCTAACTTAACAATTATTTTGACATTATTTTCATAAAGTGTTCTAGTATTCTTGTCATTTTCTTTTGCCTGTTTGAGTTCTTCCTGTAATTTTCTGTTTGTTTCTTCTAGAGAATTTTGAATCTTGCTGGAATTGTTTTCAAGTTCTTCATATTTGATTTTTTGGCTTTCTAACTCTTTTTCTTTTTCTTCTAATTCGATCTTTAAAGGCTTTAACTCTTCTTGTGATTCTTCAAGTTTTTCCGACATATTTTTTATTCTATCCTGCAACTCTACAATTATAGAATCTTTTGATTCAAGTTGCTTCGCAAAATCCGCTCTTGCCAGTATCTTAGCATTCTGAATATTTTTTAGTAGGTCTAACATCATACCTCGCATTATTTCCTGATAGTTTTCAAATGTTTCCAAAACATCAGAGCCACTTTCGAGGTTGTTCTTTTCGCTTTGCCCTTCATATGTAGCAATCAACTGAGCCATTACATGTTGTTGATTTCCACCAATCTTCTCTGCGATTTTTCTAAAGGCATCATGTGTTTCATCATCTAATCTAAATCCTCGAACCTTTGTTGTATTGTCACGAGTTGTTTCTTCTAATAGTGCTTCTTCTCTTTTGGTAAGTTTCTCTGCCATTTTCCTTATCCTTATCCATTATGATATTAACCGTGTATATGATTGTAAAACAGATTTTTCGCCAAGAACCATCTGCTTTTTTTGGCAAAAAAATCTTATTTTTTCATTCCTACAAGTAATATTATAGCATTATAAACTCGACTGTTCAATACTGTTGTGTATAACATATACATGTTAAACATTGTTATACATACAAAAGTGCGGATATTGCATAATTTGCGAACTAGAAAATGTGGATTTTAAGCGTCTTTTGCGATATAATATGAGATATAAGGCGTATAGATAAATTTGTATGGTCTATCAATAAATTACTAAAAAAGCCTGTTTCGTACATGCGAATTAGATCAGAACACATTTTTCAGAACTCATAGGTTATTGTTTTCACCCGAAAAAACTGGTAACCGTACTAGCCCCAAATTTATCATTAGAAAATTTTGCATTCGAAACAATATTTTTGCTGTGATTTAGGATACAAAAAGCAATCAAAATACGGAGAAATATAATGGGATCATATACAACTGTTCCTTTAACAAAGGAACAATACAAAGAAATAATAGACACAATGAGAAAAGGCTCCATGTGGTTTAGACCAAATACCAGAATCGCTGAAGCATTAATAACTGAAGCAAATCTCGGAATACGAATCGAAGATGTTTTGGCACTAAAGCCTTCAAACTTCATCTTTGCAGGCGGATTATATAAGATTAATATTGTCGAACACAAAACAAAGAAACGAAGATACAAGACAATAAGTACAGATTTTTATAAGCATCTTAATGCTTACATAAAAGAAAATAAAATAAAAAAAGATGAACGAATCTTCCCGATTACAGAAAGAACCGTTCAAAAATATCTGCAAAAAGTCTGCTACTATTTAGAGTATGAAAACATATCTACTCATTCATTCAGGAAATATTGTGGAATGAATCTATACGAAGCAAGTGGCTACAATATCATCAAAGTCATGAACTTTTATCAACATAGTAGTCCTGCAATCACTCAAAGATACCTTGGAGTAAGCTCCTATGAGGAAGACCAAATGCTTCAAGCATATACAGAGCTTGTGTGATAAGTTACCATCCAAAAAATCTTTACATGCAACTTTCTTTATTTCCGCTGTATATTTGGACATAAAAAGTCCCCTAAGTAGATTGGGTTATTCACCTTGCCTACTTAGGGGGACTCATATAAAAGACTCAGCTTTTCCTTTTTAATACCATTATGAGCAAAGCATAATAACTGCCGCTTCACCATTTGAAACCTGAATATCGAGTAACAGCCCAGAATCAAGGCAGCTTTGAAGAGTCTGTGCAAATTCTTCTTTTGTCATCTCCTGGGAGCCATCCTCACCACCCATACACAAATATGTAGTGCTCTCTGTAAGCTTTAATTCTATAACTTCCTCAGGATTAACTCCCACTACATCTTGATCCATGAAGTTTCTAAAATTAGTTGTGCCAACGATTCTAAGCGCATCTCCATTAATACCAGCTTCATAAATAATTGCCTGCAAAACCCCAGATTGATCCGGCTTGCCTGACTCACTTTTTTTAGATGATTGAAGATTACCGCTTATATAGTATACTCCAGATTCTTGATTTTCCGATGCTGGATCATTAATCGTTGATACTCCTTCATTTGAAGAAGTACTACCTGTGTCTTCATTACCGCTAGTGGCATTACCACTTTCATTAGTATTACCATCTAAATTTTGATTTTCATCTGCGGTTTTATCCTGTGTTACAGAATTCTGAACAACCTCCCCTGTTACGCCTTGGGGCGCATTTTTAGCATCATCACTCTTTGCTCCACATCCAGCAAAACAAACACACATAAAAGCAATCATCATCAATCTTGAAAATTTTGTCATAACCTTCTCCTTTTTAGCCTTTGTTTTTTAAAGAACTATTTCATCATCTTCTTTCCAATATTCAACATCATCATCTGACAATCCTATATTTTCAGCCAGAAAAACCGGGGATTTTCCTTCATTCCTTTGCTTTTCATAATCTTTCAAAGCATTAATAGCTACTTTACCAAGTATCATACAAGCTGGAAGATTAATAAGTGTCATTCCTCCCATTGTAATATCTGCAAGTGACCAAGCTGCGCCCATAGGAATAATTGCTCCAATAAATATAACTACAACACATATCAGATGAAAAAATCTCATAAACTTCTTTGATGGAGTTCTCTTTTTATTCAGGAAAATAATAGCATTATCAACATAATAGAGATTTCCAAGTAACGTTGTAAACGCAAATAAAATCATTGCACAGGTAATGAAAATTGGTCCAAACTTGCCAAATACAGTTGAGATTGCATTTTGAACGTAAAGCGCACCAGACACTTTTTCATTTCGTTCTACACCACTCGAAAGACACATAAGTGCTGTTGCTGTGCAAAGAAGAAGCGTATCAATATATACAGACAAAGTCTGAACAAGACCCTGTTTAACAGGATGTGAAACTTTAGCTGATGCCGAAGCATTTGGAGCAGATCCTACACCTGCTTCATTTGAATACAAACCTCTTTTAATGCCATAAACCATGCATGATCCTGCTATTCCACCAAAAATCGCTTCAAAATCAAAAGCATCCCTAAAAATCATCCCGAACATAGAAGGAACCATTTTTATGTTAACCAGAATAACAACAAAAGAAATAATAACATATGAAATTCCCATAATCGGCACGATAAATCCTGTTAGCTTAACTATTCTTTTACCGCCTCCAAGAAGACAATAACCAGTAAACACAGCAAGAATCAATCCGATTATAAACGGTGAAGATTCTTTGTCATAGAACGGATATGTTTCAAAAGTCGATTGGAGGTTGTAAGAACACAAAAGATTAAAACCGATTGCATATGTAGCTATTAAAAATACACAAAAAGCTCCTGCAATTTTAGGCGCTTTCAAAGCCTTCTCAATATAATAGGCCGGACCTCCATAAAAAACACCATTTTCATCTTTTCTTTTATAAATCTGAGCAAGTGTACTTTCAATAAAAGCTGATGATGCTCCAATTATGCATAAAAGCCACATCCAAAAGCATGCACCAGGTCCGCCAAGACATAGTGCAGTAGAAACTCCGACTATATTGCCTGTTCCTACTCTTGATGCTGTTGACACCAGCATCGCCTGCAATGAAGAAATATTATTCTTATCTTTAGATGGTTCCATCAGTATTCTCAAAGACTCTGGAAATAACCGAATCTGTACACCTCTAGTAACAAACGTGAAATATGCTCCTGCCAAAGTTAATACAATAATCAAAACCGGATAATACATCACACTATCAATTTTATCTAATATACTTACTACCATAATCCTCCTTATATAATCATTTTTGTTGAATTTTTTAAGACATATCTAACTCAGTGAATAAACTAGATTTTCACTATCAATATTTGTGATTCCTGAAAAAACAGGTCAAGAAATTGATGCTTTACGACGTTGAAATTATATCAAAAGTTAGTTTTTATGTAAATGTTTATAGCAACAGACCAGCAAATTAATTACTATTTACTTGCATATATTTTATTTAAATAATATATTCGTGTTGCATATGTCACACTTTTTTATTTTGCCTTTGTTATACTATACTCAAGAATAAGAAAAAACAAATAAGCCACAATAAATCAGAGGTAAAAATCATGGAAAAACGAATCAATTTAAAGAAAAGTGTATATGAACTTTGCAGTGAATATCCAGAACTCATCCAGATTATGGAAGATCTTGGCTTTAACGATGTTACAAACAAAGCCAAATTAAATACTATTGGAAGGGTTATGACCATTCCAAAAGGTGCCATAGTCAAAGGAATTGACATGATTGATGTGGTATTAGCACTTAAAAATAATGGATTTGTTTTAGAAGGAAAAATGCCCGATTTTGTTTCAAAAAAACTTGATAAAAATTTGGAAGAAAAGTCATCACATGCACAAGACAACAATACCGATGAAAGAACAGAACTATTAAAAAACTACATTAAACGTCTTAGTAGTGGTGAAGATTTAGAATCAGTAAAAAAAGATTTCGTTGAAAACTTTTCTGAAGTAGAAGCCGGAGAAATCGCTAAAGCTGAGCAGTCTTTAATTGCCGGCGGAATGCCCGTATCAGAAGTACAAAAACTTTGTGATGTTCACTCTGCTCTTTTCCATGGTGCTACAAAGGCAGAAAAGATAGCAAACGCAGAGAAAGCTGTAGAAAAAAGTCTTAACGACAAAAACTATGGTATGGGTATTGGTTCTAAGAGGAAAGCAAAACCTGTAAAAAGACAAGACGGTGCCGATGAAAAGTATCTTGAGCTAAAAGAAATTCCAAATCATCCACTCAACATCTTTGCTCTTGAAAACGAAGCAATTTCTAATGCATTGCAAAATCTCCGAAAATCAATGGAGAATAAATCTGAAGTACTAAATGCATTAGATAAAGCCAGAGAACTCTCTATTCACTATGCGGAAAAAGGAGATTTACTCTACCCTCTTTTGAAACAAAAATACGGATTTGCCGGTCCCTCCGATGTTATGTGGTCTGTAGATGATGATATTAGAGATGAAATGAAAAATCTTTCAGGAAGTGCAAAAGAATTTTCTTCACTTCTTGAAGATACCGAATGGAATAACAGATTAAATGATGTTGTTACAAGAGCTGAAGAAATGATATATAAAGAAGAAAGTATTCTTTTTCCATTGTGTGCCAAAAACTTCAGCACAAAAGAATGGCAAGATATTGCCAGAGATTTTGACGATTACAAACCATGTCTTATCCAAAAGCGTCCTTTATGGGAAAAAGCCACACCTAAAACACACATAGAAAATCTTACTCAGACTTTAGGTTGCATCAATTTCCCATCCGGACACTTAAGTGCTTATCAGCTTGATGCTATGCTAAACACGATTCCTATAGAGATATCGTTTGTAGATGAAAATAACATCAATTGCTATTTCAACGAACAAAAAGAGCCAAAACTCTTCAAACGTCCAATCATGGCGCTAGATAGAGAGGTTTTCTCCTGTCATCCGCCTAAAATAGAGCCACTTGTTCGCACTATTATTGAAGATTTTAGAAACGGTACACGTTCCTGTGTGGATGTATGGGCAAATCGTGATAATCAGCCAGTACTTATCAAATATATGGCTGTAAGAGATGCCAAAAATAATTATGTTGGCACTCTTGAATGTGTACAGCCAATGGGTTTTGCACAGGAACATTTCGAAAAGTTATCTAAAGAAAAGTGACAAAAATCCTATTCTTAATCCGTTTTGCTGTTTGTATATTGCGTTGCCTGTTACTGTACGCTGCAATCTATAGTATCACCTATAGAACCTGTGCCTTGAATTCCAAACTCAATGGCTTTTTTGGAATCAATTGAAGAGTTCCAGGACATAGGTGTAATTACATAATAGTTACCTTCCTCTGCAACATTAACACACCAGCTGGATTCAATCTTAACATCTTTTTTGTTCACCTTAACGGTCCAGTTATTAACTTTGCTATCAGAAGTATTCTCTACTTTGAATACAACCTGATATCCTGCCCCCCAGCTGCTAATGTTGTAAGAGGTTTTCAAACCTTGTACTGACGGAACTGGTTCTGGTGTAGGAACCGGAATTGGATCAGGTGTTGGCTGCGGATCTGGCTTTGGTATAGGTGCTGGTGAAGGCTCTGGATCTGTAGAAGGAACTTTCTTACCATTTATTGTAGCTGGTGTTCCATCTACATGTTTCATTATAGTGGTAATAATTTGTGGATCAGTCCACTTCAAAGTCTTTCTATTAATGTATCTGTGGCATTCACCATTTGATCCGGATGCATCATTTTCATAAACATTATTATCCCATAGAACCATTGCAACATTGCTATACTTTGCTGCAGCAGACCAGAAATAATCAGCCCACTTTACACGCTCTGAAGAATTATTTCTATTGGTAGCGCTTGTTTCACCTACAATTACAGGTACGTTCTTAGAAATAAACTTTGAATTAAGATCATTGAAAAAGTAATCAACATCACTCTTTGTGCTCTGATCGAATTTAGTTACAAAAGAATCGCTGGCAAGAGCAAAATTATAAGGAATATATGCATGAACAGATAAAATTAGTCTGTCTCTAACAGTATCTTTAGGCATATGGAATCCGTCAGTCATACAACCTTCAATTGAAGCATCGTACCCAGGAACCATTACACATCTATCAGCATTATTTCCGCCAGTTTTTCTGATCGCATTAAGTGCTGTCTGATTATAATCATTAATGCAGTTTACAGCTTCTTTTATCTGTGCGCTTGGATTGTTTCTTGGGAACCACCATTCCTCACTGCTTCCAACAAGTCTAGGCTCATTCATTGTTTCAAATACAAGATGATAGTCATAATTCTTGAACTTGTTGGCAATCTGTGTCCAAACTGATGTAAAATATGCTTCTGAACGCTGTTTGTTTGCATTATTAGGTACATAGAAGCAGTACTCAGAGTTGATATCATGATGTGTATTCAAAATTACATACATATCATTTGCAATACAATAGTCAACAACTTCTTTTACTCTATTCATGAAGAAGTCAGGAATTTGATAATTTGATCCAGTCGTGTACTGTCCCCATGATACAGGAATTCGAACAGTGTTAAAGCCGGCCTTAGCCACTTCATCTATCAGCTCCTTGGTAGTTTCCGGATTTCCCCAGTATGTTTCGTTTGAAACAGTATATGGATAATTAGCTTTCTGTCCGAAAGAATCAAGACTATTTCCAATATTCCATCCTACTCTCATATCCGAAACAACCTGTGCAGCTGTTCTACCTGCTCTACCAGCCGCATGACTTACCATAACCGGAAGTGCCGTAATAAAAATAAACAAAGATAACAATAATGTTAATGCCTTAGTTACTTTTTTAAATCTTGGCATTATGATACCTCCCATGTTTTTTATTTGTCGCGACACCATTATAATAGGTGGTTTTATATACAAAAGTCAATATAAATATTAATATTTTTGTAATTTCTGTAACTTTTAACAAAATTGCATGTCATTTATTGTGAAAAGAGAAAACGAAACAAATGTTTCTTATCTTAATATATTGCCCAATGATATTTTACGTATTAAAATAGTGTAGTATTTGATTATCAACGTTGGAGGGAGACATTTTGAAAAATTATTTTAAGTTAAGTCAGTCAAAGCGCTATCTTGTTACGTGCTTTTTTATCATTACTCTTTTATTATCTGGATGTAAAAAGAAAAATTCAGAACTAGAGACCTATAGACAAAACATGGAAAGTTTCTTTGTAAACATAGCCACTTACAATGAAGCAATCAATAACATTGATGCAACTAAAGATGATGCAACAGCACAACTTCTTACACAACTCGACAATTTAAATGCAGAGTTTACAAAGATGGCAGGTTACAGTGTACCGGAAGACTTCCATGCAGCCGCATCTCTTGCTACAGAGGCAGCAGATTATATGAATAAAGCCAATGTCTCTTTTCATGAAGCATATGACGGAGAGTATAATGCTGATTCCGAATCACAGGCAAAAGAATACTATGCAAGAGCAAATACCAGAGTTAAATATATGATTTCTATTCTTCATGGACAAATACCTTCTGGTGAAGGAGTTAGTATTACTACTAAAAATGCCAAAGATTTCACACCAGTCGATGACCAAAATATGACCTCTCCTGAAGAAAACGGCGATGAGTAATCGTTACTGCATCGCCATACATTTTTATCTATAAGATATATTTTGTCAAAAATATAGTAACAAAAACCTAGATTACAATGAAATTTTTCAAGTAATCTAGGTTTTCTTAAGTTTATAGCTGATTTTTACTGACTTGTAATATTATTTAACTACATAACTTTCTTCAGGACCAAAGTAGCTATCTTTCATCTTGGCATCTTCACTGAAAACAACAAGCTTCTCAAATGCAAAGCTTGGCTCACCAGCGTATACAGTAATAACATTCTCACCTTTATCTAAACTTACTTTTACATTTACTACTCTAGCCTTATCCAGAACACCATTAGCCCAGTTCAAATCCATCCATTCAGTATAGAAGCCTTCAGGAACTCCATTTACTTTAATTGCCTCTTTATCATTTACTGCTACGAAGAAGCTTTCATGCTGACCTTTCTTTGCAGGGTTTCTGGAAAGAAGATAGAAGGAAAGATTATATTCTCCGCTTTCTTTAGCAATTACACCATATTTTACAAAAGGAGCAGACTTTACATCATTAAAGCAGGAATTCATCGGAAGAGCTTTTATAGCATCATGTTCTCTTCCAAGATCTTTAATAACTTCAAAACAAGCACCCTCTACATCCTTCTTCTCAATATAATGCTCTGCAAGAATACTGCAATAGCCTTGGCTTTCAACAAAATATCCCTTTTTAGAATACTTCTCATCACCTTTTGCCACAATTACCATATGAGTAACAGATTTTTGACCATTATCAAAAGTCACAAATACTCTAGCCTTTACTTCCTTTTCTCCACTAAACTTATCTTTATGAGCAAAGAATGTAACAACATCGTGACCGCTCTTTTCAAATTCAACTCTTCCTGAAGGCTTATCGCAGTAAATGATATCATCTTCAATTTCGATTTCATAAGAATAGGACATATCTCCTCTGCTGTCAAAGTCAAGAATAGCCTTAGTTCCATCCGGTCTAGTCAAATCATCGTTTCTAAGAACAACATTATCTGCCCAGTGAGTTCCAAGATGATATTCATCACTTCCTCTAAATCCAATTACAGCCTTTGGTCCATGAATAGGATGAACTCTTCGCACAATAGGATATGTCCAGTTCCAATCATCCCAATTCTTGAAGCCAGTGTGAGCAGATGCAAGACAATGATTCCATTTGCCGCCATTCATTTTATGGAAACTGTCAACAAGTCTAATATCCTCATTAATACAATTCTCGATTTCATCAGCATAGTCATTTGCTCTGATTACACCTCTATTTGCAAGCTCATAATTCATTCCAGTCTTAACCCACGCGCTTACAAGATTCAAAGATGCAGACGCAGCATATCCAATCATACTCCCATAAGTAGTAAGAGCGTCACCTTCAAGCTCATCAAAAAGCTCATAACTTGTCTTCAAAATATCATCAACTTCTGCAAGAACTCTTTCTCCTTCATTGTAATGAGTTGGATGATAAATAGTCTCATTCATAGTCTCTGGAGTTCTGGCATGATTCCACTTGATGTAACCATTTAAAACCTTTAAAATCTTCTCTTTGGTTTCATCTTTAATTTTTTCGCCAAACTGAACATCTAACCAATCTTTTGCAAAAACATCAGTCTTATTAACTTGAGATGAACCATAAGCTTCAAAATCATATGCAAGATTCATAAAGAAACTCAAAGGATATTCCATTTCCTTCAAATCACCTACATTTACAATCCACATCTTTCGAACGCCAAACTCATAAGCCTGAGTCATCTGCTCCCAGATTTTTGCAATCTTGTTGCAATTAGTCCATTCATAACTAATCGGCGCACCATGATAATCGAAGTGATAATACATACCAAAACCGCCCTTATGCAAGATTGTTTCCTCATCAGGAAGGTTACGAAGATTGCCAAAGTTGTCATCACTAAGAAGGAAAATAACATTTTCAAGTTCCTTCCAGTCTTTTAAACCTTCGCAAGTATCATCACCATAATAATAATCCTCAACCTCTTTGTAAATTGCAATCATCAAAGGAGTATTCTCAAGATTATACTTTTTCAAAATAGCAAGCTGAGCTCTAATAGCATTTTTTACAACTTCTATATTATCTTTAAGAGTAGCATCTTCTGGCATAAGCTTAGAATCATTCTCACCACGCATACCAATAGTAATAACGTTCTCGAAATCTTTGTTTCTGATAATTCCATCTTCCCAGAACTTTGCAACAGCTTCTTTATTGGAAATAAAATTCCAGGAAGAGTCATCGCCATACTTTTTGTACTGATTCTGCCATTCAAGACCAGCTCTGCACATAGGTTCATGGTGAGATGTTCCCATCACAACACCATAAACATCTGCAAGATGTGCATTTTCAATTCCAGGACCTTCCTCTGAAAAAGAAGAATTCCACATAGCAGGCCACAAATAGTTACCTTTAAGTCTTAATACAAGTTCAAAAATTTTCTCATATGCTTTGGCATTAACACCGCCAAAAGTATCTGTAGCCCAGTTACCAAAAGCCGGCCATTCATCATTTATAAAGAAACCTCTAAATTCAACAGAAGGCTCCTTTGATACATAACCATCAGGAATTGTAATAGATAATTCACTTTTTTTAGCAGGAACAGCATCTCCAAAATAGATAAGAGGCGATACACCGCAAAGCTCTGACAAATGGAACATACCATAGATAGTACCTCGCTTGTCACTTCCGGCTATAACAAGAAGATTTTCAATATCATCTCTATCACTGAACGGATTAGACACAAACTGATACTTATAAACCTCTCTCTTACCCTCAATATCAGAAAGTGCTATTTTACCCTTTTTCTCAAGCTCAGATAAAATAGTGCTCTTGCCACATGTTGCCATTAATACAGCTGTTTTCTTAGAAAGCTTCTCTACACTATCTGCTATTTCAACAGATGCATCAACAATCTGAAAGATATCACCCGCAACAGTCTTTGCAACCCTCTGTACACCCTCAAAACTCTCTTTTTCTACAAGAAAGTCAACCTGCATACCATTTTCAAACATTACTAATTTTCCCATAATTCCTCTCTCTTCTCACTTATTTTATTAACAAATCGGCATAAAAGTTTTCAAAATACCAATTTTTTATTTATGTCTTTTACTAAAAGCAAGTAACATTCTTTTATTAGTGTGATTCAGAAAATAGTGTATTCTCCAAATTTAACCTCTCCGATATTATTCTCATGGTCTCCTAACATCTTTTCCATCCATACCATGTCGTACCATGTACCAAATTTGTAACCGCTATTATGAAAAGTGCCAACAAGTTTGTAACCCATTTTTTCATGAAAATAATAACTATCATTTGTCAAATGCTCATCTACCCTACCATCTGACAGATATGCTATACATGCATTTGCATTAAGTACTCCCATACTCTTTAGAGATTTCTCTAAAGAAGAATAAAGCATGCGACCAATGCCTGATCTCTTCATGTTTTTTGCAACATAAATAGTTGTTTCCACATTGAAATCATAAGCTTTTCTTTCCTTGAAAGTGTTTGCATAAGCATACCCAAGTATTTTACCATCTTCAACAGCTTTGATATATGGATACTTTGCAGAAATTTCCCTGATTCTTTTGGTAAATTCATCAATTCCCGGAACTTCATATTCGAAGCTAATTGCAGTATCAGTTACGTAGGACGCATATATCTCTAAAAGCTCGCTGGCGTCTTCAATTTTTACTCTTTCAATTCTTATCATTGATTAACTCCTTATCTTTGATTAACATGTTATGATTAACCCGATGTAATTGATTATTTTAAGTATTTACTGTTAGAATAATCTCCCCAATCCCTATTTAAAACTTCTTGACATTATTTTTTACTAATGTTATCTTTACTATCGTTAAACAAATAGTTAGTAGGGCAGATACAGTATTCAATATCAGAAATAGTATTGTTAATGTATAGATTTTTTGCATAAACAACATTATACATCTGCTACGGTACGGAAATCCACAATCCTTTGATGATTGGGGATTTTTTTTTTAACTAAATTTATTACAGTATGTATGAAAGGAATAATCAAGTGGAACAAAATATCTTTGAAACCAAAAACATTAAACTTCTATACTTAAAAATGGCCATACCTGTAGTTCTTGGAATGGTCGTAACTCTAATCTATAACCTAGTAGATACTTATTATATTTCCCAAACTAATAACACCGCACTTATCTCAGGAGTATCTATCTGTGCTCCACTATTCACCTTCATGCTCGCAGTTGGAGATATCTTTGGACTAGGCGGAAGCTCAGTAATATCCAGACTCCTTGGCGAAGGCAAAATTGAAGAAGCAAGAAAGAAAAGTTCTTTTTGTTTCTATTCATCTATCATATGCAGCCTTTTCATCACTTTTTTTATGCTTATATTCAAACCTGAAATCTTATCTTTACTTGGCACAACCAATGAAACTTTCTTTTATGCAGAAAGCTATTACAAATACCTTGTACTTGGATCTGTTACCATTATATTCTCACTCGTTCCTTCCAACCTTCTTAGAACAGAAGGATATGCAGTAACCTCCATGGCCGGAATTATATTCGGAACAATTGTAAATATCATTCTTGATCCAATATTTATTTTTAAATTGAACTACGGAGCAGCAGGTGCTGCAATTGCTACAATAATCGGTTATAGCTGCACATGTGCTTTTTTCATCTTTTTTATAGCATTTAAGAGCAAAAAATTATCAATAAGACTTTCTGATTTGTCTTTTGATTTTAATACAATGCGCGCAATTCTTTTCATAGGACTTCCAGCATCTATCACTAACCTAATGCAGACTATTGGACTCACACTTACTAACAATAGTCTTAACAGATACGGTTATGAAACTGTAGCCTTAATGGGTGTCGTATTAAAAGTAGTAAATATAGCAACATTGATAATAGTAGGACTTGCCTTCGGCGGCCAGCCAATCTTTGGTTATAATTATGGTGCAAAAAAATATGCCAAATTAAAAGAAACTATTCTTTTTGGTATGTCACTTACAGCTGGAACGGGAATAGTATTCGCATTGACAATGAGTGTATTCTCCAACCCTATTATTTCTCACTTTTTCTCAGATGAAAGCCTCATCTTATCTGGAGCCCAAATGCTAAGAATGCAGATGATAGGTATACCACTTTTTGCCATAAGCCTTGTAATTACCTGTTGTTTCCAATCAACAGGTAAAGCATTAAGTGCACTTCTTCTTTCTATATGCCGTCAGGGAATTGTATTTGTAATTGTAATAAAATTGCTTATGGAAATATTCGGTTTAAATGGTATAATTATTTCGCAGTCTGTTTCTGACATAGTAACAGTGTTTATTGCACTTATCTTGTTCAGAATCAGCCTTGGCAAAGAGTTTTTTGGTTCTAAAGAAAAAAGTCAAAAACAAGATTTATAAAAAGTGAGGATAAAATGGAATATATCTACGAAACTCATCTTCATACCATAGAAGGAAGCGCATGTTCAGTAACCCCTGCTAAAAACTATATCGAATATATGAAAAATCTTGGCTATAACGGAATAATTGTTACTGATCACTTTTTCAACGGCAATAGCTGCGTCCCAAAAGATTTGCCATGGGATGAAAGAGTTGAGCTCTACTGTAAAGGTTATGAACACGCTCTCATGGAAGCTGATGGCAAGGATTTTACAGTGCTCTTCGGAATAGAATACAACTTTGAAGGTGATGAATACTTATTGTACGGTGTAGATAAAAAGTGGCTTTTGGATAATCCTGACATTATGGAATGTTCTAGACAAAAAGTCTATGAACTTGTACACAAATATGGCGGAATCATGGTTCAGGCACACCCTTACAGAGAAAGGGGATACCTCTCCCACATACACCTTACACCATCAGTATGTGATGGCGCTGAAGTATATAATTCTGGCAATCCAGACTATCAGAACGCTCTGGGATATCATTTTGCAAGGGAGCATAACTTTACAATGTCTGCCGGATCAGATATTCATTCAGTTAAACAAAACGATATGGGCGGAATGAGTTTCCCATATAAAATTGAGACCATAAAAGATTATGTAAAAGCATTTAAAAATGGCGATGGAACACCAGTCTTTAAGAAAAATGTTCACGGAGAAAGCACCCCATTCAGACCAGTTGCAGAATCAAAAGAACTAACAACAATCACTCAGGAAGCTTCACTTGAAGTTGTATATCATTCGAAAATATAGATTTTTGTCACTGCGTTCCAAAAACTACGCAAACTGGCCATTTAAAAAGGCTTCGCCTTGGACCAGTTTGCCGCTTGACTTTTGTTCTCAC
>NZ_KE384206.1:0-3881 GCF_000424545.1 Butyrivibrio sp. NC3005 | reverse complement strand
CTTGACTTTTGTTCTCACGAAACTCGCAGTAAATGCGAGTTTCTGAATATAAGTGACAAGAAGTCATAGATTTTTGTCACTTTCCCAAAAATCCAGACGAAAATGTAATAACCATCATAAGACAAAAGAAAAACGCAAATGATATAGTTCCTTTATCAGAATGTTTTCCCGTGCACATCGAAGGTATATTTTCTTCTATTACCAAAAATGAGATAGCACCGCCTGTAAGTGCCATGGTAAATAGTAATATTCCTGGGAAAGCTGTCACCAATATTATCATAGAAATTCCCAAAATAGGCTCTATAACGCCAGATATAACTCCCATCAAAAACGATTTGCTTTTTTCTTCTCCATCAGTTCTAATCGGAGCTGATACAAATAATCCCTCCGGAACATTTTGAATTGCAATACCTATAGTAAGAATAAGGGCAGCAGCCAAGGATACTTCATCAGATTTATTAATAGCTCCAGCATACATAATACCTACAGCCATTCCCTCTGGAACATGATGAATCACCTCAGATAACATTACTTTTAATGAATACTTCAAACTATTAGAAGGACCCTCTTCCACTTTAGTGAAGACATGTGCATGAGGAACTGCCTTATCAAGAAAATATTGAAATACAATTCCTATAAAAAATCCAATAGCAGCTTCAATCACTTTTCCCTGTCGAACTGATGGATATAAAAGCGTCCACATAGAACAAGCCATCATAATTCCACCAGCCATGCCTATCATTATCAGCTTAAAATTCTCTTTAACCTGACTGTCTGTAACAAAAATGAATGCTGAACCAAGTACTGTTCCCATAAATGGAATAAGAAGACCGAACAAAACATCTCCATTGTCCATGAAATCCAATACACCAAAATGCTCTAACAAAATCTTAAGTCCTATAAATACAAGAACAATACCACCAGCAGCCTCTGCTCCAGACTTATATCTTGTTCCAAAGGCATTTCCTATCTTAACTCCAAAACACGAAAAGACAAATGTAGTAATCATAATAATCACACATCCAATAAAAGTATTAAACAAAGTCGGTGCTGCAATTAACTTAACAGGAACAGCTACAAAAGTAATTCCTACAGCTAGAGCATCAATTGAAGTTGCAACGGCCAGAATAAACATAGTTTTAATATCAAATCCAGCCCTTGTCTCCTCTTCCTTCGAAGAAAAAGCCTCTCTAATCATATTAGTTCCTATTATTGATAAAAGAATAAATGCAAGCCATGGGGCAATTTTATTAATGATAAATAAAAGCCTTATTCCTAAAACATACCCAATAAAAGGCATTAACCCCTGAAAAAAGCCAAACCAGACACCGCAAGACATAACCTGCTTTACACTAGCCTTCTTTGTCTCAATGCCTTTACATATAGAAACAGCAAAAGCATCCATTGACAGACCCACTCCTAGAAACAACAATTCAACAAGTCCCATAATCTCCTACTCTCCATTCCAAAATTAAAACAATTGAAATATAAAACAACAAACCCAAGTATAGCTTTTTAACTATACTCGGGTTTATTTAATCACTTTCTTCCAAAGCGCTCTCTATTTCCTGATACGCTTATTTAAATATAATAACCTCACATATAGTCTCGCTATATGTGAGTCTCGCAATTTAAAACAAGCCAGGTCTTACGACCAGTGTGTTGACTTGCTATGCTGCCACGCTTGCTACTCCCTCACACAATTAACAAAATATTATCATGAAATCGATAACATTGTCAAACCTAGCACCAACAAACAATTACAAAATATCTGCTAAAAGTAAGGGCAATATTACTCTTAACGCCGCTCTCGAGTCTGGTACGGATCCCTGTTTTCCTGATGAAAACAAAAACCTATAAAAACTCAGCAAAACTTCTGAATATACTCGCCGAAGAAAGGCAACGTTATTTCTGCAACCCCATATGATTCCGAACTATCAACCAAAAGTCCCATTTTTTTAAGAGCTGTACTATTAACCTGATAGCTTCCCTTTCCTTTAAGCTGTTCTAGAACCTCTTTCCTCTTCTTAGGACCTGTTGAAACAATCCTTAGAATCTCACGTTCACCTTCTGGAAGTTCCTTCCAGATTTTCTCATAACATTGCGAAAAAAGCTCACTTTTGGCAATTTTCTGAACATATTCTTCACCTTTATCTTTGTATTCAAAATATGCACTTCCAAATACCTGATAAGCGTAGGCAAAACCTTTTGTCATCTTGGCATACAAAATAGCCTTTTCTTCATCCATCTGAGCCATATCCTCATATTTTATAGCCATTGCAGGCATTGGAAAAGGCTCCGTTTTCAGTTCAGCTGCTCTCTTGAAAAAAGTCAGATTCGGCACTTCGCCTAGTTCATAAAAATTCTGATATACACCTGAGCAGATTAGATAAACCGGCCATGGAGCTTCAATCTCATTATCTAATGTATTTCTTAAAAGTTTGGCATATACAGAACAAAACTCAGTCATTGCCTCAGTCTTAGCAATATCATCAACACCTATAAGAATCTTCTTATCAGCTTTAATCAAAATTCCAATAAGCTGTTCAAGTCGAACCTCGTCATCATAATCAGTTTTGTTATTAAGGCCAGCATTTATTCCAGCAAATGGAATCGAAACATTAAAAGTCGTTTTCTCCGAAAGAAGCGCTGTCTTCACCTCAGGTTCTAGTAAAAGATATGAAATTAGAGTTTTTATCTGATTCCTGGCAGATGAGATATCGTATACAAGCCATCCACCCTCTTTCATCTCTGCAGTTTTGTAATGTCGCAAAATATTGCCGAAAATCACAGTTTTCCCAGAACCTCGTATACCACTTATCTTGTATACACTCTCGGAAGGTTGCGGATACATAAAGTTCTCATATACCCTTTCTTCTAAAGTAGTGGAAATGCTGGCATCACCAACTCTTCCCGGCGTATGTGTAAACGGATTCTTCATTATTCCCTCCAATACAACTATTTACAGGTTATAAACTTATATACAACTGTTTACAGGTTCAAGATGATTTTACAACTATTTACAACTTAGTACAAGTTTGTTTCCACATATACATATATACATTCCGAATTAAAAAATAGAAATGAACTTTGGATTGCTCCTCAATTTAGAAATGACATCTTCTGAAAAAAATCCGATATACTCTTTAAAAGTTCCTTCGTTTATACAAATAAAGCGTGAAGGCAGTTCAATCGCATCACTTATACATGCTGAAGTCGGTCTTTTCATAGGCACCTTAACATTCTTCATAAAGAATCTTCCATAATCATAGGCTTTTTCAAAAAAATCTATAGCATGATTATAATCTTTATTCCTATTACAAATCCACGCTGCATTTAAATAAAGAATACATATATCTCTATTAAACCATCCATAATTACCATCTTCAAAAACAGACTTGTAAAGCATATCATCCTGTGTTCTTTTATCTCTTTTACGCAATTCTTTGATTTTGTTACCTAGCATAATCCTCATATTCGATTTCTCCTTAGATGAATTCACCAGTGTAATTTCATTATATCGAAAAAATAACGAGAATAAATAATCAATTAGTTGTTTGATGTTCAACTATAAGTTTACTTTCCTACTTGTTATTGTAAAAAAGTGCAGATATCAGAAATGATTACTTTCTAATATCTACACTTTTATCAGTAACGAAAATAGATTTTATACAACTTTTTACTGGAATTTATGATAATCATCCGCAATAAGCCTGCTTAGCAGGCCAATTTTTTCTAACGACAAATTTTGGTATAGTACAGTTATTGATTTTCGTAATAAAAACAATAACCTATAAATCAACCTCTTCGCCGCATAATATTTCAACCACCTTTTCTTCGCTAAAGTCTGGCGATAGCTCTATAACTTTGTCATAGATTCC